>NZ_JAAIUV010000049.1 GCF_010975035.1 Neobacillus thermocopriae | reverse complement strand
TAATTGATCTCGATTTACTTGTGTATTTTTAGTAAGCATTTCAATATCACCTCGATATTCTATGACATAATTATACAAAAAATGTCGACAAAATCCTTTAAAAAAGGATTTTGTCGACAGTCTGAAACAGGAGTAAATTCCTGTTTTTTTTTTTTTTGACTTTCTACTTTTTACGTCTAATTATCACTACTTCTTATAGAACAGAAGTAACAGCTCAATAAATTTTTATATAACAGATTCACTTTTCATTCTTAATTTGTTCAAGGAAACTTCATAAACTCTCCTTAAAAATTAACATTTCACAATATCTTAACAAACCTCCCACTCCTTTCACTTCCTTACCTGTTATACTCAAATCGTAAAATATAACTCCAAACTGTTATATATCTTTTTATTTCAAACAAGAGGTGAGCCTATATGGAACAATGGAAAGGTTTTACAAAAGGTGTTTGGACTAAGGAAGTGAACATTCGGGACTTTATCCAGAAAAACTATACTCCGTACGAAGGTGATGAAACATTTTTAGCAGGTGCTACAGAAGCAACTAAAATCCTATGGAGTCAAGTAATGGATTTAACCAAAAAAGAACGTGAAAAAGGCGGCGTTCTTGAAATGGATACGGAAACTGTATCTACCATCACTTCTCATGGACCTGGTTATTTAAATAAAGATTTAGAAAAAGTAGTAGGCGTACAAACAGATAAACCATTTAAACGCTCACTCCAACCATTTGGTGGTATCCGCATGGCGAAACAGTCATGTGAAGCTTATGGATATCAATTAAATCCATTGATTGAACGGATTTTTACTGAGTATCGAAAAACGCATAACCAAGGAGTATTCGATGCTTACACAGAAGAAATGCTACTTGCCCGAAAAGCAGGGATTATTACCGGTCTTCCAGATGCTTACGGCCGCGGTCGTATTATCGGTGACTACCGCCGAGTAGCTTTGTATGGTGTCGATTTCTTAATGAAAGAAAAACAAAAAGATTTCCGAAATACAAGTAAAATCATGACAGAAGAAACCATACGGTTAAGAGAGGAACTCTCAGAACAATACCGAGCTCTTAAAGAATTAAAGAATCTTGCCGAAAGCTATGGCTTCGATATTTCTGGTCCTGCAAAGAATGCAAAAGAAGCCTTTCAATGGCTATATTTTGCTTATCTTGCAGCGATTAAAGAGCAAAACGGCGCAGCTATGAGCCTTGGCCGGGTATCAACATTCCTAGATATCTACATTGAAAGAGATTTAAAAAACGGTACATTAACCGAGGAGGAAGCACAAGAATTAGTTGATCACTTTGTCATGAAACTACGCCTCGTAAAGTTTGCACGTACGCCTGAGTATAATGAACTTTTCAGCGGTGATCCGACTTGGGTAACAGAATCCATCGCAGGGATGGGAATCGATGGACGTCCGCTAGTCACTAAAAATTCATTCCGCTTCCTTCATACACTTGAAAACTTAGGCCCAGCACCAGAACCAAATTTAACTGTTCTCTGGTCTACTAAACTACCTGAAAACTTTAAAAAGTATTGTGCAAAAATGTCGATTAAGACAAGTTCGATTCAATACGAAAATGACGACATCATGCGCCTTGAATATGGTGATGATTATGGCATAGCCTGCTGTGTTTCAGCCATGGAAATCGGTAAACAAATGCAGTTCTTTGGAGCACGCGCCAACCTTGCAAAAGCATTACTATATGCGATCAATGGCGGTATCGATGAAAAATTAAAAATTCAAATTGGACCAAAATTCCGGCCAATTACCTCTGATGTATTAGAGTACAATGAAGTAATGGAAAAATTTGATCAAATTATGGAATGGCTGGCCGAACTTTATATCAATACATTAAATATCATTCATTACATGCATGATAAATACAGTTACGAACGAATTGAAATGGCTCTGCATGACACACATATTCTCCGAACAATGGCGACGGGGATTGCAGGATTAAGTGTTGTGGCTGACTCCCTAAGCGCCATTAAGTATGGAAATGTCAAAGTCATTCGTGATGAACACGGCTTGGCTGTGGATTTTGATACTATTGGAGACTTCCCTAAATACGGGAACAATGATGATCGCGTTGATCAAATTGCTGTCGAAATCGTTGAAAGTTTTATGAAGAAGCTTCGCAAACATCAAACCTATCGCAATTCCATGCATACATTATCAATTCTCACCATCACTTCTAATGTTGTTTATGGTAAGAAAACAGGCAATACACCAGATGGACGACGAGCTGGCGAACCATTTGCCCCTGGTGCCAATCCAATGCACGGCCGTGATACTAAAGGAACATTGGCTTCCCTATCTTCCGTTGCCAAACTTCCATACAGCTATGCAATGGACGGTATTTCCAATACGTTTTCTATCGTCCCTAAAGCTTTAGGTAAGGATGAAGAAAGCCGGATTAGTCATTTAGTATCGATTTTAGATGGCTATGCCATAAAATCTGGGCATCACTTAAATGTTAACGTCTTTAATAGGGAAACCCTTTTAGACGCAATGGAACATCCGGAGTTATACCCGCAATTGACGATTCGTGTCTCTGGATATGCGGTCAACTTTATTAAACTTACAAGAGAACAGCAGCTAGATGTTATAAACCGTACATTCCACGAGTCATTATAAACATTTCATTAAAGCTCTTGCTGTTAAACGGAAGGAGAACCATCATCATGATCGGAAATATTCATTCCATTGAAACATTTGGAACGGTTGATGGACCTGGCATTCGCTATGTAATTTTTACACAAGGGTGCCTTTTGCGCTGCCAGTTTTGTCATAATGCTGATACATGGGAAATTGGCACCGGGAAAACGATGACTGTTTCCGAAATCATGGATGATTTAGATTCTTATCTACCTTTCATCCAAGCTTCCGGAGGTGGCATTACGGTCAGTGGTGGAGAACCACTGCTTCAAATCTCATTTCTAATCGAATTATTTAAAGAATGTAAAAAGAAAGGGATTCATACGACCATTGATTCCTCAGGAGGGTGTTTTTCTCATTCAAAACTTTTTATTAAACAGCTTGAGGAGCTCTTACAATTTACTGATTTGATTTTATTGGACGTAAAACATATAAATCGGAAAAAGCATATCCAGCTAACTGGAATGACCAATGATCACATTCTTGAATTTGCCAAGTTTCTATCTGATAGAGAAATTCCTATTTGGATTCGTCATGTTCTCGTTCCAACGATAACCGATGACCTAAATGATCTCCAGAAGCTGGGCGAATTTATCGGTACGCTAAATAATGTCCAAAAAATCGAAATTCTCCCCTATCATAAATTAGGTATTTACAAGTGGGAAGCATTAGGTCATGAATATCCATTAAAGCATATTGAACCACCAAGTGACGAAAATGTAGAAATTGCCTATCAAATATTGAAGTCTCACTGGAGACAGCATTCCAAACTCTCAATTGAATAAAAGATGAAAATGATTTTTTCAATCTAAAAAGGCGGAGCTTTCCGCCTTTTGTTATTACTATTCCAATTATTTGCGAAATATATTTAACTTCATTATACTCATATTATTGGTTTCTTTGCGAGGTGATATTATTGTTCCAGCAATATTTAGTGGATCCTTTTACTGTCATTATTCATTTTTTGGCCGAACTCTTTAATGATAGTTATGGACTAGCGATCATTCTTGTTACACTCCTTATTCGTCTTGCCCTTATGCCTCTTATGCTAAAACAATATAAAACTCAAATGGCCATGAAGGAAAAAATGGATATACTAAAGCCTGAAATGGAGGCCATTCAACAACGGTTAAAAACGGAAGAGGATCCTAAGAAAAAACAAGAGCTTCAAATGGAAATGATGGGACTTTACAAAAAACATGGAATCAATCCTTTAAACATGGGGTGTTTACCAATCCTCATACAAATGCCGATTTTAACAGGACTTTATTTTGCGATTAGAAATTCTCATGAAATCGCTACCCATCAATTTCTATGGTTCAGTCTTGGACAACCTGATATTATCATTACTATATTAGCAGGGATTATTTATTATTTTCAATTTAAGGTTTCACAAGCGAATATCCCTGAACAACAAAGAGAACAAATGAAATTTATGGGGCTCTTATCTCCGCTGATGATTGTCATTTTTTCTTTCAATGCCCCAGCCGCTCTCCCACTTTATTGGGTAGTTGGCGGGTTGTTTTTGACCATTCAAACAATGATCAGTCAAAAGTTATTTAAAAGCAAACAAACAAACATGTCTACAAATGAAAAATGAAAACTTTGCTAAATTAAAAAATGCCCAGCTAATAGCTGGGCATTTCAGATTGTAGACAAAAGGCATTCCGAATAAGCTTAATTCGAAATGCCTTTTCAAATTTTAAGCAATTTGTGGTCTATATAAACTTTAATTTGACCCCTACGGGGTCAATTATTATACCATTTTTGGACTAGTCCAAGTCCAGTTTGCCAGTTTCTTTAAATTCATTGCAGCAAAAGTAAGCATCGCCTGCATGGACAATTTTTTAAG
>NZ_JAAIUV010000048.1 GCF_010975035.1 Neobacillus thermocopriae | reverse complement strand
TCTTGCCAAAGGCACCGCTGGGTAGCTATGTGCGGAAGGGATAAGTGCTGAAAGCATCTAAGCATGAAGCCCCCCTCAAGATGAGATTTCCCATAGCGTTAAGCTAGTAAGATCCCTGAAAGATGATCAGGTTGATAGGTCAGAGGTGGAAGCACGGTGACGTGTGGAGCTGACTGATACTAATCGATCGAGGACTTAACCAAATAATAAAGTGAAGTCATTCGCTTTTGGCGAACTCGTTCTTTCTGACTTCTTCTGCATTATCTAGTTTTGAGGGAATGAAAAAAAATGAAAATTTCCTCTTGCAAAATATAAAAAAGTCATTATAATAAAATAGTGTCGAATGCATGGTCTGGTGGCAATGGCGAGAAGGTCACACCTGTTCCCATACCGAACACAGAAGTTAAGCTTCTCAGCGCCGATGGTAGTTGGAGCGAAAGCCCCTGTGAGAGTAGGACGCTGCCAGGCTGTAGATTATTCCGCAGTAGCTCAGTGGTAGAGCTATCGGCTGTTAACCGATCGGTCGCAGGTTCGAATCCTGCCTGCGGAGCCATTTATACGGAGAGCTGTCCGAGTGGTCGAAGGAGCACGATTGGAAATCGTGTATACGCTAACCGCGTATCAAGGGTTCAAATCCCTTGCTCTCCGCCATAATCAAGTTTTTAATATGGCCCCTTGGTCAAGTGGTTAAGACACCGCCCTTTCACGGCGGTAACACGGGTTCGAATCCCGTAGGGGTCACCATCATGGAGGATTAGCTCAGCTGGGAGAGCATCTGCCTTACAAGCAGAGGGTCGGCGGTTCGATCCCGTCATCCTCCACCATATTTTTAGATTAATATAATCGCGGGGTGGAGCAGTCCGGTAGCTCGTCGGGCTCATAACCCGAAGGTCGCAGGTTCAAATCCTGCCCCCGCAATAAGGTCTGGTAGTTCAGTTGGTTAGAATGCCTGCCTGTCACGCAGGAGGTCGCGGGTTCGAGTCCCGTCCAGACCGCCACTTGAAGATAGTAATCCCGTAAGGGAGTTTGATATTTCGGCTCAGTAGCTCAGTCGGTAGAGCAAAGGACTGAAAATCCTTGTGTCGGCGGTTCGATTCCGTCCTGAGCCACCATTTATACAATTAATTTTAAATAAGTGGAGGGGTAGCGAAGTGGCTAAACGCGGCGGACTGTAAATCCGCTCCCTCAGGGTTCGGCGGTTCGAATCCGTCCCCCTCCACCATTGTAATAGGGGTATAGTTTAATGGTAAAACGGAGGTCTCCAAAACCTTTGATGTGGGTTCGATTCCTACTACCCCTGCCAAAATAATATGATGGCGGTCGTGGCGAAGTGGTTAACGCACCAGATTGTGGCTCTGGCATTCGTGGGTTCGATTCCCATCGATCGCCCCATTAAATTTATTATTGAAAATAATTGCTAATTGTTATATTATTGGGCTATAGCCAAGCGGTAAGGCAACGGACTTTGACTCCGTGATTCGCTGGTTCGAATCCAGCTAGCCCAGCCATATTTGCGGAAGTAGTTCAGTGGTAGAACACCACCTTGCCAAGGTGGGGGTCGCGGGTTCGAATCCCGTCTTCCGCTCCAAAAATTAAGGCGGCATAGCCAAGTGGTAAGGCAGAGGTCTGCAAAACCTTTACCACCGGTTCGAATCCGGTTGCCGCCTCCATAATATGCCGGTGTGGCGGAATTGGCAGACGCGCACGACTCAAAATCGTGTTCCTTCGGGAGTGTCGGTTCGACCCCGACCACCGGTATCGTAATAGGGTTAGATCCTTATAAATTAAGGCTTTCAGCATTTATGCTGGAAGTCTTTTTTTTTAATAATGCTTGCGTCTTATTCAAAATTCAGATGAATCGAATCTTATGCTTAGAAGAGAATCACTGTGCTAAGAACATGTCGTGCTAAGTTGACTGATGATATGACTTAGTTGGAGAACCTACGTTTACACCCAAGGATAAAGCAACTATGACAGCAAAGGCACTAGCAAGTATTCTAAAAAAATACGCAAAAAAAAATAGATAGTGCCATAGATAAGGGAATTGACCTATTTATTGAAATTTTTACCTAAAGATATAAGTACATATGTATGGTGTTTGATTTTAGCTATAATTATTGGAAATGCCATTATAAAATTCTTTAAAAAAGGTTAATTTTGAGGAGTGATTTCGTTTTATAGTAGGTATTTTGTTTCTAGGCTTTATTTGGGTACTTTATTTTACTCTCAAGTAATTTTTAGCATAGCTAATTATTTACATTTATGATTCTATTTAATTGATAAAAAGATACTTTGATTAATTTATTTAATAGTCAAACGTTTATAGAAATGACTATTTATATTTAAAACAATTTAAATCCTTCATGTTCGATTGCAGGATTTTTTATGTTAACTTTACTCAAATTTATAATGTAGTTGAGATTTTACTTATTAATATAAGAAATTTATGATGAGCTGTAAAAGTTCAATAAATGTTAAGTCGTTCATCAAAGGCCTTAGCATTTTTTTGCAGGGTAAATTAAAAATTCAACTTTTTTATATATATGTTTCAGTCTAAAATACTTGAGCATACGCAGAACATGAAGTTTTTCATGTTCTTTTTTATTACCAAAATTAAAAAGCCGAATGTAAAAACATTTAAGAAGGGATGAATGGTTACGGTGTAGAACCATAGATTATGGAAGGTAATAGGGAGTGTACTTTTATGGATGAAGAACAACTGTTAGATTTAATCAAAGAAATGTCAGATAGTGAGAGAGAACTTTTAAGTGAAGAATCTCTATCTTTTCAGGCTTATCGAAAAGCAGAAAAACTAACAGATATTAATCATATTCCTTTTTTACATTATTTATTAGAAAAAACAAAAGAAATAGATACTAGGAACAATATTTACTTCATATTAAGTAAAATTGGTGCCAATACTGGAGATAAACGTGTATTAGATATTCTTTTTAAAGGGCTTGAAACGGAAAAGAATAATTATTTATTAATGCGGATACTTGAAGGAATTGCGGAACAAAGGAAGGTAGAAGATTGTACACCTATTATTAAACTTATCAATGATAAACGTCATTTAGTTAGACATTCTGCAATGAAGGCAATACGGGCTTGTAAAAGTTGTCTAGCAGAGGAAGCAATCATTAAAATTATTTCGCATGCAACAGATGAAAATGATTTAAGATATGCATGTTCAGTATTATGTGAAATTGGTACAAATAAGTCTATTCCTTACCTAATATATTTACTTCAACATACAAAAGGAGATACTAAATGTTCAGTTTTGTGGGCATTAAGTGAATTAGGTGATCATTCTTTACTTCCTATTTTTTTAAACGCTTTAGAAGATAGGTCTTCCTCAGTTAAGTGCTATGCATTGTTAGCTATCAAAAAACATGGGGATGAATCGGCCATTAACCCTGTAATTGTTCGTATAAAAACTATATTGAAAAGAAAAAGAACGGTGAAAAGTGATGATCTTTTAATAGGGTTGGAATTTCTAGTTCGTTTTATAAAGGATTATAAGGAAATTAGTGATTTATTTGATTGGATAAAATCGAAAAAGTGGGATTTGCTTTTTGACAATGAAAAGAAATGGATAAACAATTTTGAAGGTCTATAAACGTACCATAATAACGTATATGGTTTACTCTTACACACTTCTACAACGTTTTTATTGGAAATCTTGAAAAATCCTATGTTTAAATACTTCTTCATAAAGTCCTATATAAACAAGGGAACCCAAGAAATGTTTTTAGTGCATTTCTTGGATTTTTGTATTTTCTCAAACCTTCATATGGGATTAGTTTTTTACTACTTGTAGTAATATGAATGGTTTCAAATCCTTGGAAAAGGACTTCTCAGCCCTTATTTAAAAGTGGAATAAATCTTTGATGGTTATATATACTTTCAGATTCTTTAATCGTTTGAGAGAGTATGTGATGAATTGAGCTTAATAATGTTTCTAATGAACGTTTAACTGAACCATTCTCAAATCTCTCTAATGCTTCTGGTAATTCATCTTCATCCAAAATAAAATATTCACCATTCGGAAGTGCTAGTACATCTATTATTAAATCTTCAAAGGAAACCACATTTTCTTCGAACTTTGTATTTTTTACAATGTTAAAATACGAAGCTAAATAATTTCCATCTTTATCTCTCCAAAAATATAAATTATATGGACGATCTTCCCAATAATAAGCAATGGTATAACTCCCTACTGGAATAGTGATATTCATATGATTAACTTGTATGGTAAAAGCTTCTTTAATAATGTGAAACAAAACGATACATTGACTTTGAACACATAACAAATTACATTTATATTCTACAATTTTCGAATCATACCGTATTTTTCTCTCTGTTATCTCCTTCCATTGATTCTGACTACTTTCTAAATTAAACAAAATTTATTCATTCCTTTCAAATACATCCTTCTCTTCCTCTTCATTATAGGCTTTTCCGAGATTGTATAGATAACTAAATAAAACAGCAATCCAAAAATCTATATGATGGGCTGTAAAAAGAATCAATTAAATAGCTAATTAAAAGAGGTAAATATTATATAAGTTACTTTTAAAATTTTGGACCTACGTCAATATTCCGGACACAAATAAATTAAATTCCAAACCACTTTCTAATTTAAATTACAGTTACCTTTCGTGGCTTGACATGGAGCCTCGGCGGGCATGAGTTCTATGCCAGGAAGCCA
>NZ_JAAIUV010000047.1 GCF_010975035.1 Neobacillus thermocopriae | reverse complement strand
TTGATCTCGATTTACTTGTGTATTTTTAGTAAGCATTTCAATATCACCTCGATATTCTATGACATAATTATACAAAAAATGTCGACAAAATCCTTTAAAAAAGGATTTTGTCGACAGTCTGAAAGATCTTCTTAATCGAAGATCTTTTATTACTTTTAGTTGAAAAGGATATCAAATATTTTTTGATAACCAATTGGAAATACAGAAGCAATGATTACACCTGTAATGATGGATGAAATTGAAATAAAAATAAATTTTTGAAATGATATCTCATTTCGCTTATAAGCAATTTTAAATGCCTTTAACATATAAAACACCGTGATAAATATTATAATAGCTGAACATACACTTGTTATAATGACTTCCATTGCATCCCTCCTAGTCATTTAACTATTTATACCCTTATATAATTAAAAATTCCCTAATTGTTTATTTTATGATCGAAATACTTTAATGTATTCCATATTGGCACCACTATTCCAGCTAGAAATAACACAATATTAGTTCTGAACGAACTATCTACCCACTAAAAAAGCATTTACGATTTTTTATTGGGCTTTTTGTAAAATTCGTAATCGATACGCATTCATGGCTGTTTCACCTAGAGTTTTAAGAAGATTATTATTGGCATAAGCACCAACAAAGGCTCCAATTCCTGGTACGAGCTGCAGCATTTTGACAAAATCTATATAATCACGATACTCTTGTTGAAACTTCCGCCAATCCATTTCAACTAGCTCCTTTTTTCGCTGCTCCCAATTTTCAATTACTGCTAACGTATTCCGACGAATTTCATCACTAGAAAAAGCAAGCTGAAATACATGTAGTAAAAATAAACGTTCTTCATATTCTTTCGTATCGAACCCATAAATAGCGGCTGCTTCAAATAAAAATTTCATTTTGATTGTTAATAGTAGCGGAAAATCCGCTAGACCAAGTAAGATTCCTCCTGCCCCTGTTCCTGCCCCTTCAATAATGGCGGTTTTCTGAAAGCTAGAGATTTTTATCCTAACAAGCTCATCTCTTTCCTCTAATGATAATCCGATTGCCTGTTTTCTATTGGTCGTTAGTTGAGAACCAAATAATGTCGCCTTCACCATTCCTTTAATACTCTCTGTCATTAACTCATGAACCTTTTCCGGAATAAATTCGTTTATTTTCTCTTGTGCTTTTTTGGAAACACGGTTCATCATCCCAGAGCGACGAGTGATTTTTCGTTTCCAATCTTCAATTTCATCAAATACTTTTAATTCATACTCATTCATTGGTCCACCCCACCAACTTCGTTTACAAAGTAATACGAAGAGTTTAGTTCTTGGTTTCAAAAAAAATCCCCATTCCAACTGGATGAGGACTTCTAAAACTTTAAACGATTTTTACTATAAAAATAAACATATATCCAATTAAACATCAATCCGATAATTAAACCAACCAATGCATATAGAAATTCGCCCTTAATGGAAAGCATGAAGGCAAAAAATACTGCTTCTATAGACATTATGACCATTAACAAAAATTGAAAAGCGTTCTGCTTATGTTTTGGATCCACTGGGTATAAATCTACCCAAAGCTTATTTTGATGATGCTTCCAAAGAGGAAGCAGTTGAAAACCCGTTAAATATAAAAATAATACAATCAGTAATAATTGCCCTAAACCAAAGGAAATAAAGTAAATGGCAAGTGAACCAATAATCGTTAAGCGGACAAATAATCCTAAGTAATCGGAAGACCTTAAAAAGGTTCTTGAATACAAATATAAAAATGTCTTTTCTTTTGAAAAGGAAATTCCACGTAGGAATTGATCTAGCCATTTTCTTCGTTTAACTGTATCCTTAAGTTTCGGAACGTCTGTAAACAAGTTCGCCAGTCGGTAAAACGAAGCCATTCTTTTTTCTTCCTGCTCAATTAATAAATCCCATTTTAACCCTATTTCTTTTGTTCGAGAATGGAAGAAATAATAATAAATCATCATAATAAATCCTATACACAATAGCACAAGAAAATTTGCTTGTTTTAGTAACAAATACGAGAACGTCGTATTCACAAAATACCGAACAGCCATGTCCGATCTGTGAACAGAGGATGGGACAAAATAAGTTATATGCCAAGAAACTACTAAATTCCAAGCCTTTACCACCAAAAGAAGAAGTAGGATTGGAAAAAACAAACGATAGTTTGTCCCACTAACCTTGACATACATTGGCATAAGTACCGCTAAGACTAGTAAAAGAATATACCCTTGAAAAATAAAACTACTTATTTTCGACCAACGAAAATAACCTCTCAATTGATTCTCAAGTGGCAGCAAGAATACTTGATCGGCATGAAGCAAGTAATTATATACCGGACTATAGGCAAGAAATAATCCAAGGATAATAGCCATAATGATCTCAGCCGGAAAATTAGATGAAAGCGTATCAATCCATTGCTGATAATAATAAGCCCCGCTCCCAATTAAAAAAATTAGGACAATTACAAGATGACCGTTAAAAATATACCGTAAATATCTATTCAGCTCTTTTACGCGAACCCCTATACGGTTTCTCCAAAGCTTTTTATCATCAAACATAATTTTCTTCCTTTGTTAATTGAATATATATTTCATCCAGTGTTGCTCCACGCATGGAGAATTGTTCCCTTAACTCCTCAAGTGTACCTTGGGCCCGAATTTTTCCTTCATGTAAAATGACAAATCGGTCACAGTATTTTTCTGCGGTGGCTAGGATATGCGTGGACATTAAAATACCTGCCCCATTTTCTTTCATTTTTTTCATTAAATCCAGTAAGGATTGAATACCAAGCGGGTCAAGTCCAACAAATGGTTCATCAACGATATATAGTGAGGGCTGGACTAAGAAAGCACACATAATCATGACTTTCTGCTTCATTCCTTTAGAAAAATGCGCAGGAAACCAATTTAAGCGCTTCTCCATTCGAAATTCTCGCAGTAATGTGGTAATACGATTCTTATATGTAGACTCATTTAATCCGTAAGCCATTGCAGTCAATCTTAAATGCTCTTCCAATGTTAATTCTTCATATAAAATTGGTGTCTCCGGAACAAACGTAAACAATTTTCGATATGCCTCTTTATCTTCCTTAAACGTTTTTCCTTTTATCTTTATGACACCACGATGTGGATCCATTAATCCAATGATATGTTTAATAGTGGTACTCTTACCTGCACCATTTAATCCAATTAACCCAACCATTTCTTTTTCCCTTACATCAAATGAAACATCTTTTAAGACCGGATTTCTTGTGTATCCTCCAACTAGATTTTCAATGGTTAATAAAGACATTCTCAACGCCCTTCCGTATCATGATTACTATTTATTTTATCAAATGGAAGACTTACAGAAAAACCGCAACACATTTTTTCAATGTAATTTTGTATATTTCTTTCGTAATCGGACATGATAATCTTCGAAGGGGAAATCAGTTGATGAAGTGATTCATCAAGATTGAAATGAGGTGTTTGTCAAAGACAATATCCGTTTCAACTCATAAAGCTTCATATAACGTTTCAGGTAAGGGGATGGTTGTAATGTACAATGTACAGGAAAACCATTTAGCGTTCAAATAACACTGGTCAATTGCAATAAATTGCAAATGAGGTGTTTATCGCAGACTATGTCCGTTTTTATAGGTGTTGATAACCGATAAAAACACTTAGGGGATGGTCAGCTTGAACAATAATGTTTCTTTATAATAACACTTTATTGTCAAATGAGGTGTTTATCAAAGAACATTCCTGAAGCGAAAGTCAATGTTGAAGCAGTTCCCCTTCGAGGGCGGGATTCCATGCGAATCCTGCCTTTTTCTTTTTATTTGAACATGGTAAAATAATACAAACCATAAAATGAAAGGCTGGGTTGTATATATGAGTGATTGTATTTTTTGCAAAATTATAAAAGGTGAAATTCCATCTGCAAAAGTTTTTGAAAATGAACATGTATTAGCTTTTTTGGATATCAGCCAAGTGACAAAAGGCCATACTCTTGTCATTCCAAAGGTACATAAAGAAAACCTATTTGAACTAACACCGGAAATTGCTAGAAATTTATTTGAAGTAGTACCCGCTATCGCCAATGCTTTAAAAACTGAATATGAGCCTGTTGGTCTAAACACCATTAACAACAATGGTGAACAGGCTGGACAAACTGTATTCCATTACCATATGCATTTAATTCCAAGATACGGTAAAGGAGATGGCTTCGGAGCCGTTTGGAAAAACAATCAAAGTGATTATACGCCAGATCAACTTCAGGAAATGGCTGCTAATATTAGCAAACATTTATAGTATAATTGTCTGAAAATTATATCTTTATAATAGGTTACTATTATGTTATAATATCGTTAGTTCTTCGCTGCAGGCATAGAGCGCACTGCAGGAGGAATCAGTTGTTTAGAAGAGCAGAGGAGAGATGAGAAATGAATACGAAAAAACTTGTTGTACTGTCACTGCTGGCAGGGATTGGAGTCGTTCTGCATGCGGTGATGCCAGCTTTCTTAACCATTAAACCGGATATGATGCTGGCTATGATGTTTTTAGGAATTCTGCTTATTCCTGAAATCAAGAGTGTGTTGCTTCTGTCCATCGTGACAGGAATATTATCAGCCATAACAACAGGTTTCCCAGGAGGACAAATTCCAAATATTATTGATAAACCTATCACAGCATTGGTCTTTTTCGCTTTATTTTTAGCTTTAAAGAAGTATGGAAAAACCATTTTTGGCGTCGCCCTTCTAACCGCCATAGGAACCATTATCTCTGGTACCGTCTTTTTAGCTTCTGCCTATTTGCTTGTAGGACTACCAGGACCATTTGCAGCACTGTTTGGAGTGGCCGTTTTACCGGCTGCAGCTCTTAACACGATTTCGATGATTATTTTGTATCCTGTGGCACAATCGATTATGAAGCGAACGAAAATAATAACGACTACCGCCATTCAGAAATAAATGCAGAACTGTTAAGAAAAGAACCCAAAGGGTTCTTTCAGATTGTAGACAAAAGGCATTCCGAATAAACTTAATTCGAAATGCCTTTTCAAATTTTAAGCAATTTTTGGTCTATATTAACTTTAATTTGACCCCTACGGGGTCAATTATTATACCATTTTTG
>NZ_JAAIUV010000046.1 GCF_010975035.1 Neobacillus thermocopriae | reverse complement strand
GAAAAAGGACATGTGGAATCGATGGTGAAATATGTTCGAAACAACTTCTTTCTTCCGGAGCTTGTGGTGCATGACATAGAACAACTGAATGAAACGCTATGGGGAAAGGCAGAAAAGGATCGAAACCGTCTTCATTATCAAAAAGGTATTGTACTTGCCGAACTGTATTTGGCAGATAAAGAGTAGTTTTTACAGTTACCAGCGAAAGAGTATGAGTGTGTGCGGTATGAACAAGTAAAAGCTGATAAGTATGGCTATATTCGAGTGGAAAATAAACTCTATTCGACGTCTCCGCGTTTTGCCCAATCCACAGTTTTGGCAAAAATCTCGTACAACCGAATCGAGATCCTAACAGAAGATTATGACACGATTGTTTGCCATCCACGTCTTTACGGTAATGAACAAAAATCGATGATATGGCAACCGTATCTAACGTTGATGTCGAAAAGACCGACAGCGATGAAATACACGAGTTTTTACGAGCAGTTACCTCCATTGTGGCAACAATACTTTACACAATGTACGCTGTCAGAAAAACAACAAGCATTACAGCTCTTATCGGTGATTCTAAAAGACTACGATTTTGAGTTACCTACGCAAGCTTTACAGCTTGCCTCTGAAAACGGGCATCCATCTGTAGAATCGATTAAACAAGTGTTTTATCAACTTATTAACGGACGAGGACAGCGCCCTATCATTCAACCGAAAGGTTCGTTACCTGTCATACCGAATGCGACAAGAGGGTTAGAGCATTATGATCAGCTTTTCCCTTCTAGAGGAGGGAAGCAGTGATGGATCAAAAGATTCGAGAATATGCAAAACGGTTGAAATTAAGCTGGATTCGTCAGCATTATCATGAAATCGAAGCAATGAGCCATGAGGAGTATCTTCTCCAACTCTTTGAACAAGAAGTGAAACAACGGGAAAAACGAAAGGTTACCAATTACTCTCTCAGGCAACGTTGCCTAAAATAGCAGGAAAGCCGTTTGAATGGACCCACATTCAAATGGCTCAAGGCATCACAGCAGAATATCTGTTAAACGGGCACATTATTGAAAATGGAGAAAATCTAATCTTTTATGGAGGTGTGGGTACCGGAAAGACCTACTTATCCACGTTAATTGGTTTAAACGCGATTCAAAAATTAGAGAAGCGCATCAAATTTTATACGGTAACTGGTCTAGTGAATAGCTTACTAGATGCGCACGAAAAAGGCTCGTTGAGCCGGGTCTTTAAGCAGATAGAGAAACTCGATCTTCTGATTCTTGATGAAATAGGGTACATCCCTCTACATAAACAGGGGGCAGAACTTCTTTTTCAAGTCATCTCAATGTGTTATGAAAGAAAGAGCATGATTGTGACGACGAATTTACAATTTGGTCAGTGGAATCACGTATTTGGGGATCCGATCTTAACGGAAGCTGTGATCGATCGGCTGATTCACCATTCTCATTTAATTGTATTTAATGGAGAAAGCTACCGGTATAAAGAATCATTATTACACAATAAGTAAATATAGGGATTGGCAAGTGGTACATTTTTAATTGCCATTTGATACATTTCCTACTTGCCAAAAACAAGCTGATACTAGGACGAAAGTAAATGTGATTAAAAATAATCGTCACAAATACTCGATATCAGCAATGTGCGACGTCCTACAACTCCCAAGAAGTACCTATTATTATGAAGCAAAAGAGCAATCTAAATCAGATGATGAACTTACTGTTACCATCATCGATATTTTTCATAAAAGCCGCCAGAACTATGGCACTCGTAAGATAAAACATGAGTTGGAAAAACTCGGTAAAATTGCATCCAGAAGACGTATTGGCCGAATCATGAAAGAAAATGGGCTAGTATCAAACTATACAGTTGCCCAGTTTAAGCCACATGTGGATAAATGTAATGAATCTAAAGTTGAAAATGTGTTGAATAGGGAATTTGATCAACAAAAGGAATTAACGGTTGTAGTCAGTGATTTAACATACGTAAGGGTCCAAAAAAATTGGCATTACATATGTCTATTTGTTGATCTTTACAATAGAGAAATTGTTGGACATAGTGCCGGTCCTAATAAAGATGCTGGACTAGTCTACCAAGCCTTATCAACGATTAAAGCTGATTTAAGACAAATTCAACTATTTCACACAGACCGAGGAAACGAGTTTAAAAACAAGACAATCGATGAAGCTTTAGATACATTCGAGATTAAACGGTCGTTAAGCATGAAAGGTTGCCCATATGATAACGCAGTAGCCGAAGCCACATTTAAAATTATTAAGACAGAATTTGTAAAAGGTAAATATTTTGAAAGTTTAGAACAGTTAAAGTTGGAATTAGAAGATTATGTTCATTGGTTTAATCATATAAGAATTCACGGATCACTGGGGTATTTAAGCCCAATTGAATACAAAATAGAACACCTTAAAAAAATTGTCTAGTCTAGTGTTGACATACCACTTGTCTTATTACATAACACTAATTCGTCTGAGAAGCATATAGTTTTTCGATAAAAAAGTGATTTCTTAAACTGTTTTATATCCACTCTAATTTCAAATAACTAGGAACCAATTATTTCATAACTCATATATTATAAAGAACGTCCTAGTCATTTGATAAAGGCAAAAATGGATTGGAGGATCTATATGTCATTACCTACTATTCCTAACATTACTCCAAAAATCTCACTAACCCGTTGTGAAACGATCAATTTATTGCTTGCATCCATTGCATTAGAGGAGATTGGTTTATCCCATATTTTGAATGCAGAAGGGGAAAAAATACAACATTTCTTAAAAAAGGATCCTTGTAACGTTGAGGATTATATAAAATTAAATGCAAGCGTCAATAAGATGCTGCGATCGATTGTCAGTTCTCAAACATTACTTCAATTTAAGTTAGAAGAAGTTATTTCAATTGATGATGAGGCATGTCATGAAAAATGCGATTCGAAAGATAAAGACAAATGTTCTAAAAAATGTGATAAACAAAAAAATAATATCTGTAAGGATACAAAGGTGATTCCTTGTATTTGTTCAAAGTGTCAAAGTAAAGAAAAGAATAAAGAATGCTAGAATTAAGCGCCTGTAACGCCTTTCCATCATTGATATGAATCGAGAGGAAACGTTTAGGAGAGGAGTTGAATCATTGCAAACAAATCATAGTTTCGATGAAAAGAAAGTCATGAAAACGGTAGAAAATCATTACCATTTCATACAGTCATTTATTAAATTGATAATAAAATATTTTTTTGTTTATTCCTATGCAATTTCTTCAAAAAAAAAAAAAAATTTAACTGAAAAACAAATTATTCAATCTTTACTCCTAATTGAAAAGCTGCACATGTATATGAATTATCGGCATTATCTCTATAATCAGGTAATACCTTTATCAGATGATCATTTTACCTACTATTCAATTGAAAGTAATAATACTTATTTATTAATAAAAAAATTACAGCACCTGATTAAGCAACATCATTTTGTCCATTCAGATAATCAATTGTTATGCAACAATATTATCTCTCAGATTCTGAACTATTACCCTGCTTCCACTGTTAAAATCATTATTTTGAAAGAACCTTCTCCTCCTTGGAAACCACCGAATCATTAATTATAACGGATGGGATGATTAAATGACATCGCAGACAATCTCACTCTGTATGATTGTTAAAAACGAGGAAGATTTTATTGAACAATGTTTACAAAGTGTTCAAAAGTTAGTTAATGAGATTATTATTGTGGATACGGGCTCAAGCGATCAAACGATTAACATTTGTAAGAACTATAATGCTTCTATCTTTTCTTATGAATGGAATGATCATTTTGCAGAAGCCCGTAACTATGGTTTATCAAAGGCTAGTGGTAATTGGATATTATGGTTAGATGCTGATGAAAAATTGGAAGTTCAAAAATCGAAATTAATACAAGATGCAATACAACAAACGAATGCGTTAATGATTTATATGCCTATTGTTAATTATTACGGTCAATCTCTACCCATTCAAGAAGAAGATGCTTTTATCTATTACCAGCCACGACTATTTCGTAATCATGTAGGTATTCGATTTACTAATCGAATTCACGAAACACTCCAACTACCCCAATCACTCGAATCATCTCATGATATAGTAAGTATTGATACTGAAATTTATCATTATGGTTATTTCAAAAAAATTACAGACCAACGAAATAAATCTCGAAGGAATTTACAGGTCCTTTTTAAAGAATTTCAAGACAGTTCTCATAGTCCTTGGATTGAATATCATTTAGCTAGTGAATTTTATCGATTAAAAGAATATCAAACAGCTTTTAACTATATAAATAAATCAATCTTAGGATTTTTACAGCAAGGATATACACCTCCTGCTCTTTTATACCGTTTGAAATATGATATTTTATTTGAGACGAAGAGCTATGAAGTTGCTAGTTTTAGTATTGATAAGGCTCTTCTTCTTTATCCGGATTATGTAGATCTTCATTTTTTAAAAGGGCTTTTTTTATTTCAAATAAAAAATTATCCAGCTGCAATAGCTTCATTTGATAAATGTCTGGAACTAGGAGAACATCACACAGACTATCTTATTACAAGGGGTGCAGGTAGCTTTAAAGCAGAACATTATAAACAATTATGTTTAAAAGCAATGATAGTTCCAGAAAGTGATTTGTAGTTGGATGTCGTCAAGGAGCAATGATAGTGAAAAAAGTACTTTATATCGGATGGATTGGCTATAAAAATCTAGGGGATGAATTAATGTACGAATTGTTTAAAGAACAATTCGCTACATTGGGAGACTCCTATAAACTAGATTGTGTTAATATTGAGCATAAATATTTAAAAAATGTAAGGATAGATGATTTTGATCTAATCGTATTAGGTGGGGGTTCTATAATAAATAGAAAGAACCATATCGTTCATCCATATATCATTGATTATTTACATCAATGTCTGTTATTAAATAAAAAAATTATGATGTGGGGAACTGGAATAGATTGGCTTCCCAAGTCTTATATTCAACAATTAGAAAGAAATGACAAAATTCCCCTGGATGGTACTGATTTCTTGAAATTTAAAGTACAAAAGGTATTTCACGAAAGCGTTTGGGCTGGTGTAAGGGGTCCGCTGACATTTAAGATTCTCAAGCAATACGGTGTAACAGATAAATTATACATCAGTGGAGACTCCGCATTCCTTTTAAATCATCAAGTCCCCCAAAAAATACTTCCTGAAATCCAGGGCAAAAAAACTGTAGGAGCGAATTGGGGAACAAGTTTCAATAATATATATGGCCAAGATGAGATTAAAGTAGAAAATCAGCTAGCTAATGCACTAAATCAGCTTATTGAAAAAGACTATACAATCTATTTATATACGGTTTGGAGAAGTGACTATGAAGCAATGGAGCGTCTCTATTCAAAACTGAATAAAACAGAAAACGTTATCCTCGATAAAACCTTATATTCCCATAATGAATTATTAGCCATCATAAAGAACTTTACTTTTACAATTAATTTCAAACTTCATCCCAATTACCTCTCATTAGCAGCCAATGTCCCGTTCATCGCCTTAGGATACCGCTTCAAAGTATTTGATTTTATTAAATCCATTGATCTTGAAAAATATATTATTGCTACAGATGATGTAGATATTGATGAACAAATTTTACGTTTAGAGCAAGACATATCATCCAATTCTTCTCCTCTTCTTAAAAAGATGAATGAGGCTAGAGAAACTTATTACCAACGTTTAATCGAGCCTTTTAAGAATAAACTGTTTCTAGATTAAAAAAAAGAAGCGCAATGATGGTTAGCGCTTCTTTTTCATGTGCGCCCGGCATGGGTGTAATCTATAGGGTGAAAGTCCCGAGCTGCGAAGGCAGAAGTAGCAGTTAGCTTAACACAAGGGTGTCCGTGGTGACGCGGAATCTGAAGGAAGCGAGCGGCAAACTTCCGGTCTGAGGAACACGAACTTCATATGAGGCTAGGTATCACTGGGTGAGTTTGCATGACAAAACAAAGCCCTTTCTGCCGAAGGTGATACAGAGTAAATGAAGCAGATGGATGGAAGGAAAGATTACACTCTTACCCGGGGAGGTCTGATGGATACGTGAAGTACCCTTCATAACCTACTTAGTGATTGGTATGTCAACACTAAACTAGACAACTTTTTTAAGGTGTTCATTTTTATATTCAATAGGGCTTAAATACCCAAGTGTTCCGTGAATTCTGATATGATTAAACCAATGAACATAATCA
>NZ_JAAIUV010000045.1 GCF_010975035.1 Neobacillus thermocopriae | reverse complement strand
TGATTATGTTCATTGGTTTAATCATATCAGAATTCACGGAACACTTGGGTATTTAAGCCCTATTGAATATAAAAATGAACACCTTAAAAAAGTTGTCTAGTTTAGTGTTGACATACCAAACATTTCATACATCTACTAAAAAAAGGAAGACCTAATCGTCGTATTTAACGATTTTCAGGTCTTCCTTTGTTATCTACATTCGATGAACAACTTCATAAGTACTCGCATCAATACCTTTCATCAGCGGACTATATCCATTGGTCGCAAATAAAGTTAATTCATGCATCGCCCGTGTGCAAACTGTATAAAAAAGCTTTCTTTCACTTTCGTTTGTATATAGGGAGCTGTCATATAAAATAACCGCATCAAATTCAATTCCCTTTGCAAGGTAGGAAGGAATGACAGAAATTCCTTTTTCATAATTCGTCGTTCCTTTATCAATGAGATTCATTGAAATTTTTTGTTTGAGCGAATGGAATACTTGTTTACTTCCCACTTCAGTTCTACAAATAATCGCAATGGTTTGATGTCCTCTATTCTTAAGTTCCATTACCTTATCGATGATGAGTCCATCTAATGACTGACGATCCGTCAAAATGACTTCTGGTTTTTTCCCGCTCCGATTAAATGGCTCAATATTTTTACCATACTCTATTAATTGGCTTGTAAATTCCACAATTTCTTTTGTAGAACGATACGTTTTGGTTAATACAAATGTCTCAACATCCGACTTCTTAGAGGTAAGATTAGACAGTACCGTGTCAGCCCCCGTCACTCCAGAAAAAATGGCCTGGTTGAAATCACCTAATAAAGTCATTTTACTATATGGAAATAAAGACCGAATATATGAAAATTGAAATGGAGTGTAATCTTGCGCTTCATCAATAAAAATATGACGAATCGCAGTGTTTGATTTCCTCCCTATGATTAAATCTTGAAGATAAACAAAAGGTACCGCATCTTCATAAGGAATCACATTTTCCTTTATTTGCTCTATTGTCATTTTTGAAATTTGATTCCATTCGTTTGGAAGGTGCTTTCCTTCCTTCTCTAAAAACTGAAGGTACACCTCCTTCATATTTACAAATCTCAAACTCTTAACCATAGCAAATAACGGCTTAAATTTTTCCTTAACGACCAATTCTGCCAAATATTTTTGTTCGCGTTCAAAATCATCGAAAGTATTTTCAGTAAAACGTTCTTTCTTTTGGAGCATTTTATAAGCCTCAAGATAGTCTTCTTTTTCAAGATACTGAATCTCATCCTCCACCCAGCTTCGAGAACGTTCACGCTTCACCCATTTCTTCAGTTCTTTTCGTAGCCATTCTTGGACAAGTTGCATACGATTTGGAATGGAGTAATGATGTTCCAATTGATAAAAATAATCATATATTTCATTTTTGGAAATAAGGACATTTCCTCTAAAGGTTATATCCTTAAATATTAGTCCACTCTCAGACAATTGTTGAGCATATTCATCAATAAGATTTTTATACTCTAAACTCGCCTTAAAGCGGATACCGTTTACTCGTACACGATAATCCGTATCCTCTACACTGTTCAACAAATATTCCATTTGCCTGAATGGGTCCTCGATATCAAACTCTCTTCCTAATCTTTGAGACAAATATTCTTGAAAGGTGGATTGCTGCATATTTTCTTCACCTAGTTCCGGCAATACGGTTGCCACATAACTATTAAACAAAGGATTCGGTGAAAAAAGCAAAATATTTTCCGACTTTAAAGACCCACGGTAACGGTATAATAAATAGGCTACACGCTGAAGAGCTGCAGATGTTTTTCCACTACCGGCCACTCCTTGTACGATGAGTAATCGACTGTTTTCATTCCTGATTATGGCATTTTGCTCACGTTGAATGGTTGCTACGATATTTTTCATTTGAGTGCTTGCATTGTTTCCAAGGACCTCTTGTAGCATTTCATCACCAATCGTTACACCTGTATCAAACATCCCCTGTATTTCAGATGATTTGATAATAAATTGCCTTTTTAATTGAATCTCACCTGAAATTTTTCCTTCTGGCGTTTGATATTCTGCATGTCCAGGTGAATAGTCGTAATATAGACTTGAAATCGGTGCACGCCAATCATAAATTAGAAAATCTTCATTCTTTTCATCGATAAATGAAGCAATTCCCAAATAAACCTGCTCAGTTGTACTTTCTCCTTCTTCAAGAAAATCAATTCGACCAAAGTATGGAGAGTATTTTAGTCGTTTGAGAGTTTTAAGTTGTTTTTCTAATTGATGATCCGTCCGTTCCCTCTCAGAAAGCAGTTCAGCCTGCTGTTTTATACTAGCAGCGGTTTCAATAACATCATCAGGTTCATCGAGGTTAACTGTTACATCCTCCCAAAATGTTTTACGGATTTCTAAAACGTCTGAGCTAACTTTCTTTCTATTTGACTTTAACTCCATTATTTTTTTGTCAATTTCCTTCACCACACGATTAACCCGATTTTGCTCCAATTGCCATTCTTTGTTCTGTAAATCACTCATTGAACCACTCCCCAGCTAAAATCAGAATAAAATATATTGACAATGGTTAAATTTTATGTTAATGTTATTATAGGGAAATTATTTATATAAAAATAACATTAACATGATGTGTCAAACCTCATTCTAACACGCTTCATTTAACATTTCAATTCCAATTTTTATTCAAGTTATATCCCCTCTTCATCTATTGTGCCCTATTTATCATCAAATCCTATCCTTCCAAATAGAATTTCCAAATGCTACAAAAAACATTTGACTTCCATTTTGTCTGACTACTATAATTTATCTCGAAGATATTTATTTTGAATTCAAGATAAATGATTTTGAAACAAAAGGGAGAGATAGGCATGCCTAACACAAAATGGATTCTTGATCCAGCACACAGTAGTGTCGATTTTTCTGTTCGTCATATGATGATGACTAACGTAAAAGGAACTTTTCACACCTTTCATGCCGAACTTGAAGCTGATCCAACTGATTTAACAACTGCTAACATTATATATTCTGTTCATACATCAAGTGTAGACACTCGGAACAAAGATCGTGATGCTCATTTAGTTTCAGCAGATTTTTTCGATGCAGAAAATTATCCAACAATGACCTTTCAAGCTACCAAGATTGAGAAAGTAAAAAAAGATGAATACAAAATAACTGGAAATTTTACATTACGTGGTATTACTAAGGAAGAAACTTTTGTGGTTACCTTTGAAGGACAAGGAAAAGACCCATGGGGAAATGTAAAAGCTGGATTTAGTGCAACTGGAACCATTAACCGTTCAGAATATGGATTAGTGTGGAATGCTGCACTTGAAACGGGTGGAGTTCTTGTCGGAGATCAAGTTAAAATCAACTTGCAAATTCAAGCTATTAAAGCATAATGTTCTTATTAGATTGGGATTCAAAAAAGTATAAGATTACTCTCAAATATTTCGTTTATCGTCTTAGTTTAAACCTAAGCGAGCTATTACCTAATATACCAATAATACCTGTGCTAACCAATAACTAAAAATACACCTTTTTAGTAAAAATAATGAGGCCCTCGTCCATGAGAGCCTCTTTTTTATTATTAAAATGTAGTTATTTTTGCAGATTCTTTCCGATTCACTTCATCAATTTTTTGAATAAACATTTGAAAAACTCGTTTCTTCTCTTCTAAATCACGTATGTATTCTTTTAGTTGGTTATAGTTTTCTTCAAATGGCTTATGGTACATCTCTCGAATTTTTTCAATGATCTCCTCGTTAACGGTCGATTGAATCACCTGTTTCGTGATACCGTATTTATATGAATAAACTTTTAATTCTTGTGCAATTTCTTCATATTCCTTCTCAATTTCCTCAAGTACTTGTAAAATATCTTCCTTCCACTCTTCTAAAGATTTTTGTACATATGACTTAACCATTGTCTCTTCCATAAAAACACCTGCCCAATTGCAATATGTATTTAATTATAGCGCTACCTGTTTACACTAAAGTTTCGAACACATTACAAACCATTATCATTAATTTTGAAAAGATTCTGTACCTCCCTCTCCTCTCTTTTCTTATTTCCATCTTAAATGTCATTGGCACTTTTTTTGCAAAAATATGAAGATTACAGTCTTGTTTTGATAGCTTTTGTCAAGTGGCAGGAAAATGACCTAATGTTTGGTGAATTACTAATTAATGACGAATTTCCGAGATAAATAGAAAGGAATGATATTTCTTGAAATTTTATACATTGAAAGAAGTGTCTAAAAAACTTAATGTTGCACCGGGTAACATCCGGCAGTGGGAAAAAGATTTACCTGATTACTTGAATATTCCCCGATCCAAACAAGGTGCACGTATATATACAATCAATGAAATTAATCTATTACTAGAAATTAAAGACATGTATAGTCAAAAACTAAGTAAAGACAAGATCCGGGAAATATTAAAAAGAAAAAAAGAGAATGGTACGGCAAAAGAAAAAGAGACAAATTCTGAAGTTCGTACAACTCATCAAACTTCTAGCCAGGTAGAGTTACTATCTAAAAAAACTGAAGTTTCTGTTATTACAGAATCTGTTCCTCAAGCACCAGTCAATGAAGCAATTGCCAATGCTAATCAATTTTTCGAAGCAATGGAAAGGTATAAAGATACGTTTTTAAACGAGGTAAAAGAAGAAATAAAAGCCGTTGTTCGTAAAGAAGTCATTAACGAAATGAAAAAAGAGATATCAAATAGTTCCTTTAGAACCATCAAGACACTGCAAAATTCCATTTATAAATCTACAGAAAACACGAAATCTGAACTCCAGGAATTATCAGACTCAATCGAAAAAGCTTCACATGATACAGCTGAAAAATTAAGCTACCTCTCAAATAATCTAAAGAATATTTCCATCGAAACAGCCAATGAGATTTATAATTTAACAAAACACCTTGATGATAACTCAGTAAAGTTAACTCAATATCTAGATCAAACCACTAATGAAATATCCATATTAACTAAGGAAATTTGTAAGGAGCGCGATTTAATTAACGATAATTGCGAAGAATTCCGTCATGAAATCAGACAAAGAGAAGTTGCGTTTCAGCAAATGCTAGCCAACTTCCGAGAAGTTGCGGCAGCAAAGGAAAGGAAATGGTGGAAATTTTGGGCATAAAAATACTGTTATGGAGGGATTATCATGAATACTGCTCAAGTAGCAAAGATTTTGGGTGTTTCTCCTAGTACGATTCAAAGATGGGTTAAACAGCTTGACCTACCAATGGAGAGAAATGAGCGGGGACATTATCTTTTTCACGAAGAGGATATACAATTATTGAAAAACATTCAGGAGCAACTTCAAAATGGCGTTCTTATTCAAGAAATTCAGCCTCCCACTGAGAAAAAAAAGCCTCGTAAAGGGTTGATTAAATCACCCGAAAATGATCAAACCCTGGAAAAACTTATAGCAAAAGTAAAGGAATTAGAATTAAATTTAAATACCAAAGCAGATTCTGTTACATCCTACCAGCTGCTCCAACATCGCAGCGAAATAGAAGAGTTACAGTCCCAAGTAAAAGAACTGTCGATACAGGTAGAAAACCTTCAATCTGAATTATCAGATTTGAAAAAGAAACAACAATTGGATAAGCCACTAGTAAAAGATCATGGTCTGATCAAACGAAAAAAGAAAAATTTCGTAAGCTCTCTTTTTGGTTTTTAATTTTTATCTGACCGGATTACGAAGAAAATCCGGTCAGAATCCTTATACTTCATATCCTTTTTATCATTATCGTAAAGAAGTCATTTGAATACTTGAACATCTTTCCTCTTTTAAACCTTTCCAGTCATATTTTCATCATTTTTCCCTATAAAGCCAATTCTTTTACCAATTAAACATCAATCAGCTGGAGGGTAAAAAAGGGATGTAGTTTTATCCGCCCGAAACTTTCACACAGCCTTTCTAAATAATATCCACTTTATAATATTGTTCTTACAGTGATTGCACTATTCTACTCATCAAGTACGTCTTAAAAAAACGTTTCAGACGGCACCTTTCACCCTCCTATAATGGTTCACATATACTATAAATGATTCTATATTGGATGGTGAAAAGATGTTTACAATTAGTTTGTGTATGATTGTTAAGAACGAAGAAGAAGTACTTGAACAATGTTTAAGTAGTGTGAAAGATATTTGTGATGAAATCATCATTGTAGACACTGGTTCGACGGATAAAACGAAAGAAATTGCTTATCAATTTACAGATAAGGTTTTTGATTTTGAATGGATTGATGATTTTTCAGCAGCAAGAAATTTTGCATTTAGTAAAGCTTCAATGGATTATATTTTTTGGATGGATGCAGATGATATTTTATTAAAAGAGGATCAGGAAAAATTTAAAAAGTTAAAAGAAGAATTGCAAAATAATGTTGATGCAGTGTCTATGCTTTATCATATTGCATTTGATGAATATCAAAATCCAACATTTAGTTTTAGACGAAACCGACTAGTCCGTAGAGAGAAAAATTTCAAATGGCATGGTGCTGTTCATGAATACTTAGATGTTGGTGGAAATATTGTGGCATCTGATATAGCGATTACCCACCGCAAAAAGGATAAACGTAAAGGGCAAGTTCCGAATGATCGAAATTTAAAAATCTATGAGAAACGTTTAGAACGAGGAGATACATTTACCCCAAGAGATTTATTTTACTATAGTAATGAGTTAAAAGATCATAGTCAATATGAAAAAGCAATTGAATACTATAATAAATTTCTTGATACGAAAAAAGGTTGGGTAGAGGATCAAATCCGTGCTTGTATTAATATAGCTACTTGTTATCGCATGTTAGGAGATACTGAAAATGAAATTGAAGCATTGATGAAATCTATTATGTATGACGTACCTAGACCTGAAGTTTCATGTCGAATGGGTGATTTATATAAAGAGCGAAGACTTTATGAAAAAGCAATCATTTGGTATCAGCTTGCTTGTCAGGTAAATCCTGAAGATATTCCAGGATTTAGACAAGAAAGCTATTCTACATGGTACCCATATTTGCAACTTTGTGTTTGTCACTGGCATATAGGAAATCACGAGTTGGCTGTTGAATATAATAAAAAAGCAAAAGAATATCGACCGAATGATCTAAGTGTTCTTAAAAATGAAGAATTCTTTAAAGAATACTTTTCAAAAAAGCAGTCTTCCAAATCGAGTAGGAGGGGGTGATTAACCCCCGTCCTCTCACACCACCGTACGTACGGTTCCGTATACGGCGGTTCAATCAAGATAAATGACGCAAGAATTCATAACGTTTCTGTAGACTTTTAAGCCCTTGGTTACTCCAATAGGAGTTTCCAAGGGTTCTGTGTAATATGGGACTTTTTGAGATTCGCCAATAACCTTTACGACTGTTCCCCCATTCATAAGCTTTCCATTCAGGAACTCCTAGTTTTATGAGGTTGCGTATCCTGGTCTTTGAGGTCTTCCAGTTTTTCCATAAACACATCCGGAGTCTTCGTCGAATCCAGCCATCCAAATCTTCAAAGATACTCTTTGTGTCTACTAATGCAAAATATCCACACCATCCAAGTAGATATTGGTTAAGTTTCTTAATCCGATATTCCATTGGGTATGGCATTTTTCTTGACGTGATTTCTCGCACCTTTTTCTTCATTCGTTTTAGACTTTGCTTGGCAATCCGAACTTTTG
>NZ_JAAIUV010000044.1 GCF_010975035.1 Neobacillus thermocopriae | reverse complement strand
TGACGTACTACAATCATTATCGTGGACAGTGGAATTTAAAAAAGCTGCCGCCTGTAAAATACAGACAGCAGCTTCAACAAGTTGCCTAGGCTTTTTTAAAATGTCCTTTACAAAGGGTACACTTTACTTGAGGAAAGGACTTTTTATTTTTTTCACTTCGATCTACAAAGTTTTCATTCACCCTTATTTTACAATATGAATTGGTGTACCTAGAGCTACTTCTGCAGCTTCCATAGCAATTTCTCCAAGTGTTGGATGAGCATGAATAGTCATTGCCAAATCCTCAGCAGTCATACCTGCTTCGATAGCAAGGCCAAGTTCTGCGATCATATCAGACGCACTTGCTCCGGCAATTTGTGCACCGATTACAAGACCATCTTCTTTACGAGTAATAAGTTTTAGGAAACCATCACTTGATGCCAATGATAATGCTCGGCCATTGGCTGCAAATGGGAATTTAGCAACAACAATCTCGATTCCTTCTTCTTTTGCTTGAGCTTCTGTATAACCAACAGATGCTAATTCAGGATCAGAGAAAACAACAGCAGGTATTGCCAAATAATCAATTTCAGATGGGTGTCCAGCAATTGCCTCAGCAGCAATTTTTGCTTCATAGGATGCTTTATGTGCTAATTGAGGTCCTGCTACAACATCACCGATTGCATAAATATTACTAATATTTGTTCGGCATTGTTTATCAATTTCAATTAAACCGCGGTCAGTCATTTTAATACCGACTTGTTCTAGACCCATTTCATCCGTATTCGGACGACGTCCAACCATTACAAACACATAATCAGCTTCAATTTTCTTCTCTTCACCTTTTGTTTCAAAGGTTACAACTACTCCGTTTTCTGTTTCTTCTACACCTTTAGCTAATGCTTTTGTATAGAATTCTACACCTTTTTTCTTCATATTCTTTTTAACTACGGAAGCCATTTGCTTATCAAAAACGCCCATTCCTAAAATTTCTTCGGCGCCTTCTAAAATAGTCACTTGGCTGCCAAAATTAGCATAAGCACCGCCAAGTTCAATACCAATAACACCGCCACCAATAACAACAATTTTATTCGGAATTTCTTGCAAGTTAAGGGCTCCAGTAGAGTTAAGAACACGTTTTGAATACTTAAAGGCAGGAAGTTCAATAGGTCTTGAACCTGTGGCAATAATAGCATTTTTAAAAGTATAAGTTTGGGCAGAATCCTCGTTGATTACACGAAGTGTATTGGCATCAACAAAGTATGCCTCACCTATTACAATATTCACTTTATTTCCTTTTAAAAGACTTTCTACCCCGCCAGTTAATTTCTTAACAATTCCTGCTTTAAATTCTTGAACTTTTGAAAAGTCAACTTTAACATTTTCAGCAGTAATTCCAAAATCTGCTGAATGAAGTGCTGTTTCATAACGATGGCTAGCAGCAATTAACGCTTTTGAAGGAATACAACCAACATTTAAACATACGCCGCCAACATTTTCCTTTTCAATAATAGTAACTTTTTGGCCTAACTGAGCTGCACGAATTGCTGCTACATACCCGCCTGGTCCTGCGCCAATTACTATAGTATCTGTTTCAATTGGAAAATCTCCTACAACCATTTCTTACGCCTCCATTAGCAATAGTTCTGGATCGTTTAATAATCGCTTAATGTGATTTAATGCATTTTGAGCAGTAGCCCCATCAATCATACGGTGATCGAAGCTTAATGATAATGCCAAGACTGGTGCAGCAACAATTTCACCATCTCTAACGATTGGTTTCTCAGCAATACGACCAACGCCTAGAATGGCAACTTCTGGATGATTAATTACTGGAGTAAACCACTGACCACCAGCTGAACCGATATTTGAAATAGTGCATGAAGCACCTTTCATCTCATGTGGAGCAAGTTTACCTTCACGTGCTTTAACTGCTAGTTCATTAATTTCATTGGAAATGGCAAAGACAGACTTGCGATCTGCATCTTTAACAACTGGCACAAGTAATCCCTTTTCTGTATCTGCTGCAATCCCAATATTATAGTAGTGTTTATGAATAATTTCATTGGTTGCATCATCAAGAGATGTGTTCAATATTGGGAACTCTTTTAATGTGCTTGTTAAAGCTTTTACAATGTATGGAAGGAAGGTTAGCTTGATACCTTTTGCAGTTGCAACTTCCTTGAATTTCTTACGATGTGCTACTAACTTAGTAACATCTACTTCATCCATTAATGTTACATGTGGAGCTGTATGTTTAGAATTAACCATTGCTTTTGCAATTGCTTTTCTAATACCGCTCATTTTTTCACGTGTTTCTGGATATTCTCCTTGTGGAATTGCTGCTGCTTTTGGAGCTTCTGCAACCGCTTCTTCTGTTGCTGGTACAGCTTGAGTTGCTGGCTGTTCAGCCACTGCTGCTTGTCCTCCATTTAGGAATGCATCAATATCGCTTTTTAGAATGCGGCCATTATTTCCTGTACCAGTAACTAATTTAATATCCACACCTTTTTCACGTGCATATTTCCGTACAGAAGGCATAGCAATAATTCTACGATTTGAATCAACCTCTTGATTTCCTTGAGTCTGAGGTGTTGTTTCAGCCTTTGCCTCAGGTGTTGGTTCTGGGGCTTGTTCTTGCTGTTCTGGCTCTGCGTCACCATGGTCCCCTTTAAATTGTAAGTTTTCATATCCTGGGGCATCAAAGGTTACAAGAACTTGTCCTACCGTCGCAACAGTTCCTTCCTCAACTAATACTTCTAATACAGTTCCTTCTACCGGTGAAGGGATTTCAACAACCGCTTTATCATTCTGAATTTCACATAGGACATCGTCTTCTTGAACTTTATCTCCTGGTTTAATAAACCATTTGACTATTTCTCCTTCATGAATTCCTTCTCCGATGTCAGGCATTTTAAATTGAAATGACACTGGGATTCATCCTCCTATTTTTGCGTTAATTTTGCTGGGAATACATAAGGGAAGCGGGAAACAAAAGAATTTATTTCCCACTTTATATTAGAAAGTAAGTACTTTTTTAGCTGTTTCAATGACATCTTTATAATTTGGAAGCCATACAGATTCTGCTTGAGAGAATGGATAAACTGTATCAGGAGCTGCAACACGCAATACTGGTGCCTCCAAGCTTAATATTGCACGATCATTGATTTCAGCGACAACATTTGCTGCAATTCCTGCTTGTTTTTGAGCTTCTTGAACAACAATTGCACGGCCTGTTTTTTCTACAGATGCAATAATTGTTTCAATATCAAGTGGCATAATAGTGCGTAAATCTACCACTTCAACAGAATATCCTTCCTTCGCTAATTCATCTGCTGCTTTTAAGGATTCATGAACCATTGCACCATAAGTGATAATGGACAAATCCTTACCTTCCCGTTTAATATCTGCTTTACCGATCGGAATTGTATATTCTTCTTCAGGTACTTCTTGACGGAATGCACGATATAATTTCAAATGCTCAAGGAAAATAACAGGGTCATTATCGCGAATCGCTGATATTAATAATCCTTTTGCATCATATGGAGTTGATGGTACTACAACTTTTAAGCCTGGTGTTTGTGCCATTAGACCTTCTAAACTGTCTGAGTGTAGTTCTGGCGTATGAACTCCTCCTCCAAATGGAGAGCGTACTGTAATTGGCATATGATAGCGTCCGCCTGAACGGTAACGCATCCGCGACATTTGTCCTGCAATAGAGTCCATTACCTCAAAAACGAATCCAAAAAATTGAATCTCAGGGATTGGACGGAATCCAGTTAATGCAAGACCAATTGATAATCCTCCAATTCCAGATTCTGCAAGAGGAGTGTCAAAAACACGATCTTCACCGAATTCCTTTTGTAGACCTTCTGTTGCTCGGAATACCCCTCCGTTTACTCCAACGTCTTCCCCAAAGATTAATGTTTTTGGATCGTTGCGAAGCTCCGTGCGGAGTGCATCAGTAATTGCTTGAATCATTGTCATTTGAGCCATGACTTACTTCGACTCCTTTGCTTTGTAAATTTCATATTGTTCTTTCAAATAATGAGGCATTTCTTCAAACATAATGGACATTAAATCAGTCACTTTTTGTTTTGGAGTTTCATCCGCCTTTTTAATAGCCTCTTTAATATCTTCTTTTGCTTGTTCAATCACTTCATTTTCTAGTTCTTCGCTCCATAAACCTTTCTTCTCAAGGAACTTGCGGAAACGAACAAGTGGATCTTTCTTTTCCCACTCATTATCAAGGTCAGCTGAACGATAACGTGTAGGATCATCACCGGCCATTGTATGTGGTCCATAACGGTAAGTTAAAGTCTCAATTAAAGTTGGACCTTCCCCATTAATCGCGCGCTCACGAGCATCACGAACAGCAACATAAACAGCGAGTGGGTCCATACCATCAACTTGAATACCTGGGATACCAGCTGCCATGGCTTTTTGAGCAATCGTTTTTGCTGCTGATTGTTTCTCAACTGGTGTAGAAATAGCAAAACGGTTATTTTGGACAATGAAAATTGCTGGAGCCTTAAATGCACCTGCAAAGTTTATTCCTTCATAGAAATCCCCTTGAGAAGCACCGCCGTCACCAGTATAAGTAATAGCAACAGCCTTAGTTCCGTTCTTTTTCAAACCAAGGGCAACACCTGCAGCTTGTACATATTGGGCACCAATAATAATTTGAGGTGATAATACATTTACACCCTCAGGAATTTGGTTTCCATGGTAATGCCCACGTGAGAATAAAAATGCTTGATAAAGTGGAAGTCCATGCCAAATCAATTGTGGAACATCACGGTATCCTGGAAGAATAAAGTCTTCTTTTTCAAGGGCAAACTGAGATGCTAATTGGGATGCCTCTTGACCAGCTGTTGGAGCATAGAACCCTAGTCTTCCTTGACGATTTAAAGAGATAGATCTTTGATCGAGAATACGAGTATATACCATGCGGCGCATTAATTCTTGAAGCTGTTCATCTGTTAAATTCGGCATTGCAGCTTCATTTACGACTTCGCCTTCTTCATTTAATATTTGGAATGTTTGAAATTGTTCCTCCGCTGTTTGGAGCGACTTTTTTACATCCAGCGGGGCTTTTTGAGTTTTCGAAGCCATCTTGGACATCTTCCTTTCTATACAAATAAAATAATTTCCACTAAATTAGGTTGCCCAAAAATCAGTAAAAAGCATACCTATTCTCAATTTATAACTGTATTAATATTTTTCGCCAAAAACATTAATACAATAACCGCATACCTTATTGAGTTTACCTTATTCATTAAAACCCGTCAAATACTAAGTTTATTAATTTTTCATCATAGTTATTATTATTAAGTTTTTAACTAATTTGTTAAACTGTATTAATAAATAAAAACACCTGTTATATAAAATTTATTATTTTTATTGATTGTTATAATATAGAAATAGCTAATCATGTTTGATAGACTATTGTAAACTTTAGCTTTTATGGTTATAAGGGAGTGTACGTTATGTTGACAATGGATGATATTATTCGGGATGGGCATCCAACACTGAGAAAAGTAGCATCGGAAGTTCCTATGCCTCCTACAGAGGAAGATAAACAAATTCTTTCCAGTCTATTAGAATATGTAATCAACAGTCAGAATAGTGAGATTGCCTCTAAATATGGTTTACGTCCAGGAATTGGTTTAGCGGCACCACAAATAAATGTATCAAAAAGAATGATCGCCGTTCATTTAACAGACGAAAAAGGCCAACTAATCAGCTATGCACTATTTAATCCAAAAATCATTAGTCATTCAGTTGAATTAGCCTATTTAACCTCAGGTGAAGGCTGTTTGTCAGTAGATGAACCAATTCCCGGCTATGTTCCGAGATACGCAAGGATAACTGTAAAAGGATATAACTTGGAGGGACAAGAAGTTAAAATTAGATTGAAGGGGCTTGCGGCTATTTGTTTTCAGCACGAAATTGACCATTTAAACGGAATCATGTTTTATGATCATATTGATAAAAATGACCCGTTCAAGCCAATTGAAGGTGCTGCACCTATTGAAAGATAATAAAGTCGGTCCCCATTGTACAGGGCCGGCTTTTTTGTGGCAAATTGATTCCATCATTATCCATGAAAAATTCAGCTTTTATACCATATAATAATAGTAAAAAAGTTGAACTAAAAAATTTTATTTATCTCCCGATACTGACTTTACTTTGGACAAGGATTGTTTAAAATAAGAAGTAAGGAGATGATCCACTATGTTAAAGAAGCTACGAAAAAAGCTCTTAAAACAGTGGAAAGATTTACTTAGAAAAAAATCAATTGCCTAAACTAATAATTTTGAGCCCTTCATACTTGCGAAGGGCTCCTTCATTATTGTAAATTGTTGAAACAAACATCAATTTAATCTAGAAAATAAATGAAAAAATGGTCTATGTTATATATAATAGAAAAAGTTATGTAAAAATTAAGGAGCGAATAGTAATGATATTTAAAGTGTTTTACCAAGAAAACGTTCATGAAGTTCCAGTAAGAGAAAAGACTAAAACTTTTTATATTCAGGCGGAATCAGTAAGGGAAGTATATTCTAAACTCGCCGACAAAAAAATCAATATCGAATATATACAGGAGATTAAAGGTGCCCATTTAGAATATGAACAACAAAATGAAAACTATAAAGTATTGGAGATATGATAATATATGAAATTTGTTAAGAATGATCAAACCGCTGTTTTTGCCTTAGGAGGCTTGGGCGAAATCGGCAAGAATACTTACGGGGTTCAATTTCAAGATGAGATTATTTTAATTGATGCCGGAATAAAGTTCCCCGAAGACGAATTATTAGGTATTGATTATGTTATACCTGACTATAGTTATTTAGTTAAAAACGCGGAAAAAATTAAAGGTTTATTTGTTACACATGGGCACGAAGACCATATTGGGGGCATTCCCTATTTATTACGAGAAGTCAATATTCCCATTTATGGTGGAAAACTTGCTCTTGGGTTAATTAAAAACAAATTGGAAGAACACGGTCTCCTTAGAAATGCAAAATTAATTGAAATAAAAGAAGATGATGTCATCAAATTCCGGAAGACATCAGTAACATTTTTTAGAACGACTCATAGCATTCCAGATTCATATGGGATCGTGGTAAAGACACCACCTGGCCAAATCGTACATACCGGTGATTTCAAATTTGATTTTACCCCTGTTGGTGAACCGGCGAACTTAACAAAAATGGCAGAGATAGGAAAAGAAGGCGTTTTATGCTTATTATCTGATAGTACAAACAGTGAAATACCTGAGTTCACCATGTCAGAACGACGTGTAGGGGAAAGCATCCATGATATTTTCCGTAAAGTTAGTGGAAGGATTATTTTTGCCACTTTCGCTTCCAATATTCACAGGCTCCAGCAGGTAACAGAGGCAGCTGTAATGAATGGCCGGAAAATTGCTGTCTTTGGCCGAAGTATGGAAGCAGCAATCAATATCGGACTTGACTTAGGTTATATTAAGGCACCAAAAGATACTTTTGTTGATGCAGGACAAATCAATCGATTACCTGCTCATAAGGTGACTATCCTTTGTACGGGGAGCCAAGGTGAGCCTATGGCCGCATTGTCTCGTATTGCTAATGGCACGCATAGACAAATTCAAATCATTCCTGGCGACACGGTTGTATTTTCTTCCTCACCTATTCCAGGTAATACAATTAGTGTCAGCCGAACAATTAACATGTTGTTCAAGGCTGGTGCTGAGGTCATCCACGGTAAATTAAGTGATATTCATACCTCTGGGCATGGCGGACAAGAAGAACAAAAACTAATGCTTCGGTTAATGAAACCAAAGTTCTTTATGCCAATTCACGGGGAATATCGTATGCAAAAAATGCATGCCAAATTGGCTGTTGACTGTGGTGTAGAAGAAGAAAATTGCTTTATCATGGATAATGGTGAAGTATTAGCCCTTTCTGAAAACTCTGCACATATAGCAGGAAAAATCCCTTCTGGTTCCGTGTATATTGATGGAAGCGGTGTGGGAGATATTGGTAATATTGTCCTGAGAGATCGAAGAATCCTTTCTGAAGAAGGTTTAGTAGTTGTTGTTGTAAGTATAAATATGAAGGAATTTAAAATTGCATCCGGTCCGGACATTATTTCAAGAGGATTTGTTTATATGCGTGAATCTGGTGACTTAATCAATGATGCTCAAAACTTAATTAGTAAGCATCTTAATAAAATAATGGAACGGAAAACCAGTCAATGGTCAGAGATCAAAAACGAAATTACGGATACACTCGCACCTTTCCTCTACGAAAAAACAAAACGCAGACCAATGATATTACCAATAATAATGGAAGTATAACAAGAAAAAGAGAAGCTAAAGCTTCTCTCAGATTGTAGACAAAAGGCATTCCGAATAAGCTTAATTCGAAATGCCTTTTCAAATTTTAAGCAATTTTTGGTCTATATTAACTTTAATTTGACCCCTACGGGGTCAATTATTATACCATTTTTGGACTAGTCCAAGTCCAGTTTGCCAGTTTCTTTA
>NZ_JAAIUV010000043.1 GCF_010975035.1 Neobacillus thermocopriae | reverse complement strand
ATTTACGTTTATTTGCACTTGCTTTAACATGCGTAGAATCAATAAATACATGTTCAGCACTAATCAACTTTTTATCAGAAGCTTCTTTTAGAATGCGGTAGAAGATTTTTTGAAATAGATCTGTATCCTTGAAACGTCTTTCATAGTTTTTTCCGAAGGTTGAGAAGTGGGGGACTTTATCATGAAACCCAAAACCTAAGAACCAACGATAAGCAAGATTTGTTTCAATTTCTTCAATAGTTTTGCGCATAGAGCGAATACCGAAGGTATATTGAATAAAAGCCATCTTAATTAATACAACAGGGTCAATACTTGGACGACCACGTTCAGATGAATACATATTCTCAACTAATTTATATATAAATGAAAAATCAATAGCAGCTTCTATCTTACGAACCAAGTGATTTTCAGGAACCAGCTGGTCTAAAGTAATCATTTCTAATTGATCTCGATTTACTTGTGTATTTTTAGTAAGCATTTCAATATCACCTCGATATTCTATAACATAATTATACAAAAAATGTCGACAAAATCCTTTAAAAAAGGATTTTGTCGACAGTCTGAAAGCCCCTATCCTTACTGGATTGGGGCTTTTTTTACTGATCAATATGGTAAATTTGATAAACCTCACGTTTATTCATGGATCGATCTTTTGCTGTTTGTTTCACAGCATCTTTTGCATTCATATTTTTTACAGAGATATAATGGTTTACATGCTCTACCACAGAAAGATTACTCCACCAATTATTCTCTTCCTCTGAAATATCAGCCGAACCTTCAACAATCAAACAAAATTCCCCTCGTATTTCGTTCTCGTTAGCCCATTCCACCGCTTCCTGCAGGTTGCCACGTATAAACTCCTCAAACTTTTTCGTTAATTCCCGACAAAGTGCAATTCGTCTATTACCGAAAATCTCAAACATTAATTTCAGCGTTTCCTTTAAACGATGTGGGGACTCATAAAAGATTAATGTTGATGTCTGCTTTTTAAGCGTTTCTAGAACCTCTCGCTTTTCTTTTTTTTCGCGCGAAAGAAAACCATAAAAATAAAACGGCTGACAGGCAATGCCAGAGGCAACTAAAGATGTAAGAGCAGCATTTGCCCCTGGTATCGGAACAACAGTCAACTCATGATGAATTGCTTCAAAAACTAATTCGTATCCTGGGTCTGAAATCGCCGGCATTCCTGCATCACTGACTAAAGCAATTTTTTGGCCTTCTTTTAGTTTTTCAATCAATTTATCTCCACTTGATCCTTTATTATGCTCATGATAACTGACAACAGGAGTATTAATCTCAAAATAATTTAACAGCTTTTTCGTATTTCTTGTATCCTCTGCTGCTATCAAGTCTACCTCTTTTAATATTCTGATAGCACGGAAACTCATATCCTCTAAATTGCCGATGGGTGTAGGTACAAGATAAAGAATTCCTTTTTGCTCCTCATTTTCAAAACTTTTTTGCTGCAACATTATCCTCACCAGCCTCTTTTGATAAGTACTCTAATTTTTTCCTACGGGACAGTCTTTTAAAATAATACTCCTCCCTCATTGCGTCTGTTTTATTATCAAAGCTTTTAAAAAAGGTTAGCTTTACTGGACCTCTTCCCCTTGTATATTTTGCTCCTTTCCCCTCATTGTGTTGCCTCATTCGACGTTCAAGATTATTTGTATACCCTCCATACAAACTTCCATCATTACAAGTTAAAACATAAAAATAATGCTCATGATTCCCCATATAAAATCGCTCTTATTTCCTTTGTATATTCGTTATTATCATGATAGACAACAAGCGGCGGAAGGATTTTTAAATCCGGACTACCATCCTTTATTGCCTCTATTAAAAGTGTATTGGCCTCTTTGCCCTGTTTCGGATAGATAAATTGAATCCGTTTAGGTTCCAATCGGTACTGACGCATTAAGGTGACTATATCCATTAATCGGCCAGGGCGGTGAACCAACGCCACTTTGCCCCCCTGCTTGACAAGATCACTAGATACTTTAATAACATCTTCTAGTGTACAAAGAATTTCATGACGAGCTATAGCCAGATGCTCATTTGGATTTATTTCACCTTCTGGAGGTGTCTTAAAATATGGAGGGTTACAAGTAACGACCTCAAATCTACCATAGCCCAATTGCTTGGGCATTTCTTTGATGTCACCATGAACCATCTGGATTCGATTTTCCAAGCCATTATATTGGATACTTCTCACGGCCATATCATAAAGTCGCTCTTGAATCTCTACACCAATAATTTTCCCTTTTGTTCTCGTGCTTAAAAATAATGGAATGACCCCATTTCCACTACAAAGATCAATGATGTTTCCTTTTTGAATGGGAACATAAGCAAATTTAGCTAATAGTACCGCATCCAGTGAAAAAGAAAAGACAGAAGGGCTTTGAATAATCCTCAAATCTCCCGCCAACAAGTAATCTAAACGTTCGTCTCCTTTAAGATTAATCACATGCATCCATTCCTTTTATAAGTATGAAAATAGAGGCTGATCCATTTCAGCCTCTTGTAAGTTATTTTTTATTAAGAAATGATAAACAAAATAAACAGTCGCCTTCCTTGCGCAAACTCCCAAAATGAAGATTGCAAATATGAAAACCTTCCTGATAAAGCCGGGCAAGATTATCATATCCTTCACCTACATCAAATACTTTCCCATTAGAATTCAGCTTTGATGTAGCATCACCATTTTTATTCTCTTCTACTTTCTTTGTTTCTTCCGTGGTTACATTCAGACGGCGCCTTAAATGTTCATTTTCAAGTTTTAAACAATGATTCTCTTCTAGTATTTCAGCCAGGTGCTCTTTTATTTCCCCCAGCTTTTGATATAGATGGCCAATTTGTGTCTCCATTTTACTTACTGATTCAAAAATCTCTTTTTTATCCACGTCTTCCACCTCATTAATCTGTGGATGGTATCGAATAGGCACCTTCTTTAATAATCTCATCCAAAGTATACTCGAGAACACGTTCTTGTTCTGTTAATTCTACCTGAAGAACACGTTCTAAAATATTTAACCCAACTACTTTTCCTATACCTTGTGGTGTTTCAATGATCTCTCCTAAATCCGGCAGCTGCTCTTTTGCAGACTCATATTCATCATTTTCATATTTCAAGCAGCACATAAGCCTACCACACAGGCCTGAGATTTTTGTAGGATTTAACGATAAGTTTTGATCCTTAGCCATTTTAATGGAAACCGGATCAAAGTCTCCCAAAAAGGTAGAACAGCAAAGCATTCTACCGCAAGGACCAATACCGCCAAGCATCTTGGCTTCATCTCGAACACCAATTTGACGCAATTCTATCCTTGTCCGAAATATGCCTGCCAAATCTTTCACAAGCTCGCGGAAATCGACTCTGCCATCGGCTGTAAAATAAAAGATCACTTTATTCCGATCAAATGTATACTCAACATCCACTAGCTTCATATCTAGTTGATGTTCATGGACTTTTTCATTACATATTTCGTAGGCCTCTTTCGCTGCCTGCTTATTTTCCTCAACAATTATCCGATCCTTTTGGTCCGCAATTCTTACAACCTTTTTTAATGGGAGGACAACATCATGCTCCTCAACTTGTTTACGAGCGATGACCACTTTGCCATACTCCACACCACGTACGGTTTCAACAATGACAAAGTCATCCTTTTGAATTGGGAGGTCTCCAGGATCAAAATAATAGATTTTTCCCGCTTTTTTAAAGCGTACTCCTACAACATCAAACAATCGAAGATCCCTCCTGCAAATTTAACACAAGCTGTTCCATCATAAGCTGAGGATTCATGTTTGCTTGCAGCTTTCTCTTGGCTTCAAGAATGGCTGACATTTGATTCTGTATGCGCCGGCTAGATGCTCGTAAAGCATATTTCTTTAACCGTTCTATTTCTCCTTTAAAAACAATATTCCCCTCTTTATTTATTTGTATATATAGTAAATCCTTAACAATAAGAAGTAATAGATCTAAACCAAGATAAATCTGTTCTTTCTCTTTGAAGTGCCCGAACCAGTCATTTTGAAGCGTGACCATCGCTTCCAATGGGTTCTTATCTAACACCTCATATAATTTTACCACTATTTTTTGAGCTTGTGCAAACCATTCATCGACATTTAAAGCAAGTGCTTCTTCCAAGTTGTTTGTCAAGGAAGCCAAGAGGGGAGCCTTTGTTGGCACTACACCATTTTCAATCAACCTATTTACTAAAACTTGTGGTGGAAGTGGTTGGAATGTTAAAACTTGGCATCGGGATAGAATAGTAGGTAATATTTGCTGAGGCTGTTCTGTTATTAAAAAGGCAGTTGTTTGGGCATTTGGTTCTTCAAGAAACTTAAGTAAGCTATTTGAAGCACTAACACTCATTCTATCCGCATGAATAAGGAGGTAGACCTTTTTCAAAGATTCTACCCCTTTTTTTGCAAATTCTGCTTGTAGTTCCCTTATTTGGTCAACCTTTATAGACAAACCATCTGGTTCCACAATATGAACATCAGGATGGTTACCATTAAGAATTCTGCGGCAATTATGACATGATTCACAAGGTTTATAGCCATCTATTTTTTCTTCACAAAAAAGTGCCCTAGTAAACAATAATGCAACTTCTTTTTTTCCTACCCCTTTTAATCCTTCAAGAAGGTAGGCATGGGCCACTCGATTTTTTAAAAGGCTATTTTTTAACATCCGAAGAATGGTTGGCTGTAGCTTTTCCAGCTGATCCCACGTATTTACCAAATTTATCACTCTCTAACTTAAAAATGTAAGTACTGCTCTATTGGAAGAACAAATACAGTCGCGCCTCCAACTTCTACCTCTACAGGATAAGGAACATAGGAATCGGCATTGCCTCCCATCGGTGATACAGGTGAAACAAGCTGTTCTCGTGCTCTACAATTATCTTTAATGATTTGCAAAGCACGATCTACACGAATATCTTCCGTTCCAATGATAAAAGTTGTATTTCCTGATTTTAAAAAGCCTCCCGTACTGGCTAGCTTCGTCGCTCGAAAATTATTATCCACCAATGCTTTCAACAGCCGATTGCTATCTTGGTCTTGTACCACAGCAATAATTAATTTCATTCAAACCACCCTTTCCTTTTCCTATCCGACTTTTGCTTTTTTATATTATAGCAAAGTCAAGCTATGTGTTCATTCGCAATAAAAGGAAGATGATAGGAAATGTAAAGAAAGGACAGTCGATGGAAAGTAACTAAGTGCTAAATTTTTTGGAGTTATTAAAGTGGGGAAGACTAAAGTTATAGAAATAGGAGAATCTCTTTATTTTTCTCAAGCAATAAGCCTTTTCCAAGGTTAAATGACTTAATATCATATTCATAAAATTACCCAATCGAGTAGGAGGGAGCGATTAACTCCCGTCCTCTCACACCACCGTACGTACGGTTCCGTATACGGCGGTTCAATTAAGATAATTGACGCAAGTCTTTATAACTTCCGTGAATAGCTGTTCTCTTTATGCCAGTGGTCACTCCACCCTCCAAGAGGTCTCCCACGGGATTCACCGCTTCCTCCCTCAAGTGAGGTACTACGTTTTCTGTGTTCATCATGACTCACTGAATGCCAAGGGCTATTCTCTCTTAATTGTTCGGTCCTTCTTAGTTGTTCTAGACCAACTAATACTATGACCTCTGCTGACTTCTGACGGTTCAGCTACTTATCACTAAGTAGGTTATGAAGAGTACTTCACATATCCGCCAGACCTCCCCGGGTAAGTACATGCACTTTCACACCATCTATCCGCCTCATTTACTCGATATGACCTTCGACAGAAAGAGCTTTGTTTTGTTATGCAAACTCACTCAATCATACCTAGCCTTATATGAGGTTCGTGTTCCTCGGACCGGTGTTTTGCCTCCAGCTTCCTTCAGATTCCGCGTCACCACGGACACCCTTGCTCTTGGCTAACCTCTACTTCTGTCTTCGGGGTTCGGGACTTACACCCTATAGTTCATGTACATGCCGGGCGCACATTAATAAAAAAAGCCTTACATTATAGGCTTTTTTCTGCTAGTTTAGTTTCAATGATTTGTAAAGTCTTTTTATAGACTTCCTCCAATGTTCCCGAGGCATCGATCTTCACAATTCTTTCAGGAAATCTTTCCAATAGAATATGATATCCTTCTCTTACTTTTTGATGGAAATTAAGGTTTTCTAAATCTAATCGGTTTATCTCTCTTCCCTTATTCTTACTAATTCTTAATAGACCCGCTTCCGGCTCTATATCAAAATAAATTGTTAAATCTGGCATCATCTGTTCAATTGCAAATTGATTAATTGTCCAAACTTCATCAATCCCTAAGCCCCGGGCAAAACCTTGATAAGCCAATGAACTATCGACAAATCGGTCACAAAGTACCATTTTCCCTGCCTCTAAGGCAGGTTTTACACGTTCCATTAAATGCTGTCTTCTTGCAGCGGCGTAGAGCAACGCCTCTGTTCTTGGGTCCATCGCTGTATTCTCTTTTGCTAAAATAACTTTTCGAATTTGTTCTGCAATATCTATGCCGCCCGGTTCCCTAGTAATAACCGCATGATTAAACTTTTCACTTATCATGCTGAGGATGGTTGTTTTACCTGCCCCGTCAGGCCCCTCAAATGTAATAAATATTCCATTTGTCATTTATAAAAACCTCCAATTGATCCTCTTACAATGTACGAAACACCTTAACCAAACCCATTTTTAGTAATGATCCCCCCTGAAAACGAGCACCCATTTCGATCATCCTTTTTAACTGGTCTAGTTTATCAGCTGTTATTTGTTCCCCTTTTAAAAGTAGTGGAATTCCTGGTGGGTAAGGGATAATAGTTTCAGCGCAAACACACCCCAATGCTTTTTCCAGGCTTATATCTTCTGCTTCTAACCGATCCATTTCTTTATATTCAATAGCCAGTTGAGAAATTTTAATTCTGTTATTAAATGTATATTGCCTTGGTTCCTGGTATGGTAAATTTTCTAAAGCTTTCCTTATGTTTATTGCAGTCTCTTGTAAAGGATAGGTTTGTCCTTTTTTAAGCAACGGCAAGACCAAAAGTACATTATTCGGATCAGCTAATTCTGTATAAATAGAATATTGTTCTAACTTCTGTTGCAGTTCAAATCCATTTAAACTGCAACGTGTTTGAATTGTTATTTTTAACCAATCACCTATTGCATTTGGGAAGTCTAATACCTTTATGATCGGTATTTTAGCTAATTCCTTTTTAAATTTATTTATTTCTGATAGCAAATAATCAACATCTTTTTGCTGATATTCTGCAAGATAATTCCTCGCTAAATCCAGTGATGCCATGATTGGATAAGAAGGACTGCTCGATTGGAAAATCGTAAGAGATTCCTTTAGCTTCTCATCATCTACCAGCCGGCTATTTATATGCATAAATGATCCCATTGTCATCGCTGGAAGAGTTTTGTGTGCAGATTGCACAACAACATCCGCTCCTAATGTAACAGCCGATTTTGGAAACGGGCTGCCAATAATAAAATGGGACCCATGTGCTTCATCAACAAGTACAGGAATGTTATGTATATGTGCTTCTCGAATAATGCCTTGTAAATCATAAACCATGCCATAATAATTTGGATAGGTTAAAACAATAGCTTTCACATCAGGAAATAACCGGATCGCCCGTTCAACAGTAGATTTACTCACCCCTGCTGAAATCTTCCAATTCTCATCATACTCCGGATCCAAAAAGATTGGCTGAGCCTTCACCAATCTTAATGCATTAATAATTGATTTATGACAATTCCTTTGAACAAGAACAGTATCCCCTTCTGAACACACAGCCATCATCATTGCCAGGTTCCCTACAGTGGAGCCATTTATGAGAAAAAAGCTTTTTTGTACCTGATATAGCTCAGCTAAGAGAGTTTCTGCTTCTAATATTGGCCCTTCCGGTGAATGTAAATCATCTAAACCATTTAACTCTGTGGCGTCAATTTTTAAAATATCATGAAAAAAACTCTCCTCATGAGAAAGAAGGCCATATTTATGCCCGGGTACATGAAAAGAGATTGGCTTTTTATTATTATGGTTACACAACGCAGTATATAATGGGATTTCAGATTGTTTGACCATCTTCATGCTTCCTTTTTTAGAGTCCTTATTTATTTTAACATAGATTTATATTTCTCTTCTCAATGCAAAAAAATAAAGCCCATTATTGGACTTTGTTATGAAAAAATTTCAGGTGTGGTTACTTTTTTTAACTTATTTAGAAAATAACTATACTTTGGATCACTGGTATCAGTTTGTATTAAATCATGTTCACAGTCTGTACAAATAAAAGAAGTGTATAGATGTATGCCTTTTGGTTTTAAATTCTCACAAATAATGCATGTTTCTTCAAACTGCCTATGAGCTAAATTTGAATTCAACTCTTCCACCTCCATACACCCATTCTGCCCGCTAAAATCAATTTGTATACAATTTTTTGAATTTTCATCTTGTTAGTCTTAATTTATATCATATGTTGGGTTTTGGAATTGGGTGTATGTCTGTATGTGATTTCTTTCTGTACAGTGTACTTTTTATAAAAAATACACTTTGTTAATCATAATTGTTGACTTGTAATCCAAGAAAATCAGATCGTAGACTTTCCAGTAAAGCCTCTTCGGCAACTTTAATATTTGTAGACATTTCTTGCCCTTGTGCTCCGCTAAACGCTGAAATACTTTCTCAAAGCAACATCTGTTTATCTCAGCAAATAAAATAAAAAAGCAACCTATGAATAGATTGCTTTTTTTGCCCGGCAGCGTCCTACTCTCACAGGGGCTTTCGCCCCAACTACCATCGGCGCTGAGAAGCTTAACTTCCGTGTTCGGTATGGGAACGGGTGTGACCTTCTCGCCATTGCCACCGGACCTATTCAATTGAGGTTCATTCCCTCAAAACTAGATAATGCAGAAGAAGTAGGGAAGAACGAGTTCACCAAAAGCAAATGCCATCACTTTTTCAATTGGTTAAGTCCTCGATCGATTAGTATCAGTCAGCTCCACACGTCACCGTGCTTCCACCTCTGACCTATCAACCTGATCATCTTTCAGGGATCTTACTAGCTTAACGCTATGGGAAATCTCATCTTGAGGGGGGCTTCATGCTTAGATGCTTTCAGCACTTATCCCTTCCGCACATAGCTACCCAGCGGTGCCTTTGGCAAGA
>NZ_JAAIUV010000042.1 GCF_010975035.1 Neobacillus thermocopriae | reverse complement strand
ATTTACGTTTATTTGCACTTGCTTTAACATGCGTAGAATCAATAAATACATGTTCAGCACTAATCAACTTTTTATCAGAAGCTTCTTTTAGAATGCGGTAGAAGATTTTTTGAAATAGATCTGTATCCTTGAAACGTCTTTCATAGTTTTTTCCGAAGGTTGAGAAGTGGGGGACTTTATCATGAAACCCAAAACCTAAGAACCAACGATAAGCAAGGTTTGTTTCAATTTCTTCAATAGTTTTGCGCATAGAGCGAATACCGAAGGTATATTGAATAAAAGCCATCTTAATTAATACAACAGGGTCAATACTTGGACGACCACGTTCAGATGAATACATATTCTCAACTAATTTATATATAAATGAAAAATCAATAGCAGCTTCTATCTTACGAACCAAGTGATTTTCAGGAACCAGCTGGTCTAAAGTAATCATTTCTAATTGATCTCGATTTACTTGTGTATTTTTAGTAAGCATTTCAATATCACCTCGATATTCTATGACATAATTATACAAAAAATGTCGACAAAATCCTTTAAAAAAGGATTTTGTCGACAGTCTGAAATCCTTATCTAATATAAGGATTTTTTTATTTTAAATGAATATTTTTTCTTTGAAAATGGTCTATAAGTAGATTTCTGGCATACGACCTGTCAACATCCTCGAAATGACTTCGTTTTCTTTGTGTTTCCTATATCTCAGTTGGAGACTACCAAGGAAGGATGCGCCAGTATAAACCGAAATCGGTAGCATTTGGAGGAAGTAATGTGACGCTGTTCAGGGAGCATGCGCTTTTCTTAATTTTTCTCTGGTTTTAATGTAAAAACTGTAATTTCGGGTTTGGATAAAAAACGAAACGGGAGTCGAGTTGTTCCAATGCCTCTATTCACATATAGTGACAATGATTCCTCATCTCCAACTCGATAGAATCCCTCATAGTAAATTTTTGCAAATGGAGGAATGACAAGTGGACCAATAAATGGGATTTTAACTTGCCCACCATGACTGTGACCACTAAGTTGCCAATGAACAGGATATTGAGACACATCATTTGCAACGTCTGGAGCATGTGACAATAATATATTAAATTGATCGGGTGTAACTTTTTTTAATGCTAATGGTATGTCTGGTTTTCCTAACATTCGATCATCGATACCGATGATATTTATTCTGCTTAAATTGTTCAATGATATTGATGTTGAATGATTTAAGAGCAATTGAAAGCCTGCTGTTTCCATCACATTACGATAGATTTCTGATCCGTATCCCCCATGATCATGATTGCCGTAAATACAAAATTTTCCGAGTGGGGCATCCAAGCTTTGTAAAATAGGTACAAGTTGGTTAATTTCAGAATACTTATTGGGCTCGTCCATTAAATCACCGGTAAAAAATATGATATCTGGGCCTAAGTTGTTAATAGTTTTGGCCAATTTTTTAAACTGCTGAAGACTATAATGAAATCCAAGATGGGTGTCACTAAATTGAACAATTTTTTTACCAGTAAAGCTTTGAGGAATGAGAGGATGTTTCATATCCATATGCACAATTTCAAGTAAGAAGGGTTCTATTCGATTTGCGTAGATATACCCGCCTGAACCTAAGCCAAGCAAAGTTAATAATGAACTAAATATCCGTTTTAAAAATATTCTCCTTGTTTGTTTTTTCGGCATGCTATTTACCAACCTACAGATAATTTGATGATACGGCATTTTTGCGTTTTCTATGATCCCTTATCACAGTCCAAGCACTCTTACTTGTAAACCAATAAGCGGGCGTTCAATCCTTTCTTATATTTTCGTGAAATTCCCCAATGATTGCAAGTGAAACAGCTTATAAACTTTTAATTGAACCGTTATACATCTGCTTGAACAAGCAGCTAAAGGTTAGCGTATGGTATAATAATAAAAATGTTAATTGGAGGTACCTGGATGGATGCCTTGGATATCCTCTCAAATCTTGATAATGTTGTTCCGTACTATCAGCCGATTTTTAGTGCCGATACACAGAGAGTGATTGGTTATGAAGTTTTAGGCAGATATGACTCTGGTGATTCGATAATAAGTTTAGGACCATTTTTTCAAGATGATCAAATCCCAGAAGAATATAAATATGAAGTGGACTTGCTTTTAGTAAAAAAAGCCCTGGAAAAAATACTTGAACTCGATGAAGAAGTTTCTATTTTTTTGAATAGAAATGCTGATTTGTTAATGTATGGACATGGTGAACCTTTTCTGCAGGAAGTGTTGGAATTTGAAAAAAAAGGCCTTTCATTAACTCGTATTGTATTGGAAGTTTCAGATCATAATTTTAAAGGTGATTTAGCTCAATTCGATAACTTGTTACAATATTATCGGACATATGGAATTAAAGTGGCGATTGCAAGACTAGAAAGTGAAAGTCACTTTTTTGAACGAATAGGTCAAATTGAGCCCGATATATTAAAAATTAATTTAGAAGCCTTAAAATCAACTTCTACCGGCACGAGCTTTAATGATGTTCTTTATGCAATTTCACTTTTGGCTAGAAAGATCGGTGCAACATTATTATTTGAAAATATAGAAATGAGTTATCAAATGCAATTTGCATGGAAAAATGGAGGGCGCTATTATCAAGGGTATTATTTACATCCCCCTGTTTCTGATTTTATTGAGGGAGATTTGCTAAAGGACCGGCTGAAAGAAAAATTTCATGATTTTATTTTGTATGAAAAAAGAAAACTGGAAGCCGTTTATACTACTGCTGAATTTTTTCATGCAAAAGTGCAAGATATTGTCATTAAAAACAAAAAATCAAGCTATGAGGAATTACTATTTGCATTAGGGAAAGAACTGGATCACATTGCCTTTCGGATGTATATTTGTGATGATGATGGCTTTCAAAAATCTCCAAACTTATTTAAGGAAACTGATGGTTGGCACATTCAAAATGAGTATATTCACAAAAATTGGAGCTGGAGGCCATATTTTTTAGAAAATATTATTAAGATGCGAAATGACCGAAAGGGAATATTATCCGATTTATATTGTGATATTGAAACTGGTGAAACGATAAGAACATTTTCATTTCCAATGAACGGTAATGAATATTTATTTATTGATATTTCATATCAATATCTCTTCGAACATGATTCGTTACTGTAAGAATGCTCCTGAATAGAATGATTCATTGGGTGGAACTGTAAAGATATATCCAATGAAAAAGGAGTAAGAAGCTCATGAATCTTTTTGAGTTAACCTTGGCTATATTAATTGTTGGTATTTTGCTGATTTCCCTTATTTATACACTTGTTGCGGGTAGACAACAAAAGGTAGTAGAGGGGGAAATGGATACACAAATAGCAAATTCGATTCAAAAAAATGTTTACACTAGAAATCCTATTTTCCTTTCTTATGGAATCTTTTTTGCATTAGTCCTTTTTATCATTCTTTTTATCGCTGTTTCCTTTTATTAACAGGTCTCCTCATGTAGGAGTCCTTTTTTTATGTAAATTTGAAAAAAATATGGTCTATTTTTCATTTTTGCTTGGACAAAAAGACTTCATTAATTTATTCTTGTAATATTGGCATGTACAACAGTTATATATCATATTGTGAAAATAATCTTTAAGGATAGAAACATGTCAAATGTGAAACCTAAATCATAGAAGTTTGTTAGTGTTTGAAAGGAGTAGGAGCGAATGTCACAGCTTCAAGGTATATTAACAAGATTAAAAAACCTACAGGAGCAGTCAGCAAGTGGTGAACCTTCTCAACGTTATTTCGAAGTAAATGGAGAAAGAAAGTGTCAAGTAACTTTTCATCCTAAAACCGAAACCTTCGAATTGGAAGTATATTATGAAAAGGAAAAGCCAAAACGATATCAATTCGATAATATTGACATGATCACCATTGAAATTTTCGATTTAATACAATAGGAGCCATCATGGTTCCTATTTTTATATAGCTAGTGTTAAATTTTGCTGTTGAATAACGCCCCCGATGTATTTCTTTTTAGGATTTTTTAACGATTTATTACTTGAGGGAGTGTAAAAAGCCCAATATTCCCACCGTTATCTACAATTCTTCTCCACCAATTCATGAATTACAAAATATTTATTATGTCCTATATACGCAGTCTTTATATAAATATACAGATAACGGAAAACTGTGTTAGAATAATTATGATAAATACGTACATGAGGAGTTTCGGTGATATGAATTTTCCTAGCGGAGAAATTCTGAAATTAACAATAAAAGAATTATTGATACCTTCAGAACGAGTGGCCCATGTTCAAATTGGTAATAATCTTGAACATGCACTGTTAGTATTAACAAAGAGTGGTTATACGGCAATACCTGTATTAGACCCTTCCTATAAGTTACATGGATTGATCAGTACACCGATTATCATGGACTCTATTCTTGGGCTAGAACGTATAGAATTTGAACAACTTGAAAAAAAGCGTGTAGAAGAAGTAATGAAAAAGTCAATTCCACGGGTAAAACAGTCAGATCCATTTCCAAACTGCTTAGATTTATTAGTTAATCATCCATTTCTTTGTGTAGAAACCGAAGATGGATTTTTTGCAGGAATCTTGCCGCGTAGTACAGTATTAAATCAAATAAACACAAGAATTAAACGATTGAAAGTGAATTAATGATATTTTAATACCCCCAATCGGGGGTTGTATTTTTTACGAAAAGAGGTGTTCAAATTGGGTGAAAGAAAAAAACATTTTTTCACAATGAACTTACCATTTAAACAAACAAAAAAACCTCTTGTTTTAGCCTCTGTGATGTTAGCTATGTTTATGGGGGCTGTTGAGGCTACCATTGTTTCTACAGCCATGCCAGCTATTGTAGCAGATTTGGGAGGATTTACTCTTTATAGTTGGGTTTTTTCTGCCTATTTATTGATGAATTCAGTAACTGTGTTAATTTACGGAAAACTTTCTGATTTATTTGGTCGTAAACCCATTCTTACTATTGGGATTTTCATTTTTTTAATTGGTTCGCTTCTTTGTGGTTTGGCTACATCGATGAAAATGCTAGTCATTTTTCGACTTATCCAAGGGTTTGGTGCAGGAGCCGTTATGCCAATTGCCACTACCATTGTTGGAGATATTTATACGGCTGAAGAACGAGCAAAAATTCAGGGCTATCTCTCGAGTGTTTGGGGAATTTCTGCCATTACTGGACCTGCAGTTGGAGGATTATTAGTTCAGTACATATCCTGGAAATATGTTTTTTGGATCAACATTCCATTAGGAATATTGTCATTGGCAGGAATTTGGTTATTTTTGCATGAAAATATTAACAAAAAGAAACATCAAATTGATTATGCAGGAGCCATTTTATTAACGATCACCGTTTCTTCTATTATGTTTGTTTTAGTAGAGGGTGGCAGCAACTGGCCTTGGGGATCATGGCAAATCATTTCTTTATTAGTTTTAGCACTCATAACATTTATCGCCTTTGTCATACAAGAGGGTAGGGCAAGTGAGCCAGTAATGCCTTTCTCTATTTGGCAAAAAAGATCAATATTTATTGCTAATATCACTTCGTTAACAACAGGAATTATGCTGATTGGAATCTCTAGTTTCTTACCAACATTTGTTCAAGGAGTAATGGAACAAACCCCAATTGTAGCTGGTTTTACATTAACAACGATGTCCATTGGCTGGCCCATTGCTTCAACTCTTTCCGGACGGATGCTTATTACCATTGGGAATCGTAAAACTTTATTAATAGGAGGCGGATTTTTAATAATTGGTAGTCTAGTTTTTGTGACAATGAATGCCTCCTCAGGGCCTTTATGGGCTGCTACTGGTTCTTTCTTGACTGGTATAGGAATGGGATTAACATCAACAGCTTTTATAGTTTCTATTCAAAGTACAGTTGGCTGGGAACAAAGAGGGATAGCAACAGCTGCGAATATGTTTATGCGAAATCTAGGCAATACAATTGGTGCCGCATTATTAGGTGGGATTATAAATAATCGTTTAAACCATTATTTTGCTGAAAAGGCTACATCATTAACAGCAGATGATGCAAATATTCTATTAAAAGAAGAGGAACGGACAGCATTAACAGAAGCAACTCGAAATATTTTGCAGGATGGATTAACAATCTCGTTGCATACCGTTTATTATGTTGTATTGACGTTTGCAATCGTTAGTTTGCTATTCATATGTTTTATTCCAAAAAAGAAAAGTGCTACCGCTCAAACTACTAGTTAGGAGGGGAGAGTTTGTCATCAATTTCTGAATTTCAATTATTATACGTACTCGCACAGGAGATGAATATGCGTAAAGCTTCTGAGCGTCTGTTCGTCTCTCAACCTGCACTTTCACAGCGACTTCAAACAATTGAAAAGGAATGGGGAGCAAAATTATTTATTCGTTCACAAAAGGGCTTGTCTTTAACTCCAGCGGGGGAGCATGTGATTGCTTTCGTAAATGAAGTATTAAAAAAGCAGGAAAAAGTTAGGGAAACACTTTATTCCCTCCAGGATGGTGTGTCCGGAACATTAAAAATTGCTGTAGCTTCCATTGTCGGGCAAAATTGGCTACCTCAAGTATTGAAAAAGTTCGTGAATAAATATCCACAAGTCAAGATTTCACTAGTTACTGGATGGAGTAGTGAGATATTAAATAGTTTGTATGATGATCAGGTACATATTGGAATTATTCGGGGCACTCCTGATTGGAAAGGGGTTAAAGTACATTTATTTTCTGATCCTCTTTTTCTAGTTGACAGGGAGGATACAAAACCAGAGCAATTGCTTGAAACGGACCGACCCTTTATCCAATTCAAAAGTGACTCAAATTATTACCAGGAAATACAGGACTGGTGGATGCGAAATTTTAAAACCTCTCCAAAGCGGACGATTGTAGTGGATCAAATTGAAACATGTAAGCAAATGGCCTTTAACGGCATTGGTTATGCCATTTTGCCTGGTATAACTTTAACTAAAGCGGAAAGAGAAATTTATAAAATTCCCCTTGTTAATGAAAATGGAGAGCCATTAAAGAGGGATACCTGGCTTCTTGGATATGAATCTGCCTTTCAATTAAAACAAGTACAAGCATTGGTCGAAGTAATTAAGGAATATATTTCTGAATCTTAATTCAAATATCATAATTTTACTTGTTTTCATTCTTTTTGTTTGTTAAAGTATTTTTTAGTTATGAATAGGGGGCTATAAAAATGGATGCGTATGAAATTATTTCTTATATCCAAAACAGTAAAAAATCTACTCCGGTAAAGGTTTATCTAAAGGGAGATTTAGATGGTATTAATTTTGGAGCCAATACAAAAGCTTTTATTAATGGCAACACAGGTATATTGTTTGGTGAATGGTCTGAAATTAATCCTATTTTAGAAGAAAATAAATCCAAAATTGAAGATTATGTAGTCGAAAATGACCGTAGAAATTCAGCGATTCCATTAGTAGATATGAAGCATATTAATGCTCGAATAGAACCTGGTGCGATTATTCGCGATCAAGTTGAAATTGGTGATAATGCTGTCATTATGATGGGAGCTGTTATCAATATTGGAGCAGTGATTGGTGAAAAAACAATGATTGATATGGGGGCTATTCTTGGTGGAAGAGCTACTGTCGGTAAAAATTGCCATATTGGTGCAGGAGCTGTTTTGGCTGGGGTAATCGAGCCTCCTTCTGCAAAGCCGGTTGTTATTGAAGATGATGTGATGATTGGTGCAAATGCTGTTGTATTAGAAGGAGTAACCGTAGGAAAAGGGGCAGTAGTTGCTGCTGGAGCAGTTGTTACTCAAGATGTTGCACCATATACAGTTGTTGCCGGAACACCAGCAAGAAAAATTAAAGATATAGATGAAAAAACTAAATCCAAGACAGAAATTATGCAAGAATTACGTCAATTATAATTTACATTGAAAGCGTGGAGCCACTCCACGCTTCTTTTTGAAGGGAGAAAAAAATGGATTATTTAATTAAAATACGCCGTGATCTTCACCAAATCCCAGAACTTGGGTTTCAAGAGTTTAAAACACAGGCTTATTTATTGGATTATATCCGCTCCTTGCCTCAAGAAAGGCTTTCCATTAAAACATGGAAAACGGGTATATTTGTCAAGGTACATGGAATGAATCCAAGTAAAATCATTGGCTATAGAACAGATATGGATGGTTTGCCTATTACAGAGGAAACAGGACTTCCGTTCGCTTCCGTCCATCAAGAGCGAATGCATGCTTGTGGCCACGACCTTCATATGAGTATTGCACTTGGCCTACTTACCCATTTTTCACAAAATCCTATTGATGACGATTTATTATTCGTTTTTCAACCTGCGGAAGAGGGACCTGGCGGTGCGGATCCAATGTTAAAATCAGAGGAAATGCGCGAATGGATGCCTGATATGATAATTGCACTTCATATTGCTCCGGAATATCCCGTAGGTACAATTGCTATCAAGGAAGGACTGTTATTTGCCAATACGTCTGAACTTTTTATTGATTTAAAGGGAAAAGGAGGGCATGCTGCTTATCCTCATCAAACAAACGATATGGTTATTGCTGCCTGCACATTGGTTAATCAGCTGCAAACTATCATTGCTAGAAATATAGATCCGTTAGATAGTGCTGTAATTACTGTTGGGAAAATTTCCGGGGGAACAGTACAAAACATAATTGCTGAACATGCAAGGCTTGAAGGGACTATACGAACTTTATCCGAAGAATCGATGCAAAAGGTAAAGCACCGAATTGAAGCATTGGTTAAAGGAATCGAAATAGGTTTTGAATGTGAAGCAACCATTGATTATGGTTCTATGTACCATCAGGTTTACAATAATGAAGAATTGACGAAGGAGTTTATGGATTTCAGTCGAAGATTAGCTGATGTGCAAGTTATCGAATGCAAGGAGGCAATGACAGGAGAAGATTTTGGCTATATGCTAAAAGAGATTCCTGGGTTTATGTTCTGGCTAGGGGTACATTCTCCTTATGGATTACATCATGCTAAATTAAACCCAGATGAAAGAGCCATTGAAGTAGCAGTAAATATGCTAAAAAAATACCTTTCATTTAAAGGGAATCGTAGTTAATTCACATTAATGATATCTTCGCCTGTTTTTTATGAATGGGCTGTTATACTGTTTGTGGTCTATGATCATGTGCGTTTAGGGGGAGTTTTCTTGAAAAAAAGTTTCGCTGTAATAGGGCTTGGCCGATTTGGAGGAAGTATATGCCGTACATTAACCGCTGAAGGTATGGAAGTACTGGCCATTGATAAAAACGAAGAAAGAGTAAATGAATTTGCCATGATTGCTTCTCATGCAGCGGTTGGGGATTCAACGGATGAAAAGGTGTTAAAAAGTTTGGGAATCCGAAATTTTGATCATGTAATTGTTGCGATTGGAGATGATATTCAATCGAGTATTTTAACTACATTAATTTTAAAGGAATTAGGAGTAGCTTGTATAACAGCCAAGGCACAGAACGATTATCATGAAAAAGTGTTAACGAAAATTGGTGCTGATCATGTTGTACATCCGGAAAGAGATATGGGAAAAAGAATTGCTCATAACATGATATCAAGTAATGTTGTTGATTATCTTGAGCTTTCTGATGAACATAGTATTGTTGAAATTGTTGCAAATGGCAAACTTAGCGGTCATTCGATTATTGATTTAGATATTCGTAAGAAATATGGCTTAAATATTGTGGCTATAAAAAGAGGAGAAGATATCATCGTTTCTCCACAAGCAACAGAGGTAATACGTGAAAATGATGTGTTGATTGTAATCGGAAATGATTACGATATTGATCGTTTTGAGAAGAAAGTAATGGTGTAATTATATGAAAAAAGAGAAGCTTTAGCTTCTCTCAGACTGTCGACAAAATCCTTTTTTAAAGGATTTTGTCGACATTTTTTGTATAATTATGTCATAGAATATCGAGGTGATATTGAAATGCTTACTAAAAATACACAAGTAAATCGAGATCAATTAGAAATGATTACTTTAGACCAGCTGGTTCCTGAAAATCACTTGGTTCGTAAGATAGAAGCTGCTATTGATTTTTCATTTATATATAAATTAGTTGAGAATATGTATTCATCTGAACGTGGTCGTCCAAGTATTGACCCTGTTGTATTAATTAAGATGGCTTTTATTCAATATACCTTCGGTATTCGCTCTATGCGCAAAACTATTGAAGAAATTGAAACAAACCTTGCTTATCGTTGGTTCTTAGGTTTTGGGTTTCATGATAAAGTCCCCCACTTCTCAACCTTCGGAAAAAACTATGAAAGACGTTTCAAGGATACAGATCTATTTCAAAAAATCTTCTACCGCATTCTAAAAGAAGCTTCTGATAAAAAGTTGATTAGTGCTGAACATGTATTTATTGATTCTACGCATGTTAAAGCAAGTGCAAATAAACGTAAAT
>NZ_JAAIUV010000041.1 GCF_010975035.1 Neobacillus thermocopriae | reverse complement strand
CCAAAAATGGTATAATAATTGACCCCGTAGGGGTCAAATTAAAGTTAATATAGACCAAAAATTGCTTAAAATTTGAAAAGGCATTTCGAATTAAGTTTATTCGGAATGCCTTTTGTCTACAATCTGAGACACGCTTATTAATTAAGGCGTGTCTTTCATTCTTCATCCATAAGGTCAATATAAAATTCCCCATTTTCATAGCTGCAAAACGAAATTTTTTTTATATCTCTGTAACCTCTTTTTTTCAATTCCTGGCGAAGCCATAAATTCGTTTTATTAATCTTTTTCAAATGGTCCTCATTTACTTGTCCGTCCATTATCAATGGGATTGTAATATCACCTTGATTTTTTGAATTTGACTTGTTGTTATTTTTATTCTTTTTTTCGATGACTGATAAACTACCTGTTGATTCTAAGATGGCAAACTCAACGTCTGAGATGCTCCGAATATCCTTCTCTCTTAATTGAGTTAATAAATCATCAAAATTATAGCGCTGACGACGCATAGCTTCTTCATCTACTTTTCCCCTGTTAATAATTATGCTTGGTTTTCCATCTACCAAATCACGAAATCTTTTACTCTTTAATGAAGCAATGGACATAATAATTTGAATTAACATTAACAAAAACATTGGTAATATAGCTTCAATTAAATGGGCTTTCGGCCTTTCAATAGCAAGGACTGCCAATTCACCAATCATAATAAAAACGACAAGGTCTAGAATACTCAATTCTCCAATTTCCCTTTTTCCCATTAAGCGAAAGATCAAGACAATTACCGCGTATAGCAAAATAGTCCGAAACACCATTGTAAAAATATATTCCACGTGTTACCTCTCCTTTTTTTCCACTCAGTTATAGAGTCTACAGAATGAAAAAAATCATGAACGGAATCAATTACCAATTTATTTATTTAATAAAAAAATTTTAATTCTACTTTCACCGATTCATGAATACGCTTGTACTAAGAAATAAAACTGTTTTCCGAGGCTTGACACGATTAATTCGGAATAAATTATGTCGGCCTGCAGGCAACTGAAGGAGGAGAGAAACATCGAATCAAAAAGCTTGGGTACAGCAATGCTGTACGGATTGATTTTTATTTTCGCATTTGCCGTTCTTTCCAGTTTAATTTTTTCCCTCATTCTTAGATTTACTTCGGTTCAGGAATCATCCCTTCAATATGTTGTTACAACCTTATCGTTTATCGGATTGTTTGGCGGTGGTTTTCTGTCCGGGAGGAAACGAAAAGAAAAAGGGTGGTTAATTGGAGGACTTACCGGTCTATTTTATTCGTTAATTGTATTTTTGTTCCAATACTTAGGTTATGATCGCCTATTTGACTTCGAGCAGATCATCTATCATACATGTTATACATTAATCTCCATGATGGGCGGAATCCTAGGTGTCAATATCACTAGCGGAAAAACTCGCTCGGTTTAGAAAAGCGAAAGCTCCCTGCTCAGCGGCGTATGGCTTCCTCCCAAAAGCTATCGCTTTCGGTCGTGCGATGTTAATGCTCTCGGAGCTTTCCTTGTGGTGGTCTCCAACTGAGATATAGGAAACACGGTGAGCGAAAATGAACCGATGTTAACTTATCGTAGAAAGAGAATGAAGGAGTCTCGGTTGAAGCACTGGAACTAGACAGTTTTCTAAGTTAAGTAAAATAAAAAAGGAAGCAGGGTGGCTTCCTTTTTTACTATTATACTTCTGCATTCTTTGCAGGTTCAACAACCTCGCGGATTGCAGTACGGTCATATGTAAGACGACTACCGTCACCACATTTGATGACAACTTTATTTTCATCGATAGAATCGATAAATCCATGTAATCCGCCAATCGTAACGATTTTATCACCTTTTTTCAATTCGTTTTGCATTTGCTGCACCGCTTTTTGACGCTTTTGCTGTGGGCGGATTAGTAAGAAATAAAAAATGACAAACATCAATATAAGTGGAATTAAAGAACCTAATCCTTCCATGCCTATTTCCCTCCTTTCAACCAACATCTATTAGAAATTTTTCGCATTTGGTTTGTTAAAACCATATTGCTCAAAAAATTCTTCTCGGAAATCACCAAGCCTGTCTTCCCTTATGGCTTGTCTGACTTTCTCCATTAATCTTAACAGAAAATATAGATTATGATAAGAAGTTAATCTAATTCCAAAGGTCTCATTACAGCGAATTAAATGTCTTATATAAGCTCTACTGTAATTACGACATGTATAACAATCACATGCTGGGTCAAGTGGACCGTAATCTCTTGCATATTGGGCATTTTTGACTACAAGACGACCCTGGCTTGTCATTAAAGTACCATTTCTAGCAATCCTTGTCGGCAATACACAGTCAAACATATCGATACCACGAATTGCTCCATCAATGAGTGAATCAGGTGAGCCAACACCCATTAAATAACGCGGCTTATTGGCTGGCAAGAGCGGTGTCGTAAATTCAAGCACACGATTCATTACATCTTTTGGTTCACCAACCGATAATCCGCCTACGGCATACCCAGGAAAATCAAGTGAAATTAAATCCTGGGCACTTTGCTTCCTAAGTTCCTCATATTCACCGCCTTGAACAATTCCAAATAATCCTTGTTCATTCGGTCGTTGATGCGCCTTTAGACAGCGCTCCGCCCACCTTGAGGTACGTTCCACCGATTTTTTCATGTACTCAAATGTAGCCGGATACGGCGGGCACTCATCAAAAGCCATCATGATATCAGAACCAAGAGCATTTTGAATTTCCATGGCCTTTTCCGGTGATAGAAATAATTTTTCCCCACTAAGGTGGTTACGGAAGTGGACCCCTTCCTCTTCAATTTTACGGAATTCACTTAAACTAAATACTTGGAACCCGCCAGAATCGGTTAAGATGGCCCGGTCCCAATTCATAAATTTATGTAGTCCACCTGCTTCCTTGATAATATCATGACCGGGACGGAGCCACAAATGATATGTATTACTTAAAATGATACCGGCACCCATCTCCTTCAGATCTTCAGGAGACATAGTTTTAACGGTTGCAAGTGTTCCAACCGGCATAAATGCAGGTGTATCAAATGATCCATGTGGGGTATGCACTTTGCCAAGCCGGGCCCCCGTTTGTTTACATGTTTTAATTAATTCGTAGCGAATCGCAGTCAAATTACTTTCTCCTTCCTAAAAGCAGTGTGAGCAGAGCGGTGCAAAAGGAGTGTAAAAGAGGAATATATTTTAGTTTCACTACCTAAAAACATTCCTCTCAGCATCGCTCCGCATCTTTTCCACTAAATGATCAACATCGCATCGCCAAAACTAAAGAAGCGGTAACGTTGTTCGACAGCTATATGATAGGCATTTAATACATTCTCCCGTCCTGCCAAAGCACTGACAAGCATGATAAGGGTGGATTTAGGTAAATGAAAATTGGTAATCATTCCATCTATCGCCATAAATTCATAGCCAGGATAAATAAATATATCCGTCCAGCCACTTCCTTCAACAAAGCGGCCATTATTTGCAGAAGCGATGGTTTCCAACGTCCGAGTGGAGGTGGTTCCAACTGAAATAATTCGGCCACCATTGTTTCTTACCTCATTTAGGAGTCTCGCAGTTCCTTCCGAAACCATATAAAATTCAGCATGCATCTCATGGTCTTGGACATCGTCCACACTAACAGGCCGAAACGTTCCTAGCCCAACATGTAAAGTAACAAAGGCGATATGTACACCTTTTTCCCTAACCTCATTTAAAAGCTCCTCTGTAAAATGAAGCCCTGCTGTCGGAGCAGCAGCTGAACCAGGTTCACGAGCATACACCGTTTGATACCGTTCTCGGTCATCGAGCTGTTCCTTAATATACGGTGGAAGAGGCATTTCGCCAAGCTGGTCAAGAACTTCATAAAAAATACCCTTATAGGTAAATTTGAAAACTCGACCTCCATGATCTGAAGTTCCTGTACAAACCGCCTTCAATAGGCCATCGCCGAAATCAATTTCTGTACCTATCTTCACGCGCTTCGCAGGCTTCACCAGTGTTTCCCACTGATCTTCTTCCAGTTGCTTTAATAGCAACACTTCAATTTTAGCTCCTGTATCCTTTTTTACCCCAAAAAGGCGTGCAGGAAGAACCCTTGTATCGTTTAAAACAAGGCAGTCCCCTTCACGCAAATATTCGGTAATATTTTTAAATACTTCATGCTTAATTGCGCCTGTTTTTTTATCCAATACCATTAATCGGCTATCCATCCGATTTTGTAGAGGAACTTGAGCAATTAATTCTTCAGGCAAATGAAAATCAAATAAGTCTACCTTCACGTAAAACACACCTTACATTAACGGAATCGTCCAATAAAATAGAATATCAATGATAAAACAATACTTAAGACAATGGAAGTGACAATAGGGAAATAGAAAGTAGTATTCCCTTTTTTAATGACAATATCACCCGGCAGTTTTCCAAGGTTAATAAATGGCATGAGTAAACCAATCAAAAAAATAATTGCACCGATAATCATAAGTGTTTTTGAAAGGCCTGTCACGTTCTTTCACCTCCATGTCAAAATGGTATCGTTATTGGGCCCATTACACACCCGGAATCTCCATGCCGAAATGCTGATACACTTTTGGGGTAACTATTCTTCCCCTTGGTGTCCGCTGAAGAAACCCAATTTGCAGTAAATACGGCTCATAGACATCTTCAATCGTTTCAGCTTCTTCTCCAATGGATGCTGCGATTGTATCAAGTCCGACCGGTCCACCTCGGAATTTTTCAATCATTCCTTTTAATAATTTATGGTCAATATGATCCAATCCCATACTATCCACTTGTAGCAATTCAAGAGCTTCCTTCGCTAGAGCCAAACAAATCTCCCCGTCACCCTTTACTTGGGCAAAATCCCTCACTCTTCTAAGCAAGCGATTGGCAATCCTTGGGGTTCCCCTAGATCTACGGGCAATTTCTGCAGCAGATTCATCATCTATCTCGGTTTCAAACAATTCTGCCGTTCGTTTGACAATATTTTTTAGTTCTTCTTCCTTATAATACTCGAGACGTCCCAAAACTCCAAATCGGTCCCTAAATGGTGCCGACAATGCCCCTGCCCTTGTTGTAGCACCAACCAATGTAAATGGCGGTAAATCCAGTCTAACGGACCGAGCTGTCGGCCCTTTCCCGATCACAATATCAAGACAAAAGTCCTCCATTGCCGGATACAATACTTCTTCAATAGAACGGGAAAGACGGTGTATTTCATCAATAAACAATACGTCCCCCGGTTCGAGGGCCGTCAAAATCGCAGCTAAATCGCCTGGCCTTTCAATAGCCGGTCCCGAGGTTGTACGTATATTTACATTCATTTCGTTGGCAATAATGACTGCTAGCGTTGTTTTTCCTAACCCCGGGGGACCATAAAGAAGCACATGGTCTAACGTTTCCTCTCGAAGCTTGGCTGCTTTAATAAAAATTTCTAGATTTCCCTTTACCTGTTCCTGACCTATATATTGCTTTAATGTTTGAGGTCTCAAGCTTTGTTCAAAACTGATCTCACTCTCATTTACTTCACTTGATATGATACGGTCTTCCATTTTATCACCTATTTCAAAAGCCGCTGCAGGGCCATTTTAATGTATTGGTCTGTGGACAGCTGTTCTTTTCTTAATTCAGGTGAAATCTTTTTAATTTCTTTTTCGGAATAACCAAGGGCTTTCAATGCAAGAATAGCCTCTTCCAATGCCGTGTTGTGCACTTCTGTATGTACTTGAAGTTTATCAGCATTAAATAGGTTCGGGAAATAATCGGGGACAATATCCTGGAGTTTCCCTTTCAAATCCAGGATCATTTGCCGCGCGGTTTTTTTGCCAACTCCTGGGAATTTGACCAAAAAGCTTTCATCTTCATTTTCTATCGCATGAACCACTTGCTGTACTTCACCCGAAGCAAGAATCGCAAGCGCACCTTTTGGACCAATCCCTGAGACATCTAATAGCTTTGTAAATAGACGTTTTTCTTCTCGTGTCTCAAATCCATATAAAGCCATGATGTCTTCTCGGACGTAATGATACGTATAAACAGTCACCATCGTGTTCATTTTCCCAGAATAGATAAACGGATTTGGAGTGGATATTTGATAACCAATTCCATTGTTTTCAATGACAATATATTCCGGACCGACAAACTCGATAGTTCCTTTAATAAATTCAAACAAGACGACTCTCTCCCCTATTTTCCTGCTGCCCCTTTTGGGCGCATGACCTCATTCTAACATACAATTGAAAAGTAGATGAAGAAAATCGCTGCTAGAAAAATACTTTCTTATCTCATAAAAAAAACAGGCTGATTCAATGAAAACCAGACTGTTTTATCAATATTCATTCTCTTTTCAGCGAATATGGCTTAAAAGTCTCTAAAACCTCCACATACCGGTCTTTATTTTTTATAGGAATTCCTTCTAGAAGTTCTTTTTGGGTTTTAAATTCCAGTTTTTTTATATCAATTTGAAAAAATGATTGGATAATTCTAGACCGATCTGGCCTTCCATTGAAAATCGTTAACACTCCATCATCCGTAATGCCAAAATATCCATTAGCCTTTAATAATGGGGAGATATCATCTATTTGTTTGCGAAATACTACCGCTTTCTCGTCACTACTTATCACTTTCCACTGATCGTACTTTGTCCAAAACTTTTCCTTGGACCAAACTGTCTCTTTCACAACTTCTTGACTTACTTCTCCATCTAAATATTCTCGTTCTAAAATAACTGTCATTTGCAGAGGTTCCTTTTTTGACTGTGGCTGCTTATCTAATTGAGCCATTGTTTTAGTCCTTTCCAATCCAAATATTAAAGAAAGCACTAATACGACAGCCAAACTACATCGAGAAGCTATCTTTCTGTTGAACCTCATGCTATTCACCTCTTACTTATAAATAATAAACAATTTATCCACTATTAGTTTAGCCTTCATTTCTATTTTTATCCTCTGTTGAAAATGGAGTAAGAAGAGAAATACCCAGAACTTCTCATCTTTAACTAAAGAAAAGTTGAACCAAATAGAAAAAATACATGCCGAGTGCACATTAAAAGACAAAGCTCTTGAAGCTTTGCCTTTTAATTATTAAGGCTCTGGCTGGCGTACTTCATTATTGATATTACGATCACGTCCTAGAGTCCCTTCATCGATGATCACATTTACTGGTCTGCCGCTTGTTAAAGTTCTTACCGCATTTTTTATATCTCTTTTCGTTTCAGCTTCCTTGCGATTATCAAATAATTTTACTGAAATCACGACAGTATTACCATAAGCTACAGATCTAATACTCCGTACATTGTCAATCCTTCTTACCCGGCTACGGATTTGATCAGTTATATTCTCCTGATATTCTGGTTTCGTTACAGAACCAGTACCAATTGGTTTATTTAAATGGCCATGATAATTCGCATCACTTCTACTAAAACGATTATCACGCTGAAAAAAATTTTTATCGGTCTTCGCTAATGGGGTGGATGGATTTTTCGGATGTCCATTTTCGTCTTTATCCTGCAAATTTCGTCTTCTGTTTTCATTAATAAAGTGGTCCTCTTCCCCAATCGTGTGATCCATTAATTCTGGTATAGCACCATCATTATCTCTCATAATCCTATAATTGTTATCAGGATGATTTTCATTTGAGTAATACCCTACCGGACCTAAGGAGTTTTTATGACCATCATTATAAGCACTTTGATCAGTATTATTGGCACAGCCCGCAGCTCCCATAAGTGCAAGAACAGAAAAAGGAATCATCCACTGCTTTTTATTCAAGCAACTAACCCCCTTACATCATCCTGAGCATTTTTTTATGCTCAAATTTAGGTTGGTATTTTTGTGGGGGTTTCATTCTTGTATTTCCTCTAAAATATTTTTTAATTGCTCAATAAATTGTTTCCTGATATGAAATTGACCAATAGATAGTTCTGTAACATATTTTAATTTATTTGGATCAAAATATGTTTTTTCTCTAATCATTCGATTCCATTCGCGAAAAATATCAGCAGGGTAAGCCAAAGCATACAAAAACGCCCGATTCTTTATATATTTCCTAATTTGTTTATATTTAGAAAGTCGATCAAAAGACCAATTTAAGTGTGGTAAAAATCTGTTAGACATTTGCAAATAGTCATAAGCAGGCGGCCCAATTTGAATGAGGTCAAAATCAATTAAAAATAAACGGCCACTTTCATCACGTAAAATGTTATGGTGAGCAACATCTCCATGTAAAATGACTTTAGATTGTTGATCAAGTAGGTTTTGATTTTTTTCTAAATGACTTAGTGACCAACTTGCCCAAGATATCATTTCGGAAATATACGGTTCTTTTATAAAATAACGAATCGTAGGAAGATTATTTATAAACATCTTGTATCTTTCTATCCATTTTCCTAATAGCTCCGCTTTCGGTAGTAAAGTGCGATAGCGAACTTCAAAATGAGAGGTAATTTGATGAAAATCTTCCAGTAGTTTCAAAGCCTCTTTCCGATTTTGGACGGTTTGGTACGAAAAAGGTATTTCATTAGGGGAAATATACTCAATACAAGCAAAATAAGTACCTTCGAATGTAAGCAATTCTCCGCCCGGAGGAGTTAAAAATTTGTATGTGTGGAAAAATCCTTCTTTTCTAAGGGTAGATGTAAAAGCTTCATGTACTTTTAATTTATGCTCGGAGCGATAGCCTTTTAAAATACAGGTCATTTTTTGGGACTTTAAAAGAAAGACATCCTTTCGAATGGGTTTTAATTGCAGGTTTTCCGTTAGAAATTTCGTTTTTAAATAAGAGAAGAGACGATCATAATAAGTATCGTCTCCCTTGTAATCCCTATTAACTGCTTTCATCTTCAAAACCTGATCCCATTGGTTCCATACCATAAGGATTCATAAAAGGAGGCTGAATGGTGTGATCAAATCCTGTTAATGGTGCACTATAAATTGGAGGGGTTGGTGGTACAAAATTTTGTTCCTGTGGCTCCGATTGTGTCTCCATTGGAGACCTGCCACCACATCCACAGTCACCACCTGCACCTGAGCCTACCGACATCCCTTGTGAAGGTTGGCTCATCGGCATCATTTGTTGCATTCCTCCTTCAGTTGAACCCATTCCCATTGGTCCCATCATTTGTGGATATTCATAAGACATTTGACCGTACCCCACTGGCATTTGGCCATATCCTTCAGACATTTGACCATATCCTCCTGGCATTTGGCCATACCCTTCTGGCATTTGACCATATCCCGCTGGCATTTGGCCATACCCTCCTGGCATTTGACCATATCCCGCTGGCATTTGACCATATCCCGCTGACATTTGGTCATATCCTCCTGGCATTTGACCATATCCCGCTGGCATTTGGCCATATCCTCCTGGCATTTGACCATATCCCGCTGGCATTTGGCCATATCCTCCTGGCATTTGACCATATCCCGCTGGCATTTGGCCATATCCTCCTGGCATTTGACCATATCCTCCTGGCATTTGACCATATCCTCCTGGCATTTGACCATATCCTCCTGGCATTTGACCATATCCTCCTGGCATTTGACCATATCCTCCTGGCATTTGACCATATCCCGCTGGTATTTGGCCATAAGTGGACGGATCTATATATGGCATTGCTGGTTGAGAATCTTGCGTTTGAGCTCCCATCACAGCTCCAAGATTATATCCTGGATTCATTTCTGGTAATTGAGGCATAAATGTAGAAGATTCATCATCCATATTAAACTGATTTGATGTTCCACCCATTGAAGGTGCTCCAGCCTGGGTTCCAGCCAATGGCGGTTCTCCTCCAGGGGAACCCGGTACATATCCTGCACCCATTGGCATCATTTGGCCATATTGATTTGAAAAATGTCCTTCGATCGGAAAACCACCAAATGGAGGACAAAAACCAGGACCAGGCATAACTGGTGTAACAGGAACACATTGTTCTTGCATTGGCATTTCTGCAGGAGCCTCCATCATTGGTGGCGGAGATGGTACCGGATTTTCTTTCATTGGCACATCTTTAACTTCAGGCAGTATATTCGGTTGTTCTACCTTCATTTTCTGCATATTCATTGTGTAATAATTGCTTAAATCTATTTCTGGTGCGATTTTTAGGGGCATTTTTGGGGTATATGGTTCTTTTGGTGTTTCCTTTAAGATAGGTTGTTCTTTTTCAATTGGTGCCTCTTTACTTGGGGTCTCCTTAATAGGGGCTTCCTTTTTAGGCACTTCCTTTGCTGGTACCTCTTTCGTTGGCATTTCTTTTATTGGTACTTCCTTTTTTGGTTCCTCTTTCATTGGCATTTCTTTTTTCGGCGCTTCCTTTTTTGGTTCCTCTTTCATTGGCATTTCTTTTTTCGGTAATTCTTTTATTGGAACTTCTTTTTTGGGCGCTTCTTTGATCGGTGCCATTTTAATTGGCGCTTCTTTCGTCGGTACTTCTTTTACTGGCTTTTCTTTAGCCTTAAAGTACTCCGAAAGTGGAATTTCTTTTTTCCCTCCTGCACCCGGATTCGTTCCAACATGGCTTTCTTTTTTTATCGATCCACCTGATGTTGGGATTTTTATTTTCATACCGGGCATAATCATATCAGGGTTACTGAGCTGTGTATTCATCTTTTTCAGCTCCTCAAAATTCACGCCGTACTTCTTGGCGATCTTCCAAAGAGTATCCCCTTTCTGTACGATATGGATCTTCACTCTGATTTCCCTCCTATGGAATAAGTCCATATAGTCTATGTTGAAATGGGCAAATTGCTAACAATCTTCATAAAAACTTATGCTTTTTATTAAAAAATTATGTATGGGCTAGGGTGGAAAAGACTAGTCCTGGCGTAATATACAAAAAAGATGTAATCAAATGATTACATCTTTCAGATTGTAGACAAAAGGCATTCCGAATAAGCTTAATTCGAAATGCCTTTTCAAATTTTAAGCAATTTGTGGTCTATATAAACTTTAATTTGACCCCTACGGGGTCAATTATTATACCATTTTTGGACTAGTCCAAGTCCAGTTTGCCAGTTTCTTTAAATTCATTGCAGCAAAAGTAAGCATCGCCTGCATGGACAATTTTTTAAG
>NZ_JAAIUV010000040.1 GCF_010975035.1 Neobacillus thermocopriae | reverse complement strand
TAAAGAAACTGGCAAACTGGACTTGGACTAGTCCAAAAATGGTATAATAATTGACCCCGTAGGGGTCAAATTAAAGTTAATATAGACCAAAAATTGCTTAAAATTTGAAAAGGCATTTCGAATTAAGCTTATTCGGAATGCCTTTTGTCTACAATCTGGAGACTCCTAATGGAGTCTTTTATAAAATAATCGCTATTAATCCACCTGATCCTTCGTTTATAATTCTTTCTAACGTCTCTTTTAGTTTATATCTTGCATTTTCCGGCATTAATGACAGTTTTGCTTGTATCCCTTCTCGAACAATAGAGCTTAAGCTTCGGCCAAAGATGTCAGAATTCCAAATAGACAGCGGATCGTCCTCAAAATCCTGCATCAAATAACGTACAAGCTCCTCACTTTGTTTTTCCGTCCCTATAATTGGTGCAAACTCGGATTCAACATCCACTTTAATCATATGAATGGATGGAGCTACCGCTTTTAATCTTACACCAAATCTGGCCCCTTGACGAATAATTTCCGGCTCTTCGAGACTCATATCAGATAATGTCGGGGAGGCAATACCATAACCAGTTTGCTTCACCATTTTCAGAGCATCAGCAATGTGATCGTATTCTGCCTTTGCATAAGCAAAATCCTGCATAAGTTCCAAAAGATGATCTTTCCCTCTAATTTCTACACCCACGATTTCTTTTAAAATATCATCATATAATTCATCTGGAGCATACAAATCGATTTCAGCAACACCTGAACCCATTTCAACCCCTGCAAGGCTTGCTCTTTCAATAAATTCGAACTCACTGAATTGCTGAACTACTCTGTCAACATCTCTTAATCTCTTGATATCTTTTACCGTTTCTTTTACTGCTTCTTGATAGCTTGCACGAAGCCAATGATTTTCCCTAAGGACCATCACCCAGCTTGGTAAGTTTACATTTACCTCAAGTACTGGAAATTCATATAGTGCTTCCCTAAGGACATTTAATACATCGCTTTCACGCATACTTTCAACACTCATTGTAATTACTGGAATATCATATTTCTCTGCCAAGCTAGAGCGCAACGTCTCTGTACTCGGATGGTAAGGCTGAGCACTGTTGACCACCATAATGAATGGTTTACCAACTTCTTTCAATTCCTCAATAACTCTTTCCTCAGCCTCAATATAATTACTTCTTGGAATTTCTCCGATGGTTCCATCCGTTGTAACAACAACACCTATTGTCGAATGTTCCTGAATGACCTTTCTTGTACCGATTTCTGCGGCCTCATGAAAAGGAATAGGTTCTTCGTACCAAGGTGTAGTAATCATTCTTGGTCCATTTTCATCTTCATAACCCTTTGCTCCCGGAACGGTATAACCTACACAGTCTACTAGTCTAATATTTACATCGAGCCCTTCGTCCACATGAACGGTTGCAGCCTGGTTCGGAACAAATTTCGGCTCAGTAGTCATAATTGTTTTTCCTGCAGCACTTTGTGGAAGCTCATCTTGTGCTCTGGACCTCTCCGCCTCACTGCTAATATTCGGTAATACAACAAGCTCCATAAACTTTTTTATAAATGTTGATTTACCTGTTCTAACTGCTCCGACTACTCCTAAGTAAATATCGCCGCCCGTTCTTTCAGCAATATCTTTAAAAATATCTACCTTTTCCAAGTGATCCCCTCCTGATCATAACGTAAAGTGGGATAATTTCATCCATTAGGTATTTTGGGACAGTATATGTTTATGATGTTGTCCTATTTAGTTATGACATTTTTATAAAATTTTTTACCTCCTTATCTTTAATTTAAATTGCTGTTATCTATTTACCTATTTGTTTAATGGATTGGAGGGTTTCTATCTATGTTCATGTAAAGGAAAATAGTAAGTTATCCTTTACTTTATGTTTTGCATACAAAAACCCTTCTCCTACAATATATTTCGTAAGAGAAGGGTTATGACAAAAATTATAGATACGGATCATTCTTAATTCAATCATTAATGATTAAAATAGTATTATTCTTCAAGAAATATCGGTTCTTTTGTTTTTTCATCTAACGTATACGGTAATGAATAAGCAGGAACAAACATCGAATCTTTCACTAGAATAGAACGAATGTCTTCCCCTGGTTTCAGTTCCACTTCAGATTTCTTGATGGCTTGATAAAGATCTGGGCGATAATCCACATATACTTCGGCATTTCCCGTGACAACAAATGATAAATTTTGATTTGTATATGGACTTACAGCCACAGGTGGTTTTTTATAACCTAATTGTTTAAAATCAAGTGAATAAATGTTCTTAGCCAAAGTTTCTTTATAAGGCGGGTAATCATTTGCTTTAATTCTTAACTTAATTTCCCGAATTGTTTCTGCTATTCTCAAATCAAATATTTTTACTGTTGGGTTCGTTTCTACATCAACAAGTACATATTGAAAAACCCCTCCACTTTCATAAGCATTTCCTGGAGGTTCTGCCAAATATTTTGGCGTGATTTTCTTAAAGTCAATCAAATATTTTTGGTAGATTGGGGTTTCCGCTTCCTTAGTCTTAATGGGAAGAATTCCGCCATTATCCTTTCTAAATTCATCTACTGCCGTTTGAACTGCTTGGATTTGATCCTTATAAGGTATTTGATTCTGTTTTAACTTTTCTTTCGGATACATACAGCCCGATAAAAGGAAAACTGTAAGTACCAAGAATACACCAAGCATTCTCCAATTCATATAATCACCTTTGATATTAGACATTTTTTGACTATGTAAAAAGTACGATAAACAATATCAAACCTGAAACTAGTAAAAATAAATAAGCAAGCATTCCCGTAATAACTCGAAAAATCCCTTTTAATTTATATCGACTCAAATAAATGAATAATATTGCCAGAAACATACATCCCATTCCAGCAATAGATATCCACATTTTGATCATAGCTGGTGACATCATATTTCCCCCTTTTTCGACTGTAATTATAGCATAAAAAATAAAAAACTGAAGTAAAGAGGGGCGAATTCTTTACTTCAGCCAATTAGACTAAATAACCCATACTCCAGGCGTCATACTATCAAGTTACTTCGCTGCATTGTATGCATTTATGTTAAAAAGCGTATCATCGAACGCCTATATTCTTATCAAAAACGTTATTTTTCATCTACAAATTTCTTTCACCAAGAATATTTACCAAATCTTCCATTTCATGAGTCTTCGCTCGGCCCATTAAACCATCTACCGCATCTTTCGTGGTTTTACCATTAAATAATACATCATATAGAGCAAATGTAATTGGCATTTTCACATCATATTTTTTAGCCAGTTGATAAGCAGCTTTCGTTGTTCGGACACCTTCAACAACCATACCCATATTTTCAAGGACTTCATCGAGCGTTTTCCCTTTCCCCAAAAGATTACCCGCTCTCCAATTCCTTGAATGGACACTTGTACATGTGACAATTAAATCACCAATCCCCGTTAAGCCTAAAAAGGTCAACGGATTTGCACCCATTTTTGTTCCAAGGCGAGCGATTTCCGCCAATCCTCTCGTAATTAAAGCTGCTTTGGCATTATCACCAAACCCCAATCCATCTGTAATACCAGCTGCCAGAGCAATAATATTCTTTAGTGCACCACCAATTTCAACACCAATCACATCAGGATTAGTATAAACGCGGAAATAATTATTGATAAACAAATCCTGTACCACTTCCGCTGCAGCCATGTTTTCGGAAGAAACAGTCACCGTTGTTGGTTGTCGAAGACTTACCTCCTCTGCATGACTAGGTCCGGAAAGTACGACAATATCCTTTAAAAGTTCCGACGGCATTTCTTCTTGAATAATTTCCGTAATACGTAATAAAGTGTCTGGTTCAATTCCTTTACTGACATGTGTAAGTGTAATGGGGTTTTTCATAACTGCTCTCATTTTACCAATTACTTCCCGGATGGCCTTTGTTGGTACAGCCAAAATTACCATTTCTACCCCAATTAAGGCATCACTTAATGAAGCATATCCAGTGATTAATTTAGGTAGACTAATCCCGGGTAAATATTTTTTATTTGTGTGTTCATCATTTATCTCTTTCACTTGATTTTCATTATGGCTCCAAAGACGTACAGTGTGACCATTATCCGCCAACACCATTGCAAGAGCTGTTCCCCAGCTTCCTGCTCCAATTACAGCAATAACATCTTTTTCTTGTACCATCCATTACACCCTCCTTACGCTTATTTTCTTTCCCTTGCAAAAATTTTGATAGGTGTTCCCTCAAAACCAAACGCATCTCTTATTCGATTCTCTAAAAATCGTTCATAAGAAAAATGTAATAATTCCGGATCGTTAACAAAAATAACGAAAGTTGGAGGTTTAACTGATACTTGTGTTGCATAGTAAATTTTTAAACGTCTACCTTTATCTGTCGGTGTAGGATTCATGGCGACAGCATCCATAATAATATCATTCAACACACTCGTTTCCACTCTCATGGAATGATTTTCACTTGCTAAATTAATCATCGGTAATAATGTATGTATTCGTTTTTTGGTTTTGGCAGATAAATAAACAATAGGTGCATAATCAAGAAATAAAAACTGTTCCCTAATCTGACGCTCAAACTCAATCATCGTTTTTTCATCTTTCTCGATAGCATCCCATTTATTTACAACAATTACAATCGCCCTTCCTGCTTCATGAGCGTAACCAGCGATCTTTTTATCTTGTTCAATGATCCCTTCTTCTGCATTTATCACAACTAAAACGACATCAGAACGTTCAATAGCTCTTAACGCACGCAATACACTATATTTCTCTGTACTCTCATAGACCTTTCCTTTTTTTCTAATTCCAGCTGTGTCAATGATGACATATTTTTGCCCATGATATGTGTATGGCGTATCAATTGCATCACGGGTTGTCCCAGCTATGTTGCTGACGATCACGCGTTCTTCTCCTAATATCGCATTCACTAAAGATGATTTTCCTACATTTGGCCGGCCAATTAATGAAAATTTGATAACATCTTCATCATATTCTTCTTGTTTTGATTTCGGGAAATATTTAGCTGCAGCATCGAGCAAATCTCCAATTCCCAACCCATGGGAACCAGAAACTGGAATTGGTTCACCAAATCCAAGTGAATAAAAATCATATATTAGGTCACGCATTTCTGGATTATCTATTTTATTTACTCCTAATACTATTGGTTTTTTAGATTTATATAAAATTTTGGCTACTTCTTCATCTGCAGCAGTTATACCTTCTCTTCCATTTACTAAAAAAATAATTACATCCGCTTCATCAATCGCCACTTCCGCCTGTTGCCTAATTTGCTCTAAGAATGGTTCATCCCCGATATCAATACCACCTGTATCAATAATATTAAAATCATAGGACAACCATTCTGCAGAACTATAAATTCTATCCCGTGTTACTCCTGGAATATCTTCAACGATCGATATTCTCTCACCAACAATACGGTTAAAAATTGTGGATTTCCCAACATTAGGCCTTCCGACAATGGCAATAACAGGTTTTACCATTTTAATCGCCACCCTTTCCATATTTATATTTAACAAATTGAAACACTTATCCTTCCAAATACAAAAATCAAGTTAACGAAGAAAGAAACCCTTCCATTGGTAAGAAGGGCCTGCCTATTATCTTAGCAATATTTATACTTTCCTGCAATCGTAAGAATAAGTGAGTTTTTTAAGAAGATTTTTGTTTCGATTTCTCCAAAAAGCTCCAATGATTTTGGAAAATTACACCTACATTTTCTAGGAGGCTCCAAATAACTAGTAAAATAGAAATCAGTGAACAAACATCCAAATAATTTAAATCTGACACTTGATGGGGTAAATTATTTTTATTGAGTATAATTGAATATAATACCTCTCCCTGGATTGTACCACTTAATACTACCAACAACCTTCCCTTTAATGTATTCTGTAATAGAATTGTTAAAAATACCATTCCAACCGCTAACATCCATTCCCTCTTAAATATCACCCAAACAGGATCAAAGATCTCAAGTAATTGAAAGCCAGTATAAGCCAATGAAATAATTAGAGAACAAATAATGGAGTAGATTATTGTACTCCATTTCTCATGACTTAAAAAAAAGTAAGATGTTATTAATAAGAATAATCCACTGATATTCATTTCAAACTTACCTAATATCAGATAATATTTTGACAGAATAATGGAAATTAATATAGTAGCTGCAAGTTTCATTCTGTACGGGTTTTGATTCGGCAAAAAAAATGTTGCAATCACCCAGAACAACCAAAATCCCCAATAAAACAAAGTCCCTTCCATTTTACACACCTCCTATTATTTACATTATTGGTACGTGTTATGTACTTTCATACTCCTTGAATAATATTTTCGTCGGGGCTCATCTTAAAAAATAGGAGGTGTTCAAATATGGGAAAAGATCGTCAAGAAAAGAAGTTAAGAGAGAGTAAAAGGGTAGAGTCAGATCGTGACCAAGCTTTACACTACAAAGGTGCAACTAAGTTATCAAGCCCATCCGAAGCAAGAGGATTAAATGACGGAAAAGATGATATCTAAAAAACTTAAAGCTCCTGTTTAATGGCAGGAGCTTAATTAAGTTATAGAACGTTGGCTATATTTTCTTGTATCAATGCCTCTTTGATTTAACCAATGGTAGGTTTCCCCAGAAATAATTAACGGCGCATTTTTCACTTTTGAAATACTTTCAGCACCGAGAGCCGTCATAATTATTAGCATTTCATTGTGAATACGGTCTATTTCATCCATTAGCTTCTCAATACCTTCACGAACTAGGATTTTTAGAAAATAACCAGCAACCCCAATCGCGTCTGCTCCTAATGCCAATCCCTTCAACATTTCTAATGCATTTGAGAACCCTCCTGATCCGATAATAGAAATTGGCTTTTCAATCATCGCTGCTTCAACAATTGAAATCGGTGTGGGAATACCCCAATCTTCAAAAAAGGTGTATTCTTGTAGCCTCCTTTTATTTTCTATTGTAGCAAAATTCGTCCCTCCGAATCCTCCGATATCAACAGCCTGAACACCAATAGAAGATAAAGATTGCACTGTTTCTCTCGACATACCAAACCCTACTTCTTTTACAATTACAGGTACCTGAACATGATGAATGATCATTTCGATTCTTTTTAAAGCATCTCTAAAATCACGGTCTCCTTCTGGCATGGTTAATTCCTGAATAACATTTAAATGGATTTGTAAAGCATCTGCTTCTACCATTTCAATTGCTGCTTTTGCATGCTCAAGAGTTGCTTCACTGCCAAGATTAGCAATGACTATTCCTGATGGATTTTCTTTTCGAACTATTTCATAAGTATAACGTTGTAAAGGATCCTTGATCGCAGCCATTTGTGAGCCTACTGCCATTGCTAATCCCTTCTCTTTTGCAACAATCGCCAGCTTTTGGTTAATTGAATAGGTTTTTTCACCACCTCCACCTGTCATGGCGTTAATAAAAATAGGCGAACTTAGGTAAAGTTCGCCTATAAAGGAATCTAATCGAACATTGGACACACTGCTATTGGGTAGACTGTTGTGAAGGAATTTTATGTCATGAAAAGCCGATGAGCTTTTTTGCTCATTTCCCAGTGCAAATCGAATGTGATCCCATTTACGTTGTTCTCTAGACACGAATAATCACCATTATTTCCCTAAATTCTTAAGTTTATCACCGATCACTTCACCAAGTTGAAAACCTTTTGCTTCCTCAGGAAGTTCGTAATCATGATTTTCTTCAATTTCTTTATCAAGAAGCTCCTTAATACTTAAAGATAATCGCTGTTCAGCTTCATTCACATCAAGCACTTTTACATTTACTTCTTGACCTTCTTTTAATACTTCATGTGGAGTACCAATATGCTTATGAGCAATTTGTGAAATGTGTACGAGACCTTCTACACCTGGGAAAACTTCAACAAATGCTCCATATGAAACCAATCTTTTTACAATTCCTTTTAACACACTACCTTTAGGTGCTTTTTCAGAAATATTAGACCATGGACCTGGGAGTGTTTCTTTAATGGATAAAGAAATTCTTTCATTGTCGCGGTCTACACTTAAAACTTTTACCTGTACTTTTTGACCTTCGTGTACAACATCAGTAGGTTTATTTACATGCTCATGAGATAATTGTGAAATGTGAACTAGTCCATCAATTCCACCGATATCTACAAAAGCACCGAAGTCAGTAATTCTTTGAACAGTCCCTTCAATAATTTGCCCAGGTTTAAGCTCTTCTAGGCGGTTTCGTTTTTGCATTTCTTTTTCAGCTTCAACCACTGCACGATGTGAAAGGATTAATCGATTTTTTTCTTTGTCTAATTCGACTATTTTAAATGTTAATGTGCGGCCTTTATAATCACTAAAATCTTCAACAAAGTAGCTTTCAACAAGAGAAGCAGGTACAAATCCACGAACTCCAAGATCTACCACAAGCCCGCCTTTAACAACATCTTTTACATCTGCTTCCAAAATTTCACCATTTTCAAATTTTTGTTCGAGGCTTTCCCAAGCTTTTTCAGCGTCAATTTTTCTTTTTGAAAGGATTAACGCTTCTTCTTCAACTTTTATAACTTCTAATTGTAATTCTTCCCCTTCTGAAACCGCGTCTGAAGCTTTCTCAATATGAAGGCTTGATAGCTCGCTGATTGGAATGATCCCATCAAGTTTACTACCTTGTATATCAACAAGAACCTGTTTTTCTTCTACTTTTCTAACTTGTCCAATTACTTTGTCACCCACTTCAAAGCTTTTTACTTCTACTTGATTTAATTCTTCAGCCATATGTAATCCTCCTTAATCCATTACCTAGCAATACCTACATTTTTCTATAAATTCTGATTAGCGAAAAAAGAATCTCAATTATTAACTTCTTATAAATAATAAGATTTGTCAAGCAGAACCTACCTATACTCTTTAATAAGTTTATGGATTTCTGCCATGATTAATTCAGTTACTTCTTCCGCTGAAGCCTTTGCACTTCGAAGTTCATTCATTGGTAGGGGTTTTCCATAAATTACTTTTAGTTTTCTTAGGCTTTTATAAGGACCAATAATCGCACATGGTACGACCGTACAATCAGTTCTTAATGCAAAAAAACCGGCACCAGCAAGACCTTTTCCAAGTTCTCCTGTTTTGCTTCTTGTTCCTTCTGGGAAAAGCCCTAAAACGTGACCTTCCTTAAGGACTTTAATCCCTTGTCTAAGTGCTTCACGATCACTCATGCCCCTTTTAACAGGGAATGCATGACATTTTCTAACGATACCACTCAAAACCGGGACTCTAAAGAGCTCTTCCTTTGCCATAAAATGAACCGGTCTAGGAGCAGTAATTCCCACAACAATCGGATCAAAATTATGAATATGATTGGCACAAATCAGTACCCCTCCTTCTTTAGGAACCTGATCCATACCAATAGCTTCAATCCGGTACCATGGTTTAAAAATAGAAGAAGCAACTGATTTTGCAAAAGAATAAAAAGTCAATCTTATCCAATCCTTTCATATACAAGAGCCATTATTTTTTCAACTACTTCATTAATATTCAATGAAGTGGTATCAATTTCAATTGCATCATCAGCTTTTCTTAATGGAGCTACTTCCCTTTCAGAATCTAATTTATCTCTCCGGGCAATTTCCTCTTTTAATTTTTCCAAATCTGATGGAAAACCTTTTTGTAAATTTTCATTATGTCTTCGTATTGCCCTCTCATCTACAGATGCAAGTAAAAATACTTTTACTTCAGCATTAGGTAATACATGTGTACCAATATCACGACCATCCATTACCACACCGCCATTTCTAGCAAATGCTTGCTGTCTTCTAACCATTTCCTCACGAACTAATTGGTGTTTAGCAACAACGGAAACAGAATTGGTTACTTCCGATGTACGTATTTCATTTGTCACATCTTTCTGGTCTAGTAAAACTAATTGGCCATGATTTGAAGGCTTCAGATCAATTTCTGTAGATCTAAGCATATTCACTAACGATTGTTCATCTTCAAGGTTTAATTGATTCACAATTGCTTTATATGTCAATGCCCTGTACATAGCCCCCGTATCAATATAAATATATGATAATTTTTCTGCTACAATTTTTGCGACAGTACTTTTTCCGGCTGCAGCAGGGCCGTCAATTGCAATTGATATTTTTTTCTTATTCATAAATCCTCCTAAAAACATTAAGAATTTCACTTTGGTGTCTACCTTTTATTTTACCATAAGTTACGAACCTACTTCCTATTTTTTAGTACTTTAATTAATAAAAATAAGCAGGATACCCCTGCTTATTTATTGTCAGAATGGAAAGTTTGAAGAATTTCGGTAAAAGTATTCTCATTAACCCCCTCATATTTTGTTAATTGATGGAGTTCTGGTATAACATTTAATTGGTGAAAAAAGAGTTGTGTGAAAAACAGAAACAAAAACTGGATAATAATAAGCTTGATTAATATTCTTTCGAATTTTTTCAAGAGCATCGTCCCCGTTACTAATCTTAGTACTATTATCGGAGTCATTGTTTTTATTTATACCAAACTGAAAAGTGGATTTCCGATTCACTCAAAACTAAACTTAGATATAATAGAAAAAGGAAAAGCTAATGCTTTCCCTTATAAAGTATCTTCGTAAACTTCCTCAGAGTCTTTTAATTTTTCTACGTCCTCCTCAACTCCACTTTTTGCATTAATAAATATCCGATAGGTATCATCACCCATAGTTCCTAAAAACTCATAGCATAATACCTCTTTATCTAAATCATTTATTATTACTGCCTGCCTATCTTCCATAATCTTAAGATTAGGGTTTACTTTCGTTTTAGCCTCCTGCATAGATATAGCCGGTTTTTCAATTTTCCTCGTATGGAAAGACTTTAAATATTCTTCTGCAGAGACACCTACAATATCTCCGTTATCAAGCGCTACCTTTACTTTTACAGATTCTGGATAAATTCTAATGCCATCCATATTCGTTACGAAATTAAACACACCCACATTATCGTATTGGGTACTTTCTATGACTTCCAAGTTTTTAAAACCAGTTTCCTTCAGAAACTTTGTTGCCCGATTACTCGCTTCATTTAAACTCAATTTCTGTGTAGTAATTTCGCGATTATTAATAAACCAAATGGGATGACCAGCTTTTTTTGTTATATCCATACTTGCTTCTTGACCGGTTTTTTTGTTTCTTATTGAAACACTGTAAAATCCATAATCAGAGCCTTTTCCATTATCAGTGACCTTCACTTCAGCATTACCATCGAAATTCATATATTTTTTAGCAATTGTTATTGCCTCTTTTTTCGTAATGGTTTTACCTTTTATCAATTTAAAATTTTCATCTTTTTTTTGTAAATTGGACATGGATACGCCTTGATCAGATTCCTCAAAACCCGTTACTGTTTTTTCTACAGTTTTAAACCCATCAATAATGGTATTATCTGTAGTTTCTTTTCCTGAGGCAAGTGCCAACTCCACATCCATCCATCGCAAATTATTCTTTAAAACCATATGCTGAACTTTTCTAAGCTCTGCTTGAATTTCTCCAGATTGTTTATAAAGTTGTTTTAATTTTTCGTATTCCTCATTACTTAGTGGCTCTTTTTCCAAGTCTCTAGCAGCTGTTCGGTAGGTAAAATTACCAATATTAGCCAAAAACTCTTCCGTCTTATTAAACGGCAATAATGTCAATGGTAGTTGACCAACATCACTATGTGCCTCAGAGGTTATCCGCCATACTTCAATTAAAGAAGGGGATAATGAATGTTTTGAATTCATCGCTAGTGTAGTACCAATTTTATCGTGCAATAAATCCATCCGATAGGTTAAATCATGAAATGCCCTTTGATAATTGTTTTCTGCATTTAAAAGAATCGCATTTTTCTCTTGGTGTTCTTGATATCCCCAATAGGCCGTACCTGCAACAGCCGCTACCAGTACACCAATTAATATGCCTCTAATCAACTGTAATCACCCCTATTTACAAAAAATATGTTTGCCTATTCGTTTAATTTGCGGTCTACTCCATATCCAAGCACTCGTCGCTGTATCTGGGTTAAAATAGTATAATGCTTCTCCTGTAGGATCCCATCCATTAATGGCATCAATCACAGCTTTTTTCGATGTTTCATTCGGTGTTAACCAAATCTGTCCGTCTGCCACTGCTGTGAATGCTCCTGGCTCAAAAATTACCCCGGATACTGTATTTGGAAAAGAAGAACTGTTCACCCGGTTTAGGATTACGGCAGCAACAGCAACTTGGCCGATATATGGTTCACCCCTTGCCTCGCCATGGACTGCATTAGCCATTAGTTGAATATCATTTTGAGAAAAACCTTTTGGTATGTTCGTTGCAGTTGGTGTCGGTTTCTTGTTCGTTTTCCCTGCGGTGGTAGTTGTTCCTTTATAATTTTTCGTAGCCTTCACCAATTTTTGTTTTGTAGCCGGTCCTGCTAAGCCATCGATCGGCAATCCAAATTCATATTGAAAATTTCTTAAAGCCCAATAGGTTCTCCATCCAAAGACACCATCAACTTTCCCCGTATAAAAGCCAAGATGTTTAAGCCTTCCTTGGAGTTCAATGACATCATCACCTACTGCACCATGCTGAATGACTTGGTTTGTGAATGCATGAACTTTATTTGTATCTACATATGAAACCGGCCAAATCAAAACTGAAAAAAGAAAGAAGGACATGATTAAGATTTTTTTCATCTTCATGGAATAATAACCCCCAAAGTGATCTTTTTGCATTATCCCTATTTTTTGTAAAATGACACTTTTTATTCCACAGCACAAAAAAACCCTTCATTATGAATGAAGGGTTCAGACTGTCGACAAAATCCTTTTTTAAAGGATTTTGTCGACATTTTTTGTATAATTATGTCATAGAATATCGAGGTGATATTGAAATGCTTACTAAAAATACACAAGTAAATCGAGATCAATTAG
>NZ_JAAIUV010000004.1 GCF_010975035.1 Neobacillus thermocopriae | reverse complement strand
AAAAATGGTATAATAATTGACCCCGTAGGGGTCAAATTAAAGTTAATATAGACCAAAAATTGCTTAAAATTTGAAAAGGCATTTCGAATTAAGTTTATTCGGAATGCCTTTTGTCTACAATCTGAAACACGGTCCATAGACCGTGTTTTTGTTTATTGTTAACACTCATGATTTTTATGAAGATGGAGTGGCGGTGGAATGAGCCAACCTTTTTCTTTATTTAAGCGCAGCACTTTAGCGCCTAACTGTGCTTTTTGGATATGGAATTGTCCAAACATCATCGCAACGTCTTCTCGAATCGACGTTCCGATGATTTGGCTGCAAGTTACTAATCCTGCAGCAATATCCGCTGAGAGGGCAGCTGCAATCGCCGGGTCAGGGAATCTAGCTCCGACTGGAATTTCTTCCAAACATGCTTCTGGTGGTTCTGGGGATGCAGGGGGCAGTCCCACTCCATTTTCTTTTAATAATGTTTCGATTTCTTTCTTTTCTTGCTGTGCTAATTCAATGGCTTCTTTTAACAATTTTTTTAAATCCTCGTCCCCCGCATGGTTCAACATGGTTTGATAAGCGGCGATTTTACCGTTTCCAATTAAATCGGATGACCATATGTGAAAGACTTCTCCATAATGTAAAGGTTCTTCTTTAGGATTTCCACTTAAAATTCCCATCGTTAACCTCCTGACAGTGTTTGCAATTTTGTTCATCATTCGTGCCACCTTTCTTTTAAGCACAACGTTAGTTTTACCAAGACGATAAAAATTAACTATCCCTTTTAAAGGGAATACAACAAAACGCTCATCGCTTGAAAAAGCAATGAGCGTTTTGTGCTTTCCATTAGCAAATCAAAATCACCATTTGACCCCAATTAAAATGCAGCTAACTCCTAGAAAGATCCAAAAAATTTTCATTAAAGAAAGATCGCCAGACAAACCGAGAACACCAATGGTAGTTGTTATAACCAATACGGTGGGACCTACGAAGGCGAGGGAACTATTAATGATTAATGCTTTTTCCACTGTATGGAATTTAATCATTAAAAAGGCTGCAATAATTTCAATACACCCCGATAAAATTCGTAAAAAAGCCATACCTAATACCGCTTTTTCAATAAAAATAAACATTTGTACCTCCAAAAAAATCATTATTACACATTGTATGAGATGAAACATCATAGAAGGACAAGTTTTTTAAAGTTCCAACTTTCGTTTTGCTTCTACTTTCTTAAAAAGGAATAAATTTCAAATTGAGGGTTAAATTATAAAAAATATTCTTTCCGAGGTTGTTTCTATGAAAAAATTGTTGAGGAAGAAATCGGCTAAAAATCAGGCATTGGTCAGTGATGAAACAAATAAAAATGTTGATACCAATATTATGGAAAATATTGAAATTCTAAAAGCGTTATTTAAAGACTGTTCAGATATCGTCTTTCGACCTTTTCTTGCGGGGAGAAAGAAGGCCTATTTGCTGTTTGTGGATGGTTTTATCAATACATTAGCGGTTGAGTTAAATGGTCTTCGTCAATTATTAGATGAATTACAGGGCGAGCGGATCACAGCGGAAATACTTAAAGAAAAAATGATTTCCATTAGTTCAGTGAATGAAACAACCGAACTCGATGAAGTTGTCAGTAATGTGTTAAAAGGAAATACCGTTTTGTTAGTGGATGGGGTATCAAAGGCCATTATTTTTGATTCAAAGGGAGGAGACAGGAGAACGGTCTCTGAGCCGACAACGGAATCGGTCGTAAGAGGGCCGAGAGAAGGATTTACGGAAGTGATTAGAACCAATACGGCTTTAGTTCGTCACAAAATCCGTTCGAATCGCTTGAAAATTTTAGCAAGAGAGATTGGGGAAGAAACGAAAACACAAATCGCCATATTATATGTGGAAGGCCTTGCAGCTCCCGAATTAGTGAAAGAAGTATTATCAAGGCTAGATCGGATTAAAACGGACAGTATATTGGAAAGTGGATATATTGAGGAATTTATTGAGGATAGTCCTTGGAGTATGTTTCCGCAAATCCAAAATACCGAGCGCCCTGATACGGTTGCAGCCAACCTCCTTGAAGGAAGGGTAGCCATAATGGTTGATGGAACTCCCTTTGTCTTAATCATGCCGGCGACCTTTTGGCAGTTTTTTCAATCAAGTGAGGATTATTATGGGCGTTACCATATTTATGTTTTTTTAAGATTGCTTCGCGTATTTTTCTTATTTATTGCCCTTACCTTACCAGGTATTTACGTCGCAGTCACGACGTATCATCAGGAAATGATTCCTACTTCCTTGCTATTTAGCATAGCGGCAAGTAGGGAGGCCATTCCGTTTCCTATGTTTGTAGAGGCATTGATCATGGAAGTTTCGTTTGAAGCTTTACGCGAAGCGGGGGTTCGGCTTCCACAGGTAGTTGGACAGGCAGTGGGAATTCTTGGAGCTCTAGTCATTGGGACAGCAGCGGTGGAGGCCGGTATCGTTTCGGCACCAACCGTTATTATTGTATCTATCACGGGAATCGCCTCTTTTACGATCCCAAGATTTAATATGTCAATTTCCATTCGTATGTTACGTTTTCCCTTAATGATTTTAGGGGCAATGTTTGGATTTTATGGTGTTATATTGGGATTTCTTCTTATCTTAACACATTTATGTAAATTACGGTCATTTGGCATTCCGTATTTTTGGCCATTGGCACCTATATCATTTAAATCTTTAAAAGATGTCCTTATACGTGTACCTTGGTGGGCGATGAACCGAAGACCGGATCAATTTGTGAAAGAGGATCAAAAAAGACAAGTGGATCATTTAATGCCATCACCTCCAAAAATGGGGGAAGGAGGGGATCCATCATAAAGATCATACAAATGATTGCCGTATTTAGCCTAATTATATGTCTTACTGGGTGTTGGGATCGCACAGAAATTAATGATAATGCTTTTGTTGTAACTTCAGGTATGGATAAAGCGGGAAACGAAAAATATCGTTATACGGTACAAGTTCCTCTGCCAAGTTCCATGGGAGGAGCAGGATCTAGTGGCGGGGGCGGTGGAACCAGTGGAGAAGGCCCGGTGCTTATTGCACAAGGAACAGGAAAAAACATAAGAGAGAGTATGGAAGATGTCCAACTTCGATTATCAAGAAAATTATACTTTGCCCATCGAAGAGTTTTAGTCATTGGGGAGGATTTGGCCAAGGAAGGGATTTCAAAGTCATTGAGGGCTGTCGTTATTCAGCCGGAGTCTAGATTATCTACTTTGCTCCTTATTTCCAAAGGGGATTCCATTCAAGTATTAAAAGCACAACCAAGAATGGAACAGTACTCAGGGGAAGCTCTTCGTGAAATGGCAAAGGCAATGGCCAACAAAACAGTGAAGGATACTCTATTAGATTTGGACCGGCCTGGAAAGGATCCGGTCATCCCATTCGTGAATGTGACAGGATTAATAAAAGAGGATAAGAAAGGAAAAGAATTAGAAATAGAGAAATTTGCTGTTTTCAAGGGAGATAAATTGTCTTTCATCACGAATATCAAGGAAACCCAAGGAATTTTGTGGTTATTAGAAAAAATGAAAAAGAAATCTTTTACCTTTTCCGTGTCGAAAAATAATGAAATGACGATTAAAATTTTGGAAAATCAAGTGAAACCTCAGTACACGGGGAATGGTGCCAATCCTTCGTTCAAATTGAAAGTAAGAGTAACAGGGATCCTTATTGAAAATGAGGCCAATCTTCGAATTGAAGATCCGAAAACTTATCAATTAGTGAAAAGGAAAATGGAACAAGAAATCAAACAGAATATTCAGTCCGTAATTAAACACGCCCATTCAAAGGGAGCTGACATTGTTGGTTTGGGTTGGGAACTCTACAAGAAGCGCCACCAAAAATGGCAGAAACAATGGAAGAATGATTGGGAACAGACACTACCCCATGTCAATGTATTCATCGATGTCGATGCCGATATTCAAAGAATTACAAATTCGGGGGAATGGAAGAAGGAATGATGAAATGTCCATAGGTGTAATTTTCGTTTGGTTAGCACTAGCCATATATGCCATCATTATTTGGAAGGCCAAAATTATTGATAAAAAGGAACGAAAATGGGTCATTCTTGTTCTTGCTTTGGCCATTGCTGTATCTGTTCTAGCCATGCAAAATATGTTTTTAAATGGGATTACCTCTTTTTTGGGTAATACGTTTGGAAGAATAACGAGATTGGTTGTGAAAATATGACACAAAAAATTTCAAATTACCAATTGATTGTTTTAGTCGCTAATTTTATCCTAAGTAGCTCTGTTATCAGTTTGCCTCAGATCATTGTCCAAGTAGGAGAACAAAATGCATGGCTTGTTCCCATCATCCTATATCCTATTTTTTTACTAATGATTTTTTTGATTTTTGGTAAAACCTCAAAAGATGAATATAAGAATTTATTTGCTATTGGAAAACGAGGGAGCCTTTTGGAAAAAGGGTTTGTTTTCCTTTTTTTCCTATTTGTATTTCTTGTTCTTATTCGTGATTTACGAGCGATGATCGATTTTATCTCTTCCGTTTTATTACCCAACACCCCGCTTGATATATTGATGATTCTCTCCATTTTAGTGATTGTCTATATTGCGATGTCGGGGCTTGAAGTGATTGCAAGGATAAATGGGATCCACTTTTTTCTTTTAACGTTAGTGACCATAATCATCCCTTTTCTGTTAATAAATGAATCTGAATTGGATAATCTTTTACCACTTCCCAATGTCAGTATGATCAAGGCACTTTTTCAGTCTTCTTACGTCGGTTTTTCATGGTTGGGAGAATTTCTCTTATTTCTTCTTATTATTGGGAACGTCAATCCGATCAAAGCAGCACGAAAGGCCGTCATTCAAGGAACCACTCTTGGATTTTTCCTTTTTTTGATTGTTTTATTTTTTCAAATCATCGTACTAGGAACAAAAATTGTGACGGAAGCAACGTATCCTGCTTATATCCTTGTTCAACAAATCCATTTAACGGATTTTCTTGATCGTCTTGATTTATTTATAGTCGCTATTTGGCTTCCCACCATTATCACAAAAATTGCGTTTTTGTTTTATGCTTTCAATCATTGTTTAAGCATGTATTACAAATCGAACACGAATAAATTTATGTTCCCCATTTCCTTTATTCTTGGTTATCTTTCCATTCTTTTATTTAAAAATAGTATGGAACATCTCCATTTTTCATTTGAAGTTTGGTGTTCCCTTGGATTGATATTGGAATTAATGATTCTCATCCTGTTTATTATTGTAAAGAAGTCAGCAAAAAAGAAAGGATTATCCAATGAAAATGAATCAAATTAAAAAGAGGGTGTCCCTAAAAGTGATTCTTTAGGGACACCTTATCATGGATGAAGGGACCTTTATCATGGGGGGAGTTAAATGAAAAACACCTAGCGGTTAAATGAGTTTAATGCCACTAAATAAGATCATTAAGGCCATGACGGTTCTTAATGGTTTTGCTGGGAGTTTAGAAGATAGTGTACTTCCAAAAAGAACACCGGGAATAGATCCCAATAATAGGTTGATTGTTAATAAGTAATCCACATTTCCAATACCGGCATGCATCAAACCAGCAGCAGTTACAAGTAGAAAGGCATGAGCGATATCTGTTCCTACCAGCTGTGAAGGACTCATTCGGTAAAGATAAAGCATGACGAGGGCAAATAAGGAACCAGATCCAATGGAAGTTATTCCAACAATAAAGCCTAAGACAGCACCGATCGTAATCGTTAACATTCTTTTTTCTTTTAGAGGGATTAATTGCCATCTATTCCATTCCATTTTTTTCTTCATAAATGTTTTTATTAAGGTAGCAATAGCCACTAATATGAGCACGTAGCCGAGTGCATGTTTAATGATTTGCTCTTGGTTATGAAAATAGGTGTCAAAAAGATGGAGCATGCCAACAGCGAAAATGGCGCTTGGAATACTCCCAATCGCTAAATATTGGACTAACTTTAAATCAATGGTTTTTTGCCGGTAATGTTGGATGGAACCAAAAAGCTTTGTAATCGAGTTGTAAAAAAGATCTGTTCCTACTGCAATGGAAGGATTGATCCCCAATAAAATTAAAATAGGTGTAAGCATGGCTGCACCGCCAACACCTGTCAATCCAACCATAAACCCGATTAAGAGCCCCATAATGATGATGCCGATACTCATTAGGCACACACACCTCAGTTATTTTGATCTTTATATACATCACTACAATATGAAGTAGGTAAGTGCCTTGTTAGCCCATTTTCAAAAAGAATAAAAAAAGAGAGGGCCCTTCCATTTCATGAGCCGCTCTCGATTCCGTTATTTTTCTTCTTCTTCCTCATCATTTAGTTTGATTTTTTTACAGCCGATATATAAACACGAGAAAATTTCTACGTCCGGTTTGGCTTTTGCTAATCCTTTCACATATGGAGTGACTAAATCTTTAAAATCTGCCCCAACCCCTTCTTCTTCTAAAATCCCAAAAACAAATAACTTTTTTTCATCAAATAAAAAGGCCACATTTCCTACTGCTTTATTCTTGGAATCCACCACATTTAACACTTGAAATTGGGGGGTAATCACTTCTGGTGAGAAAAATATTTGCACTTTTGAACGCCTCCTTTCCGTTCAGATCCAGTTCATCCATAAGCCATTTTTTTAAGTAAATTGAAGCTTCTCAAATAAGGTATCCTTTTCTTTTTCCTTTGAAGATTCTTTTTTAGCCACTCGAATAAGAAACATGCAAAGGAGGGCGCAAATGAGTGTTAATCCTGCTGTTGTTAAAAACATCCCCGTGCGAGACCATTCCATTAATTTACTGAAAATGGGAGGCCCTATGGCAACTCCGAGAAATCGTACCGACCCATATAAGGATGTCACAAAGCCTCTTCTGTCCGTAGGTACTGAACCGGTAATAAAGCTATTGATACATGGCAACACAAGGCCGGTACCAATACTGCTTACTGCTAATACGGTAAAAAAGGGAACAAGCTTTTGAAAGAAAATCAAAGAGGCAAACGAAACCGTCATTAACAGTAGTCCCATAATGATAAGTGCTTTCATTCGCTTCATTTTTTTACCAATCTTCGCTCCTGTCATATAAGAAGTTGTGGTCATGAATAATAAAGGAATAGCTAAGATTCCACCTTTTAATACTCCATCGATCTGATATCGTTTTTCAAGGATATCAGAGATGTAAAACAAGATTCCAAATAAAGTAAAAAGACAAATTGCTCCTGTTAAATAAGCGACAAATAGCCACCGCCCCTCTGTTTTAAAAACAGAAGCCAATCCTTTTACATAGGTACCAAAGGAAGGGGGTTCTTTTTTTGTTTTCTTTTCTTTAATAAAAAAAATAGTCAATAAGACCGATAAGAAACAAAAGATCGGAAAGGCAAAAAAGGCGGCATACCAGAACAATAAGGCAAATAACGACCCAATAAGGGGGCTAATTACTTTTCCGATTCCATTGGATGCCTCGACCAAGCCTAACACTTTACTTTGCTCTCCGCCTTTAAATAAATCACCAGTTAATGCCATGGCAATGGGCGCAGTACCAGCAGCCCCAATTCCTTGCATCATTCTCCCCACCATTATCCATACATAAGCATTGGAAAACCAAGCCGCTGCTACACCTGCTAATAGTCCACCACTGCCATATAAAATCAGAGCAGGTATAATCACTGCTTTTCGAGAAAATCGGTCTGATAAATAACCAAGAATCGGTATTGAAATTGCCGCTGCAATGGAAAAAGCGGAAATCACCAAGCTGACTTTCAATTGGCTTATGTGAAGGACTGATTTCATTTTTGGCAAAATCGGTATGAGCATGGAATTGCCTAATACTAAAATGAGCGGAATCGAACTGATAGCAAAGATAGTCATGCCTATGTGTTTTTGCTTTGGCACTGATGACACCCCTAACTGAAAATATAAGCTATTTTATTGTTTGAATTGAATGATAGCTTTATACAAGGCAAACGCCTAATTTCGATGAAGAAGGCCTTTTTATCTACACATTCACCCATTCGTTGAATAATCTATCCTAGAAAAAAGGAGGTATTTTGCCTATGGATTTTTTAAGCTTGCCCAAAAGGACGACCGGAAATCGAGTATATGGCTTAACATGTATCGCTGATTTCGGAACTTCCATGGGAGAATTAAGGAATATATTAGCCGACTTTCATACCATGATAGATATCGCAAAAATCGGTATTGGTTCTGCTTATGTGACACCAAACCTCAGAACAAAAATAAACCTCTATAAAGAGCATGAGATAAAACCTTATTGCGGTGGAACGTTATTTGAAAAATGCTATTACCAAAATAAATTGAACGAATATATCCATTATTTGCATGATCTCGGGATTGAGTGGATTGAGGTTTCAAACGGTACATTAGATATTCCCTTACAAACAAGGATTGAATTGATTTCACAATTAAAAGAGTCATTTCATGTGATTGCTGAAGTAGGTTCAAAAGATTGTAGGAAAGAAATGAGGATTTCCGAATGGTTAGAAGAAATCCAGCTCTTGCTGGAAGCTGGCTCTGAGTATGTGATTACAGAAGGAAGAGATTCGGGAACATCCGGAATTTATGAAGAGTGCGGTACTGTTCGATGTGAGTTAATACATGAATTAATTAAAAATATTGATCCGAAGAAAATCATATTTGAAGCTCCAACACCTAAGCATCAAATGTACTTTATCAAGGAAATTGGTCCAAATGTCAATTTAGGAAATGTAAAAATAAACGATGTGTTAATGCTAGAGGCACAACGTTGTGGATTAAGAAGTGAGACCTTTTATTTGGAGGAGCATGAATGCAACTTACTATGATTCGGCACCTGCCCACAGTATGGAATAAAAATCAAATCCTTCAAGGGAGAAGGGATATCCCGATTGCTCCAATAACCGAGGAATGGAGAAAAGGAATGAATCGTAATTTGTCTATATTAAGACAGCAAATGCCATTTGATCTTGTATTAGCAAGCAGCTTGAAACGAACCCAACAGACGGCAAGACTGTACGGATTTGAACCAGAAATGGATCCCTTGTTAGATGAATTAGATTTTGGCCCCTTCGAAGGGAAACCTAAGGAGAAATTAATGGAAACTTATGGAGAAACATGGATTGAAAATCCAAAAGCACTCTTGCTTGGAGAGAGTATTTTACAACTGGAAGAAAGAATAGTTGCTTTTTTACAAAAGTATCGGAGTTATAAAAAGGTATTAATTTTTGGTCATGGTTCCTGGATTCGTGCCATGCTCTCTTATGCAGAACATGGTCATGTCAATTCTATGAACAAAGTGTTCGTCCAAAATAATACATGTATAATTTTGCCGGAAATAGACATTTGATCGGAGGGGTGAAACGTGAGTGACAAACTGACGTATGAGAATTGGAATGAAGAAAAGGCCGCTGAAATTTTAAAGGAACATCGGGATTATCTTGATATTTTAAAATGGGCCTATAAGGAATACAAGGATGATATTGTATATGCATGTAGTTTTGGAGCAGAAGGGATCGTGTTAATCGATCTCATTTATAAGATTAACAAAAAAGCCAAGATTATTTTCCTCGATACAGGTCTCCATTTTCCTGAAACATACGAATTAATTGAAAAAGTGAAAAAACGCTACCCTACTTTAGAGATTTCCCTCGTTAAACCAACCATGTCATTGGAGGAGCAAGCGAAAACATATGGGGAAAAGTTATGGCTTCGTGATCCGAATGTATGCTGTTATTTAAGAAAGGTCGTACCATTACAGCAAGCATTAAGGAATTCACTTGCCTGGATCTCCGGATTACGAAGGGAACAATCGCCTACCCGAAGGAATACCCAATATATCAATAAAGATGAGAAATTTCATAAGATCAAAATTTGTCCGCTGATCCATTGGACATGGGAGGATGTTTTAACCTATATAGAAATGAATCAACTTCCATACAATCCTTTGCATGATAACGGATATCCAAGTATTGGCTGTGCCCCTTGCACCTTACCTGTATCAGAGCCTGGAAACCAACGGGCCGGCAGATGGGCGGGCCATCAAAAGACCGAATGCGGGATCCATCTAACCTAGAGAATCGTTTTATTTTAGAGGAGGAGAAGCAAATGACAAGAAGTATCCCACACGGAGGAACATTGATTCATCGTATCAATGAAAATCTAAAGGTAGATCCCTCTTTGAATCATGTGGAATTAAGTCGATTAGAATGGAGTGATTTAGAATTAATCGCAAATGGAGCATACAGTCCTCTAGAAGGTTTTATGGGAGAAGCAGATTATGAATCCGTGTTATATCATATGAGGCTTACATCAGGTCTTCCATGGTCATTGCCGATAACTTTGGCCGTCCCCCATAGTAAAGCGAAAGAGCTAAAAATAGGGGAGACTATTCATCTTACTTATAAGCAAAAAGTCTATGGAGTTATGGAGGTAAAAGAAAAATTTTATCCAGATAAAAGGCTGGAAGCTGAAAAAGTTTATCAAACCACTGAACTCGAACATCCAGGGGTGAAAAAACTGTTTGAGCGGCCTGAAGTTTACATCGGGGGACCGATTACGCTGATCAACAGACCGGATAAAGGTATGTTAAATCCATATTTTCTAGACCCGAAAGAGACAAGAGAGACGTTTCAAAATTTAGGATGGAAAACGGTCGTTGGTTTTCAAACTCGAAATCCAGTCCATCGGGCACATGAATACATTCAAAAAACGGCATTAGAGACAGTTGATGGATTATTTTTACATCCATTAGTGGGGGAGACGAAATCTGATGATATTCCAAGTGAAATACGAATGAAAAGTTATCAAGTATTATTAGAACATTATTATCCGAAAAATAGAGTGTTCTTGTCCGTTTTCCCTGCAGCAATGCGTTACGCCGGCCCGAGGGAAGCCATTTTTCATGCACTCGTTAGGAAAAATTTTGGTTGCACTCATTTTATTGTAGGAAGGGATCACGCGGGAGTAGGGAATTATTATGGTACGTACGACGCTCAGAAAATTTTCTCCCACTTTAGTGAGGAGGAGTTAGGAATCAAACCGCTATTTTTTGAACATAGTTTTTACTGCAAAAAATGTGAAAATATGGCCTCTGAAAAAACGTGCCCCCATGATCCTCAATACCATGTTATTCTCTCTGGTACAAAGGTGAGAAGAATGTTATCGAACGGAGAGCAGCCACCGAAAGAATTTAGTCGTCCGGAGGTCGTGGAGATATTAATCCAAGGCATGAAGGAGATTTATTCCAAAAATTAGGGGGAGGAAAATGGTCAAAAAAAGCAACCATATTACTTGGCATCACTCTTCAGTGACGAAAGCAGATCGACATGTTTTAAACGGTCATAAAAGTTGTGTCCTATGGTTTACTGGTTTATCAGGATCAGGAAAGTCCACTTTGGCCAATGCTGTTGATCAAGCTTTATTTCAAAGAGGTATTCATAGTTATGTACTGGATGGAGATAATGTCCGTCATGGATTAAATCGAGATTTACAATTTAATAAAGAAGATCGAAGTGAAAATATCCGACGAATTGGGGAAGTAGCAAAACTCTTTGTTGACAGTGGCCAAATTGTTTCTGCTGCTTTTATTTCTCCCTATCTTGCCGATCGACAGTTAGTCCGAAACATGTTTGAACCTGGAGAGTTTATTGAAATTTACTTAAACTGTCCGATACAAGTATGTGAGGATCGTGATCCAAAAGGATTATATGAAAAGGCAAGAAAAGGAGAAATTCCGGAATTTACGGGAATTTCTTCTCCTTATGAAATCCCAAAACATCCAGAGATCATCATTGAATCCCATCGTGAGAGTATTGAGGAAGCGGTCCATAAAATCATCACCTATTTAGAAGATAGAAAGATCCTCTGACTGGATCTTCTATCTCCTTCGCCAATTCGCGGTCAGGAACATTAATTTTTCAAATCGTAAATGATAGATAAAATCAATAATATTCGTGGAGAAAAATTGGCAGATCACCGCAAAAAGGACAATTTTATAATCAATGACCATAGCGGTTAATAAAAAGATGAACAAATTAATCCCCATCATTACTTTACCAGGGCTCCAATTCTTATAGTTTGCAATCATCAAGGCAGGAATCACCATCCCCCCGCTAGAGGCACCTGCTCTGATTAATATCCCTACCCCGATTCCAAAAAACAGACTTCCAGCCATCAAGTCCAATATGATATGAGTATGTATATGTGGAATATGGGTAGAGAAAAAACTAACCGTCATAGAAGTGGTTGCCACGGAAAGGATTGTCCGAATTGTCCATGTAAACCCAAAATATTTTAAAGCAAATAGGAGAAAGACAATATTGGCCAACCATAAGGAAAAACCGAGTGAGAGATGAAACCAATGGTTCATTAATATGGCTAGTCCAGCCGCACCCCCAGAAGGAATGGAATGTGGGAATAAAAACAAGGACATGGCCATACCTTGTAGAGTAGCTCCAAATAACAAACAGCTATAAGTAATAATGAATCGTTTCATCCTATTGATATGGAACTTTAAGAATTTTTTGGATCATTGCCACGTTCATTCCCCCTGGACTAGCTTTGCTTGTCTATTTTATGTGAAAGCATGTTAAAATATGATTGTTGATAAAATATCCATTTCCTATTACTATAAGATAGTAGGATTAATAATGAGAATCATTGTTGATTGGAAATTGTAAGTATGTTGGACAGGAATACTTGATCTAAGACAAGAGCCAAATTAGAAGTCGTAAATTTGACTTTTTCTAATTTGGCTTTTTGCTAATTTTAATCATAAAGAAAGGAACTTTTAAGAGAAATGTCAAGTTCTATATCAAATATAAAGCGAAAAAAGAAAATCTTGCTGGAAAAGCATTTGTCAAAAGGGCTAAGCAGTTATGAATCCTTATTTGCTTGTGATTCTGATGCGATTTATGCAATGGATTTGGATGGATATTTCATTCCATTAAATCCAGCTTGTGAACAAATTTTTGGTTATGAAGCTTCTGAGCTATCCAAAATGTCGTATGTGAAAGTAGTCAAATTGGAGCATTTGGATCGAGCGATTTCCTTTTTTTATAAATCACTGGAAGGAAAACTTCAGAATTTCGATTGCCAAATCATCCATAAAAGTGGAAAACTCGTTGATATCAATATTACCATCTATCCGATTGTCATTTCAGAAGAAATTGTTGGGGTATATGCGATTGCGAAAGATATTACCGAAATAAAGGAAAGAAGAAGAAAACAGAATGAAGAACTTCGGCAAAGGGAAGAAGTTTATATGGCCATCGTGGAACATTCACCTGATGCAGTCGTCATTGCAAAGAAAGAGGAGATACTGTATGTAAACGACACGGCGGTCGCTTTAATTGGTGCTAAAGATAAAAGTGAATTGATCGGGAAAAGTGTATATGATTACTTGGATGATGCTTATTGCGACATTGTTAGGAAACGAGTGGAAGAAGTCGAGTCTGGAAAAACGGTTGAAATAATGGAAGAAAAACTGATTAGGAAAGACGGGGAATTTGTTTACGCAGAGATAAAATCGATTCCAGCGATCTACCAGAATCAACCTGTACGCCATATTATGATACGCGATATAACTGAAAAGAAAAAAAGGCAAGAAATGCTACTACAATCGGAAAAACTTTCAGCCGCTAGGCAGTTGGCAGCCGGTATTGTCCATGAAATGAATCACCCATTATCCTCAATAAAAGAGGTACTTATGCAAATGGAAGCAGAACAAAAAATGAATTCAACGTATATTGAAAGGATTCAAACAGAAGTGAATCGGATGGAATGGATCCTAAACGAATTACTACAAATGTCTAAACCTGAGGAACGTGACGAATAAGCCGTACGGAAGTTTTACTTAAAGGATAGATCTCCTTACATTGTCGATAGGGGGCGGAGGCAAGACATTTTGGTGCTTGGTGGAGTTCTATTGACGGAACCGGTATTTTATGTTATTTAATTATTGGATTAGCACTCTGATTGATAGAGTGCTAATTGTTTTTAAATATATAATCGATCGAATGTAAACATTACAAAATAAAGGAGAGAGGTCTTAAATGGAAACGAAGCAGTTTAAAGCGGAATCCAAACGGTTATTAGACATGATGATTAATTCCATTTACACCCATCGCGAGATCTTTTTAAGAGAGTTAATCTCCAATGCAAGCGATGCCATTGACAAAATATATTATAAAGCACTTACAGATGAATCATTAACTTTTGACAAAGACAATTACTATATAAAAATAGAAGCAGATAAAGAAAGCCGTACATTAAAAATCATTGATACAGGAATCGGAATGACGAAAGAAGAGCTTGAAAATAACCTTGGAACCATTGCAAAGAGCGGCTCTTTGGCATTTAAAACCGAAAATGAACTAAAAGATGGTTATGATATCATTGGCCAGTTCGGTGTTGGTTTCTATTCCGCCTTTATGGTCGCAGATGTGGTTACCGTTATTAGTAAAGCTTTAGGTAGTGATGAAGCTTATAAATGGGAATCAAGAGGGGCAGAAGGCTACACCATTGAACCTTGTGAAAAAGAATCCGTTGGAACAGAGATTATTTTAAAAGTGAAAGAAAACACAGAAGAAGAAAATTATGATGAGTATTTGGAAGAATACCGCTTAAAATCCATCATTAAAAAATACTCGGACTTCATCCGTTATCCAATTAAGATGGATGTGACAAAAAGCAGACTCAAAGAAGGTAGCGAGTCAGAATATGAGCAATACAAAGAAGAGGAAACCATTAACAGCATGGTTCCAATTTGGCGAAAAAATAAAAAAGAATTGACTGAGGAAGATTACAATAATTTCTATACAGAGAAACATTACGGATTTGATAAACCGCTTAAACACATCCATATTAATGTAGATGGTGCGGTACGTTATCAAGCCATTTTATACATTCCAGAAAAGATTCCATTCGATTATTATACAGCCGAATATGAAAAAGGCTTGGAGCTGTATTCAAGTGGCGTCTTGATTATGAATAAATGTGCGGATCTATTACCTGATTATTTCTCTTTTGTTAAGGGTATGGTAGATTCAGAAGATTTATCACTGAACATTTCAAGAGAAATGTTACAACATGATCGCCAATTAAAGCTAATTGCTAAAAATATTAACAAGAAAATTAAAAGTGAGTTATTAAACCTATTGAAAAATGACAGAGAGAAATATGAGAAATTTTATCAGTCATTTGGTAGACAACTGAAATTTGGCGTTTATAGTGACTTTGGGGCACATAAAGAGGAATTAAAAGATCTATTAATGTTCTATTCTTCTAAAGAAAAGAAACTTGTTACTTTAGATGAATATGTTTCTAGAATGCCTGAAGATCAAAAATATATTTACTATGCAACAGGCGAAACCAATGAACGTATTGAAAAACTACCTCAAACCGAGCTTGTCGCAGATAAAGGCTATGAGATTTTATACTTCACGGATGATATCGATGAATTCGCCATTCGTATGTTGATGTCTTATAAAGATAAGGAATTTAAATCCGTTTCAAGCGGGGATTTAGGTCTGGACGCAGATGACAAGAAAGAGGACAATGCAGCTGAGGAGAAAGAATATAAAGAACTATTTGACTTTATGAAAAAAGTCCTTGATGGAAAAGTCAAAGATGTTCGTATCTCCAAACGTCTGAAATCACATCCTGTCTGCTTGACCACCGGTGGCGCTGTTTCCATTGAAATGGAAAAGATTTTAAATGCGATGCCAAACAGTCAAAATGTTAAAGCAGATAAGGTATTAGAAATTAACGTTAACCATGAGGTATTCCAATCATTGAAAGATGCCTTTGAAAAAGATAAAGATCGATTAACACTATATACTGGATTATTATACAACCAAGCGCTTCTCATTGAAGGGCTTCCAATCGAAGATCCAGTAGAGTTTACGAATAATATCTGTAAAATTATGGTGTAATTTAGAACAACCCTAGCATTTTTGAAAAGGATTGCACGTTTAAAACGGCAATCCTTTTTTTGTTTACCAAAGTCTTGGGGGTAGTATTTAGGATGAAAGACCTAATCTTTGGAAGGAGGAGATACCGTTGCTTTATATGAATAGGTCCTTTGTAACTATGAATGAGAGTGAGGAAATGATTGGGATTTGGTGTGCCGCTTGTAAGAAGTGCTTGCAGCCCAATTCTACACAAATCCTTGATAACACCTACTAGAGTTGACGTGGCATAAAAATATATATGGTTCGTGATGAATTTTCTTCAACATGAGTAAATCATTCCCCTTCCATTCAAATAGATTGTATAAGCAAAGTTGAGTGGAAACTCTATGCCTTTTTCACTCTCCGTCTTACGACCGATTACCTTCCGATTAATTCTGACTTTTCATATTTTCTTTATTCCGATGAATCGGTAAAATAAATCGTATATTATTCAAATAATTTAAACAAAGGCAATTGACAAATACCTATAGGTATAGTAGGATTTATTTCATCAATTACCAATTTTTTAACCAGAGTGTCTTTAGGGTATGGCCCATTGATGCCCGGCAGCCTGTCAAAAAATGGTGCCCACTTCAGATAAAAAGTGCGACTTCAACGAGAGAGTTGGTGTGAAACAAACTAGACAGGCTTTAACCTAAAATGGAAAGGTGTTTTTTTAAAAAGGGGGGCGGATCATTTGGGGACATCAGAATGGCAAGTCGTGGCTGAACATCTTAAGAGAATGCTAGAATCGATAAAATTCGGTTCCATCACACTCGTGGTTCAGGATGGCAAAGTGATACAAATTGAGAAAAGCGAAAAGGTTCGTCTTCAATCGAATAAAACTCGCTGACTAGACAAACTAGAGGCGGTCTTAACCTATATGGGTGGAGACTGCCTTTTTTACAATGAACAGGAGGAAATATATGGGAAGTGCAGTAACGTATCAAAATTGGAGTCAAATTTCCGATTCATTTTCCATTGAAGATCAAACAAAAGGGGCTCGTGGAGTTTTAGAGTGGGCTTATTCCCATTATGATGAGGATCAAATTGTTTATGCTTCGAGCTTTGGGGCAGAAGCGATTGTACTCATTGATTTGATTTACCAAGTGAAACCAGATGCTCATATTGTCTTTTTAGACACTGGGTTACATTTTCTTGAAACCTATGAGGTGATTGAGAAAATGAAAAGTCGTTTCCCTTCATTAAAGATTGAATTAAAACAGCCTGCATTAAGTGTAGACGAACAGGCACAACAATATGGTTCAGCATTATGGAAACGAGACCCAAATCAATGTTGCCAGATTAGAAAAGTCATCCCACTAAGAGAGACTTTGACCACAAAGCTAGCTTGGATTTCAGGTCTCAGACGAGATCAGTCGCCGACAAGGAAGGATACACAATTCATTAACAAAGATGAAAAGTTTAAGAATATCAAAATTTGTCCATTAATTCATTGGACATGGGAAGAAGTTTGGTCTTACATCCGGGAGAAAGACTTGCCATATAACGAGCTACACGACCGGGGATATCCAAGTATCGGCTGTTTTCCTTGTACAACAGCAGTTGAATCAGGTGGAGATTCCCGTGCTGGACGCTGGGCAGGCAGTAGTAAGACAGAATGCGGTTTACACGCATAATGATCGTTTTTTAGATAAGTGAAGTGTTGATTGGATTTTTCGCATAAAGGAGGGATTTCCTTGGTTACAATGATCGCCATTACAATTGGGATATTTTTTGCAATCAATATTGGTGCCAGCGGGGCGGCTGCTTCCATGGGTATATCTTACGGATCGGGTGTAGTAAAAAAACAGCTAGCACTCGTCCTATGCGGCATTGCTGTATTCCTAGGTGCATGGCTTGGGGGAGGTGAAGTCGTAAAGACGATGGGGAGCGGGATCGTTCCGGAAAAAACCTTTACGAATGCGATTGCACTAATTGTTTTGGCTTCAGCTGCTTTATCCTTGTTCTTGGCCAATATCTTTGGAATCCCTCTTTCGACTAGTGAGGTGGCTGTCGGCGCCGTTGTTGGTGCCGGAATGGTGTTTCAATCTGTCTATGTTGGCAAACTTTTATGGATTATGATGTTTTGGCTGATAACACCTTTAGCGGCTTTTGTCATTGCTGTGTTAGCTACTAATCTATTAAAAATAAAGGCGTTTCAATCATTGCTTGGCAAGTCCAAGGCTACCTCCGTATTAGCCATTCTCGTGGTTTGTATGGGGCTGTTTGAGGCCTTTTCTGCAGGAATGAACAATGTGGCGAATGCCGTTGGTCCCCTTGTCGCAGCACAGCTGATGTCTAAGGGGGATGGAGTTCTTTGGGGAGGCCTGGCTGTAGCTTTTGGCGCCATTGTTTTAGGTCATCGAGTGATTGAAACCAATGGAAAAAAAATCACCACTCTTAAACTGGAAGAAGGTTGTATCATATCCGGAACGGGGGCAGGGATTGTGACTGTAGCTTCGATTTTTGGTATACCTGTCCCATTAACACAGATTACGACTTCTTCCATTATTGGGATTGGCTTTGTGAAAAACGGCAGAGCCGTACTAAAAAAGGAGATTGTCGTCCAGCTTTTGACCGTTTGGCTCGTTTCTCCTGTATTATCCATGGTTCTCTCTTATACCATAATACAACTGCTTATTGTAAAAAATGTATATCCTGTTGTTGTCATGGCTGGGGTACTCATTTCTGTTTTTGGCGTATTGTCTTTGATGAAAAAAACGTCATCCATGGGAACAACGGTTCATTCTCATATTGTAAAAGATTAATAAAGTGGAAGGTAGGTTGATTAAAATGTCCTTTTTACCAAAACCGCATGGAGGAAAACTTGTTCAAGCATATGATCCCAATTATGATATCTCTCATATTGAAAAAGAAATAAAAATGGATGCGATTGCTTTAAGTGATTTAGAACTAATTGGTGTAGGTTTATTTAGTCCTTTAACCGGATTTTTAGGAAAAGCGGACTATGAATCTGTTGTAACGCGCATGCGACTGGCAGATGATACCATATGGTCCATCCCTATTACACTCCCAGTTTCCTATGAAGTAGCGGATACACTCGTCGCGGGAGAAGAAGTGAAACTTTCGTATGAAAATGAAGTCTATGGTGTAATTAAAGTTTCAGAATGGTATGAGCCAGATTTGTCTTTAGAAGCTAGAGAAGTATATAAAACCGAAGAACTAGCCCATCCCGGTGTAAAACGACTTTTTGAAAGAGGACCGGTCTATGTGGCTGGTGAAATCGTTCTTGTGAAAAAGCCAGAAAAAGGAGTATTTGCAGATGTTTGGCTAGAGCCAAAAGAAACAAGAGCCTTATTTGAAGAAAAAGGTTGGAAAACAGTCGTTGGCTTCCAAACTAGAAACCCAATTCATCGTGCACATGAATATATTCAAAAAGCGGCATTAGAAACGGTTGATGGCCTATTTGTGAATCCGCTAGTCGGGGAAACCAAATCCGATGATGTTCCTGCAGAGGTTCGCTTAAAGAGTTATCGAGTTTTACTAGACAACTATTATCCAAAAGAACGAGTTCAATTGGGCGTTTATCCCGCAGCCATGCGCTATGCCGGCCCAAGGGAAGCGATTTTCCATGCGATTGCCCGCAAAAATTTCGGATGCACGCACTTCATTGTAGGTCGTGACCATGCAGGTGTAGGAAATTATTATGGAACGTATGATGCTCAACATATTTTCCGAAATTTCACAGAAGAAGAGCTTGGAATTAAGCCATTGTTCTTTGAACATAGCTTCTATTGCAAAAAATGTGATGGAATGGCTTCAGATAAAACTTGCCCGCATGGTAAAGAAGATCGCGTGATTCTATCTGGAACCAAAGTGAGAGAAATGCTTCGCGCAGGAATTCAACCTCCTTCCACTTTTAGTCGTAAAGAAGTTGTTGAAGTGCTGATTGAAGGTATGAGAGAAAAAACAACGGTATAAGGAGAAAAAAGGATGGGAAAATCAACGAATATTACATGGCATGAGACAACCATTACAAAAGCAGACCGACGAATTCAAAATGGTCATGGAAGCTGTGTTCTTTGGTTTACCGGGCTTTCAGGGTCAGGGAAATCAACGATCGCAAACGCGGTTTCCTATGAGCTATACCGTTTAGGTATTAATGAATATGTGCTAGATGGGGATAACATCCGACATGGTTTAAATAAGGATTTAGGGTTTTCGGAACAAGACCGTGCAGAAAATATCCGCCGCATTGGGGAAGTAGCCAAACTATTCGTAGATAGCGGTAAGGTCATTACAACTGCATTTATATCACCATTCCGTTCTGACCGCGATCAAGTACGCGCGATATTTGAAGAGGGAGAGTTTATAGAGGTTTATATCGATTGTCCTCTTGAAGAATGTGAACGCCGTGATCCAAAACAGCTATATGCAAAAGCCCGTCGCGGTGAAATCAAAGATTTTACGGGTATTGATTCCCCTTATGAAGCACCCGAAAATCCTGAGATTGTCATTCATTCGGACAAAGTAACAGTTGAAGAAGCAGTGGAACAAGTATTACATTATTTACGAGAGAAAAATATCATTTAATGTGGGTGAAAGGGGCAGCTACTAGCATGAAAGCGATTCTATACGTCGGCCATGGAACCAGATCAAAAAATGGAGCGGAGGAAGTACGGGAATTTATGGGAAGGATCATGGAACGAAGTGAGGTTCCCATTCAAGAACTCTGCTTCCTAGAGTTGACCGATCCCCCGATTGAAGAGGGATTTCGCCGATGTGTCGAAAGAGGTGCAACAGAAATCATCGTTGTACCACTCTTTCTGCTGGCTGCTGGTCACATAAAGGAAGACATTCCTAAAGAGCTGGCTTTATTAAAAGAGAAATATCCGGGAATAACAATAAAAATGAAGGATGCTTTTGGCGTCCAACACAAAATACTGGATGGGATGGCCGAACTGATTCGAAATACAGTCCCGGAATTATCAGCTGCTGATTCTGTATTAATTGTTGGAAGGGGAAGTAGTGACCCAGGGATTCATGTGGCGTTTTCTGAAATTGTATGTGGAATCCGTGACCGATTACCTGTGAATCATGTCTCTGTTTGTTATTTAGCTACTGCAAAACCGAGTTTTGATGAAGGTTTGGAGCAAATTTTACAAATGACGCAAGGTCAAGTGGTCGTACTACCTTATTTATTATTTTCCGGGCTATTGTTAAGTGAAGTTAACCATAAAGTTTTGAAACGACAAAAGCATGGCCAGCGTATCGTACATACGGGACCATTAAGCAAACATCGTGTCATAGAAGATCTTATCATTGATAAGGCATCAGAATGACATAAAAAAGCCTTCTAATAAGGAAGGCTTTTAGTTTTCCATTGCATGAAATTGGAAATATTCAACCTCATCAGGTAAAATGCAATTGTAGCTTTTTAAGGATAAAGCGAAATGTATGAATGAAGGGAGAAGTTAGCATGCCAACAAGTTTAAAATCAACAACACGATTACATAATGGAGTGGAAATGCCTTGGTTCGGCCTTGGGGTTTATAAGGTAAAAGAAGGTTCAGAAGTCATTGAATCTGTGAAAGCAGCTATAAAAAATGGCTACCGGAGCATTGATACGGCTGCGATTTACGAAAATGAAGAGGGAGTCGGGCAAGCGATCAGAGAATCAGGTGTTCCTCGAGAAGAATTGTTTATCACTTCCAAAGTATGGAACTCTGATCAAGGCTATGAATCCACACTTCAGGCATACGAAACTAGCCTTAAGAAGCTAGGTCTTGAATACTTGGATTTATACTTAATCCACTGGCCTGGAAAAGATAAATACAAAGAAACTTGGAAAGCACTTGAAAAACTATACAAAGAAGGTCGTGTCCGTGCTATTGGAGTGAGTAATTTCCATATCCACCATCTAGAAGAATTGTTAAAAGAGGCAGAAATCAAACCGATGGTTAACCAAGTGGAATACCACCCACATCTTCAACAAAAAGAACTTCTTGCTTTTTGCCAAAAAGAAGGAATCCAGCTTGAAGCATGGTCACCACTTAAACAAGGACAATTACTTCAAGATCCTACATTAACTGAAATCGCTGAAAAATATGGGAAAACAACAGCACAAGTCATTTTACGCTGGGATCTTCAAACAAAAGTAGTGACCATTCCAAAATCGATTAAAGAACAACGAATTATGGAAAATGCCGATATTTTCGATTTTGAATTATCCCAAGAAGATATGGAGAAAATTGCTGGATTAAATAAGGATGAACGTGTCGGTCCTAATCCGGATGAATTCATGGTAGGTTTTGAAGAATAAAAATAGGGAATCAAAAAAAGAGGGGATTCATGACTCCTTCAAGAGGGTCATTTCGAATCTGCCTCTTTTTTTATTAAACAGACCTTGTTTCATTGGTCGATTGATAAGTATCAGTTTTTATTTATCATTTTTTTTCTCACCGCTCGGTTGATCGTTAAGGGTACGATAAATTTGTGTATACATACTTCCTTCAACAATATGTTCAAGGAAAAATGGACCGATGAGTTCCAGATATTCCTCATTGTCAAACATCTTTTTGTTTTGCAGTTCCATTTCTGCCAATCCTTCATAAGTAGAAAGAAGGGCATACGTATGATCGTGACCTGAGACGGGTGTTAGGATTTCAACCTTATGATTGTAATTTTCCATTCTAAATTTTTTTATCGCTCTTAAATTTTCTATGGCTTCTTTAAAGTGTTCTTGTCGTATGACAAATGTCTGGTATACGATAACGGCCATTTGGCACACCCCCTAATAAACACAGGTAAACATGATTGGCTATTGTAATTGTTCCCAATCTGTATAATTGCCGCTTCCTTGACAACTTGGACATTCAAAAGAGTTATAATAGGAAAATTCGTTGTATGGATAGACGGTGAATCCTCGTCCGTAACAATCAGGGCATTTCCCCTGATTTCTCATTCTGGAGAGATGATGTTGGTATCGTGCTTCCCTCCATTGATGAAAAGCATTAAGCAATCCCATTATTTTCACCTCATTGTTTTTTTATAGTATGTATGTCAAATGGAAAAATTATGCTTTCAACTGCAAAGACCAACCTCTTAACTAAATATGGATTTATACAAATGTTATGAAATTTTGCGTTTTGCGTGCAAAATCTCTTAAAAAAGGCAAAAAAATTTTGCTTTCTAAATGGAATAATGGCCAAAAAAAAGAACTTGGGTACTTTGGCACAAAACTTGCATTATTTGAAAATGTGCAAATAGTTTAAACTGAGGAAAGATTATTTATTGCGTTTTTTTAGTAATTCATTTACTATTTCCTTAGACAAGGAATGAGAAAAATCAACAAATTTCTCATTCGTTAACTGATTGCATAAGAATGAAAGCGCATACGAAATGATGTTAGGGGGAAATTTATGCAATTACACGATAACCACAAATCTAATGAACTACGTAGGTCCATGAAGACCCGACATCTATTTATGATTTCACTTGGCGGTGTCATTGGTTCGGGACTGTTCTTAGGATCGGGTTATACAATTAGTGAGGCTGGCCCAACGGGAGCGATTATTTCCTATTTGGTTGGTGGAATGATCATGTTTTTCACGATGCTATGCCTCGGTGAATTGGCGGTAGCCATGCCTGTTTCTGGATCATTCCAAACGTACACAACCAAATTTATCGGTCCTGGTACTGGATTTGCATTAGGCTGGCTTTATTGGTTTGGCTGGTCTGTGACAGTCGCCTTAGAATTTTTAGCAGCGGGACAGCTGATGGGTAGATGGTTTCCAGATGTACCAACATGGATATGGAGTGCAATTTTTGCCGTTGTGCTATTTTCACTAAATGCACTTTCAGCCAAAGCTTTTGGGGAAGCAGAGTTTTGGTTTTCAAGTATTAAGGTAATGGCCATTCTTTTATTTATCGTGCTGGGCGGGGCAGCCATGTTTGGTCTCATTGATATGAAAGGCACCGAGGAAGCCCCAATGTTGTCAAACTTTTTTGAACATGGTTTATTGCCAAATGGACTTACTGCCTTAATTATCACGATGATAGCTGTTAACTTTTCATTCCAAGGAACGGAATTAATTGGTATCGCTGCAGGAGAGAGTGAAGAACCCGAAAAAACCATTCCAAGATCCATTAAACAAACGGTATGGCGTACACTAGTCTTTTTCGTGTTGGCGATTTTCGTGGTAGCCGGCTTAATTCCGATGGACAAGGCTGGTGTCATCGAGAGCCCATTTGTCGTAGTATTTGATAGTATTGGTATTCCATACGCAGCAGATATTATGAACTTTGTTATTTTAACGGCTTTATTATCTGTCGGAAACTCAGGACTTTATGCAGCAACACGTATGTTGTATGCCATGTCAAAAGAAAAAATGGCAAGTCAGGTTTTAACAAAAGTCAATAAACGTGGGGTTCCTATTAATGCCTTATTGATTACTCTGGGAATCTCGTTATTATCCTTATTATCTGGATTTTTTGCAGAGGAAACTGTATTTGTATGGCTTCTTTCAGTAGCGGGATTAGGTGCCCAAGTAGGGTGGATTGCGATCACTGCTTCACAAATTGCATTCCGAAGAAAGTTTATTCGAGAAGGCGGAAAAGTGGAGGACCTCAAGTTCAGAACGCCATTTTTCCCGGTATTGCCAATTATCGCCTTAACTTTAAACATTACGGTTTTAGTAAGTTTGGCATTTGATTCAGAACAGCGCCTAGCTTTATATTTGGGTGTACCATTTGTTCTTGTTTGCTATTTAATTTATCATTTAAGAATTAAAAAGACTCGTGAAAAAGAGGGAGTAGAACCACAAGAACTACAGCTTCAAGATAATAAGAGAATGATCATTTAATAGAATTCACACGTTTGGTGTATGTTCACCAAACGTTTTTTTATGAAACATATCTCATTTGGGAGAGAGTTAGGAATGGTTTCGGTTTGGTACAAAAGGAAGAACCGATAGTAAAGAAAAAGACAAGGAGAATAATTGTGTGAATGAAAAAAAGAGGATTATAAAGATCTTCCTATTTATTTACACGGAATGTTTTATCTGTTGATCTATGTTCCAGGCCCTTTACTTTCTATATGAATAGATAAAATTTCTAATCAAACTTTAGAGAAAAAGGCTGAGCCCAAAAAAGTCGTAAGGACCTTATGGACCAGCCTTCATTTCATTAGGAAGATTAATCCCCATTGAACATATCAAAAATTCCTCGTGCGATACTACCTTCATCTTTCGCCCCACCGCGATGTGGTGCAGCAGCAAATACGCGGCTAGCCAATCGACTGAATGGAAGCGACTGAATCCAAACGGAACCAGGACCTCTTAATGTTGCGAAAAATAAACCTTCCCCACCGAATAATGCGGTTTTAATTCCTTTCACAAACTCAATGCTATAATCGACATCTCGAGTCATAGCAACTAAACACCCAGTATCAACACGTAAAGTTTGCCCAGGAAGAAGATCTTTCTTCATAATGGTTCCTCCTGCATGGATGAAGGCCATTCCATCTCCTTCAAGTTTCTGCATGATAAAACCTTCGCCACCAAAGAAGCCTACACCAATTTTTCTTTGGAATTCAATACCAACCTGTACCCCTTTTGCTGCAGCCAGAAAAGCATCTTTCTGACAGATTATTTTTCCTCCAAGTTCACTTAAATCCATCGGAATGATTTTTCCAGGGTAGGGAGAGGCAAAGGACACATGTCTCTTGCTTGAACCTACATTCGTGAAGGTGGTCATAAATAAGCTTTCACCTGTAAGAACACGCTTTCCAGCTGAGAAAAGCTTTCCCATTAGACCTCCGCCACTATTCGAACCATCCCCAAAAATCGTTTCCATTTTAATATCATCTTCCATCATCATGAAACTTCCTGCTTCAGCAATAACGGTTTCGTTCGGGTCAAGCTCTACTTCAACGAATTGCATGTCATCGCCATAGATCTTATAATCAATTTCATGGTTATTCATAACAAACCCTCCACTATTTACAAAATAAACAATCAAATTCATTGTAAAGGATTTAAAGAAAAAGTGCTATTCTTTATGGTGTGTGAACTTATCCGTATATATCGAAAGAAATAAAAAAATTCGATAAAATTATACATGATTCATGAATAGGGAAAGGGACAATCGTGCATAGTCACAGGAAGGGAGTTAGTTTAAAAAAATTCCTGTATCGATGATGTAGAATGATGTCACATGATATTGTCTTAGCATTCCTTGACATTCTATTGTATTCATGTTACATTGGAATCAGCCGTTGCACGAGAATAGATTTATGAAAGAAGCTTGTCTAAAGTTTTAAACAAGGTTTGGATAAGGAAATGAAAGTAAAGCTATCTTCGATGTAATTTGGTGAATTTTACACATGGCTTGTATGCAAGCCAATAGGAGGATTTTTTTTTATGAAAAACGGTAAGGTAAAATGGTTTAACTCAGAAAAAGGTTTTGGATTCATCGAAGGAGAAGACGGAAACGACGTATTCGTTCATTACTCTGCAATCCAAGCTGAAGGTTTTAAAACTTTAGAAGAAGGTCAAGAAGTTTCTTTCGATGTTGTAGAAGGAGCTCGTGGACCTCAAGCTGCTAACGTAGTGAAGAAGTAATTCCTAATATGATGATAACAGTCCGGTATTTTTGCCGGACTGTTTTTAATTTGTTTGAAAAATGGATACTGTAAACAGACTGTAAATAGAGAAAATCTGGTGAGTCCAAGAGCCACTTTAGGATCCGAATAGGTACACGACGATTCCAAGAGAAACCCCAACTATTCAAAAACTATCCCCCTATCAAAGAGCAAAAACTGTCAACCAATCCAAGTCCAGAGCCAATAGTATTTTGCTATAATAGTAGTAATAAAAAACGCAGTACTTGAGAAGGAGTGCAGTAGATGAAATTTATCCATACGGCCGACTGGCACCTCGGAAAGTTAGTTCACGGTGTTTACATGACGGACAGCCAGCAGGAAGTACTTCATCAATTTGTTGATATCGTTGCAGAAGAGAAACCGGATGCTGTTATTATCGCAGGGGACCTTTATGATCGTTCTGTCCCGCCAACTGATGCGGTGGAATTACTAGATGAAATCCTTTTCAAAATCAATGTGGAATTAAAAACACCAGTCATGGCGATTGCTGGGAATCATGACAGTGCCGAGCGTTTATCATTTGGAAGCTCCTGGTACAAACACAGTCAATTGTATTTAGCTGGAAAATTAACGAACAGTTTTACTCCCATTCAAATTCAGGGAGTTAATTTTTACATGGTTCCTTATGCAGAGCCGGGTGTTGTCCGCCAGCTATTAGAGGATGAATCCATACACTCCCATCAAGATGCGATGAAGGCGTTGATTGGAAAAATCGAAGAAACATTCAATCCCAATGAACCGAATGTCTTCATTGGGCATGCCTTCGTTTTGGGAGGAAAAACGTCAGATTCTGAAAGGGTATTATCCGTTGGAGGGTCAGGTTGTGTCGGTGTCGAATTGTTCGAGCCGTTTTCTTATACAGCCCTTGGTCATCTCCATAGCCCTGATGCGATCCATCATTCTAAAGTGAAATATTCCGGATCTCTACTAAAATATTCTTTTTCTGAAGCGAAACAAAAAAAGTCGATATCCATTATTGAAATGGATGAAAAAGGAAATTTTTCTCATCGATATCGCTCGCTCCATCCTACTTACGATATGAGGGAAATAGAAGGATATTTAGAAGAGTTGCTGGATCCCCAATTTTACGAAAAGGAACGAACCCATGATTATTTAAAAATCACGTTGCTCGATGAAGGGGCATTAATCGACCCAATGAATAAACTGCGCCAAGTTTATCCGAACGTTTTGCATCTAGAAAAGAAAATCGATTTAACGGATGTAAGAAAAAAAGACTCCTACCATGTTATTCGTAGTAAGAAAAAATCGGAAATCGAATTATTTGAACAATTTTATTCGGAAATGACGACCGCCGAATTTACGCTTGAAAAAAGAGAAGCGATGGCCGAAATCATTGAAAAGGTTCTGAAAGGGGTGGAAGAAAGGTGAGACCATTGAAATTAACAATGAAAGCGTTTGGCCCCTATGCTAAAACAGAGACGATTGATTTCACCAGGCTTGGAAACAGAACCATGTTCGTTATCTCAGGAAAAACTGGCTCCGGTAAAACAACTATTTTCGATGCGATTAGCTATGCCATTTATGGTAAAGCAAGTGGTGAAGACCGAAATGGCCCTGAACTTCGAAGCCAGTTTGCTAGTGACGATCTGTTGACAGAAGTTTCCCTAGAATTTTCCTTAAAAAATAAGGTGTACTTCATTACTCGGTCACCTCAACAATTAAAAAAGAAGGAAAAAGGGGAAGGTTATACACAAATTGGAGCAAAAGCGGAATTATATGTTTTAGGACCGAATGGGGAAAAACAGCTCCTTGCTTCAAAGATTCATGATGTAGAGGAAAAAATTAAAGAAATCATGTTAATTGATGCCAACCAATTTAGGCAAATTCTCATGATTCCTCAAGGGGAATTTCGAAAACTATTAATTGCTGATAGTAAGGATAAAGAAGCCATACTCCAACGACTTTTCCATACCCAGTTATATAAAAGGATAGAGGAAAGACTGAAGGATGAAGCAACGGAATTGAAGAAATCCGTTGAGGACCAGGTGAAGGCAAGAAATGAAGCCCTTCGCCGAATTCAGGCGGTGACAAATGAAGAACTGAAAAGATACTTGGAGGAAGAAAGTGACAATGATGCGTTGATTTTACCGCTTCTGAAAGAAGAAATTACCGCCATGGGAGAACAATTGGAACAGCTAAATGCCCAATTGAAAGAGAAGGAGAAGGAACAAGACCGTTTAAAGGCACAACTTTTTGAGGCGGAAGAAATTCTCAAACAGCTACAAAAGAAAGAGGAATTAAAGAAACGAAAAACTTGGCTTGAATCCCAGAAAGATATTTTTTCCGTTAAAGAAAAGCAAGTTCAATTGGCACAAAAAGCGGCCCTATTAGCAAAGCAAGAAGAACTTTGCCATCGATTGAAAGGAGAATCGGATCGTCTAGGCAGTTTGGTTTCATCTATACAAAAGGAAATTGAGCTAGCTAAAGGTCAGAAAAATCATTATGAACTTCTTCTGAAACAGGAACAAGAGCGGGAAGAGGAACGACAAGCAGCTCTTGCAGAGGTAAACAGGCTCATACATATGAAAGAGGATGTGTACTCTTTTTCCGCTTTGGTAAAAGAAACGGCAAATGTAGAGGCCGACTTACATGAAGCAAAAGCGAAACTGTTGCAGTCAGAATCAAACCTTGAACAATTGGAACAGCGATTCAAACATCTCCAGAATCAAAAAGAGGAAATTGAAAAAGGACAGCTTATCTATGTTCGAAATGAACAACAACTTGAAAAATGGCAATCAGAGTTGGACCGTCTTGAAAAATATGAAATATTACTTAGTCGATACAAAAATTCGAAGCAAAATCTAGAGGAGATTACAGGTCGTTATGAAAATACTGTGAGAAATTTAAATGATGCAAAGGCCTTAGTGAACGATCTCGAGCAAAAATGGCTTCATGGCCAGGCCTCCATTTTAGCATCCAAACTTCAGGAGGGTGCCCCATGTCCTGTTTGTGGGTCTGAAAACCATCCACTACCAGCCATAGAGCAGTCAGGAAAGGTTCCATCCGAGGAAGACATGAAAGCTGCCAAGGCTCAGGTTTTAAAATGGGAACAAGAAAAATCGACAGATGAAGCAAAGCTTTATCAATGTCAGTCAGCCGAGAAAACGGACTGGGAAGCATTAGAAGAGAAATTACAGGAAATTCGTGCCTTTAAAGCAGATTTTACAGAAAGTGAATTACCGGACTTGAAGATGCAAATTGCTTCTGAGAGAAATACCCTCCTTGTTGGGCAGAAAAAATTAGAAGTACAAATCAAGCAATTAGATGGAATTAAAACGGAAATCGAGAAATGTGAAAGGGAAATTCAAGTTGGTCAAAGTAAAAAGCAACAATTGGCGGATCAAGTGACTGATTTGACGGTACAATTTACGGAAAAAAGAACAAACCTTTCAAGGATGATGAACGTCATACCAGAAAATCTTCGTTCTGAAGCTGAATATGAAAAAGCTCTCGCACAATCCAAACGAAAATATGAAACATTAATCAAACAATTCGAGGATGTACAAAAGGGACTTCAGAACGCGAATGAGAAATTAGCGGCAGAACTAGCGAGATTTACTGACGCTGAAAAGAACTATCATGAAAAACAGCAAGAATTGAAAGCAGAGCGAGAAATTTTTAAGAATATGCTTTCAGAGCAAGGATTTGAGAATTATAGTAATTATGCTTCTTCTAAACTCTCAGAGAGTGAAATCCAAACCCTTGAAAATGAAATTCGCACATATCGGGAAGAATTACGTTCTGTTTCTGACCGATTGAGTGAGATGACAGAACAGCTTGCCAATGTGAAAACACCAAATATCGAAGAGGGAAAACGTAAATTGGCTCAACTTCAAGAGGAAATGGAAGCATTAAATCAACAATGGACAACCCTATTTGTGAAGAAAAGGGATAATGAAGAAATTTATGCGCGGATCGAGAACTTGAATGCAAGCATGAAAGCTTTAGAAGAACGATATAGCTTAATAGGCCATCTTTACGAGATTACTAGAGGACAAAATCATTTCCGCATTACCTTTGAACGATATGTACTAGCGGCATTTTTAGATGATATTTTACATGAAGCCAATCATCGCTTGCGGAAAATGACCTCAGGAAGGTACCAACTTATCAGGAAAAAAGACCGTGCGAAAGGGAATGCACAAAGTGGATTGGAATTATTAGTGTTTGATCAATATACCGGTCAAAAACGCCATGTGAAAACATTATCAGGCGGAGAAAGCTTTAAGGCATCATTATCCCTTGCATTGGGGCTAGCGGATGTCGTCCAAAATTATGCCGGTGGTGTCTCGTTAGAAACGATGTTTATCGATGAAGGTTTTGGCACCCTTGATCCAGAGTCATTGGAACAGGCCATTGAAGCGTTAATGGATATTCAAAGTAGCGGACGTTTGGTCGGAATTATCTCCCACGTTCCGGAATTAAAAGAACGAATGGATGCTAGACTTGAGGTGATCGCTGGGCAAACTGGTAGTAGAACGGAATTTGTGTTTACAAATTGATCGCAGTGGACAAAATGCTCCACTGCTTTTTTTGATAAATTGCTAGTAGAGGACATCTTTGTACATCCCCTGTTTCTTTTTGATATTTTTTCGGCTTGAACAGACATTCTATTCAAGCTACATTAAAGGAGAAGATGTTGAAGAAGGTGGCAAGTTTGGAAAAAAGATATTTTACTATTGGTATGGCGGGGCATATCGATCATGGAAAAACCACCCTCACCAAAGCCTTAACTAATGTGGATACAGATCGTCTAAAGGAAGAAAAAGAACGGCAAATCTCTATTGAACTTGGATTTGCACCATTATATGAAGATGATGAAATTCAAATATCTGTGATCGATGTTCCTGGACATGAACGTTTTATTCGGCAAATGATTGCCGGAGTGGCTGGAATCGATTTAGTGGTGCTTGTCGTGGCAGCAGATGAAGGAGTCATGCCGCAAACGAAAGAGCATCTTGATATTTTAAAATTCCTCGGTGTGAAAAATGGGATCGTTGCGATAACGAAAATCGACCGGGTGGATGAGGACTGGATGGAGCTAGTAAAAGAAGATATTGCCAAAGAGTTAACGGGTACCGTATTTGAGGATGCACCATTTGTTCTTGTTGATAGCCTTTCTAAAAAAGGAATAGAGAAACTGAAACAACTCATTATCCGCACTTTAAAGGACCAAGACATGCGTGATGTAAAAGGGGCTTTTCGACTCCCGATTGACCAAGTGTTTACAGTAAAAGGCCAAGGCACGGTTGTTCGAGGTACTGTTTATGAAGGAACGGTAGAAGAAGGGCAGACACTAACAATCCTACCAAAGGGATTGGACGTCAAAGCTCGTCAAATCCAAGTCCATCATCAACCAGCGCAAATGGCCTTTGCTGGACAGAGGGCAGCCATTAATCTTTCAGGTGTTTCTAAAGAAGAACTCGAGCGTGGTGATGTCCTTGTTTCTTCAGAACACTTTATTGTTACGAAAATGATAGATGTTGTGATTAGGGTAGTAGATAAGTTGCAACACCCGATAAAACAGAGAATGCCAGTCAAACTTCATATTGGCACTGCAGAAGTAATGGGGCGGATTGTTTTTTTTGACCGAAATGAAGTAATCGATGAGAAGGGGGAAATTCTTTGCCAACTACGTCTAGACGAAGAAATTGTAACCAAACGAGGGGACCGCTTTATATTAAGGAGACCCACTCCAGTAGAGACGCTAGGAGGGGGATGGGTCATTGATCCAAGAGGGAAAAAATATCGTTTCGGAAATCAAACCATTGAAGAATTGGAGAAGAAAAAAGTTGGAGCTCCGAAGGAACGAATAACTAGTGCCCTTTTAGAGGCAAAAAGTCTGTCGGTATCAGATTTAATCAAACGGACAGCACTAGATGAAGAAACATTAGTCGCACATTTAAAAATGGATAAAGATTTCCTTTTATATAATGAAAGAGAATATACCCTTTGGGAGGTTGTATATTCAATCAAAGAAGATCTTTTTGATCGATTACAGGATTACCATCAAAAATATCCTATGAAAACAGGAATGAATAAGGCAGAGTTACTACAATCCATGCAGAAACATTACCCCATTTCATTACTTGAATTTGTGATAAATAATGGAATTTCAAACCAAGAATTAAACCGGAAAGAACAATATGTATCCATTGCGAGCTTTACTCCTCATATACCTCAAAATTGGTCAAAACGGACAAATCAATTGCTCGAGGAACTAAAAAACGATGGGTTAAAAGTCCGGCCCTTTAAGGACTATTTAACTGCAGCAGGGATTCCAGAACGGATGGAACATGATTTGCGACACTTCTTGGAAGAACAAAAACTTATCATTATGCAGGAAGACCCATTTGCCTATCATGAAGAGATATTCAGTCAAGCCATCGCAATACTAAAAAGTCGAACAGGTCCAGAGTTTGAAGTAGGTGATGCAAAGGAAATACTTCAACTCTCAAGGAAATACATGATTCCGTTTTTAGAAAAATTAGATGCCATCGGCTTGACAAAACGCATGGAAAACAAACGTATATGGAGATAATTTGAAATGCCTCTATCCAACGAATGGACGGAGGCTTTTTTCTTTTGATTCCAAAATTTTAGGATAACTTAATCGGCTTGGATGAGTTCTGTAAAACGTGTGCAATGTTTTTCGATCCCCGTTCCTAAAAGCATGGAATGATACGATAGTTGGGCTATTTAATATTCCTCACTTTATAAAACGAATGGGTAAAAAAACTAGAAAAATATAATTCAAAATATTCATTTAAAATTAAATTTTAGGAAAAATTTGAATAATATAGTAAAATAGTCTATAATATTTAGAAAATAGAAATAAATGAGAGGAGGAAAGGAATGAAAATTTATATTTCGGTAGATATGGAAGGGATTACCGGGCTAGTGGACCATACTCATGTGGACTCAAGTAAGCATAATTATGAACGCAGCAGAATGATTATGACTGATGAGGCCAATGAGGTTATAACCACTGCTTTTGAAATGGGTGCGAAGGAAGTGATCGTAAATGACAGCCACTCTAAGATGAACAATTTATTAATTGAACGTCTTCATCCAGAAACACAGCTAATTAGTGGGGATGTAAAGCCATTTTCAATGGTCCAAGGATTAGATGGAACATTTGATGGTGCGATTTTTACAGGTTATCATGCCCGGGCCGGACAAAAAGGTGTAATGACACATTCGATGATTTTTGGGGTTCGCAACATGTACATAAATGATGTTCCGATTGGGGAGCTTGGGTTGAATGCATATGTAGCGGGATATTTTGGAGTACCAGTCATCATGGTGGCCGGTGATGATTGCGTGGCGAAAGAGGCCGAGCAACTCATTCCCAATGTGACGACAGCTGTAGTGAAAGAAGCGATTTCCCGGTCTGCTGCTAAGTCCTTAACCCCAGCGAAGGCTGGACAACTCCTTAGAGAGAAAACTGCTCAGGCAATAAAAAACCGTCATTTAGTAAAACCGCTTACTCCTCCTGAACGACCACTCTTAAGTATTGAATTTACGAATTATGGTGAAGCCGAATGGGCGGCATTAATGCCAGGGGCAGAAATCATCCCAAACACCACGATGGTCCGCTTTCAGGCAAAAGATATATTGGAAGCCTATCAGGCGATGTTGGTGATGGTCGAATTAGCGATGAGAACAACTTTCTGTTAGGAAGTGGACGACATGAAAAGCTATTTGATTAAACGATTGATTGCCATGATTATTACATTATGGCTGATCATTACTGGAACCTTTTTTTTAATGCATTCGGTGCCAGGTTCTCCATTTAATGAAGAAAGGACGACAAATGAAGCGATTCAAAAAAACCTAGAAGCCTATTATCAATTGGACAAACCATTATTCGTCCAATATGTGAATTATTTAAAATCGCTTGTGCAATTCGATCTCGGTCCTTCCATCAAGAAATCGTCACAGACGGTCAATGACTTACTAGGACGAGGATTTCCGGTTTCTTTTGAACTTGGTCTTTATACACTTATTTTGGCCATTATATCTGGTATTACCCTTGGCGTATTAGCAGCCCTTCGACATAACGGCATTATTGACTATCTAGCTATGACCATTGCCGTCCTTGGAATTTCCATTCCAAACTTTGTTATGGCTACCTTATTAATTCAACAGTTGGCGGTAAACATCCCAATATTTCCAGTGGCTACCTGGGCAAGTCCGAAACATATGGTTTTGCCAATCTTGGCATTGGCAACCGGTCCAATGGCGATCATCGCACGACTTACGAGAACAAGTATGCTAGAAGTGCTCACCCAGGACTATATTAAAACCGCGAAAGCGAAAGGGCTCTCACCTGTAAAAATTGTTTTTAAGCACGCTTTACGAAACGCCCTGTTACCTGTCGTTACCGTTTTAGGATCTTTAGCAGCAAGCATCCTCACTGGAACGTTTGTCATTGAGAAAATATTTGCGATCCCTGGGATGGGTAAGTATTTTGTTGACAGTATCAATAATCGTGATTATCCGGTTATCATGGGAACAACGGTTTTCTACAGCGCCATTTTAATTGTTATGTTGTTCTTAGTTGACTTAGCCTATGGATTATTAGATCCACGTATCAAGCTTCATAAAAAGGAGGCGAAATAATGGAATTACGGAAACAAGAAACACGAAATATTTCGCCTGAGATTCCAGATGAATGGTTTGTTCCCATCAACAAAAACAAACTCGAGTCAGAATCTGTCGTTCGACCTAGTTTATCCTATTGGAAAGACTCATGGCATCGATTGTTAAAAAATAAGCTGGCCATGGCAGGATTGTTTTTTTTAATTGCATTGACCCTCATGGCTATTTTCGGACCTATGTTATCTCCCCATTCCGTGGAAACACAAAGATTAACAGAACAAAATTTGCCTCCTTCAAGTAAATATTGGTTTGGGACCGATGATCTAGGTCGCGATGTTTTTACACGAACATGCTATGGCGCTCGGATCTCTTTATTTGTCGGTATCATGGCGGCATTGATTGATTTTGTTATTGGGGTGGTTTATGGCGGTATTGCCGGTTACAAAGGAGGCCGGATTGATAACTTCATGATGAGATTTGTGGAAATCCTTTATGGACTTCCTTATTTACTAGTTGTCATTCTTGTCATGGTTGTCATCGGTCCAGGTTTAACCACAATTATTCTCGCCCTTTCGATCACAGGATGGGTGGGGATGGCAAGGATTGTTCGAGGACAAGTGCTGCAAATTAAAAATTATGAATTTGTTCTTGCTTCGAAAACATTCGGAACGAAAACATCAAGGATCATTCGAAAAAATTTGCTACCTAATACAATGGGACCTATTATTGTCCAAATGACGTTAACTATTCCGTCCGCCATTTTTGCTGAAGCTTTTTTAAGTTTTATTGGACTTGGAATCCAAGCGCCGCATGCAAGCTGGGGTGTAATGGCTAATGACGGATTATCTACGATTCTATCAGGATATTGGTGGAGATTGTTCTTCCCAACCTTGTTCATTTCATTAACCATGTTTGCATTTAACGTATTAGGTGATGGGCTGCAGGACGCCTTGGATCCGAAATTAAGGAGGTAGCAGCATGGAAAAAATCCTTCAAGTAAAAGACCTTCATGTTAGCTTTACAACCTATGGAGGTGTTGTACAGGCTGTCCGGGGAGTCAGCTTTGATTTACATAGGGGAGAAACGTTAGCTATCGTTGGTGAATCCGGCTGTGGAAAAAGCGTGACCTCGCAAAGTATCATGAGGCTGATTCCAGAACCACCAGGAAAAATCAAAAGCGGACAAATCTTTTTGAAAGGGATGGATTTAATTCAATTAAAAGAACCAGAACTAAGGAAAATCCGAGGAGCCAATATATCGATGATTTTCCAAGACCCAATGACGGCATTAAACCCAACGATTACGATCGGTGAGCAAATCATGGAAGGGATCCTGCAACATAAGAATATTTCCAGGGAACAGGCAAAGAAAGCAGCGCTTGAAATGCTCCATCTCGTTGGAATATCAAATCCGGAAATTAGACTGAAACAATATCCACACCAATTTAGTGGTGGAATGCGGCAGCGAATTGTCATTGCAATGGCACTCGTATGTCAGCCAGATGTCTTAATTGCTGATGAACCGACAACGGCTCTTGATGTGACCATTCAAGCACAAATATTGGAATTGTTCCGTGATATTCAGAAGAAAACCGGAGTATCTATCATTTTGATTACCCATGATTTGGGAGTAGTAGCCCAAGTGGCCGATCGAATTGCCGTTATGTATGCAGGCAGGATTGTTGAAATAGGAACAAGAAGGGAGATCTTTTACCAACCGCAACATCCATACACAAAAGGATTGCTTCAATCGGTTCCGCGCTTGGATGTGGAAGGAGCTGAGCTTGTTCCAATACCGGGAACACCTCCAGATTTATTTTCACCTCCAAAAGGCTGTGCTTTTGCAGCTCGTTGCCCATATGCGATGGAGGTGTGTGAAAAAGTGTACCCGTTTGAAACGAGTTTAAGTCATCACCATTACGTGAATTGCTGGCTTCAAGACGTACGGGCAAAAGCATTGGTATCATCCAATCATTAACATTACGATTAAAAAAGGGGGAAAATGATGAAAAAGTTAATTTCACTTGTAGCCGTTGTCATGATGGTGTTTGCTCTTGTTGCATGTACAGCAAACAAAGATGCCGGAAGCGAGCCGCAGAAGGAAGGGAAGGATGGAAAGAAAAAGAGCGAAAAAGTTTTGTATTTAAATAATGGCCAAGAGCCAACCTCTTTTGACCCACCAATCGGTTTCGATGCGGTTTCTTGGAATGCGTTAAACAATCTAATGGAAGGGTTAACCCGATTGGATGAAAATCATGAGCCACAGCCTGCCATAGCTGAAAAATGGGATGTTTCTGAAGATGGTAAAACCTATACTTTTCATATTCGAAAAGAGGCGAAATGGTCCAATGGTGATGAGGTAACGGCCAATGATTTCGTCTACGCATGGAAGAGGTTATTAGATCCTAATACTGGTTCTCCAGCAGCCTTCTTAGCGTATTTCATTGAAGGTGGAGAAGCTTATAATATGGGTACTGGTTCTGCAGAAGATGTAAAGGTGAAGGCAGTAGATGAAAAGACATTTGAAGTTACTTTAATAAGCCCACAAGCCTATTTCTTAAGTGTCATTTCAAACCCATGTTTCTTCCCCATCAATGAAAAAGTAGCGAAAGAAAATCCAGAATGGTTTGCCGAAGCCGATACTTTTGTTTCAAATGGTCCATTCAAATTGGCTGAGTGGAATCATGACAGTGATTTTACAATGGTGAAAAACGATCAGTATTGGGATGCGAAAAATGTCAAGCTGGATAAAGTCCATTGGGCAATGGTGAGCGATCCAAATACAGAATATCAAATGTATACAACAGGGGAGTTAGATACATCTGACGTACCGGCAGAACTTGCAGACAAGTTATTTGCTGAAGGTAATGTCAAAATAGAAGACCAAGCTGGTCAATACTTCTATCGTTTTAATGTAACAATGGAGCCATTCCAAAACAAAAACATTCGTAAAGCATTTGCCTTAGCCGTTGACCAAAAACAAATGGTTGAACTTGTTACAAAAAATAAAGAAAAGCCTGCTTATGGATTTGTTTCCTATGGATTCAAAGATCCTTCTGGTAAGGACTTCCGTGAAACGAATGGAGATTTAATAAAAACAGATGTGGAAAAAGCAAAAGAACTTCTGAAAAAAGGGATGGAAGAAGAAGGATATACGAAACTCCCTGAAGTTACTTTAACTTATAACACATTGGAATCCCATAAGAAAATTGCTGAAGCACTACAACAAATGTTTAAAGAAAATTTAGGGGTGGATGTCAAACTTGCCAATATGGAAAGCAGTGTATTTGCCTCTGAACAAAAAGCATTAAAATTCCAACTATCACGCAGTTCTTTCCTAGCTGATTATGCTGACCCAATTAACTTCTTAGAGAACTTTGTTACAGGATCACCGATGAACCGTACCGGCTGGAGCAATGCTGAATTTGATCAATTGATTAAAGAGGCGAAGATGGAAAAAGATGAAAAGAAACGTTATGAAATGATGTATAAAGCAGAAAAGATTTTAATGGATGAAGCGCCAATTATCCCAATCCATTTCTACAATCAAGTTTATTTACAAAATAAAGATGTAACAGGTATCGTTCGTCATCCGGTTGGATATTTAGAATTAAAATGGGCGGATAAAAAATAAACTAGTAAAAGGGATGTTCATCAGGAACATTCCTTTTCTCCTAAGTTAAGAAAATATCTTTTCAACATGGAGATAGGTAAAGCGTAAGTTCCCTAGTGACAAGACATTGTCACATTTCAATTCAGAATCAAGAATTCGTTGGAGAGGTGATGGTCCTATCCGCTGATTAGGGGCTTACGCTTATCTGATAAAAACATGAAATGGGGTTTTTTCATGAGTATAGTAAAGCCAAGTCGGTTGAAAAAAGGAGATTTCGTTGGAATTATTGCCCCGGCAAGTCCGCCCAATTTAGAAAATCTTGAGCGGGGAATTCTTTTTTTAAAAGGTTTAGGTTTAAAAGTAAAATTAGGAAAAAACGTTAAGAACATTAATGGGTATTTAGCCGGTACTGACGAAGAAAGAGTAGAAGATTTACATGAAATGTTTTTAGATCAGGAGGTAAAAGCCATTATTTGTGCCTGTGGGGGATACGGTACAGGTAGATTGGCTAAAAAGTTAGAATTCGAAATCATTAAGAAAAATCCAAAAATATTTTGGGGATACAGTGATATAACGTTCTTACATACGGCCATCTATCAAAAAACAAGACTCGTAACCTTTCACGGACCTATGCTTGGGTCCGATATTGGCAAAGAAGATACACACCCACTTTCCAAAGAAGGATTTCTACAATTATTTGAGCAACGAAAGCTAGACTATACGGAACAATTATCTCTATTAAAAGTGGTGGTTGAAGGGAAAGCCAGTGGCCCCATCATTGGCGGCAATCTTTCCCTCTTAGTAAGTACATTGGGTACACCATTTGAGGTTGATACAAAAGGAAAGTTGCTATTAATTGAGGATATTAATGAGGAGCCACGTGCGGTGGACCGGATGTTGAACCAACTTTATTTGGCTGGAAAACTACAGGAGGCAAACGGAATAATCATTGGTGATTTTTGTGATTGTACTCCAAAAAGAGAACTATCTTTATCGCTTGAAGAAGTGATCAATCATTATATGAAATTAGCTAATAAGCCTGCAATCGGAGGATTCCAGATTGGGCATTGTAACCCACATATTTCCATTCCTTTAGGCGTTCATGCAGAAATGAATACATTCGAAAAAAGACTGGTTGTCGAAAGCGGCATCCTGTGAAGGACGGATACAAATGAAAGTGGAACGAATCGAAACTTATAGAGTAGCTGTACCTCTTGCTAAACCATTCAAAACGGCTCTAAGAACAGTGACGACAGCAGAATCTATCATTGTAAAAATTATCTGTGATAATGGGATAATCGGCTGGGGAGAAGCCCCTCCGACCATTGTCATTACAGGTGATAGTCTACAATCGATTGAATCAGCGATCCAACACGTTATCAAACCATTTTTAGAAAAGAAAAATCTATTAAACTATGAGTCAATTTTTCAGGAACTTAAAACCATTCTCATTGGCAATTCAAGTGCAAAGGCTGCCATCGATATGGCTGTATATGATTGTATTTCCCAATATTGCCGCCTGCCTCTTTATCAATTTCTTGGTGGACATAAGAGTAAAATGGAGACGGATTTCACCGTAAGTGTCAATGATCCGAAAGAAATGTCAGAGGACGCAGTATCTTATATTCAACAAGGCTTTAATGTACTAAAGGTGAAAGTGGGAAAAGATGATATTTCAAGGGATCTTGATCGGATTCGAGAAATTAGAAACCGGGTTGGTAACCAAATAAAAATCCGTCTCGATGCGAATCAAGGGTGGACGGCTAAGGATGCCATCCGTGCGATTCGGAAAATGGAAGATAGCGGACTTGAAATCGAGTTGGTGGAGCAGCCTGTTAAAGCAGATGATTTAGAGGGATTAAAACAGGTGACTGACCATGTGGATACCTTAATCATGGCAGATGAAAGTGTTTTTTCACCAAAACAGGCATTTCAAGTATTGAAAACAAGAAGTGCTGACTTGATTAATATTAAGCTGATGAAGGCCGGAGGTATTTATCAAGCACAGATCATTAATCAAATGGCAGAAATATGTGGAGTGGAATGCATGGTAGGAAGCATGATTGAAACTCGTCTCGGAATCACAGCTGCTGCCTATTTTGCTGCTAGTAAGAAAAATATTACACGATTTGATTTTGATGCTCCTCTCATGTTGGCGAAAGATATAGTAGAAGGTGGCATTCATTATCAAGGAAGGTTGATCACTTTTTCAGATGAAGCTGGTCTTGGGATTAAAAATGTAGAGTTAGAAGGAGGGGGGTCAAATGGATAAACGGCTCGTCAATGTATCGGTAGCAACGGTCTGGACCCATTACGATTCAGCGAGAGAAATCGATGTGGATGCCATTACAAATCCAGTACAAATCGATCGTTGGTTATCGAAATTATCCTATGAAAGTAGATTAGGATTATGTGAAGACAATCTAGTGCAAACCCAAGTTTTATTCGGCCAGGAGGTATTGGTCATTGAAGAGAAGAATGGTTGGGCTCATATTATTGTACCTGAGCAGCCTTCCTCGAAAAATGAATTAGGATACCCAGGCTGGATGCCGACATGTCAGTTGAAAAAACGACCAGAAAATTGGAATTTGAATACTGGACCGGTTGCGGTGGTCAATAAACCGAAAGCCCGATTATCGCAAAAGATGGAACTCTCATACCAGACGGTTCTCCCATTATTAAAGGAAAACGATCAACAAGTCGTCGTTCAAACACCTGAGGGTACGGGGATATTGGATAGGAAACAAGTGGCCGTATATGAATCTTTAACAGCTAGATTTCAAGGAACAGGCAGCGACATTGTTGCTTCCGGCAAACAATTTCTCGGTCTTCCATACCTATGGGGAGGTATGAGTAGTTATGGGTATGATTGCTCTGGTTTCAGTTATTCCATGTGTAAAGCCAATGGTTATACCATTCCCCGAGATGCTTCTGATCAAGCAATGGCTGGTAAAGCGATTCCTTTATCCAATATTGAACCTGGTGATTTACTGTTTTTTGCCTATGAGGAAGGGAAAGGGAGAATCCACCATGTCGGAATTTACTATGGAGAAGGAAAGCTTCTTCATTCCCCTAACACAGGAAAATCCATTGAAATCATACCATTAGCTGGAACCATCTATGAAAAAGAATTATGTGCTGCACGACGCTATTGGCGAGAGACGGGGGAGTAATATGGAAAAGGAAGTATTATTGAAAGTAACGAATTTGAAGAAGCATTTTCATTTGGGGAAAAATGAAATATTAAAGGCAGTAGATGGGATATCTTTTCATATCTATAAAGGAGAAACATTTGGGATTGTCGGCGAGTCTGGTTGTGGAAAATCTACAGCAGGTAGAACAATCATCGGTCTTTATGATCGGACAGATGGTGAAGTCATTTTTAACGGAAAAAATGTTCATACTCTTACGAAAAAAGAACGATTTTCTTTTCATCGGCAAATGCAAATGATTTTTCAAGACCCTTACGCATCATTAAACCCAAGGTCGACAGTCAGTGAGATTATTTCCGAGCCAATGGAAGTTCACGGATTATTTCCGAATAAACAAGAACGATTGCAACGAGTGTACCAGTTATTAGAGGATGTTGGTCTACATAAGGATCATGCCAATCGCTATCCACATGAATTCAGCGGCGGCCAACGACAAAGAATTGGTATCGCCCGTGCGCTCGCTTTAGACCCCGAATTTATTATTGCAGATGAACCCATTTCTGCGTTAGATGTGTCTGTCCAAGCTCAGGTAGTCAATTTGTTGAAGCGGCTTCAAAGAGAAAAAGGATTGACGTATTTGTTTATTGCTCATGATTTATCAATGGTGAAACAAATAAGCGATAGAATAGGGGTTATGTATTTAGGACAGATGGTTGAGCTTACTTCAAGCAGTGAACTGTATCGAAATCCAATGCACCCTTATACTCAAGCACTCTTATCGGCCATCCCCATTCCTGATCCAGATGTGGAAGACCAGCGTGAACGGATTATTTTAAAGGGAGAGCTACCAAGTCCGATTAACCCGCCAAGCGGCTGTGTGTTTCGAACACGCTGTCCAGTGGCAATGGATATTTGTGCAACCAAAAAACCTGATTGGAAAGAAATGGGGAATAACCACTATGTGGCTTGCCATCTTTATGAAAAAAATAAGACTTGGGGTTCAGATTATTCTCAAGTGGCAGTAACGAGGAAGTAAAGATGAATTGGAAAGAAAAAATAACCAAAGAACTAGTGGACTTTAAGGGAAGAGTGGGAGTGGCTATTGAAATCGAAAACGAACGATACGAGTTTCATAGTGAGGAAGTGTTTCCTTCCGCAAGTGTCATTAAAGTCCCTATTTTAATGGAGTGCCTGAAACAGAGCGAACATGGAAACATAGATGTAGATGAATTCATAAAGATTACGGAAAGGACAGGCGGCTCTGGCGTGATACAAGCCCTTTCTACAAATCTCTCTTTGACCATTAAAGATCTTATGACCTTAATGATCACCGTTTCTGATAATACTGCTACGAATATGCTCATTGATTTCGTTGGAATGGATCCTATTAATCGGACAATGGAAGAACTTGAACTTCATACAACAAGACTTCAACGGAAAATGATGGACTTTGCCGCCAAGGAAAAAGGTTTGGATAATGTGACAAGTCCAAGTGATATGGTGAAATGTTTAAAGATCATTCATGAAGGGGATTTTCTATCTGCAAACAGCCGAAGAATGGCACTAGATATCCTGCATTTTCAACAGTTCCATGACAAACTTCTAGCCATGATAGACACGGATAAGGTGTTTACAGCTAACAAAACGGGCAGTTTGCCAAATGTCGAAAATGATTGTGCCATTTTAAAAGTGGGAAGTAAAACTGCCTATGTGGCAATATTAACCGATAAGCTTTCAGATCCGTATGAAGCCAGACAAGTCATAAGTAGAATAGGTAAACATATTTATCATGAAATAACAAGAAAAGCGGAAGCAACCTGATTAGCGACGCATAACAGCTATCGCTTTCGATCGGGCGAGATTTTGCTGCCGAAACCTTCCTTGTGGGGGCACTCCGACTGAGGTAAAGGAAATACGATGAACTGAATGGTGTATCGATGGTGACTGGTAGGGAAGAGAGTAAAAGCGTCTCGTCATCGGGTGATAGAGTAAATTTTTCTCCAATTCGAACTAAAAAAAGGACCGGCTGAATGTGCCGGTCTTTTACTTTTATAATCCGTTTCTAGTATTTATATAAATTTAAGAATTTTGCTTTACAAATGGCCACCAGTTGGCTTTACCAAAAGTTTTTACCATGACTGGAACAAATAAAGGAAGAACGATTAAAGCATATAAAGCTAAACCAATTAAGAGAATAGTAGCAATTTGAAGCAATGACAACACACCAGATGGCATCATGGCCGCAAAAGTTCCGCCTAAAATGACGGCCGCTGAAATAATGACAGAGCCCATCTTTTTCATGGATTCTAAAATGGCTTGTTCTACAGGTAGCTCCCGATATTCATTGAAACGGTCCATTAAGAAGATACTATAGTCAATACCAAGTGCTACTAAAATGACAAATGCAAAAAATGGTACGGCCCAGCTAATACCGGTATATCCTAACCAATTGACAAATATGACTTCTGAAATCGACATGGACGTATAGTAGGTTAGAATTAATGATCCAATTAAATAAATCGGCATGATGAGGGAACGAAGTAAAACGATTAAAATAAGGAAAATCCCTGCAAGCATTAACACAACAGTTCTTGAATAATCTTCTTTGGAGATGATATCCAGATCATTATGCATACTGGATATACCGCCGACAGCCACTTTGGCATTTTCTAACTTCGTATCCTTTACAGCCCTGTTCACTGCTTCTTTAATATCGGAGATGCGTTTGATGGCATCATTCGAATAAGGGTTTTTATTAAATATAACATCCACCGTCATCACTTTTCGGTCTTTAGATAAATAGGCATCGAACACTTGCTGAAAATCCTTGTTATTTAGCATTTCCTCAGGAAGATAAAAACCATTTCGCTCTTGCTTAGAAACGTTTGTCAAATAATCTTGAGCAGAGTTTAATCCATCAGAAACTTGATTTAATCCATTAACACTTTGGGATAAACCATCAGATAACTGAGTGATTTGGCTGCCCATAGATTCAAAACCTTTAAGAAGTTCTTGTTGGCCCATCTTCATGTCGTCTAATCCTTCGGTGAATTGAGGCATATTGGAGACAATTTCCCCTTGGCCATTGCCCATTGTTTCTAAGCCTTTCTCTAGTTCTTCTAGTCCATGAACAAATTTCTCCATTTCCGTAATTAATTGTTGATGACCGGAAGTGAGTTTTGAAAATTCACGATTGGCCGTAGCAATACCATTTTGTACAGCTTCCAACTGTGTATTTAACATTCTTAGGCCTTCTGCAAGTTGTTTTACTCCTAATTGGGCTCCAGGTAAATTAGAATTACCTGGTACTCCAATAATCGTCATTTTGATGGTTTGATAGTTTTGGTTTGTCACAATGTCTGGATACTCTGATTCCAGATTGGCAAAACGAGAGTCTAAAGAAGCTAGGCTCTGATGTAATTGTTCTACTTTTTCTGCAACACCTTCATATTGAGTTTTCAGTAATTGAATGCCTTTTTCTGTCTGTTGATATCCTTCTTGTAATTGTTTGCTTCCATCTAGAATTTGTTGAGAAGCAGCCTTGATTTCTCCAAATCCAGCTTTTAATTGGCTCGTTCCACTGGAACTTTGAATCAACCCATTTTGAATGTCCGCTAGATATCCTTGTACCTCAGTTAAACCATCTTTGAGTTGGGCAGTGCCTGATATTAATTGGTTTATCCCGTTTGTGGCTTCTTTCATTTTTGGCTGATTGGCTATCATTTGATTGCTTGCTTCAGCCAAGCCATCACGTATTTGTTTGATTCCATCATTCCCTTGGTCTAAACCATCATTTAAGGTTTCAACCTGTTTGGAAATATACATTTCATCAATCGGATCGCCAGTAGGACGGGTAAGGGAACGAACAGTTTTTACGCTATCCACTTTTTCTAATTCTTGACTAATATTTTCAGTGATGGCCAAATATTCAGAAGAATCCATTTCATCATCATTTTTAATGACAATTTGTGTTGGCATGGAATCGCCAGGTCCAAATGAATCTGAAATGATGTTAAATCCTTTGATGGAAGGATAGTCATCCCCAATTTCTTCAAGTGAGTTAAATGATAATTGGCCTTTATAAGTTACTAAGAAGGGGACTGAAACAGCCGCAACGATTAGAAACGCAATCAAAGGTCGTTTGAGCGAGAAGTTGCCTATATATCCCCAAGGTTTATTGTCTGCATGTTCTAATTTTCCTTTAGATGGAAAGAACAATTTCTGACCGAGAACGGCCATGAAAAAAGGAACGATGGTAACGAGTGCGAGTAATAAAAGTGCCACTCCAACTGCAACCGCGGCTGCAGATTTGTATAACTGGAAGGTTGAAAAACCAATAGAAGCAAATCCAATTAAAACAGCAATCCCACTAAAAAATACCGTTTTTCCAGCCGTTCGGTAGGTTGTGACGATCGCTTCCGTAATACTTTCATTTTTCGAGAGCTCTTCTTTAAAACGGCTTAACAGCAAAATACAATAATCGGTTCCGATCCCGAAGAGGACGGCGACTAAAAAAATTTGAGTAAAAGTCGAAAGAGGGAAATCGACTTTATCCACTAATATCGCAACGATGGATTGGGCTGCTAAATAACTAAAACCGACGGTAATTAATGGAATAATGGGAGCAATAATGGAGCGGAAGACAAGCAATAAAACGACCAGAATGAAAATGATCGTAATCCCTTCCGTCTTTTTTACTCCTTCTTGTGAGTTCGTAACGAGATCTTCGCTAATAATCCAGCTTCCAGTATAATAATGATCAATGTCGTAATCTTTAATGGCCTCATTTAGGTCTTTAAGTATTTCTTTTGCTTCTCGCCCATTGGATGTCACCTGTAGTGAGACAAGAATCGTTTTGCCATCCTTTGATACAAGTTGATCCTTTAATTCTTCCTGTTGGAAATGGGTGAGTATTTCTGTAATTCCTAGTTTATCCTTTTGTTTTTGCAGTTCATTTACCGCTTTTTCTGCCTTTTTAAAATCATTCTCTGTCAGCTTTTTGTCATTATGGAATACGAGCGCGGTCTGAAGGTTACTTCCTTTATTTTCAGATGATTGGACATCTTTCAGGATTTTTTCAGCCAATGTGGAAGAGTATCCATCTGGTACCGAAATCTGTCCCTTTTCCCGGACAAGCGTTTCCATATTAGGAGCTGCCATGAATAACCCCACAATCACAACAATCCATGCGATCAGAACGAACCATTTTCCTCTAATTATCGCTCTCATGAGTTTATTCCTCCAGTTCCTCATTTTTCTTGTTTTCTAACACTTGAGCTAATTTTTCATAAGTATGGATAAATTGAGTGATTTCGGCTTCGTCAAATTGGGTGATAATAGATTCAACTAGTTGATGGATGTTTTCCTGTGCTTTTTGATAAAGCCCTTTTCCTTCCTCAGTTAATGTTAAGTAAACGACTCTCCGATCATTTTCATCTCGTGTTCTTTTGATCAGGCCTCTGTCCGTCATTCGGTTAATGATGGCCGTAATCGCACTTTTATTCACTTCAAATACTTCGGCTAATTCGGTGGAAGTACATTCTCCGGCCTGGTAAATGTATCTTAATACATAATGTTGGTCATTGGTTAATTCATTCCCCAGTTGACTTTTGATTAAATTCTCTGCTTTTTTATGAACTTGAAAGGAGAGACTAATATAGCGATCGATTAATTTTTGAATAGTTTGAACATCCAATGGAACACCCCTTTTCATCAATTTAGTTAAACTGTTGAACTATTCACCTATTAAACTATAAATCAAAGTGAAAATAGAGTCAATTATCAAACTACTAATTATATCCAATAAAAAACAAGCCAGTCGTGAAGGCTTGTTTATTGGTTTTGAATATAACATTTATTAATTTTCCTCTTTTTCCAGTACCCTTTTGTAGATGCGTTTTAAGGCTTCATTTTGCATGCGCAAATAATCCAGTAGTATTTGTTTCTCTTCTTCCTTATCGATATCGTTTTTTTCTTTTTCGCTCATGCAAGCCCTCCTATGAAATAGTATAAAAAGCATTTTATCGGATAGATTGGATAGAGGAAAGAGGTATGAATGATTTCTTATTTGGATAATATGATGGTAGGTAAAGAAAAATATTCCTCTATAGCAATTGACTTTTCGTAACGGGAAATATATAATTTTTTCAAAAATAATGTTGAAACAATGACGAGGATTAGTAAAATGAAGGCATCTTACCTAGAGAGGAAACCATTTGGTGGGAGGTTTCCTAAGATACTCATTTGAACCTGCCTCTGAGTTCTGTATCGGATAGTCATTTGAAGATACAAGCGGATCCAATCCGTTATCATGCCAAGTGTGTAAAGTGTAAGCTTTATGAATTTAGGGTGGTACCGCCAGACCTTGGTCCCTTTATAGGATCAAGGTCTTTTTATATGTTGTAGCGAAAACGCTACGTTGCTTGATTACAATCTAAAAGAAACAAAAATGAGGTGTCAAAATGGCTAAGGAATTTGTAAAAGATATAACAGCAATGGATGAAGACTTCGCGCAATGGTATACAGATGTTGTTACTAAAGCAGATTTAATTGATTATTCTAGTGTGCGCGGTTCCATGATTATCCGTCCATATGGCTATGCTTTATGGGAAAATATTAAGAATGAATTAGACCGCCGCATTAAAGAAACAGGTCATGAAAATGTCTACATGCCATTATTTATTCCAGAAAGCTTACTTCAAAAGGAAAAAGACCATGTAGAAGGATTTGCTCCTGAAGTGGCATGGGTAACCCAAGGTGGTTCCGAACCATTAGCTGAACGACTCGTTGTCCGTCCAACTTCGGAAGTTTTATTCTGTGAACATTATAAAAATATTATCCATTCGTATAGAGACCTGCCTAAATTGTATAATCAATGGGCCAATGTTGTTCGTTGGGAGAAAACAACTCGTCCATTCTTACGTACATTGGAGTTTTTATGGCAGGAAGGACATACGGCACATGCGACTGACGAAGAGGCGATGGAAGAAACGATTCGCATGCTCAATGTTTATGCCGATGTACTGGAAAACGTTCTAGCGATTCCGGTAGTAAAAGGACAAAAAACTGAAAAGGAAAAATTTGCTGGAGCCAAAGCGACATTTACAGTTGAGAGCTTAATGCATGATGGGAAAGCATTGCAGTCTGGTACTTCTCACCATTTTGGTACAGGTTTTGCTGAAGCATTTGGTATCCAGTACACAGACAAAGATGGGAAGCTTCAATATGTACACCAAACTTCATGGGGCTTCACAACTCGCGTAATCGGTGCTTTAATCATGGTTCACGGTGACGACCGAGGCTTAGTCATTCCGCCAAAAGCAGCACCAATTCAAGTAATGATTGTTCCAATTGCCCAACATAAAGAAGGAGTACTTGATTTTGCTTATGATTTGAAAAATTCATTGGCAAAAGTGGCACGTGTGGATATTGATGCTAGTGACAAAAAGCCAGGCTGGAAATTTAATGAGTATGAAATGAAGGGAATTCCAGTTCGCTTAGAGGTAGGACCAAAAGATATTGAAAACAAACAAGTGGTATTGGTCCGCAGGGATACGTTAGAAAAAGTAGTTGTTCCAATCGATCAATTAGAAGAAAAACTTGTTTCTCTACTAGATGAAATTCAATCCAATTTGTATAATAAAGCTCTGAAACATCGTGAAGAAAGAACTTCGGTTGCTTACACTCTAGATGAATTAAAAGAAACACTGGAATCAAAACCAGGCTTCATTAAGGCTATGTGGTGCGGCGAGTTAGCTTGTGAAGAGAAAATTAAGGAAGAAACAGGAGCTACTTCTCGTTGTATTCCTTTCGAACAAGAAAAATTAGCTGACCAATGTGTCTGCTGTGGAAAAGACGCTGACAAAATGGTTTATTGGGCAAAAGCGTATTAAACATATATAGATGAAGGTAACTAAATGAATGAAACATGCTGAGCCAAAAGGTACTAAAATATGACCTTTTAAGGCTCAGCATTTTTTTTTACATTTCATTGGGTATCAAAGATGGATTTTACGAGCTGACATTGGGAAGGGAAGGGTTTTTAAAAATGTCAAATACATAAAGATTAGAGTAAATATAGCAGATACCCTCATGATTTAGAATCGGCCTCTATTTTCTTATCCAATAATTATTGACCATCCTTCTGTCATTTTTCGTTGCTCTTTTCATTTTGGTAATATTTACAGGATTTTTATTTCATCATAGCGAATAACAATAAATATATAAAATTTGAGAAGGTGATTTTTAATGGAACAATTATCTCTCATTCGACCATCGATGGATTATGAATCTGAATATCTAGCATTTTATAATGAGTGGAAAGAAAGTGGGGAGGTGATGATCCCTACGGTAATCAATAAAGACCCTACCAATTTTCAAAATATGATTCAGTTTTTACTTGATTCCGAACAGGGTAAAAATCTTCCTGCCAATCGGGTTCCAGCTTCTACTTTCTGGTTAGTAAATGAAAAGAAAAAAGTGATTGGTGTTGTTAATATTCGCCATCAACTAACAGAAAGTTTATTCCATTCTGGGGGACATATTGGATATGGAATCCGTCCATCTGAGAGACGAAAAGGATATGCGACAAAGCTTTTATCTTTATCTTTGGAAAAAGCAAAAGAATTAGCTTTAGAAAAAGTACTTTTAGTCTGTGATGCCAAAAATATAGGTTCAGAAAAAACGATATTGAAAAATGGGGGGATTCCAGATAAAGATTTCATGAAAGAAGATGGAACAATCTTAAAAAGGTATTGGATTCATCTATAAACGGTAGATTTTTCAATTTTTTGACACTAAAAATAGTGGTGGAATTGCGAAACGAACAAAAAAAGCAATGGAAAATCCATTCCATTGCTTTTTCTTTTGCTACTTTAAACATTTTAGAGAGGAAATGAAAGAAGTAGATAACACGAAATAAATAGTGAGAATTTTATAAAAATAGTAAAGTGTGATTTAAATCACTTATGATAGGTGGTTCTTATCTTATAATCACTATGAAAATAGTGGAAAGCACAAGGAGTGTCTATCATGTTAGATCCAAAAACGATTGAAATTATTAAATCTACCGTTCCTGTATTAGAAAAACATGGGGAAGCGATTACAACAAGATTCTATCAGCTTATGTTTGGAAACCATCCTGAATTATTAAATGTTTTTAACCATGCGAACCAAAAACAAGGCAGACAGCAAAAAGCATTAGCTAGTACGGTATATGCCGCTGCAATGTATATTGATAATCTTGAGGCCATTCTTCCAGTTGTCAAACAAATTGGTCATAAACACCGCAGTCTTAATATTAAGCCGGAACATTATCCGATTGTAGGTAAGCATTTGCTTTTAGCGATTAAAGATGTTTTAGGTGATGCGGCAACAGATGAAATCATGGATGCTTGGGAAAAAGCATATCAAGTAATTGCTGATGTATTTATCCGTGTAGAAGCTGAAATGTATGATCAAGCAGCCAACCAAAAAGGTGGTTGGGATGGATTCCGTAATTTTGTCGTTGACCGAAAAGTAGTGGAAAGTGATGTTATTACTTCCTTCTATTTAAAACCAGAGGATCAAAAGGAACTAGCTACTTTCCAACCAGGGCAGTATATTAGTATTTTGTTAGACATCGAAGGGGAAGAGTATACTCATATTCGTCAGTATAGTTTATCAGATGCCCCAGGAAAAGATTACTATCGAATCAGTGTAAAACGAGAAACAGGCTCTGATATTCCAGACGGTATTGTATCGAATTACTTACATGACCAAGTAAAAGAGGGGGACATCCTCAAAGTAAGTGCACCTGCAGGGGATTTTGTCCTAGATACGACGAAAGATACACCGGTTGTATTACTAAGTGGTGGTGTTGGATTAACACCGATGATGAGTATGTTAAAAACGATCGTAGAAATCCAACCTGAGAGAAAGGTGACTTTCATCCATGCTGCTCAAAATGGAAATGTCCATGCACTTAGGGATGAAGTAGAAGAATTGGCGAAACTAGATAATGTCACTGCGTATTTCTTCTATGATTCTCCAACAGAAGAGGATCGAAAAAATAATCGATTTGATGTAGAAGGTTATGTAACTCGTGAATGGTTGAAGGAGAAAGTTGAAATCGAAGATGCTGATTTTTATTTCTGCGGCCCAGTTCCATTCATGAAGTCTATTAATAGCTTTTTAATCGATCTTGGTGTATCGGAAGAAAAAATACATTATGAATTCTTTGGTCCAATGGCAAGCTTAGTATAATTTAATAGGTAGAAACCCGATTTCCTATTTGGAAATCGGGTTTTTTTATCGTTTTTGTTCAAAATGGATAAAATATTTTGAGATTTTTATACAAAATAATCATTGTTCATCTAGGCATGTTTTACTAAAATATTCACATTAGAATATTTGAAAAATTCAAATTATTATAAAAGGATGTGATTTCTATTAATACCTATTTAGAACTTATTCCATCTTTATTAGATGGAGCAAAGGTAACCATCCAAGTTCTCTTATGGTCCCTTATATTCACGTTTATCATTGCATTTATCGCAGGACTTGGAAAACTATCAAAATGGATGGTGATACGAGGAATTAGTACCGTTTATATCGAAATTTTTCGCGGTACTTCTTTACTTGTTCAACTTTTCTGGATCTACTTTGTTCTCCCTTTGTTTGGCATGGAGTTATCTGCCATGACAGCAGGTGTAATAGCCATGTCATTATGCTATGGGGCCTATGCTTCAGAAATTGTCCGGGGAGCCATTCTCTCTATACCAAAAGGGCAATATGAGGCTGCGATTGCATTAAACATGACTCCATTTCAAAGAATGAAAAATATTATTCTACCGCAGGCTTTTAAGATTATGCTCCCCGGATTTGGAAATATCTCCATTGAATTAATTAAAGGAACTGCACTTGTTTCATTAATCACATTGAGTGATTTAACTTATCAGGCATTAACATTGCGGAATACCCATGTAGGGCTTACGACGGAAATTTTCTTATCATTACTTATTCTATACTTTTTTATCGCATTGCCGCTAATTCTATTCGTTCGTTGGATGGAGCGGAGAGTTCAAGTAGGGAGGGCTTAATTTGACTATTTGGAGTTGGGATTATACGTTTGAAGTGTTTCCAGTCATTTTTAAAGCTATGTGGATTACTTTGTCAGCGACTATTGTCGCTTTTGCCCTGGCTATGGTTCTAGGCATTATTTTGGCTGTTCTCCGCCGATCATCATTTAAGCCTTTAGTTTGGACCATCATTGGTCTAAGCGAATTTATTCGGGCAACGCCGCCTCTAGTACAGCTATTTTTCGTGTTTTATGACCTACCTTTTTTTGGTATCTCTTTATCACCATTTGTTGCCGGTGTCATTGGCCTAGGGGTTCATTATAGCACATATTGTGCTGAGATTTACCGTTCAGGAATCGAGTCTGTCCCTCGAGGACAATGGGAAGCGGCAACGGCACTCAACTTCTCACGTACGCAAAGATGGACGAAGGTCATCCTTCCACAAGCCATACCTCCGATTATTCCCATGTTAGGAAATTATTTAATTTCCATGTTTAAGGATACTCCACTACTTTCAGCAATTACCGTAGTTGAAATGTTACAAACAGCAAAAATTGCCGGATCAGCTTCTTTTCGCTATTTGGAACCGTTTACAATTGTAGGTTTTCTATTCTTGGTATTAAGTTATCCTTCTGCATTATTGATCAAACAATTAGAAGTTCATTTGAATCGTAGAAAAAAAGAAAATAAAGCAAAAAAATCGAAAGTGAAGGATGTGGCACCGTCATGTTAACAACCATGTCAAAAGAAATAACCGAGAAAAGGATCCAAACAGAAAAGCCCTTCGTTGTGTATAAGAAAGTAAGTAAATCTTTTGGTGATCTCAAGGTTTTACGTGAAATAGATTTTTCAGTTTATCCAGGAGAAAAAGTGGCTATTATTGGACCAAGTGGTTCCGGTAAAACGACATTAATAAGACTGTTAATGACATTAGAGGAACCGACATCAGGAGTCATCGAGATCGATGGGGTACCACTATGGCACAAAGAGGTAAAAGGAAAATTAATAAAAGCGGATGAGAAACACTTACATAAAATGAGGGGACAAATTGGGATGGTGTTTCAGCAATTTAATCTTTTCCCTCATATGACTGTTTTACGCAATTGCACCGAAGCTCAAGTGAAAGTATTGGGTGTCAATCGCAAAGATGCAGAGGACAGAGCGAAGGAAATGCTTGAGAAGGTAGGGCTAGGAACTAAACTAGATAATTATCCTTCTCAATTGTCTGGAGGACAACAACAACGTGTGGCTATTGCCCGTGCCCTCGTTATGCGCCCAAAAGTGATGCTTTTTGATGAGCCTACTTCTGCCCTTGATCCAGAGTTAGTGGGTGAAGTACTTGATGTTATTAGGGAAATCGCCGCTGAAGGAGATATGGCTATGATTCTAGTTACACATGAAATGGAATTTGCCAAAGATGTAGCTGATCGAATCGTCTTTACTGATGGAGGAAAAATCATCGAAGAGGGGTCGCCTAAAGAAGTATTTGAAAACCCAAAAAGTGAACGGCTACAAAGCTTTTTACGGAGAATGAGAAAATAGAATTTTGATACGGGTGAATGAATACAAATCCCCTATGCACTGATTGCATAGGGGATTTGGTGTTAAAACTTTTATCATCATTTACAAAGCTCGTCCGCAGTCGTTTCACCTGGAAGCTCGTTTTCCGTAAATCCGAATGGTTCAATGATCTTTAGCAATTCTCCGGATTCTTTTAATTTTTGAAGTTCTGCATTAAACGCATCACGAAATTCAGTATCTTCTTTGCGGAAAGCAGATGCTCCATATCCTTGAATAGGATTGCCATTAATAATCGGCTGCTCAAAATCTTTGACTCTTACAATCTCTTTACTGTTTGCACTTTCTAACATGGCCTCTAATGATGGACCGGTCATTGTAACGGCATCTACTCGACCGGAAAGGAGCGCTGAGATGGCGGAAGGAATATCAGGAACGATCGAAATTTGTTTTTCAGGAATTCCTGAATCTTTTAAGTAATTATGCTCGATGGCTCCAGCCATTACACCAACTTTCGCGTTTGGATTGGACTTGATATCTTCATAGCTTTTTAGATTCAATGGGTTATTTGCCTTTACACCTAAGGCGGCACCAAGTGTATATTCAGGATTCGCAAAAATCACTTCTTCACAACGTTCTGGAGTTATATACATTCCAGCAGTGATCATATCAAACCGTTTTGCATTAAGGCCAGGGATTAATGAACCAAACTCGGTCAGTACCCCTTTCATTTCATTGATTCCTAAATTCTTCAAGACTGCTCTTGCAACTTCTACAGCTTCTCCTGTTAATTTCCCATTTTCATCTTGATAGGCAAACGGTTTTTCATTGGCAAATCCTATCGTTATGGAACCTTCCTTCTTCGCTTTTTCTAATGTAGACAAGGAAGTATTCCCTTTGGATTCCTCACTCGAAGAAGGACTTGTCCCACATGCGGACAATAATAATAGTAGAAAAATGGTTAACAAATAAAATCGTTTCTTCATCTCAAGCCCCCTAATAATTAGTAATGAATTTCTCACAACTTGAGGACGACTCTTTGAAGTGCTTCCTTTTTATTAATTAGTAAAAAAGATCTAATTAGAACAGAATACCCCTCCTTATTTTCTGATTTTTTAGAATATAAATAAGTTTAACCTTTAATTATTTTTATTGGCTATGTCCATAATGTCGAAATTATCAAGCTATTTTTTATACAATTTGAAATCGGACAACCAATGGATATTATTGATGTTAAATTTTTAATAGTGTAAAATTTTAAAAAATATTGAACTTTTATTAGAAGTATTATTGTACTAGTCTATTCCAATGAATAACGGGGGTAAGGAATCGTGTTGACGGTACAAAAGGTGTTAGAATTGGATATCATAAAAGGGGCGAAAGTAAGAACTGCCAAACATAAAGTCGACAAACAGCCAGTAGAATGGGTTTCTGTCATGGATATTCCGGTAGAAAATTATATTCGTAAAAATGAGTTGGTCCTTAACACGGGTGCAGGTGCGGGAAATAATATGAAAGTCTTTCACCAATTTGTAGAAAGTGTATTTGACTCTGGTGCTTCCGCCCTAGCCATTGCAACAGGAAAATATATAGTAAAAATTCCTGAGAGTGTTCTGGAATTTGCCGAAGAAAAAGAATTTCCAATTATAGAATTACCGTGGGAATTACGTTTTGCAGAAATTGTCCACTCTATCATGAATGAAATCCACAAAACCGAAGACCAAGAATTAAAAGTCGCTGAAAATATTCAACATACTTTGTTAAATATGATTCTCGGAAATCATAGTCTATCTAAGATGGCAAATTTATTAGGCGAAAAGCTTGGGTTTCCACTCATCATTGCAGATAAAAACGGGAATATAAAAGGAAAAAGTTCGAATGCCCGAGGTATGGTGGAACAATGGAATCATTATTTAGCATCAAATCCTATTGGTACGTTCACATTATTTCGGGATCGTTCTAATCCAATACAAAATAGTTATGAAAATATGCAAGTTTTGAATGACCATTTCTTACTCTTTCCCATCCAAACGGCAAATCGTGTTCAAGGATATTTAATCATTGGATGGAAAGATGAATTACCAATAGAATCTCCACTCTCTCAGCAGTCTCTGAGAATTCTTGAACATGCCTCTACTGTATTAGCTATGTGGTTTAACCGCGAACATGCGATTGAAGAAACAAAATTGAAGCTCAGAGGAGATTTTGTATGGAATCTTGCGAATGAGAATGATATAAACTGGGATCAAAAAATTTCCCTTGCTCGATCACATGGATATACATTAGAGTTGCCGTATGTTTGTTTAATTGGAACACCAGAAAACCTTTGGGAACAATACCAAAAGGGGAGAACAGCTCTATCATTTGTAGAATGGAAGGATAGTATCTTTCATTATATTCAGGATGAGATTACCCAAGTTGCTGCGAGTATTAAGCGAAAGACCATGATCACTAGCCATAGCAATAACATTATAGTGTTCCTTGAATCTTCCGCCGCTCTTATAAATGAAATGGTTTACAATTTTCATGCTCTATTAACAAAACGTTTAAATAAAACCGTACCTGGTCTTCTCTTATCTTGGGGGATTGGTCGTTGTCATGAAGGTGAAACGAGATTTGCAGATAGTTACAAAGATGCTCAAACGGCGTTAGAAATAGGAAGAATAAAAGAAGGAGCCGGTTGTTGTGTAAGCTTTGATGAGACAAGGATGGAACGGGCATTATCAAGGTTTGCCAAAGATAAAGAAATGAGAGAAATTGTAAACCAAACGATCAAAGCACTGGTCGAATACGATAAACAAAAAAATGCGAACCTAATAGAGACAATCATGGTCTATAATAAAAATCAAGGGAAAACGAGCCAAACAGCAAGGGATTTACATTTGCACCGCCACACTCTTCTTTATCGATTGCGGAAAATTGAAGCCCTTACCAAACTATCACTCTTTAATCCCGAAGATCGCTTTCTTTTGGAATTAAGCATTAAATTATGGCAGTACGGAGAGACAGAATAGTTAACCTAAAAGGTCCAAAAAATGAAGGACTCTGAGAAGATGTATTGGAAATATTCTAGTAGAGTTCGAGGAAAAAGTAGTCCAATGACAGAAATCAACAGACAATAGATAGAATAAACAAACAGAGGGTCTGGCACCCTCTGTTTTTATTTTTAAGTGCCATATCAGGTTTAAAACTGTCGTAATTTTTTAAAATAGTTCCAACAAATTGTATGATGACGCGCTTTTAAGCTTAAGTATATCATTTATTTAGAAAATTTAAAATTATTAGTTAATATTAATCGTTTGGAAAGGTGGGAACAAAAAATGACCAGTCTGCCGCAAACTGCTGATGTTGTCATTATTGGTGCAGGACTAATGGGGTGTAGTACAGCCTATGAACTTGCTAAAAGAGGAATAAAAAACATTGTAGTTTTAGAGAAAAATGCAATAGGTTCAGGGGCAACGGGACAATCTAGTGGTGTTCTTCGCGGTCATTATAGTTATCCAATTTTAACAAGGATGGCTGTGCAAAGTTTAGAAACGTTTAAACATGCAAAAGAGATTTTGGGAAATGATGTTGGCTATCAGCCAGTAGGGTACATGTTTGGTGTTGATGAAGAAAATATTGAAACATTAAAAAAGAATGTCAAAATGCAGCAAAGCAACGGGGTAAATACAAGAATTGTCTCAAAAGAAGAAGTAAAAAAAGAAATTTGGCCGCAACTGGATACTGATCAATTTGGAGCATTTGCCTTTGAACCCGAAGGTGGATATGGCGATCCGGTTCTTACGAATCAAGCGTATGCAGATGCGGCAAGGGCATTAGGGGTTAAAATTAAGCAGTATTGCGGTGTTCATCGAGTGATTACAAGTGAAGATGGTAGTAAAGTGGTAGGGGTTGAAACGGTTGATGGCCATACGGTTTTCTCTTCCTGTCTTATTGTAGCCGCTGGAATCGGAGCCCATCATTTGATGAAGAATGTAGGGGTCAATGTACCTGTCAAAGGACAACGGGCACAACTTGTTTATATATCCCCAGGTACATATATGGGCAGGGTTCCTTCCTTTGGAGATTTTAAACATGACCAATATATTAAGCCTGAGGTGAGTAGTGGCCATCTTTTATTAGGAAATGCCGATCATGCTAATCCACAATATATTGATCCGGCGGATTATGATGCTGGAAATTATCCTAGACACGCAACAGAAGAGGCGATTGAAAAGGCGATCGTAAAATTTCTCAGTTGTTTTCCAACTCTTGTGCAATCCAAATTAATATCCAGTTATTCTGCCGCTTATGAAATAACGCCAGATGGAATTCCTTTTATTAGTTCAACACCAATAGAAGGGATCTTCCTATGTACGGGGTTTAGCGGTCATGGCTTCAAAATAACCCCTAGTGTTGGAAAATTGACTGCCGATTTAGTATTAGAAGGAAAAAGCCGACAAAAAGGCATTGATCTAGCACCTTTCCGATTAACCCGATTTGAAGAAAATGATTTGCTTGAACCGGAACATCCATATACCACGACTGTTAATCGACATGTGTAAAAGAAGTTTATCCTATGAAAGGGGTTTATGCTGAATGAAAATCATTGTGATCATGAAACAAACGTTTGATACCGAAGAAAAAATTGTTATTGAAAATGGGGTAATTGATAAAGAAAATGTGGAATTAATTATTAATCCTTATGACGAATATGCGATTGAGGAAGCCGTAAAATTGAAAGAAAAGCATGGAGGAGACGTGACTGTTATTACGGTTGGAACGGATGAGGCAGAAAGTGCACTTAGGACGGCATTGGCGATAGGCGTGGATCATGCCATCCTCGTAGAAATGGAGGAGGATGCTGTACAACTAGATGAAAATGGAATTGCCAATGTGTTGGCAACAGTCATTAAAGAGAAAGAATTCGATCTCATATTAGGCGGAAATATGTCGGTTGATAATGGAGCTAGCCAAGTGGGACCACGGTTAGCGGAAGTTTTAAATATCCCCCATATAGCTACTATTACAAAGATTGAAGTGGATGGCAAAAACGTTAAGGCAGAACGGGATGCAGAAGGGGATGTGGAAATCATCGAGTCATCTTTGCCCATTTTAGTTACTGCCCAACAGGGGTTAAATGAACCTCGTTATCCTTCACTACCGGGAATTATGAAAGCAAAGAAAAAACCGATCCAAAAACTAAGTATGGAGGATTTAGATATAGAAGAGGAACTTCTTCAACCATTATCCAAAATTGTAGAGTGTTATTTACCAAAGAAAAAACCATCAGGTCGGATCCTTAAAGGGGATCTTTCGAATCAGGTAGAGGAATTAGTTCAACTGCTCTGTCATGAAGCGAAAGTGATATAAAGGGAGGAGAAGCGAATGAAAAAAGTACTCGTTTTGGCTGAAACAAAAAATGGAAAACTCAGAAATGTTTCATTGGAAGTATTAACTGTTGCAGGAAAAATCGCCAATGGTGGAGAAATTAATGCTTGTATATTTGGGAGTGATGGAGAAAAATTCAGGGAAGAACTGGCCAAATTTGGTGCACAAAAAATTTATTTAGTCGAAAATGCAGAATTAAACCGGTATACCCCTGATGGATTTAAGCAAGCATTGTTAAAAGTTATCGAAGAAGTACAGCCAGAAGTGGTGTTAACCGGTCATACATCGGTCGGTAAAGATCTTTTACCACGAGTGGCTGTACGCTTGAACGCTGCTCTCATTTCAGATTGTATTGATGTAGAAGTGGGAGAAAAAATCATTTTTACAAGACCAATTTATTCAGGAAAAGCATTCCAAAAGAAGGAAGTGACGAATGGAATTGTAATGGCAACCATTCGCCCTAATAATATTGAGGCGAAAGAAAATCAGGCAGCTGGTGAAACATTTAAGATTTTAGCGGAGCTCAAAGATTTACGAACGATGGTAAAAGATATTGTGAAAAAAACTTCCGGTAAAGTCGATTTGTCAGAGGCAAAAATTATTGTAGCAGGAGGTCGGGGCGTCAAAAGTGCTGAAGGATTTAAGCCATTGCAAGAATTGGCAGATGTACTTGGAGGGGCAGTTGGGGCTTCACGTGCAGCGTGTGACGCAGGATATTGTGACTATTCATTACAAATTGGTCAAACCGGTAAAGTAGTCACACCTGATTTATATATTGCATGTGGTATTTCCGGAGCGATCCAGCATCTAGCTGGAATGTCTAGTTCAAAGGTTATCGTGGCCATTAATAAAGATCCGGAAGCGAATATTTTCCACATTGCGGATTATGGTATTGTCGGTGATTTATTTGAAGTGGTTCCACTTTTAACCGAAGAATTTAAGAAAGTATTTGCTGAGAATCAAGTGGTGACTGGATAAATACATTTAGTAGGGGCTGGTGCGTGTAGTACCAGCCCCTAAAAGGATTCAGTAGCGAATTTCAATTATGGATGGTGATTAGAGTGAATTCAATGATGATGGATGGTGTTTACAAAAAGGTAACAGAAGAAATGATTGAGCTTAGACGGGATTTTCACCAATATCCTGAACTTTCTTTTGAGGAAGAGCGAACATCAAAAAAGGTGGCAGAATATTTACGGGCTTGTGGATTAAAGGTGAGAGAACATGTAAATGGTTATGGAGTTACAGCCGATTTAATAGTGGATGAAGCAGAACCAATGATTGCCTTTCGGGCAGATATGGATGCCTTGCCCATTCAAGAGGAAACGGATTTACCTTTTGCATCCCAAATTCCTGGTGTTATGCATGCATGTGGTCATGATGGACATACAGCCATTTTATTAGGAGTAGCAAAATTATTATCTTTTCAAAAGGAACGATTAAAAGGTAATGTCCGATTCATTTTTCAGCCTGCAGAAGAAATAAATCCAGGCGGTGCCAAAGGGATGATTCAAGAAGGTGTCTTAGAAGGAGTGGAGGCTATATTTGGATTACATTTATGGTCCGAGCTGCCTTCTGGGACTTTTCGAACATGCTACGGTCCTATGATGGCTGCAGCCGATCGGTTTATCATTGAAATTGAAGGGAAAGGTGGACATGGCGGGATGCCGCATAAAACGATTGATTCCATTGTCTTAGCCTCTCATCTCGTGATGGCATCCCAGCAAATCATCAGCCGCCAAATCGATCCATTGGAAGCAGGGGTCATTACTTTTGGAAAATTTTCATCTGGTACAGCATTTAATATTATTGCGAACAAAGCTGTTTTAGAAGGAACTGTCCGCAGTTTTTTACCTGAGATAAGAGAAACACTGTATAAAAAGCTGGAAGAATTAACAACAGGTTTTGCTAACATGTATGGAGCGAAAATACATCTCGATTATCAATATGGCTATCCGCCAGTCGAAAATCACAAGAATGAAGTCGATTTCATCTTAGAAACGGCTGCAAAGGTGTTTGGACGTAACAATACAGGGATCATGAAACCGAACATGGCTGGTGAGGATTTTTCCTATTATCTTAAGGAAATTCCTGGAGCTTTTTGTTTTGTAGGTGCTCAAGTTCCAAACAAACCTGTCTATCCTCATCACCACCCTCGATTCCAAATTGACGAAAGCGTGTTACCTAAGGCAGCCCAATGGTTTTGCCAACTTGCGTTTGATTATTTTGATAGGAAGAAAGAATTGAAATAGCTAGTACGGACTTCCTTGCAAAAATTGTATGAAAAGCGGCCCATTATTATAGACAGTTTTGGCAATTGATCTTACGAGAGTAAGAATTTAGTATGGAATGTAAAGAGCTAATGTTAAAAGGGAGGAGGGAGTTTCTTGTATCAAACGAAACTGCAAAAGAAAAAGGTAACGATACGAGATGTTTGGGATGCAAGAAAAAGAATCCATTCTATAGTAAATCGGACACCCGTCTTGTATTCTTCTATTTTGTCTGAAAAATTGGGGCGTAATGTATATTTGAAACTAGAAAACATTCATGAAATAGGTGCTTTTAAAGTAAGAGGGGCTGCCAATAAGATCCTTAGTTTAAGTGAGGAAGAAAAAAGATTAGGTGTGGCTACTTTTTCAACAGGAAACCATGGCATGGCTGTAGCTTATGTGGCCCAAAAGTTGGGGATTGAGGCAGTAGTTTGTATCTCCAATCGTGTACCTAAAGCCAAAGTGGATTCATTAAAAAGGTTAGGTGCGAAAATTGAAATCGTTGGAGAAAGTCAAGATGAAGCTGGAATACGCTGTTATGAGCTTGAGAAGGAGAGAGGATTGACTGTCATTCAGCCATTTGATGATCCTTATGTCATTGCGGGGCAAGGGACGATTGGATTGGAATTATTGGAAGATCTCCCTCATCTGACAGATGTCATTGTTCCACTTTCAGGTGGTGGACTACTGTCTGGTATTGGATTGGCATTAAAATCCAATGATCAAGCGATTCGCGTGACAGGGGTCTCAATGGAATATTCAGCGGTCATGTACGAAAGTTTAAAATCTGGGAAACCAATAGAGATGGAAGAAAGTGAGACACTAGCGGATAGTTTATTAGGTGGAATTGGACTTGATAATCAATACACATTTGAGATGGTCCAAAAATATATGGACGAATGTTTGCTCATCCCGGAAGAAGAGATTGGATATAGTATGGCATTTATGATGGACAAACATCGAATGATCATGGAAGGGGCAGCAGCAACAGGAATTGCTGCCGTGTTAGGTAAAAAAATTCCTCATCAAGACGGTGATGTTGCCGTAATTATTAGTGGTCAAAATGTAGACCTGTCTGTTCTCTCAAATTTAATCCAAAAATACTTAATCAATCGATAAAACGAAAAACCAGAAACCCAAATAGAAATGGGGATCTGGTTTTCTATTAAACTTCTTTATTTTATAAATAGCTCTCGAGGGAATCGAGTAATGGTTTCACAACCAGTTTCTGTTACTCTAATGGTTTCAGTGATGGCCACACCATATCCATCTAACCACATACCAGGCATCATATGGAAGGTCATATTTGGTTTTAAGACAGTCTTTTCTCCAGGTTTGAAATAGGCTGTGTCTTCAGACCATACAGGTGGATAACTTAAACCGACAGTGTACCCCATCCTTGATTCTTTTTCTAATCCATATTTATTGATGGTTGTTTGCCATGCTCGTTCCACCTCTTCACATGTTACCCCGGGTTTTACGGCTGCTAGTGCGGTATTAAGTCCCTCCACAACGATTTTTGTTGTTTCTAACACTCTTTCCGGAGGTTGACCAATATAAATGGTTCTTGTTAAAGGTGCGTGATATCGTTTATAACATCCGGACAGTTCCATATAAACTAGCTGATTATTTTGATATTTTCCTTCCGTTGTCCACGAAAAATGGGCACCTGCTGTCCGTTCCCCTGCAGGCATGATTGGTGATAGGGACGGATATTCCCCTCCATACACACCTGTCCCTTCGACTAAATCATGATATACTCCAGCAGCGACATCTCGTTCACGTACTCCTGGCATGATTTTTTCAATGGCATTATACATTGTCTTTTCTACGATTCTAGCTGCAATCTGCATGTATTCCAATTCACGGACGGATTTTTGCCCCCTTACCCAATTGACAAGTGAGGTTGCGTCAATAAAAGTAGCGTCCGGTAGGCATTTTTCTAATCGATGATACCAATGGGCTGTAAAATAATAAGCATCCATTTCTAGGCCAATCTTTTTATTATGTAGCCCTTTCCCTTTCAAAAAATCGCTTATAAAATCCATTACATGAAGGTTCTTTGGTTCCCATAAATATTTATCCGGATAAGGGATAACATTTTCTTGTGACATCCATGTTGTTTCGGTGGCACAATATAAATCTTGTAATCGAACAATACATACAGGTTCTTCCAGATTGGTTGAAATAATGACTCCTTGAGGCACATAATAGGACAATGCATCATAACCTGAAACATAATTCATATTAGCAGGATCCGTAATTAATAATACTTCCAATCCTTGTTCTTCCATACTTGCTTTAACTTTTTTCACACGTTCTTTGTATTCTATGACATCAAACGGTAGCATCGCTATCCCTCCAACCTCATTTATTTCATAATCATACTGAACAAAACTGAGACATTCATCCTACAAATTGTAGGAATTTTGTGTCATTACATTTGTACAATTTGAAGATTGAAAAAATGGAAATAAAAAGTGGGTCACTAAAAATGGGTTATTTTACAGAATAATTTAATTTTGGTAGAATAATAGAAAAATTTTTTCCGGCGTGGGAGGCATTATGAGTTTACTAATACAGGACATTTTACAATTCGATCTCATGAAGGAAGCAAAAGTACTTGCTGGGGCAGAATTAGTCACGAAGAAACAGGTGGAATGGGTTTCGGTCATTGAAATACCGGTCGAAAATTTTGTTCGAAAAAATGAGTTTGTCTTAACGACTGCCATCGGTTGTGGTCAAAATCTAGAGGAATTTGAAAAATTTGTACAAGAAATTATTGATTCAGAAGCCTCAGCCCTTGCTGTCGCCACGGGGCGCCATATATTTGATATCCCGCGAGAAGTGATTGAAAGAGCAGAAAAGAATGATTTCATATTAATAGAAATACCATGGGAAGTTCGATTTTCAACGGTAATCGAAGAGGTCATGTTAAAGTTAAATGATCTCTATCATAAAGTCAGTAGAAAATCGGAAAAAGTACAACAAGAGCTCATCAATTTAATTTTAAAAGAAACAGAGCTTACTTGTATTGCCAACTATTTAACAGAAAAAATAGGCTATCCCGTTATCATCACAGACCAAATTGGTACGATCCAAGCGCAAAGTATAAAGGATCCTAACCTTCTTGAAAATTGGAAGAAATATGTCGTTCAAGGGATGATACCATCTAGGAAAAAAGTTCCAATATCTTCCCATGACCCAATGATCCAAAAAATCCAAACGATTAAAATGGATGAATATAGTATATTGCAGCTGCCCGTTATTCAAGTTTCTGCAGATACACAAGACTATTTATTTGTTATTTTGCCCTCCAATATTTCAACGAAATCTTTTTTAACTCCTTATATCGTGAATGTTTTGGAGCATGCCGCCACAACCATCGCCCTTTGGTTTTCTAGGAAAAATGCCGTGGAAGAAACAAGAGAAATTGTCCATGATTCGTTTATTAACGAATTAATCAATGGGGAATTTACATCTTGGGAGCAGGCTAATTCGAGGGCTGAAATTGTTGGTTATGATCTATCACTCCCCTATATTTGTATTATCGGGGCACCGGAAAATTTACGAGAGCTTTTTCGAAAAAGAAGGTTGGAAGAGAAAACTTATAAACAATGGCATGAAAGTATGATTCATTACATAAAAGAGGAAATTTTCTATGCGGCACAGTCTTTAAATAAACAAATAATGATTACCTCCCAAGGGGACCAACTACTTATTTATCTCGAAATTATGCTAGATAGTAAAAATGAAAGCGTTACAAATTTCTTGGATCTCGTGGATCGCCGATTGCGAAACTTGCTCCCAAAAGTAGTCATTTCATGGGGAATTGGGAATTATAATGAGGATATTACAGGATTTAAAGAAAGCTATCAAAATGCAAAAATCGCCTTAAATATTAGCAGAAATAAAAAAGGAATCGGAAATCGAGTCATGTATGAAAATACTCGGATTGACCGAGTTTTATTAAGTCTCTATCAAAATCCGGAGATGCAAGACATCATTAAGTCAGTCATTGAGCCGCTTGTAGAATATAATGAACAACGGAATTTGGATTTAATTAATACAATAAGTACATATACGAGGTATCAAGGAAACGTAAGCCAAACAGCAAGGGCCTTGTTTTTACATAGACAGTCCTTGCTTTACCGATTAAGAAAAATTGAAGAATTAACAGGACTTTCCCTAGTTGATCCTGACGATCTATTTTTACTCGATTTATGTATCAAAACTTGGAAAATGGGAAATTAACTCCGTCTGAGAGCATGAAAAATATTTTTTAAAACCTGCTAAAGCCTTTTCTTTAGCAGGTTTTTTCATTGTGTACATAAAGGCTTTTGATGAAATTGACTAGAGATATTTTGTTTCTTTCATACAGTATGTCAGATGAAATGGTGAAGATTCATTATTTATAATGTAAACAAATTAAAAAATTCTAAAAATTGAATAAAAAACTTGGTAAACAAAAACAAATTTGTTTTAACAAAAAATTTTTTCCTTGCGAGGTGAATAAATTGCTCCTCTTTACTGAACAAGAATTAAGGCAATATGTGCATCTCAATGAAGAAGCTGTCAATGTGGTTGAAAATGCTTTCAGCCAATTAGCCAAAAACGAAGTCATCATGCCTCCGATCATGAGAGTAGATATTGAGGACCAAAATGGCGAAGTCGATGTAAAAACAGCCTACATACAAAAGAAAGAGATGTTTGCTATTAAAATTTCATCCGGATTTTTCAATAATTATAAGCTAGGTTTGCCAAGTGGAAACGGGATGATGATTTTAATCAGCACTCAAACGGGGATTCCAGAAGCGATTCTTTTGGATAATGGGTATTTAACCGATGTCCGTACTGCCGCAGCAGGTGCAGTAGCTGCCAAATATCTATCCAAAGAAAATATTGATACAGTTGGTGTAATTGGTGCTGGGAGCCAGGCAAAATATCAACTTCGTGCTCTTCGTCTTGTGAGGGAGTTTAAAAAGGTACTCGTTTACAGCAGAACCGCCAAAAATGCCCAAACATTTGCCATGGAAATGGCAAACGAACTGGAAGTCGAAGTCCAACCAGTGGAAACCGCGGAAGCAGTTGTTAGAAATAGCGATACCGTCATTACCACTACTCCTGCTAAAGAACCTATTATTAAAGCTGAATGGCTACATCCTGGCCTTCATATTACGGCCATGGGGTCGGATGCCGAACATAAGCAGGAATTGGAAGCGGAAGTATTGGCTAAAGCAGACCTTTTAGTTTGTGACAAAATTTCTCAATGTGCCCGCTTAGGTGAACTTCAACATGCATTTTCATTAGGGTTGTTATCAGAACAATCTCCCATCATTGAATTAGGAGAGCTGACCTCAAAGAAAGTGGTAGGTCGAAAACATGATGAGCAAATAACAGTTTGTGATTTGACTGGGACCGGCGTCCAAGATACAGCGATTGCACTGTTTGCTTATCAAGAAATGAAAAAAAGAAATAAAGGGTTGATCATTGAAAATCACCCTATATTACTAAATAACTAAACAAGGAGTGTAGTAAAATGACGCAAGTAAAAATGGGAACAAAAGCCGTTTGGGCAGGAGAAAAAGATTATTTGGTACATGGGGCAACCCAAGTTCCAGTCGTACTGAGTGTAGCTTATGGCTATGAAGACATGGATGAATGGTATGAAGTGGCGATTGGAAATAAGAAAGGCCATATCTACGGAAGAAATACGAATCCAACCGTTCAGGCATTTGAAGATAAAATCAAAACTCTTGAGGGTGCTGAAGCCGCAACAAGTTTTTCTACAGGAATGGCAGCAATCAGTAATACTCTAGCTACATTTTTAGTGCCTGGTGACCGCATTGTTTCGATTAAAGATACGTATGGCGGAACAAATAAAATTTTCACAGAATTTTTACCACGTCAAGAAATTGAAGTAGTGTTATGTGAAACAGGCAACCATGAGGAAATCGAAAGAGAAGTGGCAAAAGGCTGCAAAATTTTATATTTGGAAACACCTACAAACCCAACTGTAAAAATTACAGACATTGAACGAATGGCAAAAGCCGGCCATGCTGTGGGAGCTCTTGTAGTAGTTGATAACACATTTGCTACACCGATGAATCAAAATCCGTTAGCTTTAGGAGCAGATTTGGTTATTCACAGTGCCACTAAATTTTTAGGAGGCCATGCGGACGCTTTAGGCGGTGTCGTATGTGGTTCCGAAGAATTGGTAGAAAAAATTTATCATTATCGTGAAATTAATGGAGCTACGATGGATCCAATGGCCGCTTATTTAATCTTACGTGGAATGAAAACGCTTCATCTCCGTATCCGCCAGCAATGTAAGAATGCACTTGCTTTAGCTAAGTATTTGCAAACGAAAGATATTGTAGAAGGGGTTTATTATCCAGGACTTGACACTCATCCGAACCACGATATTGCGAAAAAACAAATGAAAGATTTTGGTGGAATGTTAAGTTTCTCTGTTAAGGGTGGAATGGATACCGTTCGTCATCTCCTTCCAAAACTGCAGTTTGTTAATCGCGCAGCGAATTTAGGTGCCGTCGAAACAACGGTAGGTCCAGCTCGTACTACAAGTCATGTAGAGTGTACTCCTGAAGAACGTGCCGCAATGGGAATTCCTGAAGGTTTAATCCGTGTTTCTTGCGGTATTGAGGAAATCGAAGACATCATCGCAGATTTTGAGCAAGCATTTAAACATGCTGAGGATGCCATAAAAGTAAAATAAACTCCAGTTTTTGTATGAAGGAGGTTTTGGTCGGATGCCGGAACACAACGAACATCCCACAGTCGTTCAGACCAATAAAATCGCCGGAAAATTAGTTGAATGGAGGCGCAGGTTCCACCAGCATCCCGAACTCAGTTTTCATGAGTTCGGGACCTCCCAATTTGTTGCCGAAACATTAAAAAATATTGATGGGTTAAAGGTGGAAACAGGCATCGGGGTTGAAACAAGTGTCGTTGCTACTTTAACCTCCGGAGAAGGTCCAGTCATTGCCTTACGTGCCGATATGGATGCACTTCCGATCAAAGAAGAAAACGATGTGGAATATAAATCGAAAAATGAAGGAATCATGCATGCGTGCGGCCATGATGCTCATACAGCCATTTTATTGGGAGCCGCTCATGTTCTGGCAGAAAAGTTTCAATCAGGAGAATTAAAAGGCACGGTTAAATTCATTTTTCAACCTGCGGAGGAAAGTACAGATGAACATGGTCTTTCCGGTTCCCCTTACATGGTAAAAGCTGGTGCCTATGACCATGTAGATGCTGCTATTGCCCTCCATGTTTGTCCTTGGCTACCCGTTGGTATGGCACAAGTGAACGATGGCTATAGCATGGCAAATGTTGATGTTTTTACTGCCAAGATTTTTGGGACAGGAGGACATGGAGCTTATCCTGAGCTTGGTACCGATCCGATATGGATGTTAGGTTTGGTTATGCAGGCTCTAAATGGAATTGTTTCCCGGAAAATTCCAGCTCTAGAGGCAGGAGTCATCAGTATTGGGCAAATACACGCTGGAACGGCGAGCAATATTATTCCGAATGAAGTGTTTATTTCAGGCACGATTAGGAGCTACACCCCTGAGATACGTGATTTATTAAGCCAAGAATTAAAAAATGCACTATCTGTTGTTGAGCCATTGGGAGGAAAGTATTCGCTCGAGGTGGAAAGAGGCGAACCTGCATTAAAGAATGATCCAAGGATAAATAACTATTTCATTCAATCGATGGAAGAAATGTTTTCTGGGTTTCAAATAGTTAGGCGTCCATTTGGTATGGGTGGAGAAGATTTTGGATATGTAACACAAGAAATACCAGGTGCAATGTTCTTTCTTGGATGCGCTCCTAAAGATGGTATACAACGGGATCTTCATACACCAATATTTGATATGGATGAAGACTGTCTGGCCATGGGAACGGCGATTTTGGTACAAACGGCAGTGAATTTCATTAAGAATGAATCTCACTCAACAAATATGAACAAGATGGGGGAACATGCAAATGTCTCATAAATTAGCATTTATCGGATTCGGTGTCGTCGGTCAGGGATTGGCTGAGATCTTGTTAGAGAAAAAAAAGGAATTGAAACAAAAAGAAGGTTTTGAAGCCACTGTGGTAGCCATTTCTGATTTAATGAAAGGATCGATCTATCACCCGAATGGGCTTGACATAGATCTTGTATTAAAAACATTAAAAGAAACCGGAAATGTAGAAAACTATCCTAAAGTCCCTGGTTTAGTGACTGGTTGGGACAGTTTTAAAACGATCAAAGAGACGAATGCTGATACCATCATTGAGGTTTCTTATACGGATGTAAAAACAGGTCAACCAGCGATTGACCATTGTAAAGCCGCATTTGAAAGCGGAAAAAATGTGGTGATGACAAATAAAGGCCCAGTGGCACTTGCTTATAAGGAACTATCAGAACTTGCGAAAAAACATGGAGTTTATTGGGGATTTGAAGGTACGGTCATGAGTGGAACTCCTTCATTAAGAATGCCGGTAGAAGCATTGGCAGGAAATGAAATTAATGAAATTCGTGGGATTTTCAATGGAACTACCAATTACATATTAACGAAAATGGAGAAGGAAGGCATTTCTTATGAAGAGGCATTAAAAGAGGCACAACAGCTTGGATATGCCGAAGCCGATCCGACGAGTGATGTGGAAGGATATGATGCTAGATATAAAGTGGTCATTCTAGCAAACTATATCATGGGTGTTCCTCTAAAAGTGGAAGATGTACCGTGTAAAGGAATTACTGACATTACACTAAAAGAGATTAAAGAAGCAAAAGACGAAGGGAAACGTTGGAAGTTACTGGCGAAAATAAAAAAAGAAAATAACCGTATCGTTGCTTCCGTAGCGCCTGAAAAAGTAGATTTAGTCGATCCGCTGGCATCGATAGACGGGGCGGTCAATGCCATTACTTATGAATGTGATTTGCTTGGTCCAGTTACATTAAGTGGAGCAGGAGCCGGAAAAAAAGAAACAGGTTTTTCTTTATTAATAGACTTGATTCATATTAACCGTAAACAAAAACTAATTACCGTTTAATGATGAAGGGTGGGAGTTTGCATGACAGTTCAAATGAAAGGACAAAAAATGCTGCTCGGTGGTCAGTGGGTAGGTCGTGACGAGGTAATAGAAGTACGCGATCCACAAGATAATAGCCTAATAGATACTGTTCCAGTTGCTTCAAAGGATGACGCCATTTTATGTATTGAAGAAGCAAAAGAAGGAGCAAAGATTGCTGCTTCTATACCAGTGCATGAAAGAATTCGAATTATCCAATCAGCAGCAAATTATATTGAAGAAAATAAAGATAAATTTGCTTACATGATTGCAAGGGAAGGCAGTAAAACCATCCGGGAGGCAGAAAAGGAAACAGCAAGATGTATTCAAACTTTACGAATTAGTGCTGAAGAGGCAAGAAGAATCCAAGGCGAAACGATTCCATTTGATCAAATGCCTGGAAGCGAGAACCGAGTTGGTTATTATTATCGTTTTCCAATTGGCATTATTGCAGCCATTACTCCTTTCAACGATCCATTAAATCTTGTTGCTCATAAAGTAGGACCTGCGATTGCTTCTGGAAACGCCATTATCGTAAAACCGGCTAGTGTGACACCTTTAAGTGCCTTGATGTTAGCAGAAGCATTTGAACAAGCAGGACTCCCTCCAAAAGTATTATCGGTTATTACAGGACATGGAAGTGAAATTGGTGATATTCTTGTTACCCATCCGGATATTCGGATGATTTCCTTTACCGGTGGTGTGGAAGCAGGAGAAAAGATTATTCGTAAAGCTGGTTTGAAGAAAATAAGTATGGAACTTGGTTCTAATTCTCCGGTTATTGTTTTAGATGATGCAAACTTAGAGGATGCAGTGGAATCTAGCATTTCTGGAGCTTTTTGGGCAGCAGGACAAAATTGTTTAGGGGTACAGCGCATTTATGTGCAAGAAAACATTTGGGACGATTTTCGGGATTCTTTTGTTACTCGAACGCAAGAATACCGTGTTGGGGACAAACAAATGAGAGAAACAGATATGGGGCCATTAATAAATGAAAAAGAAGCGATACGAGTTGAAAAAATGGTAAATGAAGCCATTGAAAAAGGTGCCGTGTTGTTAACAGGTGGGAAACGAAACGGGGCATTTTATTCACCAACTGTTCTCACTAATGTCCCTGACGAATGCAAATTAGCGAAAGAAGAAATTTTTGGACCAGTTGTCCTACTTTATCCCATTTCCGATCTTGACGAAGCCATTCAAAAAGCAAACAGTGTAGAGTATGGTTTGCAAGCAGGCATTTTTACGAAAGATATCGATAAAGCACAAAAAGCCATAGCACAGCTGGATGTTGGTGGCATTATGATTAATGACAGTAGTGACTACCGCATTGATGCAATGCCATTTGGCGGGGTGAAAAAATCAGGACTAGGAAGAGAAGGAATTAAATTTGCGATTCAGGAAATGACAGAACCGAAAGTGGTCTGCTTCAAGCTAACTAATCAACAACTATAAAATTATTTTTCAGAATATTGAGTTTATATTGTAAATTTGTGATGGGTGGAAGGTAAGGAGGATTTTTGCATATGACATTTTCCACATTAGAATACAAAGAAAGAATACGGAAAACGAAAGAACGGATGATGGAGAAAGGAATCGAAGTCCTACTCATCACAGATCCCGGCAATATTTACTACTTGTCGGGATATAATGGTTGGTCGTTTTATGTTCATCAAATGTTAATTCTAATTATTGATGAGGATCAACCAATGTGGATCGGACGAGAGATGGATGCCAATGCTGCAAAGGTTACCACTTGGCTTTACCGAGATAATATTATTCCATATCCAGATGATTATGTCCATTCGGAAACAAAGCATCCAATGGATTTTGTTGCCGGTTTTCTAAAGGAGATTGGACAAGAAAACCGTTCCATTGGAGTGGAAATGGAAAACTATTATTTTACAGCCAAATGTTTGGAGCGACTAAAAAAAGCAATGCCGAATTCGGTATTTAAGGATGCCACATTACTAGTTAACTGGGTTCGACTTATTAAATCAGATACGGAAATTGAATATATGAAACGTGCCGCAGTCATTGCTGAGAAAGCAATGAAGGCGGGGATTGAGATGATTAATGAGGGAGTCCGTGAATGTGATGTGGCAGCAAAAATTTTTCACACACAAATTAGCGGGACGGAAGAATTTGGAGGAGACTATCCTTCCATCGTTCCATTACTTCCGTCTGGAGAAAAGACATCGACCCCTCATTTAACATGGACTGATGAGCGATATAAAGATGGAGACGCGGTCATTTTAGAACTTGCAGGCTGTTATAAAAGGTATCATGCACCACTAGCAAGAACCGTTCAAATTGGAAAGCCTTCAGAGAAATTGAAAACCCTTGCAAGTGTGGCTGTGGAAGGAATCAATGCTTGCTTGGATATGATAGCACCTGGTATTGCATGTGAGGAAATTGAAGAGACTTGGAGGAAAACGATTGCAAAAAGCGGTTTTGTAAAAGAATCCCGTCTTGGCTATTCCATGGGATTAAATTATCCACCTGATTGGGGTGAACACACTGTCAGCATACGAAAAGGAGATAAAACCATCTTAAAGCCAAATATGACCTTTCATCTAATTCCAGGACTGTGGCTCGATAATTACGGCTTTGAGGTCAGCGAATCTATCAGAATTACGGAAAATGGATGTGAAACACTAGCTAGCATGCCAAGAGACTTGATTTTGAAGGAATATGTTTAGGGAAATCTATTAAGGGATGGTGCATATATGAAGAAGGCTACATCAGCAACGGCAATTGGCAATCTAGTCGAATGGTATGAGTACGGAATTTATAGTTACACTGCTGGAATTATCGGTGCACAGTTTTTTGAACATGGGAGCAGTACAGCAGCATTACTCTATGCTTTTGCGGTTTTCGCCATTTCCTTCTTTTTCAGACCGTTGGGAGGCATGATTTTCGGTTCAATCGGTGATCGTTTTGGACGAAAAAAGATCTTGGTTTTTACCATTCTATTAATGTCCTGTTCAACCGCCATTATTGGGTTCATTCCGAATTATGAATCTATTGGTATAACGGCTCCTATTCTATTGATTATTATGCGTATGGCTCAAGGACTGGCGGCTGGAGGAGAATATGTGGGAGCATCCGTATTTATGAACGAGGCTGCACCCGATTCCCGTCGTGGGTTATTAACGAGTTTACTAGAAGCAGGATCCCTTCTTGGGTATATTATCGGTTCTGTCTTTGTCGTAATTCTAACCGTTACATTAAGCCCAGATGCGATGCACGAATGGGGGTGGAGGATTCCATTTATTTGTTCATTACCATTGGCATTAGTAGGAATGTATGTGAGATCTAAAGTGGATGATACACCAACCTTTATTAAGATGAAAAAAGAAAATGACTTGCCAGAAAAGCCGTTGCTTGAAATGCTCACTACGGCAAGAAAACCGTTAGTGCTCTCATTTTTGTGTATTGCCTTTGCTAATGGTGCTTATTACACATTGTTGACCTATTTACCTTCCTATTTTGAAACACAAGTGGGATTATCCAATCTTCACTCATTAATTGTTACCACATTGGGAATGGTTTTCATGCTGATTCTTATTCCTACTTTTGGGAAACTGAGTGACCGATATGGGAAAAAGCCATTTTTGTTAATGTCAGCACTATTAGCGCTCGTAACGGCCATTCCAATTATAGGATTCGTTTCAAGTGGAATGAAAGAAGGTCCACTAGTTGGATATTTTGCCTTAGGAATTATTGTCTCCATATTCATTGGCGTATTCCCTTCTACACTTCCACTGCTATTTCCGGATCGAGTAAGAAATAGTGCTTATGGTATTTCTTATAATATTTCAACTGCGATTTTTGGTGGTGGGGCACCATTTATTATTACTTCACTACAGACCGCAACGGGCAATAAATTAATGCCAGCTTTCTTCTTAATGGGAACAGCGTTAATGGCTATTACGGCTATTATTTTCCTACCTAAGACGGTGAATAGGGAAAGTATCGCAGAATTTCATTCAAATACAATGATAGAAAAAGAAAATATGATCTAGAAAAAAAGATGAAACGTCCAAGAGCATCGCTTTTGGACGTTCTTTTTTGCCACTTCATTCGTTTCATCGCCGTTTAAATAAATGACGTTGATCATTATTTTTCAAGCTTGAAGAGGAATATTTGGCTTTACCAAAATTATGCCGTGAATGGACGTCTAAAAGGATGGATACAACGTTTCATTGGTTTTGTAAATATGATAAATCTCCAAACACCAAGAAAGTATAGAAATTATTTTATTATTAGTGGAAATTTATTACAGGAATCAGAAACTTATGATACATTTAGGTAAACTCAATTTACAGAATTCACACGAATCCTAATTCAACTTATTAGGGAAAAGAAATATCTTTTAGGAGGGGAATTTATTGGAGTGGTCTATACTTTTAGCAATTTTAGCGATTGTTTTGGTCATATCTTCTCTAATCATATTTTATCAGTTATGGAATGATTTTAAGAAACTAAAAATTGGTGATACCCTTTCCAACGAATTCGTAGATGAAAGTAGGAAAAAAATGAAGGTTGCAATCACTTTTTTAGGAATGAGTTGTATTTTTAGCATAATAGGTGTTCTGATATAAAAAAGTGGTATTAAGTTTACGACTGGAACAAGAGTTTTAAAAATTGGAATTTGTATACAATGGTCATTTGATAATAGGTATAATACAGTAACGGGCGGTTAATGGTATAAAGCAATAAGATAATTAGAACTTCAGAAAAAATGAAAGTTCTAATGATTTTAACTTTTATTTAACCAAAAATAAACAAGTGAATTTTTTTCCATCATAACTACAATGGGATATAGGCAGAAAGCTGTTTTTTTATTTTCACCAAAAAGTTAACTTTTATCCGTAATATGACCACCTTTATCGATTTTTTGAAAATAATAACAAAATGGATTAATGATTTTTTAAAAAACTGGGTAATCTAACTTCATCAAGCAATTGGATTTATTTAACAACAAAAAGAAGGGAGATTACCATGAAACTAAAAATATTTCTACTATCCATTGGATTCCTTTTAACAACACCTATTTTCGCTGCTGCCAACCAGGGAGTGCCTGAAAATCAAAAGGAAAAGCTGGAAAATCATTTTGATTGTGAGGGAAAACCTTGTAAACATCATGGTGAAAGACAAAAAGATTGGAAAATAAAGATGGAGGAAAGGGAACAAAAGCTTCTATCTTTAGTTGATCAATATACGCCTGAGAAGAAAGCAGAGTGGCAGCAAGTATTAAAAGAGAGCAAGGACCTTCGTGAACAATGGATGAGTCCGGAAAACGCAGAGAAACGTGAAAAATGGAGAAAAGAGAAGTTTGAAAAAATAAAACAATTAAAGAAACAATTAGAAGAAGGAAAAATCACCAAAGAGGAGTTCTTTAATAAGCTTCATGAAGGGAAGAAGACAGGTCATTGGAAAACGTATCATGATTTAAAAAATGCCGTAGAGAATAAAGAGGAGAAACAAGTTCCGGTTCTTTTAAATCAGTTACTAGGTCAGATGAAAGAACATAATCAACAATTGAAAAAAATGTTAGAAAGCAATCAAGAGGTTCAACAATAAGAGGTTGTCTAAAAGTTTTTTTGGGGAAAACTTTTCAGTTGTTTTCTGAAAAAGGAGCTGAGCTTTTTAAGTGCTTGCACTCCTTCATTGACTACGATTCTGCAGGTTATCTAGACTTTTCACTCATCAATAGCCATTACAACTATATAAATGAATTAAAGAATATGGTTTTGAATTAAATGAACTTTGCCAAGAATACCCTTTTCAAACTGGGGACTTGGCTTTTTTTTTATGGAGTGAAACAGATGAAAGAAGGGTAAGATAGAGATGAAAATGTTAAGGGGGGATTAGTTCATGGCTAGAAAAAATTTAATGATGGCCACTTTGGCACTTGGAGCCGCTTATTTGCTACGCAATGAGAATGCACGTAAAAAATTAAAGAATCAATTTCAAGCTTTAGCGGATAAGTCAAGACGATGAAAAACTACGGAGCTGTTCAACAACCTTTTTATTGGACAGCTCCGTTCATTCCTCATTTTTTTAACTACACTTTTTCCTTATTACTTTCTTTGATCTCTTCTTTTATTTCATTTTTAATATCATTGGTAATTCCATCCGCTGCATTTTTAAATTCACGAATGGATCGACCAAAAGCACGCCCGATTTCTGGAAGTTTATTTGGTCCAAAAATAATAAGAGCAAGTACAAGAATTAATATTAATCCGGGTACACCAATATTTGATAACATCTACACATCTCCTTTCAACGACTGAACGGACATGTCTATTATAGCCTTTTGCCATGAGGAGCGCTAGACATAACTGGTAAAGAAAAAACGGTTTCCATTTCCAGTTCCAAGAATTGAACCAAAAAAGAGATAGGTCTAAAACCACTTCTTCTTTTTAAACCAAATGAGCAACCCTAAACCAATTAACCCCATCAAGATAAGGGAAAATGGATATCCGTACTCCCATTCCAATTCTGGCATATGGTGAAAATTCATACCAAAGATTCCTGCCACAAAAGTCAAGGGGGCAAAAATGGAAGTCATGATCGTAAGAACTTTCATGACATTATTTGTTTGGTGTGAATTAAGTGAGAGATAATTATCTCTAATGTCTGCGGTAATTTCCCTATTAGACATCACCATGTCTGATAATTTTAATAAGTGATCATAAATGTCAGAGAAGTACTCTTTCTTTTTAAGAATATTTTTCAAATGTTGGGAGTTGAGCATTCGATATAATAGGTCACGCATTGGATGAACAGAGTGCATTAATGTTAATAATAAATATCTTGTTTCAAATAGATCATTTAATAAATTATCCATTCGTCTATTAAGGGTATTGTTTTCAATTTCATCGAGTTTATCCTCAATTTTATAGATGACGGGAAAATAATTGTCTACGATCTTATCTAGTAGTTCATAAAAAACATGTTGTGTTGTCATATTTTGAATGTCTTTTTGCATTGCTAGTCTCGAAAATACTTCTGTCACTTCAATGGATGGATGAAGATGAAACGTAACCATAAAATTTTCACTAATAAAAAAATCTAATTCTTCTTTAATAACCTCTGATTCTCCACCACGAACCGTATGAGTAATAAAAAATGTGTAATTATCGTAATAATCTAGTTTTGGTCTTTGCAGTGTTTGATTTAAACAATCCTCAATGGCAAGGACGTGAAATCGAAATGTATTGCTTAAATGGGTTGTCTCTTCCATCGTCGGTTCATTAAAATCAACCCAAAACCATTGATAGTTTTCGATATTTATTCGGTCAATGGAATCATGTTTTTCAATTGTATTTGCTTTTGTAATCCCAATAAAGTTTATCATGGTTCAACACCTTCATCATTTGCTTTCATGTGGAAAAAATCTATGAATGCTTTAGTTTCAACAGTTACTAAGCACTCAACGGATTTTTCAAACCACATGCCGAAACCAATAGGTATGGTTTGGACAGTCATATCGATCAAGTAGTCCCTTAAATACAGAAAATCCGCCTCCTATAAGCGGATTTTCATTTCCAACTTCTTCATTAAATGACCTTTTGAATATTCAAATCATTTTGTTTTTCAATGGAGATCATCTCTTTGAAAAAGCTTTTTAAAATAAGCCATTTTGCGGGATATGTATAAATAAATTTTTCCATTACTTGTTCTGAATAATAGATGAAACAATCGAAAATCATTTTTTCCTTTTTTAAATCATATAATAGTGCATGAGGAATCGTATAATAATCGTTTAACTGATATGGGTTTAATTTTACGCTCTGGATTTTTCGGCTAGTCATGTATTGTTTGATGGAGTTTTCTTGTAATGCAATGCTTTCTTCTATTGATAGTCCATTCAACTGAATTCGATCATTGATAAAATAAATTCCCTTCATGTATCTACCACCCTTTATCCCTTATTAGTACTGTTATTGACATGGATGAAAGGAAGTATACTCATTTTTTCCATAAAAAATTGACCCGGCATAAATGCCGGGCAATTAAACGAATATCTATATAAAAGGGGGTGGAGGTCGAAGGGTTCTTTTATGAACCTATTGATAGAATAACGGGAAAATATGACCATTTTATGAATGAAAGATGAATAGTTTAAGAATATTGGCCTTTAATGTGACAAAGATATGGCTTTGATGATGTTGATAGGCTAAATACTGTCTGAAACTGAAATGTTTTATATGTGAAAAAAGGATAAAAGAGTATTGCCATTTTGGAACGACTTACATATAATAGTATTAATAAAATATTTCCTTTATAAAGGGGAGTAGCTGCTACAATAAAGTCGTCATTTCGAGAAGTTCATTCTCCGGCTTTATTGGCAACATCTATCGTTGTTAGCAAGACCTTTACTTTTACGGTAAAGGTCTTTATTGTTTATTATGGCCTTTACCATCATGGGTAAAGGCCTTTTTGATTTCGGAAATGGTCGAGCCCAAGGAAATAGTTTTAAAAACTATTTATAATAGGGGGAATTGGCTATGGAATTATCGATTTTTATGGAGTATGCTTGGGTTTTAGTTGTATTAGTCGTTTTAGAGGGATTACTTGCAGCAGACAATGCCTTAGTTCTAGCTATCATTGTGAAGCATCTTCCAGTAGAGAAAAGAAAGAAGGCATTGTTTTATGGATTAGCTGGTGCCTTTGCTTTCCGTTTTGCCTCATTATTTGCCATTTCATATCTTGTCGATGTGTGGCAAGTTCAAGCCATTGGGGCCATCTATTTGTTATGGATGTCAGGAAACCATATTTTCCGGAAGATCGTGAAAGCAAAAGACGAGAAAGAAAAAGTAATAATTCAAAATGGTGGTGGGTTTTGGCTTACTGTTTTTAAGGTGGAATTAGCAGACATTGCTTTTGCGGTCGATTCGATTTTAGCAGCGGTAGCCATGGCAGTGGTCCTTCCTGATACTCCACTTCCAAACATTGGTGGGCTTGATGGAGGGAAATTTTTAGTCATCTTCGCAGGGGGGATGATCGGTTTAATCATTATGCGTTTTGCCGCTAACCTTTTTGTTACTCTATTAGAGAAGAAACCAGGAATGGAAATTGCCGCCTTTGCGATAGTCGGCTGGGTTGGTGTCAAGCTCGCGGTTTATACTCTTTCCCATCCTTCTTTAAGAATCTTAAGTGAAGAATTTGCTCATTCTACCGCTTGGAAAGTAATTTTTTATGTGGTTTTAGCAGGGATTGCAGCAGCGGGTTGGATGTTCTCAAAGGATAAAAAATCGAAAGGATCAAGTAAAAATACAATGGTTTCCTAAACAATAGAAAGAAATTTGGCACAGACTGCGTTTGATAAGCAGTCTGTTTTTAATTACATTCATCTTTGAAGAATGGCCCAATATCATTAGGCCATATGATAATTTGTTACTACTTTTTGTAAGGAAATACGGTAAAATAAAAGACAAACTTCCTTATTCGTATTAAAATAAAGAGTGCTGGAATTCGATTCCTAAAATTTGTTATTTTTGGAGTGATACATATTTTTATTCAAGCGATACCAAATTTACTTACACTTTTAAATTTATTTTTTGGCTTTTTGTCAGTGATGTATTCTGCCCAGGGGGATTATCGAAATGCGGCTATTCTGATTCTAATCGGTATGATGCTGGATAGTATGGATGGTCGAATCGCAAGAATGCTTCAAGTAGAAAGTGAACTGGGAAAAGAACTAGATTCACTTGCTGATATAGTTACCTTTGGAGTGGCACCTGCGATGATGGCTTATTACTCCTACTTCTCACAATTTGGACTTATTGGAATGGGAATGGCTGGATTGTTTCCATTGTTTGGGGCATATCGATTAGCCAGATTTAATATTAATGCCATTCAATCATCCCTCAAATATTTTACAGGAGTACCGATTACGGCGGGTGGAGGGTTATTGACCTTATTAACGTTATTTCAAGGAAAAATGCCTGAAATTATTTTGCCAATTGCCTTTTTTGTCATTTGTTTTTTAATGGTCAGTACGTTAAAAATACCAAGTTTAAAGGAAATTCCTCTACCGAAATATGGAATCATTGTTACCATATTTTTAGCAACAGCTATTTACTTCGTGATTAAAAAAGAACCGCAAAGATTCCCTTATTTTATTTACGTTGCCATCCCGCTTTATATCGCCTTTATTAGTTATCAACTCGTGAAAACAAAGCGGAAACGAAATCAATAGAGAAGTATCTAAGGATTAAAAAGCATTAATAAGAAAGTGAATGGATACAATGGGGTTTTTTCAATATGTTTAAATTTGAGGGAAGATAAATCGAATAAGGGTCATCATTTCCATCATAAAAAGAAGAAACACTTGGATGTGACCAAGTGTTTTTTTACTAGGCTCTTTTCTAAAAAATTGTTGCTAATAACTCAATAAATGTTTACCAAATTTTTCCGAATATAATGGTATAATAAATCTGGAAGTGATGATTATGTTAAGGTTAATATTGGTAATCATAACGATCCCCTTAGTAGCCATTCATTTCGCCATTCTATACTTTTGGGTTTTCGATTGGCGAAAATTGGTTACACAAGTGGGCTTAATAAGTTGGATCTTCTCAATTATATTGGGTATTCTCGTCTATTTTGCTTATCGAAAGTTCAATAAAAACCAAAAATTTACTGTTGTCAGTAGAAAAGTATTATTCAGTTCAACTTTTATGACCATCGTTTTAGGTGTTCTTACGTTAGTCATTGAAGTAATTACAAGGTCAATGCATTAGAAGGGATTGATTTATGCACTCCTTCTAATTGTTTCAACAGTTGAAAAATTTACTTGTTGGCAAGAGGCAAGGAACATTTCTTTCGCTTGTTCTTTTTTCGGTATCTTCTTATTCAATTCAAGAAAACGATGCCAGAATATGTAGTTATCAAGGTATTTCGTTGCTACACCTTGAAACCTATCCAACCACTTTTTCAAACGAGTATGATACCCGTTGACGTGTTGAATATGGTAAATTCCTTTCTTCGTATAGACACCTTTGCGAACATTATGGCTTCGTGTTGTAATCCCTTCATCGTAGCGAAATTTTTTATAGTTGGTTGCTGTATCTGTGCATAGCAAAACAGAGGTGTCAACATGTTTCCTAACACCTCATCAATTTCCATAGCCGTAACACGACCTCTTCCTACCATTTGGGAAAGGATTTGTCCGTTTCTATCGTATGCAACTACCACACAAATTTGTTCTTTAGAAATGCCACGTTTTTTGGCTACACCGCCACGTTTACGAGCCTTTCTGTGAGCGATGAACTTTTTGCCTTTTTCACTTTCTAAAAAGTAAGTTTCCTCGCTTTGCACGATTCCCTTTAGTGTTGGATGACCAAGAGAACGAATCGCATATAGAATTTTGTGTCGCCAATAAAAGGCAGTTGAAATGTGAATCTGAAGTTCTTCCGCTCTCTTTGGCAATGTGTAGCCTTTCACCATCATCTCAAAGTATTTCAGCCATTTATGAGGGTATCTTGTTCCTGACAATGGGCTACCTGTCATATCGTTGAATGACTTCCCACAATCTTTACATAGATACCGTTGGCGAGAACGATATTTCCCACTACGTTTAACGGACATACTTCCACAGTGAACACACGCTAATCCTTTAGAAAAGCGAGTTTCACGAACCTCTCTGACCATTTTTTGAAATGTCGGATTTTGGCTCTGGAAACAAGTAAATAATTCCAACTGTTCTTTCTTTGGAAGTGTATAGAAGTCTTAGTAAACATCGTGCCAAGCCATTGCCATACGGAATACCTTTTCTACCTTTTATGACTCTATTGTACAAAATATATAGCAACAATCTATACGAAAATAGCCTTTTACTAAGAATAGATAGTATGATTACGGTTATTACTACTTTTTTGAATAAATAAAAATTTCGATTGTAGAAATGATTATTGTTTTTCACATATAATCATATTGTTGTAACTTTTGTAAAAAGGAGATCGGACATGATTTGGCGATTCTTTTCATACTACAAACCGCATAAAAAACTGTTTATTTTCGATTTTACCAGTGCCGTCATTGTGGCGATTTTAGAATTAGCATTTCCACTCGCAATGCAATGGTTTATTGATGATTTGCTTCCAAAAAGTGATTGGCCCGCCATTGTTTCTGTAAGTATTGGACTTTTTCTACTTTATTTATTAAGTACTTTGTTACAGTTTATTGTGAATTATTGGGGACATAAGCTAGGAATAAATATTGAAACGGATATGAGACAAGAGCTATTTGAGCATGTTCAAAAACAATCGTTTCGGTTTTTTGATAATACAAAAACAGGACATATCATGAGTCGGATTACAAACGATTTATTTGATATCGGTGAGCTTGCCCATCATGGTCCGGAAGATATATTTATTGCAGGAATGACCTTTATTTCTGCATTTTGGATTATGTTCACGATAAACGTAAAGTTGGCATTGGTTGTCATGCTTATACTTCCTCTTTTAATCCTATTGGTTGTTGTATGTAATGTAAAAATGAACAAAGCATGGGGGAAAATGTATTCAAGTATTGCGGATGTCAATGCTCGTGTCGAGGATAGTGTAGCTGGTAGTCGTGTAGTACAATCTTTTACGAATGAAGAATATGAAATTTCTAGATTTAAGAAAAATAACCAAAAATACAGAGCAGCGAAACTGGGTGGCTACCGGGTCATGTCATTTAGTCTTTCTGGTATTTATATGATGACAAGGCTAATTACCATTGTAGTATTGGTTTATGGTGCTTGGTTGTGCTTTACTAATCAACTTTCCTATGGTGCATTAGTTGGATTTGTATTGTATGTGAATGTTCTATTTAAACCAATTGATAAAATCAGTGCCATTATGGAACTTTATCCTAAAGGAATGGCTGGTTTTAAACGATTTATAGAGCTGATCGATAAAGAACCAGAAGTGAAAGATCAACCAAATGCTGTGGAAGTGGCAGGATTAAATGGAAATATTCAATTTAAAAATGTAACTTTTGGGTATGATCCACATCAATTAGTATTAGAAAACATTAATTTAAAGATTCATGCAGGTGAAACGGTCGCATTTGTAGGACCGTCCGGTGCTGGAAAAACAACCATTTGTTCACTTATTCCAAGATTTTATGATGTTCAGAGTGGTTCCATCCATATCGATGGCATGGATATTCGAAATATGACCAAAAAATCGTTGCGTTCCCAAATTGGGATTGTCCAGCAAGATGTGTTCTTATTTACTGGTACTATAAGAGAAAATATTGCCTATGGGAAACGAGATGCAACAGATGAGGAAATAGCGGAAGCGGCCCGGCGTGCACACCTCGAATCATTTATTACTTCTTTACCTGACGGCTATGAAACCCAAATTGGAGAAAGAGGCTTAAAACTGTCAGGAGGACAAAAACAACGGATTGCGATTGCCCGGATGTTTTTGAAAAATCCACCGATATTAATATTGGATGAAGCGACATCAGCTCTCGATACGGAAACTGAAAAGGTGATCCAGGAAGCATTGAATGAACTAGCTCAAAATCGTACGACATTGATTATTGCCCATCGACTCGCAACGATCCGAAATGCAGATCGTATATTTGTTGTCACTGAAGAGGGGATTGCAGAAGAAGGGCGCCATGACGAATTAATTGAACAAGGTGGAATTTTTGCCAATCTTCATCGGGTACAATTTCAACAAACATAAGAAAACAATAATCCCTGTGAATCATCACAGGGATATATTTTTTTAGGTGAATATAATTATATTATGTAAACTAATTTATCCTTAATGGTGATTCGATATTCAAGGAATAATGGATATATGAGTATTTAAAATGAATCAGTAAGAGCCAAGATAATCGTGTAAATTTATAAACATAATTATATTATGTAAACTTATAAAATCAAAATTGGATACTGATGTTTAAGGGGAAATGTGCAGGAAACAAAGGTCAGACAGATGAGAATTTGGAATAGAAATCAATCAACAAGCCAATGATAATAATGCAAATGGATTTTGCAAATTTTTTTATGATACACCAGGAGGCTATATTTGAATGGAACACGGCAAGGTAAAATGGTTTAATAATGAAAAAGGTTATGGATTTATTCAGCGTGATGGCGGAGAGGATGTTTTTGTTCATTTCTCGGCTATTCAAGGAGAAGGTTATAAATCATTAGAGGAAGGCCAAGAAGTTGAATTTGATTTAGAACATGGTGAACGTGGAATGCAGGCAGTGAATGTCCGCAAAATATAATCTTCAACAATAAAGACCCTATTTTGGGTCTTTTTTTGTTATTTTATATAAATTTTTTAATCGAGCCATTTTTTTCGTTCTTTGTATATAAACATTTTTTCTGCCATATAACTGACTACCAATCCGATTATGATGGGAACTAGCGACGACCCGATAGAAATAAAGAATTCCCCGGCATCATGAGTGTATTCGTAATGGAACATGAACCATGGAATCGTAAAGATATAACCAAGAAAATAAAGAAGGAAAGTTGTGAATGCAAACGACCCAAATGTTATGATGAAACCTTTTAGTTTCATTGGAAGAACACCTCCTATTACTATATTAACAAATTTTTCCTAATACTTGTATGATATGCTTTTTCATTCATTCTGAACATTTTTTTGTAAAGAGCTATTTTAACATAAGAATCTATTTTTTGTTTTTTTGAAAGGACTGCTTAAATTCCCTTAACGAACTAGGCATTTCCACTTTTCACATTACATTTAGACAGCTTTCAATTACTTTTGTTATTTTTTTAAAATATTAATAATTTCATTATGTTAAATTTTTTTGCAGGAATTTTAGGATAATTTGAGAATAATAGAATAAGCTAGATATAGAAAAGGGGGATTATTTTGGATATCAAAGTGGTTGAGAAAGAAGAGATGAAAGTTGTCGGAATTTCTTGGAGTGGCGATCATTCTCAAAGGACTATCATTCCTCAACTTTTTGATGAAATGGAAAAACGGCTTCACGATATAGCCTATAAAACGGATGAACCGGTATTCATTGCTCCATTTCATAGTAGAGAAACAGATTTAACTTATTATGTGATGGCACCTGTAGAAAAATTAGATGATATTCCTGAAGGGATGTCCGGTTTTACGATTCCAAAGAAGTATTATGTTCATACCACCCATGTTGGAAGATTTGAAGAAATTAAAAATACATATCATCATATTTATGCTTGGATGAAAGAATACGGTTATGATCAGGACTATCAGGCACTCAGTTTAGAAGTCTACAAACATGAACATGTCCTTCAAAATAAAGCTGGAGATCTTCATTTTGACATATATTTGCCAGTGAAAATTTATAAATAAGAACGAATCATTTCCCTTTCCAAAAAAAATTCAGTATAATAGTAAAAACTACATATTCATTCCTTCGGGGTCAGGTGAAATTCCTAACCGGCGGTGATGAAGCTTGAGCTTCTTAGTCCGTGACCCGTTTAACGATTTTGTTAAACGGTGGATCCGGTGAAATTCCGGAGCCGACAGTTAAAGTCTGGATGGGAGAAGGAAAGAAATCAGGTTTAATCAAAGGAAAAAATTTTCCTAATATTAAGCCTTAGTTTCTTATTGTCTCAAAATGACCCTAGAGGAAGAATCCTTTAGGGTTTTTTCTATATTTACTTATTGTTACCTAACCAAATGAAGGAGAAATCATATGTTTACTGGAATAGTGGAAGAAATTGGGTTGGTATCAAATATTCAACGGTCAGGTAATTCGTTCGTTCTTACCATCGAAGCGAAGAAAATCCTTGAAGATATCCATTTAGGAGACAGTATTGCCGTTAATGGCGTGTGTTTAACCGTAACCTCATTTACTGGAAATAGCTTTACAGTAGATGTCATGCCAGAAACTGTAAAGGCCACAAGTCTAAACGAGGTTACCCGAGGTTCAAAGGTTAATCTGGAACGGGCGATGGCCGCTAACGGGAGATTTGGTGGTCATTTTGTTTCCGGTCATGTAGATGGAATCGGGATGATCAAGAAGAAAAGAGCGTACGAAAACGCCGTCTACTATGAAATTACGGCTGGACCGGAAATTATGAAATATGTGATTTATAAAGGTTCTATTGCGGTCGATGGGACAAGTTTGACGGTATTTGGTGTATCTGATGAAGGCTTTATATTATCTATTATTCCCCATACTTTGTCTGAGTCTGTTTTAGGGCTAAAAGGTCCTGGAGATATCGTGAATTTGGAGTGTGACATGATAGGAAAATATGTCGCGCACTTTTTGACCCATGTTTCAAGCGAACCAGCACAAAATAAAAAGAAGGGAATAACGGAAAAATTTTTAGAAGAAAATGGATTTTACTAACATTTTAGGTCAGTCAGGAAATCATGAAAGGAGTGATCAGCATGTTCGATACTATTGAAGAAGCGATTGAAGATTTGAAAAATGGGAAAGTCATCATTGTTTGTGATGATGAGGACAGGGAAAATGAAGGTGATTTCATCGCTTTAGCAGAAAAAGCCACACCTGATATTATCAATTTTATGGCCACCCATGGGAGAGGACTGATATGTGTACCAATTGAAGAAGAACTAGCACGAAAACTTGATCTGTCACCTATGGTAACAGTCAATACGGATTCTCATGGAACGGCCTTTACCGTAAGTATTGACCATAAATATACGACAACAGGAATATCAGCATTTGAACGATCAGCTACGATATTAAGTATGATGGATCCGAATTCAAAACCAGAGGATTTCAAAAGGCCGGGACATATCTTTCCATTAATCGCTAAGGAGGGCGGTGTCCTTCGCCGAAACGGTCATACAGAAGCAGCAGTAGACCTCGCAAAGTTGGCGGGTGCCAAGCCTGCTGGTGTCATTTGTGAAATCATGAATGAAGATGGGACAATGGCCCGTGTTCCTGAGCTTCGTAAAATAGCGGATCGCTTTCATTTAAAATTCATTACCATTAAAGATTTGATTGAATACCGGACGAAGAAAGAACATCATGAACAACATCTTCGTCATTAAAAAAGAGAATAAACAATCATTTACTTGGAGGGTTTAAGATGGGACGTATTTTTGAAGGCAATTTAGTAGGTACTGGATTAAGAATTGGAATTGTTGTAGGGCGTTTTAATGAGTTTATTACGAGCAAGTTATTAAGTGGAGCTCAAGATGCGTTAAAAAGACATGGAGTAGAGGAGAAAGACGTAGATATTGCATGGGTGCCAGGGGCATTCGAAATTCCACTAATTGCACAAAAAATGGCTAATAGCAAAAAATATGATGCGGTCATAACATTAGGGGCTGTTATCCGTGGATCCACACCACATTTTGACTATGTATGCAATGAAGTGGCCAAAGGAGTAAATACCGTAGCATTAAACTCCGGTTTACCAGTCGTTTTTGGTGTGTTAACGACGGATTCTATTGAGCAGGCAATCGAACGCGCTGGTACGAAAGCCGGTAATAAAGGATGGGAAGCGGCTGCCGTAGCGATTGAAATGGCCAATTTAAGTAGAAGTTTCGAAAAATAAAAAGAATTGTCGAAAAAATGATATACAAATCATTTTGTATTCTTTATAATTGAATTAGATAAAAACTGAATACATAGAAATAGGTGTTTAAAAACTTTATGGACATAAGTTTTTAACTTAAAAGGGAAGTTTGGTGAAAATCCAACGCGGTCCCGCCACTGTAAATGAGGAGCGACCTATACATTGTCACTGTCTGAACGATGGGAAGACATAGGAAGCGATGATTCATGAGCCAGGAGACCTGCCTATTTCAAGTACGCCAAAAACCTACGAGGATAGGGGGGTGGAAACGAAACAACAATAATGGATATTATTGTATGTTCATGCCAACATCCTTCATAAGCAGGGATGTTTTTTTGTTTTTATAACACATGTACAGAAAATGGACTCACACAAGTAAGCAGGGGGATTTTACATGAAAAGGTTTTTTGGATTTTTACTCGTATTAATATTAACCATCGGTGGATTGGCCGGATGTGGTGAATCAAAAGAGCAAGTTCAAAAGGAAAAGAACGTTGAAGAAAAAGCGGAAGTGAAAGATTTTCCAGTTTCTATGAAAGATGCTTCCGATCAAGTAGTGAAAATTGAGAAGAAGCCTGAAAAAATTGTTTCATTAATTCCAAGTAATACCGAAATTGCTTTCGCATTAGGTCTTGGAGATGAAGTAGTTGGTGTGTCCGATTTTGATAATTATCCGGAGGAAGCAGCAAAAAAAGAGAAAATCGGTGGTACGGAAATTAATCTAGAAAAAATCATTTCATTAAAACCAGATTTAGTCCTAGCTCACGCATCCACAGCTCTGAATTCGGAAGCTGCGTTACAACAGCTGAAAGATGTAGGTATTCCTGTATTAGTCGTAAATGATGCACAAAATTTTGAACATGTTTATGACTCTATTAAGATGATTGGAAAAGCAACTGGCGAATCAGAGAATGCAGAAAAATTGATTGCCGATATGAAGAAGAGATTAGCAGATTTAAAAACAAAGGTTGCTGAAATTAAAGAAAAGAAAAAGGTGTTAATTGAGGTCTCACCTGCACCAGAAATTTATACTACAGGTAATAATACTTTTATGAATGAAATGCTTAGTTGGATAAATGCTGAAAATATTGCGGCAGATCAAGAAGGCTGGATCAAAATGGATCAAGAAGCGATGATTCAAAAAAATCCTGATGTCATTATTACGACCTATGGATATTATGTTGAGAATTCAGCTGAACAAGTATTAAGTAGAAAAGGCTGGGAAAATGTGACGGCGATTAAGAATAAGCAAGTCATTGATATTCATTCTGATCGAGTCACCCGCTCAGGTCCAAGGATTGTTGAAGGAGTAGAGGATCTTGCAAAGGCTATCTATCCGGAAGTTTTTAACTAATACTTATTTAGCTTACACCATTGCATTCCTATTTCTTATTATTTCTATGATATTTGCTATTTCAATCGGAACGGTTTCTGTTCCGATTTTAACTATTATTCAAATCATCGGGTCAAAACTTTTTGCGGGACTGACCTATGATATCGAACCGATGTTCACGAGTATTGTGATGAATATTCGTTTGCCGAGAGTCATTTTGTCAGGACTTGTTGGGGCTGCTCTTGCGATTGCCGGTGCAGCCTTTCAAGGGCTACTTAGAAACCCATTGGCAGATCCTTACACATTAGGAGTTTCATCTGGAGCTTCTGTGGGAGCCGTTTTAACATTATTTTTTCACCTTTCTATTCCATTCATTGGTTCCTATACATTGCCTGTTCTTAGTATTTTGTTTTCTTTTCTATCTATTTTTTTAGTTCTTATTTTTGCTCGTCAAATTGATCGAGCGATGAAAGTAGAAACCATTATATTAACTGGTATCATATTAAGTTCTTTCTTAGGGGCATTCATTTCTCTCATGATCGCTCTAACCGGTGATGAGCTCCGACAAATTATCGGTTGGCTTCTTGGAAGTGTATCCATGCGAGGCTGGGAATACATCAAAATCATTCTTCCATTTTTTATCATTGGCTCTTTCCTATTAATCTTTCAAGCTAAGGAATTAAATGCCATGTCTTTCGGAGAAGAAAGAGCCCAGCATTTAGGGGTGGATGTGAGAAAAAGAAAGTTCCTTATCTTATTGGCTGCATCCATCTTAACAGGGGCAGCCGTGGCGGTATCAGGAACCATTGGATTTGTCGGTCTTGTGATCCCACATCTTTGCAGAATTTTGTGGGGGCCAGATCATAAGCATCTTTTACCATTATCGATTTTGACTGGTAGCGGGTTTTTAATCTTAGCGGACTTGCTTTCTAGAACCATTATTTCTCCAACAGAATTACCAATCGGGGTGATCACGGCACTTATTGGTGCACCAGTATTTGCTGCGATCCTGTTGCAAAGAAGGGGGAGGAATAAACGTGGGTAAAGAAATAATTTCTGTACATCAATTATCCGGTGGCTACTCTGGTGAGATGATACTTAAAGATATTTCCTTTGAAGTAAGGAAAGGAGAATTATTTGGGATTCTTGGCCCGAACGGAAGTGGAAAAACAACACTTTTAAAAATGCTCAGTGGGATTTTGCCGCTGCATACAGGTAGAATCTTAATTGATGGAAAGAATTTGAAAGAGTATAGTGCCAAACAGCTCGCTCGAAAAGTGGCGGTCGTATCCCAGCATACTTCACAATTCTTTTCCTATACGGTTAAAGAAACCGTCTCATTAGGACGGTATGCCCATCAAAAGGGGTTGCTTCAGTCATGGAGTCAAGAAGATGAAAAAGTCGTTAAAACGGTTATGCGACAAATTGGGGTGGAAGCTTTTCAAAACAAAAAACTACAAGAGCTATCAGGTGGGGAAAGGCAACGAGTGTTCTTGGCGCAAGCCTTAGCTCAGGAGCCAGAAATCCTTTTCTTAGATGAACCGACCAATCACTTGGATTTATCTTATCAAAAAGAGTTGCTTGATTCTTTAAAACGCTGGACATTTGAAAATGATTTAACGGTCGTTTCTATTTTTCATGATTTGAATTTAGCTGGACTTTATTGTGATCGCTTGCTTCTGCTTGAAAATGGGAAAATAAAAATTAACGATGTTCCCAATGAAGTTCTAAAGGAAGAAAGAATTAAAGAAGTGTACCATACCAACATTCAAAAGCATCCTCATCCGACAGTACCTGCTCCGCAAATGGTGCTACTACCGGATGGAGCAAAACAATCTTTTCCTTTTGAAATCAATGAAACGATGTTAGAAATTCATGACGAATTTATTACTTTAAAATCTCCGATCCCATTAAGAACGATGTCGTCTGGAGTGATTGGGTCGGGGACGGGTTGGCACCGGACATTTGTTAACCGGCATGTCAGCAAAGACTATAACTGTCGTAATCATCGTGAGGAAATGGCCACATATTTAAAAGGAAATGGATTTGATCCAACTGAGACCATTGGGATGATGACAGCGGTCAATCTAGAGGATGTTGTATATAGCTATGTTGATTCAGATGATTTTTCCATCTTAGTGGTGATCACGGCTGGAGTTGGCAATGCCATTGATTGCTCCAAAGCGGAACTGCATTCTTATGAAGTGGTTCCTGGAACAATTAATACGTGGATATTCGTGAATGGCGAACTGACAGAAGAAGCATTTATCCAAAGTATTATGATTGCTACAGAGGCTAAAACAAAGGCCATGAATGATTTAAAAATACGTGACAAAATAACCGAAACGATTGCGACTGGTACTTCAACAGATAGTATCTTAATCGCAGCCAGTCAAAAAGGGAAGCAGCTCGAGTATGCCGGCTCTATTACACCTCTAGGAAAACTTATAAGCAAGGCTGTATACGACTGTACAACAAAAGCCATTCAAAAATCTCAAATGAGGAAACGAGGATGATGGTAAACCACTTAATAGCGATCACAATGGCCTATGTAATCGATTTGCTCATTGGAGATCCTCCAAATTGGCCACATCCAGTAAGATGGATTGGTTCTTTAATTTCTTTATTAGATAAGCGATGGAATAAAGGAAAATCAAAAAGATGGAAGGGAGCGGCGCTACTTCTTATTGTCTTATTGACCGTTTTTTCTATATCTTTTGTTATCGTTTTCATCGCATATAAGATTCATCCTATATTAGGTATTGGTGTCGAAAGTATCATCATAGCTTCAACCATTGCTCAAAAAAGTTTAAAGGAAGCGGCTCTCGAAGTTTATCATCCATTAATAGAAGGAAATTTGGTGGAAGCGAGAAAAAAATTATCCTATATCGTCGGAAGAGATACGGAAACCTTAAGCGAAGGAGAAGTTGCACGCGGGGCCATTGAAACGGTTGCAGAAAATACGAGTGATGGTGTAACGGCACCATTATTTTGGGCGCTTCTTGGTGGGGCTCCACTTGCAATGGTTTATCGGGCGACGAATACGTGTGACTCCATGGTTGGTCATATCAATGATCGATATAAAGATTTCGGATGGGCATCAGCCAAATGGGATGACGTGATGAACTGGATTCCAAGTCGATTGACTGGAATGCTGATGTTGCTTGGTAACCGTTCAGAAAAAATGAGCAAAAAAGAGGCGTGGATCATTTTATTCCGTGATGCTAAAAAACATCCTAGCCCGAACAGTGGATGGGGAGAGGCGGCAGTAGCTTCCCTATTAGGTATTCAACTTGGCGGAGTCAACTATTATAAAGGCATTATATCTAACCGTGCCAAAATAGGTGAACCTATTGTTCCGATTGAAGCCATGCATATCCCGAAAGCTAATGTGATTTTAACGAGAACGGTCTTACTATTTCTACTTTTTTTATGGATGGGAGGAATGGGTTTTGAGCTGGCCATCACATGGCTCAAATCCGCAATATCTTTATAATGAATTGGGGATGGCGCTGCCTAAGGTGTATCTAGATTTTAGTGCAAATATCAATCCTTTGGGGCCACCGGAGGTTCTGAAAAGAAACTGGAACCATTTTTATGAAGAAATGATGGTTTATCCAGATCCAAATGCGGCCAATTTGAAAATGATCATCGCAGATAAAGAGCAAATATCCGTTGATTCTATTTTAGTAGGGAATGGAGGGGCAGAGCTGATCTTTCTCATTGCCCGAATGCTTGCGGGAAAAAAAGTGTTATTGGTTCAACCTACTTTTTCAGAATATGAAACAGCCTGCCGTGCTAACGGTTGTGAAATTTTATACCACCAATTAAAAGAACCGGATTTCGAACTGGATCTGAATGAATGGCATTCGAAAATAAAGGAAGCGGATGCGGTATTTGTATGTAATCCCAACAATCCAACAGGAGTTCAATATCCTCATTCCACGATGATGGCATTGATCGAGGAATGCGAGAAACACAATTGCCAAGTCATTCTTGATGAAGCATTTTATGATTTTTTAAGTGAATATGATTCCGTTATTCCTACCATTCATCAATATTCAAATGTAATCATTATTCGATCCATGACGAAAATGTTCGCTATTCCTGGTCTACGACTTGGATATTTAATTGCTCAGCCAGAAACTATCAAAAAGCTCCGTCCATTTCAACCTCATTGGAGTGTCAATACGATTGCCCTCTTATCTGGGGAACTGTTATTCCAAGAACAATCGTTTATAAAGAAAACACAAGAATTTATTTCAAAGGAACGAAAGCGTTTAGTTGATTTGTTGAAGGAACTAGATTTTATCGTTTCGCCATCCAAAATTAATTTTTATTTACTTCAGGATCCTTATATCAATGATCAATTTCTATTGTTTGAATATTTGTTAAAAAAAGGGGTTATTCCACGTCATACCTATAATTTCCCTGGATTAGAGGGCAGATGGCTCCGTTTTGCGATAAAAAGTGTTGATGATAATAATCAACTTCTGGAGGTGTTAGCGCATTGGCGGCATCTTCATCATTAATTTTTATCACCGGAGGAGTACGAAGCGGGAAAAGCAGTTTTGCAGAACGACTAGCTACTGAGTTTGCAGATAAAACCGGTGGAAAGCTTACATATATTGCGACCGGGGTACCTTCGGATCGGGAAATGAAATTACGGATTGAAAAGCATCAGCGTGATCGACTAGCAAAAGGGTCCATTTGGAGAACGTTAGAGCAACCAGTAAATATTGGCGATTTGGCTAGCAAGATTTCCGAGAATGATATTATTTTACTTGACTGTGTGACTACTTTATTAAATAACCAGTTATTTGTTGCTAATAGAAATTTGGATGAAAGTGATTTAGCTGCAGTGAAAGAGAGGATTCAAACAGGGATTATGGAGCTGAGAAATCGGGCAAAGACGGTCATTGTGGTAAGTAATGAAGTATTACATGAACCGATTTTTCATGATCATTTCATATTGATGTATGGAAAGTTATTAGGGCAAATCCATCAGTTTTTAGTGAATTTGGCGGATCAGGCTTATTTAGTGGAAGCAGGAATTCCCATTATGATGAAAGGAATGAGGCAATGAAAGGTGTAATGATTCAAGGCACATCATCCAATGTAGGGAAAAGTTTAATCGCAACTGCCCTTTGCCGGCTTTTTGCCAATGAAGGAGTTAAAGTGGCTCCATTTAAATCCCAAAACATGTCCAATTTTTCTTGTATTCTTCCAGATGGAAGTGAAATTAGTAGAGCTCAGGCGATTCAGGCGGAAGCAGCTAAAATTGAGGCAACCGTATGGATGAACCCAATTGTGTTAAAACCACGTCCAAATCACAGTTCGGAGACTGTTTTATTAGGAAAATCAATAGGGAACATATCGGGGCAAAAGTATCGTGATCAATTTTATGAAAAAGGGTTAAAGGCCGTTAAACAATCCCTTGAACAGTTGGAGAAGCACTTTGAGTTGGTTGTGATTGAAGGTGCCGGTAGCCCGGTAGAAATTAACTTAAAGGATAGGGACCTTGTAAATATGAAGGTGGCTCAACTAGCGGATGTGCCGGTCGTTCTTGTAGCTGATATTGAACGGGGCGGAGTTTTTGCCAGTATTGTTGGAACACTGGAGCTACTTGAACCTGCAGATCGAAATAGAGTGGTAGGGGTAATCATTAATAAATTTTCCGGAGATCCAGCTTTATTTGTTGATGGTGTTCAATGGCTAGAAGAGAAAACAGGAATTCCTGTGTTGGGGGTCATTCCCTATATGGAAAATCACATGATTGATGAAGAGGATTCCTTATCGGTTAAGGACAATCCGGTCAGTGATATGACGGTTCAAAATGCGGCTGATCATGTGGAGATGGATCAACGTTATGAACGGCTTGCTTCTTTTATGAAGCCTCACCTGAAATGGGAGCTGCTAAAAGATATGATCTCCCAATGGGGACATAAAACATGAGCTTTATTAGAGGTTTTCTCATAACCGTTCAATTTTTTACAGCCATACCAATTAATAAGGAATTTCCGATGGATCCGGAACATTTAAAAAAAGCTGTCCAGGCTTTTCCACTGTTGGGCCTACTACAGGGAATCATTTATTCTCTCTTATTATATTGTTTCGTTGAGTTTTCACCATTTACCCATTTGGCTTCCGCATTTATTCTTTGGCTTATGACTATATTCCTGACAGGTGGAATTCATCTAGATGGCTGGATGGATACGAGTGACGCTTATTTTTCTTATAGGGATCAAGAAAAAAGACTTTCGATTATGAAGGATCCACGAACAGGAGCTTTTGGTGTCCTATCTGTCATTGTTTTATTGAGCATGCGGCTTTTCTTTATTTATGAGATGACGAGAAACCCTATGACGTCCACCTATCTTTTGATTGCTGCTATTCCATTCTTTAGCAAAATGGTCATGGGATGTCTCCTTCTATCAGTAAAATCAGCTAAACAGGAAGGTTTAGGGTATTTGTTTCAAAAAGCTGCAGATGTGAAATCACTATTCATCTATCTATTTTATTTAGTTGGATTCATTTTATTAGTCATACTATTGATTCATGAATTCGTACAGACAGGAATTATGTTATTGGCTGCCGTTATTTCCTTATATTTTTGGCGCAGGAAGTCTATGAAATGGTTCGGCGGAATGACAGGTGATGTACTGGGAGCTGCTGTGGAAGGGACTGAAGTGGGATTATGGATGACCTTGTGGTTATTGCATTATTTCGTCACGGCTTAACAGAAGAAAATAAACGAAAGGCTTATTTGGGATGGAGCGATTCACCATTATGTCCGACTTCTATAGATAACTCACAAATGAGAATGTATGATTGTTATTTTTCTAGTGACCTTACGCGATGTATATTAACAGGAAAAATGCTTTTCCCACAGGCCGTTCCTATTCGATTAAAAGAGTTCAGGGAATTGAATTTTGGACAATGGGAAGGGAAAACATATGAAGATTTAAAACATGACTCTCTTTATCAGTATTGGCTCACTGCTCCTGAACGGTTCAGCCCACCAAATGGGGAATCCTATTTGGAATTTATTCATAGAGTCGAAGCAGGATGGAATACGGTCATTGAAAAAATTTTGTCAGGTCCATTTAAGAGCGCTGCCATCATTACTCACGGAGGCCCCATTAAATTTCTGTTATCAAAGTTTGCTCCCGTGAAAAAGGAGTTTTGGAGTTGGCAGGTACCCCATGATCAAGGATTTGAATTGATCTTTAAACGGGAACAGCTTAGGAGGGGAGAACGGTGCATTTCATTACAGGAGGTGCCTTTAACGGTAAAAAGGCATGGGTAAAGAAAACCTATCGTGTAACAAAAGATGACCCATGGATATCCGCGTATAAAAATGATCTTATCCCAATAAATCTCAATGGAATCGATCGAAATTTGATCATTCTCGAGGGTGCTGAACAATGGATCAAAAAATTAACGGAGATTCACAATTCTACTAAGTCTCGTGAATTATGGAATCACTATTTGAACCAATGGTCCTCATGGGAAAAAGAAAAACCGGAACGACAAATCGTTGTGATCGGGACAGATATCACAAAAGGCATTGTTCCATTGGAAGCGGAAAATCGATTATGGCGAGATGTGACAGGTTGGGCTTTTCAAGATCTGGCCGCAAAATCCGATAAGATTGATGTTATTTGGTATGGAATGAACCAATCGATAAAGTGAGGGGAAACAAATGAGAATTTATACAAGAACAGGGGATAAAGGGAAAACGAGTTTAATTGGCGGTAGGGTAGATAAGGATGATATCCGTGTAGAAGCATACGGAACAGTGGATGAAGTGAATTGCTTTGTTGGTCAGGCCATACAAGAATTGGATCCGGAACTTTTTCACGATGTATTGGCAGATCTAGAAAAAATTCAGCATGAATTATTTGATTGTGGTGGCGACCTAGCAAATGTGTCGAAAAGACGCGAAGGAAAGCTTCAAAAAGAGTCCGTCGAATATTTGGAAAAGAAAATTGATGAATATATGGAAGAGGCGCCCGAACTTGAACGGTTTATTTTACCTGGAGGATCGAAACCTGCAGCTACCATTCATATTGCAAGAACGGTAACAAGAAGGGCGGAACGCTTAGTGGTAAAGTTGGAAAAATCGGATTTGCCAGCCCCTGAAATTACCTTGCAATATTTAAACCGTCTATCCGATTATTTCTTCGCATTAGCACGAGTAGTGAATCATCGATTGAATGTAAAAGATGTGGAATATGTGCGAAGTGCAAAAGTGTTCAGGGAAGGTAAGAGAAAAGATGAGAAATAACCTTATAGGAAAAAAGTTGATCTGGCTGTCTATGTTTATTGCATTGTCGGTAGTTGGTGCCACGATCAAAATTCCAGCCATCGTTGGCTCCATCGCACTTGATTCATTCCCAGCTCTTCTGGCTGCATCGATTTTGGGTGGAGGCGCCGGTGCGGTTGCTGGTGCATTGGGACATTTGATTTCAGCGATGTTGAGCGGTTTTCAACTAGGCCCGATGCATTTTTTGATTAGTATGGAAATGGCTATTCTTGTATCGATGTTTGGTGTTTTTTGGCATCATCATAAAAAGGTTGTAGCTTCTCTATTTTTTATTTTAGGAAATTCGTTCATGGCACCGCTGCCATTTCTGTTTATCCTTGGCAAAGGTTTTTATTGGGCTGTCCTTCCTTCCTTAATACTTATGTCTGCCATGAATACAGGATTGGCATTATTATTGATCCCGCGGCTTGTCCCAATCATCTCTAATCGCTTGTTTAAAGGTGAGATCAAAGGATGAGAGATATTCTTACCATTCCTTTTGGGTATGAAGATTCTTTAATTATTTCAAGTGATAATAGCGGTGCTATAGGGATGAAGCAGGGCGACCTTGTTCATGTCCCTTACGAAACATTGGCCTATTATTCACTTAGGGTCGCAGCAATGGAATGTATCGCTGCAGGGGGAGAACCAATTAGTGTAGTCCTCCAAAATTTTTGTGGGGATGAACATTGGGAAGAATTGGTTCGTGGGATACGGAAAGGGTTACACGAACTGGAATTGGCTCAAATCCCCATCACAGGTAGTACAGAAAGTAATTTTCAGCTGAACCAGTCAGCAATTGGGCTGTTCATTGTCGGTAAACAACATATTAGAGGCACCAATGAGGTGTATGAGTACAACGAAAATTGGAAACTAGCTGTTATTGGTGTACCGTTGGTTGGAAATGAAGTGATTGAACAAGAACAACATGTTGTCCCACTGTCTATTTTTCGAAGGTTAAGCAGGCTGAACCATGGGATTATTTGGCCTGTTGGTTCTAAGGGGATTTTATATGAACTAAACCAAATGTTTGATCAAGTCCGTTTTACAAAAGAACAAGTTATAACAGAACTTGACATTGTTAAATCATCCGGCCCGGCAACATGTTTCATTATGGCTTATGCGGGTGATATGGAAGAAAAAATGAAAGAAATTGCAGGGGAATATTTTCATGCAATGAAAATAGCACGCCGGTAGTCGGCGTGCTTTATTATCGTGCTTCCTGTAATTTTTCAATAATGGAATGGACTCCTTTACCTATTTGGTACATAGTTTCGTCCAATTTTCTTTTCCACTCAGGGGCATTTTCTTTAATGGTTTCCCCTATTTTTTCTGCGTGTTCATTTAACTCTTTACTTATTTGTTCCGCTTGTTCTCGGATTTTTGAATAAGGGTGGGATTCACCCGCTAACAAAGAATTAACAGAAACGACCTCGAAATTTTCTTTCGGTAAATGTGTGAGTGATGTCTTCATGATTTCCTTAAAAATCGGCACAACATTTGCAGAACTGGAGCTTGGAAGATAGTGCTGTCTGTCCGTTTGATCAAAGCCGATCCAAACGGCTCCGACAAGATTCGGGGTATATCCGACCATCCATTGATCTTTTGTACCATTAATATCATTGTATGGTAACTGGGTAGAACCCGTTTTAGCGGCTATTTGCACCCCTGGAATCCGGGCCTTTTGACCAGTTCCCGATTCAACCACATTTAATAGCATAGAGGTCATTTCATTCGCGACCTTTTTGGATGTAACTTTAGTTGTTTCTGCCTCATGTTCTGCAATAATGTCACCAGTTGGACCGACAATTTTTGTAATGAGATGACTATCTTGCCGTTTTCCTTCATTGGCAAAAGCAGAAAAAGCATTTGCCATTTGTAGAGGAGATACCCCCTTACTCATTCCACCTAAAGCAATAGCCAAGTTTTTATCCTCATTTTCAACTTGGATGCCAAATTCCTCTAATGATTCAAGCCCTTTGTTCAAACCGATTTGATCTAAAAGCCATACGGTTGGTACATTTAATGATTCCTCTAAGGCCTTATACATCGGAACCTTGCCTTGATAGGTTTTGCTGAAATTTTCTGGTTTATAATTTCCAAAGCTCATCGGTTCATCTACTAACTCGGAGGAATAGGAGTAACCTTCTTCAAGAGCAGGTGTGTAAGCAACAAGCGGTTTAATAGTAGAGCCTGGCTGAGCTTTTAGCTGTGTTGCCCGATTGAACCCACGGAATACCGTTTCCCCACGTCCTCCTACAAGGGCAAGGACTCCTCCTGTATGAGGATCCATTAACACGGAGCCACTTTGAACCATTTTACCTCCCATACTTCTAGGGAAAAGGGAGTTATTTGCATAAACCTTCTCTAATCCTTTCTGTAAGTTTTGGTCCAATTCCGTATAAATCCGGTAGCCTCTAGTTAAAATTTCATCTTGAGTCAGACCATATTTGGTGATCGCTTCGTTTATGACGGCATCCACATAGTATGGATACTTACGGTCGACAAAGCTTCCTCCTCCATCTTTGAGACGAATTTTTTCCTTTTTGGCCTGATTGTATTGTTCATCAGTAATCATCCCATGCTCTTTCATTTTTGCTAAAACAACGTTTCTTCTCTCAATCGCTTCATCATAATTCTTATAAGGATTATAGTAGTTCGGTGCTTGAAGGAGACCGGCTAATAATGCAGCTTCACTAATCGTAACGTCCTTAATATTTTTATTAAAATATTTCTTCGAAGCATTCCCAATTCCCCAGGCACCACTACCAAAATATACTTGGTTCAAATACATTTGGAGGATTTCATTTTTTTCATATTCTTTTTCAATTTTTACTGCTAAAAATAATTCTTCCGCTTTACGTTTATAGGTTTGCTCTGGGGAAAGAAGTGCGTTCTTTGTCAATTGTTGGGTAATTGTACTACCACCACCAGTAATCCTTCCAGCAATTAAATTTTTAAAGAAGGCACGTGCAATTCCTTTTAAGTCAAAACCATTATGTTCATAAAAACGTTCATCTTCAATCGCCACCACTGCATTAGGAATATGTTTGGGCAGTTCTTCTATTGACACACCGACTGTTCGGTTTGTGATAGCATTTGTCGCGATTTGACCATTCCTATCATAAATAACGGTCGGCTGACTTAATCCATCCTTTAGTGATTGAACATTGGTACGTGCTGCGAGCCAGCCAAAATAAGAAATCGTTCCTAAAATGGTCACGAGAATGAGTAAAAGCAATATTTGTGTTAAGTGTTTCTTTTTCCAGAAACGCAATATCATTTCCCAGTAGGTATTTAGCTTTTCCATATTCTCACCTTACCTTTTTGGGGATGTTGTGACTTTATTATAAATATTTCAATTGAAAAAGACCAATGATAGCTTGTTTTGGGTATGAAAAATAGCGTATAACGTGATATTCGTGGACTACCGAGATTGGTCACACGCATATGTTATTAGAGATAGTAAGCTTGGGGGAAGGGGTTGACAAAATGATAAATTGGAAGGTCCGTTTAAAAAATCGGAATTGGGTGATTGCCTTTATATCTCAGCTTTTTATAGTGGCCCAAATCATTTTAGGGGGATTAAATTCCTTAGGAGTAACCGATTTTCAACTCTCTGAGGCAGTAGAGGATTGGATCCTCACTTTGGTTAATGCTGTATTTGTTATTCTTTCAATGTTGGGAATTGTTCAAGATCCAACGACAAAAGGATATGGCGATAGTTCAAGGGCTATGCAATATAATGATCCTAACTAATAATAGGTCAGTGAGAACGCCGCCGCATTCATTCATATCATATTCCGTCTCTTTTTTTAGAAAAAGAACGACTAGATAATAAAGAAGTTAGGGAAAAGTAGGCTGCAACCTATAAACTAAAAACAAATGTTATCATACAGTTTTGCTTAATTTTAAAGAGGAATTTCCCACTTTGTTGTTGGAAAGGAAACACTGCAAACTTCTGTGGGAATTTGGGGCAGAGAGCTGGAAGTGTGTTAGAGACTGTTTCAGATTTACATCCACGAAAAGTAAAACAATTAGTTCGGTCATTTACCGACAAGGTTTTTTATAAACAAAATGAGGGTGCTCCAAAAAGTTATCCTTTTGGGGTACCCTCATTATTTGGTTGAGATGGACTTTGTCGTTTCTTGTTTAGATAGAAACCAATCATATCTATAATAAAGACAAGAAATAAAAGAAACAAAATAAAATATTCATTTGGTTCCATCACTTTAAATGGGTTCAATGCTGTTGCAATAATGTTTTTTTCCGTCAAACCCATTATAAAATCCATGGCAATGATAACAGAAAATAGCCCAAAACTTAGTAGTGTTGTGACAAGAATTAGTTTCACAAGGTTCACACCTTTAATATTCGCTTTAATGTTTATAGTATAAATCATCGTCTAATTCCTAATCCTTCACTAAAGGATAAACAATTGGACTATTTGGATAAAAACAGGACATTTGGGCAATATAACCAATATAACTTTGTTGAAAAGGTGAGGAGGAAGTGGTGTCTATTTTATCAAATTGGCGAAAAAACAAGAATAAAAAAAGGCAAAATGATAATTACCGTCAAGAACTAGATCGGCAGAAACCTGAAAATCAAGTTATTTTAAGGAACATAGATGAGAATATATTCCGTATTAAAGGGGAATTAGGAAATAGTTCAGATTTGGTATTCCGTGATTTTAAGCTCGGCTCACTGAGAGGAACAGCCATTTATATTGATGGTTTGGCGGATAACCAAATGATCAGTGATTTTTTTTTAGAGAGTATTTCAGATAGTAAGGTAGATAGTAATCAAAATTTGTTTGAAGTTCTAATGCGTAAAACGATCGGTCTTGGTAATATTCAAACCATTACAAATTGGAATGAAGTGTTTGATTCATTTCTGTCAGGAAATACATTGTTTTTTTTAGATGGTTATAATCGTGCCATTGATGTAGAAACAAAAGGGTGGGAAAAGAGGGCAATCACTGAACCAACCTCCCAACTTTCCATTCGGGGGCCAAGGGATTCATTTACCGAAACCATACGCACGAATACAGCCTTAATACGTCGGCGGATAAAAAGTCCTAATTTATGGCTTGAGCCAATGAAAATTGGGACGGTAACACAAACAGATATTGGAATCATGTATATAAAGGGAATAGCCAATGAGAAAATTGTAAAAGAAGTCAAGGAGAGACTAAAACGGATTGATATTGATTCTGTTCTTTCCTCAGGTTATATTGAACAGTTAATTGAAGATCAAACTTGGACCAATTTCCCCACTACGTATCATTCTGAACGACCGGATATCGTTGCCTCTCAACTGCTCGAAGGAAGAGTGGCGATATTAGTGGATAGTTCTCCATTTGTAGTTACTGTCCCTGCGTTATTTATTCAATTTTTTCAGTCGCCTGATGATTACTATTCCCGATTTGATATATCTACAGCCATTCGCCTTTTACGTATTTTGTCATTTTTTATTGCATTCATCGGCCCTTCCCTATATATTGCAGCAACGACGTTCCATCAAGAGATGATACCAACTACTCTTCTTATTGCCATTGCCGCCCAACGAGAAGCGGTTCCCTTTCCGGCATTTGTCGAGGCTTTTATCATGGAAGTTACGTTCGAAATATTGAGGGAAGCAGGACTTCGTCTCCCAAGGGCGGTTGGACAGGCTGTATCAATCGTAGGTGCACTTGTTATTGGACAGGCTGCGGTTCAGGCAGGGTTTGTATCACCTGTGATGGTAATTGTTGTATCCATTACGGCTATTGCTAATTTCTCAACGCCTGTTTTTTCAATGGCAATTTCCGCAAGATTATTGCGATTTATACTTATGATTCTTGCCTCGATTTTGGGATTTTATGGACTTTTATTAGGAATCACTTTTATAATGATTCATTTATGTTCATTAAGGTCTTTTGGCATTCCTTACATGATGCCATTAGCTCCATTTAGTCTTCGTGGTCAACAAGATGTATTTATTCGTTTTCCTATTTGGGCGATGAAAAATCGGCCTAAATTTATTAGTAAGGGTAATTTAGCCCGCACCGGGGAGAACCAAAAACCTGGACCACCTTCACAAGGTCAAGATCAAACGAATAAGGGGGATCAAGGATGAAGAAAAAAATACTGACTACATTAATCATCTTCCTGTTGACCCCTGTTCTCAGCTCTTGCTGGGATCAAAATGAAATGACAAATTTGGCCTTTATCATGGGCTTGGGTATTGATAAAGGAAAAAATAAAAAATATGATGTTTCATTTCAGATCATCCTTCCAAGAAACGTTACTTCTGGGGAAGGAGGAAACGTATCTCAAGGACCACCCATTACTGTCGTGAAATCTCCTGGGGATACGTTAACAGAAGCATCCAGAAATGTTCATAAAATAGTAGGAAGGCAATTATATTATGCCCATACAAATTTGGTTGTGGTGAGTGATAAAGTTGCCAAAGATAAAAATTTATTACTGGGGTTTTTTGATGCCTTAACAAGAGATCCGGATTTTAGAAGAACATCCCAAATCGTCATTGCTCAAAAAGCCAAAGCAGAAGATATTTTGTCCGCGTTATCAATAACAGAACAAATGCCGGTTAACAAAATAACAAAGCAGATTCAAATTAGTGAAAAGGTATTAGGAAAAGATATAAAAATTGATATTGATAATTTTTTGGATGGAGTAGTCAGTCCTGAAAGAGAGTCAATTGCAACTGGTTATATCGTTATAGGGAAGAAGAATTTAATTGGGACCCCAAAAAGCATTGAAAATTCTAAGGTTTCAGCCATCATTATGGCTAACGGATTAGCTGTTTTCAGACAAGGGAAATTAGTAGGATGGCTGGAAGGCAATAAAGCTCGAGGGGCGACCTGGGTCTTGGGCAAGTTGAAAAATACGGAACTAAATTTGGATTGGGAAGGGAAAAAAAATGTGATTAATTTTGTGCCACTAAGGTCAAGAACTTCTACCTCCGTCCGCTTTATGAACAAAAAACCAATCTTTCAAGTATCAATAAAAACGGAAGGATGGATCAGTGAGGCAAATGCGCCCATCGATCTGGAAGATCCAAATGAACTGACGAAAATTGGGGGAATCGCGGAAGAATTTATCAAAAATGATATCCTTAGAACTGTTCATGAAGCACAAAAACTAAAAAGTGATATTTTTGGTTTCGGAGAAAAGGTTCATCGTAAAAATCCAAAACTTTGGAAAGAATTAAAAGGAAATTGGAATGAACATTTTGCTGAATCAGATGTATCAGTTAACGTAGATGTATATGTACGACGTGGAGGGGTTCGGACAAACCCATTTTGGGTAGATTTAAAAAAATGAAGTTGACATCAATTGAAAGTGGGAGGGCAGCAGAAAATGGAGAATGCAAAAATCAATGGATCTCAATTATTTGTTTTAATTGTTTTATTTGAAATGGGGAGCGCCATTCTGTTTAATTTAGGAGGCGAGGCGAAGCAAGATGCTTGGATAGCCATTTTATTAGGTCTATTGGGAGGAATTCTCCTCTTTCTGATTTATTACCGTCTATATAAATTTTTCCCGGACCTCCCTCTTACTAGCTATGCTCAAAAAATCATGGGAAAATGGATTGGGAAGATCATAGGATTCCTCTATATTATTTATTTTTTGTACATCGCTGCCAGGGTGTTGCGCGATTTTGGAGCCCTGCTAGTTTCAGCTATCTATACGACTACCCCCCTTTTTGTCATTAATACACTAATGATGTTAACAATTTTTTATGCGATCCATAAGGGGATTGAAGTCATTGCCAGAGTTGGACAGTTTTATATCATGGTTATATATCTTTTGGCGATTGTGGGATTTATTTTAATTATTTCTTCAGGAGAGATTCATTGGGGAAACCTTTTGCCCATTTATGAAAATGGTTGGAAGCCTATTTTTAAAGCGGTTATTGGACAAACATTAACGTTTCCATTCGGTGAAATGATTGTTTGTACGATGTTGCTCCCATTTGTTAATGATCAGAAAAAAGCAAAGTGGGCCTGTTTGGGTGGGATGATATTAGCAGGCATCAATATAACCATTACAGTCATCATCAATATTTCTGTTCTTGGTGTAATACCATTGTCACGTTCCTCCTTTCCTCTTTTAAATACAATTGGGAGGATTGAAATAGCTGAATTTATTGAACGGCTAGATGTTTTTTTTATGATTTATCTAGTGATTGCCGGGTTTTTCAAAGTGACGATTTTTTATTATGCTGCAGTTGCGGGGAGTGCGGATCTTTTTCAATTAAAAAATCAAAGGATTATTACTTATCCAATCGGATTATTAATTTTAATAGCATCTTTAACGATTGCGGAAAGTTATTCCGAACATGTTGTGGAAGGTTTGAAATATGCTCCTTACTTTATTCATTGGCCAATGCAAATTATTTTGCCCATTATTCTACTTATTATTGCTTTTATTCGATATAATAAGAAGGGAAGCTCGCCATCTGGCGAGCAGGGGAATCAGGGCAATCAGGGCAATTAATTGTATCAAATCCTCGTCTCTAACTGTTGAGAGGAGGATCTACAAAAATAATGGTATTTATCCTATTCTTTTTCCAAGGATCAGTAAATCTCTTTCTACACGGTCCAACTCTGCCACTTTCGGCAGATGAGCCCATTTCTCAAAACCATGGCTGTAAAATAACTTTAAACTAGGTTCATTATGGGCAAAAATAAATCCAAGTAAGGTTTTTATATGTAATTTTGGACAGTCATCTATTGCTTTTTGGAGAAGATATTTGCCTAATCGTTTTCCTCGATAATCCGGATGGATATAAATGCTGATTTCAGCTGTAGCCTGATAGGCAGGTCTCCCATAAAACGATTGAAAACTTAGCCATCCACAGATTGTTCCATGTTCCTCTACAACCCAAAGTGGGCGAAATGTTGGTGAGTGTTCATGGAACCATTGAAGTCGATCTTTCACACTAACCGGTTCTGTATCCGCTGTCACCATTCTACTTGCAATGGTGGAATTATAAATCTCGATAATGGCTGGTAAATCATCCAGTTTTGCGTCTCTAATTTGGTAATCTTGATACATAGGCTCTCTCCTAAAGGAAAAATAAATAAACTTGTCTTTAATGTTAATTGATCCTATTCTTTTCATCAATAAGAAAAATCCTATACAAGGAGAAAAACCTCTTCCTGATCAACATGATCAAGAAAAGGTTTTTCTTACATTTTTGGAAGTAAAAAGGATACTTCCGCTAATCGTTTCTATGCTAATCCCTTACCAGCGGTGGGCCTTAGCATTAGTCCTTAAGATGATGGAGGATACTGTGCCTCGAGTTTGACCGTTAACCTGCGACTTTTGATGTTTTGGTCTTGTCCAGGTATGAAGAAACTTCGCTGACTGTGCGTCAATTCCATCTCTGTAGCTCATCCAATCACCTCATCTTAGGATTTTGAAACGATGATATTCAAAAAGAATATCTGTTTTATCTTTTGTTATAAGAAGAAAAAATAAACACTTTTGAACAGTATAAATGAATTTCAAACTTTTATTTTTTTTATTTCGAAATAATATTCAAATTATTTGCATTATTAATAAAAGAGAGATGATCCGTTCATATTAAGGGGGAGTATAGATGGAGATAAATTTTAAAAAATTAACGGAGTGTAGAATAGAAGACATTATAAAGGCATGGAACCGCGGTTTTGAAGGCTATTACATTAAAATCGAAATGACTCCTGATACTTTTTTTCATCGAATGGTCAATGAAGGATTATCCATGAATCTTTCCTTTGTGGCATTTCATGGAGAGGAGCCTGTCGCTATTCTTGTGAATGGGATCCGAACATTAAACGGAAAGAAGATGGCATGGAACGGAGGAACTGGGGTTGCACCGGAATACCGAGGAAAAGGGGTTTCAAGGCTATTAATGGAAGAGGTCCTTAAGATCTATGAAAAAGAGGGGATCGAAGTCGCCAGCTTGGAAGCCATTAAAGAAAATGAAAGAGCTATTCGTTTATACAAACGTTTTGGTTATGAAATAGTCGATTCCCTTGTTTTATTAAATGGAACTCGAGAATTTGCCACTAAACTGGACACATCCATTCAGGTAAAAGCCATTCGCCCGGAACAGCTTTCCCAAAAACCGTTTTATCATGAAAATGTACCATGGCAGTGTCAGTGGCAAAGTGTGAAAGCTGGTGAGTCTCAAATTTATTATGACAGTGAGAACAATATTCTTTGTTATTGTTTGTACAGAAGAATTTGGAGTAAAGAAGGCAAAGTAGAAAAAGTGATTATCTACCAGCTTGAGCTATTTTGCGAGATACATAGGGAGATCATGGATATGATTCTTTTCAGTATTTCAGGTGAGGTAGGCAATCAAGTGGAATTTATGACAATAAATAGCTCGCTATCGAATCCGGCCATTCAATATTTACAGGCAAACGGTTTTCAAAAAACAACAGAACAGGTGCAAATGGTGAAAAGGATGAATTAGAATGACAAAAATGCTGACACTCTAAGATTACGATCTTTTAAGTGTCAGCATTTCTTTCATGATGATTTATTTACTCTTAAAATGACAATATTAACTCTACGGTTCGATTGTTTATGTTCTTCTGTATCATTTGGATAGAGTGGCTTGAATTCTCCATATCCCACAAACTGCATTCGGTCTTGGGCAATGCCTTTAGAGGCAAAATAGTGAAGGACGCTAACAGCTCTGGCCGAGGAGAGCTCCCAGTTGGATGGAAATTTGGAATTTTTTATTGGTACATTATCTGTATGGCCTTCAATACTTATTGGGTTTGAAACAGTTTTAGCTAAATTCACTAACACATCTAAGGTTGGGTAGGAAGATTCCTTTAAATCGGCTTTCCCTTGATCAAATAAGATGACTTCCTTTAAGGCGATTTCTACACCCCTTTTTGAATCTTGCAAAGTAATAACTGCCTGCAAATTGTTTTCTGTGATAAACTTTTCTAATTTTGATAGTAATTCATCAAGTTCGGCCTGTTCTTTCCTCGCTTCTTCCGAATTTTCCTCAACAGGCTTTTTATCTGCTGGAAGCTGAACAGAAAGACTTGTAGTATGATCAATTTTTGTACCAGTTAGCTCAGACTTAAAGGATTCCATAATCGATCTAAACTTCTCTGCGTCAATAATACTGGATGCAAACAGAACGATAAATAATGCCAATAATAAAGTTAGAATGTCCGCATATGGAATGAGCCAAGATTCATTAATATGTTCTTCATGCTCATCATCAAATCTTCTCCGCTTTTTCCTCATGATTCATCCTCCATTACCATTTCAAGATATTTCCGTTCTTTTGGAGGAAGAGAGGCAGATAATTTCTTTTCCAAGGCACTTGGGGAAACTCCTTTATAAATAGCAAGCAACCCTTCGATGGTTAGAAGCTTCAATTCTTGCTCTCTTTTTGAAATCCGTTTTAATTTGTTTGCCAAAGGGTGCCAAAGTACATACCCGGAAAAAATACCAAATAATGTAGCAATAAAAGCTGCTGAAATGGAATGACCAATTTCGTTTACATCTTCTAAATTTCCGAGTGAGGCAACGAGACCAACGACTGCCCCAAGTACCCCTAAAGTCGGGGCATACGTTCCAGCTTGTGTAAAAATGGAGGCTCCGGTTTTATGGCGCCTATCAATGGCTTCTAATTCATCGAATAAAATTTCTTCAATGAATTCGATATCATACCCGTCGATAATTAATTCTAATCCTTTTTTATAAAAAGGGTCTGTTGTGTTTAAAGCGATTTCTTCCAATGCTAGAATTCCTTCTTTTTTCGCAATTTCTGCACAATTCACTAGACTAGCAATTTGATCCGTTTTGCTCGGGAGTTTAGGTTCAAATAGTGCGATTTTGAACAAAATAGGTAACTTCTTAAATTCACTAAATGGAAAAGCAATAATAATCGTGGCAATCGTACCACCAAAGATAATTAATAAAGCTGCGGGATTCACTAATGCCGTTAAGGAAGCCCCTTTCAAAATCATCCCAATCCCCACGACAAGCATTGCAATCAAAATACCAATAAGACTAGACATTATAAACTCCTTTAACCTGTTTGGATTTTACTAAAGTAATTGTATGACACACTATTATTTTCGACAATATTCTTTTTTTGTTTAGTTTGATAGTGATTATTGTTAATATTTTGATATATAATTTATTTCGATTCTAGTCAATCAAAAAAATTTTTTATTATAATAAATAGAAATTTGTTCATATGACTAAAAAAGGTGATGCTCATGATAGAAAATGGTTTAGTAGAATTAAGTCGAATGATTTATCAATATTGTGGTTTAAATTATACAGACCGTCTGATGACACTAAGAGAAAAGATATCAAAAAGAGTGAAAGAATTAAATTTAACCTATTGGGAATATGGTAAATACTTAAAAATGTCACCGTTAGAATGGGATCATTTGATTGAGATATTAACAATAAACGAAACCTATTTCTATCGGGAAGAGCATCAATTAAACGAATGTTGTTCAAACGTGCTTCCTAAGCTGAAGGAGGAAATACATACCCGCCCGATAAGGATTTGGAGTGCAGCATGTTCGACTGGAGAGGAACCTTATACACTAGCCATGCTTATACAAGAAACAAAAAAATTCCCACCTGGTTCAGTCCAAATCATTGGCACAGATATTAATAAAAAGGTATTAGAAAAAGCAAAAAATGCTTGGTATCACAACAGCTCTTTTGCTTTCCGAAGAATACCTAAAGTCTTGATGAAGAAGTATTTTGTCGAACAGGATGGCGGTTATAAAATCATAAAAAACATAAGGGATATGGTTGAATTTCACCACTTAAACCTTTTGGAAGCAGACCGATTTGCCCCAATAGGTGAAGTGGATATCATATTTTGTAGAAATGTCTTAATCTATTTTGATCAAGAAACAACAAAAAAAGTAATTCGCAATTTATACCAAAAATTAACGCCTGGCGGATACTTGTTCCTTGGTCATGCTGAATCCATTACGGATTTGGACTTAGGGTTTCAAAAGATAGATTCAGATAAGACTTTTTACTATCGAAAGGAACTAAAACAGCATGAAGAAGTACGGTATATTAGTCGTTGATGACTCGGCTTTTATGAGAAGAGCGATTTGTCAAATACTTGAAAATGATCCACTCTTTACGGTTGTGGGGATTGCAAGGAATGGATTGGATGCCATTGAAAAAGTGGAGAGGCTTCAGCCAGATCTTGTAACAATGGATATTGAAATGCCTGAAATGAACGGATTGGCGGCATTAGATCATATAATGAAAACTTTCCCTACGCCTATCGTCATGTTAAGCTCTTTCACCAAAGAAGGGGCGAAAGAGACAGTAAAAGCATTGGAATTGGGAGCAGTTGATTTCTTTCTAAAGGACTCCCTTATAAAAAATCAAGCAGAAAATAGTCAGATAAATGAGTTTTTGAACCGATTAAAAGAAATTATTGAAGCTAAACTTCCGAAAGTTTCGTACGAAAAAAGAGTTATCGAAACAAAAACGTCAACAATTTTTGATTCCAATCAACTGCAAATACAGCGGGCAAGTAAAAATAAACGCCTTGCCTTTGATTTAGTGTTTATTGGCTGTTCTACTGGAGGTCCTTCAGCTTTAAAAGCAATCCTGCCTTATTTTCCAAAGGATTTTCCTGTTCCCATTGTTGTCGCCCAGCACATGCCATCTGGTTTTACGAAACCATTGGCAGACAGGTTTGACAGTATATGTGAATTACATGTAAAAGAAGCTCAAAATGGTGAGACCATATTGCCTGGAAACATCTATATTGCGCCTTCAGGATACCAAACTCAATTTGAAAAAAAATTGGACGGAACGGTTCAATTTATCGTTAACCATCAGGAAGATGCGAAAAAAACCATGTTTAAACCTTCCATTAATATTTCATTAACTTCGGCTGCTCCTATTTTTGCTGAGCGTCTATTGGTCATAATCTTAACAGGGATGGGAGTGGATGGAATGGAAGGATGTGGCCAGGTGAAAAAACATCGTGGAACAGTATTTGTTGAGGCAGAGGAATCCTGTGTCGTATATGGAATGCCAAAAGCGGTACTAGAAGCTGGGTTTGCGGATGGTCAGTTTCTCTTATCAAAAATGTTTCAGCAAATCATGGCAGTGATATAGCCTTAAAATGAAAAGAAACGTTCCACATAAAAAACGATCAAAAAACATAGAATGGAATTCATAGGAATCAAAAAATCTCGTGTCGAAATATGCAACTTTGTATTATAATGAAATGGAAATAATTGAATGGGACATTCCCAAAGAAGGGAGGTTACTGTTTGGAGATTCAAAATCTTATCAAAATAAATCAAATAAATCCCCGAAATATTGATCCTTCTCAAGGATCATTAAGGTTTCAACAAACAGGAGATCTATTTAATCGAATTTTGGCAATATTCACGAATGTGCTGCAACCATTGGATGCAAGGGACAATCAAACGAAATTACCTTTGCAAGAAAATGAAATATTAGATGGTACAGAACCAAAAGAATCGGTTTCAGAATGTTCTCAAGAAGAAAATTTATGGCAGCTTGTTGAAATGTTATCGGACTTGCTTGCCCAATTGAATCAAAATCAACAAGCCAAAATAGAGACGGAGGATACAGAAATATCTCTACACACAAAAACTGAGGTAGAACTAAACCAATTGCAACCAATAGGTGAAGAGAGGGAAAACAACGAAATTCCTTCGTCCTTAAAAAACAATTTGGAACTAAATAAAATGCAGCAAGCCAAGCTAGAGACGGAAAATATCGATATGTCTTTATTCTCTAAAACCGAAGTAGAACTTAACAGAGAGCAGCCAACCAGTATACATACAGAAAATCTTAATGTGAATCAGTCATTTAATGAAAGGAAAGTTCCATTGCCTCCCAAATGGCTGCCATGGTTACAACCATTTACCGGGGATTTGAGAACTGGAATCGTTCAGTTGTTTGAAACAGTTATTGAAAACAGTCCACAACAGGCAATAGAAACGATGCAATTAACCGAGAAAATCAATCAGTTTCTAGACCAAATAAATGGAAGAGACAACTACAAATCACAGGATTTCGTTAACCAAATGCAACTTGTATTAGATAGATTAAATACAAGCATAATGAAATCTCACCAAATAGTGAAAGATAACGGGAAGGCTGTTCAATCTATCCAAAAGTCTCGTGTAAGTTTGGATAAAAATGAAGTATTTTCCCCGATTAACGGTCTTTCTATAGTAGGAAATAGGGTACCGGTTATGGATACCAACTATGTTCCATCCGATCAAAATCCGGTGCCAAAAATGTCACTGGCGCATTTTGTTCCGGAAATGGAAAGCTGGATTGGTCAATGTAAGCTTAAACACGGACAATTTGGGAGGACAGAGGCTCATTTTCTTTTAACCCCTGACCATTTGGGGCGGTTGGAAGTGACTATTTCCACCCAGGAAGGGAAAGTTTCTGCTCATATTGTCACAGAAACTGCTGCCGCAAAAGAAGCGCTGGAAGGTCAGCTTCAGCAGCTAAAACAAGTATTGCAACAGCAAGGAATTCAAATTCAAAAAATGGAAATTATCCAAACTCCTGCATCTACCGATATAAACCAGTGGGGTTTCTCCTTTTCTCACGATGGAAGCTTTAATCATTCCAAACAGGAGAAAGGAAAGAATCAACTAACACAAGGGGGATCCAACAAACTTCAGGAAGTGGATCAAGAAATCAGTTACGAGACCGCTATGTCTAATTATGGTTACGGACCTAGCAGAGCAATATCGTCAATTGATTTCACCGCTTAGAAAGGAGTCAAATAAAATGACCAGCTGGGTAGATATTACCACAGTGAATCATCATTCTACATATAATCATACGAAGCCAGCTGAACAGAAAAATAGTCTTGGAAAGGACGATTTTCTTCGAATTTTAGTGACACAGCTTGCCAATCAAGACCCTGGTAGTCCATTACAAGATAAAGATTTTATTGCTCAAATGGCAACGTTTAGTTCATTAGAACAAATGACGAATTTGAATAAAGCCTTTGAAAAGTTTGCCAATCATCAAATTAATCAATATTCCTCATCGATTGGGAAAATCATTACTTGGATGCCGGATGGTTCAACTACACCTGTAAGTGGTGAAGTCATCGGAGTAACGGTCCAGGACGGAAACTATTTTTATTTGGTTGGGGAAGAAAAGATTGCTATCGAAAAGGTAACTGAGATTAGACAAAAGATAGAAGAAACTAGTAACAATGGATAAGGAGGAGCAACATGTTAAAGTCATTATACTCAGGTGTTTCAGGAATGAAAGGGTTTCAAACAAAACTTGACGTCATCGGAAATAACGTAGCCAATGTCAATACGGTTGGATTCAAGAAAAGTCGTGTATTGTTTCAAGATATTCTTAATCAAAATATATCCGGCGCAACCAGTCCAACGGCCCAAACTGGTGGGATAAATCCCATGCAGATAGGTCTAGGGACAAAAATTGGTTCCATTGATACACTTCATACCCCAGGAAGCCCGATGACCACGAATGTAGGAACCGATTTAGCCATTGATGGAGATGCATTTTTTGTTTTGTCCCCAGCATCTGGTATAGGTGGTTACGATTTAGAAAACATGCCAACCTATTTAACGAAAGCAGGGAATTTTACACGAGATGCGAATGGCTATTTAGTCAATGCCAATGGTTACTTTGTAACAGGTGTGGTCGAGGATACTAACAATCCAGGGGAATATTTAAAGCTTCGAATCAAAATAGATGAGGATACTGTCGCAGATAAAAAATTTGTCTCTTATTCGATTGATACACAAGGAAATATTAATGTTGTAAATGAGGATGGAAAGAGCGGTAAGTTAGCATTTAATGGTACAGATTACTATTTAGAAGAGAATGGTGATTCTCCAAATATTATTTCTCTTGGTACCGCTATTGTTCCGAACCCAGCTGGATTAAAAAAGGTTGGTAATACCATGTTTGAAGTAACGGGTAATGCAGTGAATACGGTAGGAGCTGAACCAGAAATCGGCCGTATTCGGGACATAAATGGTGGTCAAATCAATTCCGGTGTATTAGAAATGTCGAATGTAGATTTAACAGAAGAATTTACAGAAATGATCGTCGCCCAACGTGGATTCCAAGCCAATTCAAGAACCATTACTACCTCAGATTCGATTTTAGAGGAAATCGTAAATTTAAAACGATAATAGTTTGATAGACGAATAGAATCGGTAACTCAGGGAAGAGTTAGGGGGATGCCATTTGGCAGAAGTATTATCACAGCAAGAAATCGATGCCCTTCTATCAGCATTAAATAGCGGAGAAATTCAAGCTGCCGATGTGACTGAGACGAAGGAAAAAGTGAAAGTATATGATTTTAAACGTGCGATGCGTTACTCAAAAGAACAATTGCGAAGCATCATGCGTATTCATGAGAATTTTACAAGGCTGTTGACATCCTATTTGTCTGCCCAGTTGAGAACGCTTGTTCAAATTGAAATCGATTTAGTTGACCAAGTAACCTACAATGAATTTATTGCTTCCATTCCATCAAAAACGATTTTGACCGTTTTTGATGTTCAACCAATGGATGGGAAAATGGTCATGGAAATTAACCCGCAAGTAGCTTATGGGGTAATTGAGCGTCTATTGGGAGGACATGGTGACCCTACCACCCGGGACGGGTCATTAACAGAAATCGAAACAGTGTTGATCCAAAAAGTTTTTGCTCGTGGATTTGAATTGTACCCAGAAGGGTGGAAAAATATTGAAAGTATTGAATTGAAAATGGAAGTAATAGAATCAAATCCACAGTTCCTGCAGCTGGCTTCACCAAATGACACGATGATTATCATCGCATTAAAGACAACAATTGGTGAAATTACCGGAAGGATGACCATATGCCTTCCGCATCACATTGTTGAACCAGTACTTCCGAAACTTTCAACACAACAATGGCTGACTTCGATGACAAAAAAAAATATCCCTCAGCAGGATAAATTAAAACAAAATCTCGATCATGTACATGTACCTGTGATAGCTGAGCTCGGTCAGGCAACCTTGCCTGTTTCTGAGTTAATGCAATTGCAGGTTGGAGATGTCATTGGAATTGATATGGATAAAATTCATATTAAATTAGGAAAAACATCCAGATTCTTAGGGAATCCTGGGATTCAAAAGGGACGTTATGCAGTCCAAATTGAACAAATCATCCAAACGGAGGGAGATGAACAGTAGGATGAATGAGGGTGTACTCTCTCAAGAAGAGATCAATGCGCTGTTCAATCAATTTAAAGAGAAAAGCAGTTTGTTGATCGAAGATTTCTTAAATCCAATTGAGATAGATGCATTAGGGGAGATTGGGAATATTGCTTTAGGAAGTTCCACCACCGCTCTCTCCACTTTATTGAATCAACGGGTAGAAATCACAACTCCGACACTTTCCGTTATTGAGCGGGAGCATATTGAAGAGGAAATCCAAGAAAAACGTGTAGCCGTTCATGTAGATTATACAAGTGGACTTCGCGGGAAAAATCTTCTCATGATTAGAGAAGAAGATGCGAAAATTATTGCCAATCTTATGATGGGCGGTGATGGGACAACGGTGGACCCAGAGCTAACAGAACTACATTTAAGTGCTGTCCAAGAAGCCATGAATCAAATGATGGGTTCAGCCGCTACATCCATGTCTACCATCTTCCATAAAAAAGTGGATATATCTCCACCTACCATAGATGTACTTGGTTTTCCGCCGAAAAAATTGAATCAGCTTGAAGACAATATCATTATTCAGGTACGTTTTCGTTTAAAGATTGGCAGCCTGATTGATTCTAACATGATTCAGTTTATTCCTCTGTCTTTTGGGAAGGAAATGATTCACCAAATTTTGAATGGAGGCAATGAAACACCTACCAATACTGTAAAAGAATCATCTCCCGTACAAAATGCTACCCTACAAAATGGGGGAGCGGGGCATCAAAAGGTAAATATTGAACTACCAAGTGCTGCTTCTGTTTCACATAGCAAAAGTACTGCACAACAAGCGAACGTTCAGAAGGTTGAATTTTCTGCTTTTACAGAACCAGTAGCTCCAAGTGCGGGTATAGGAAATATCGATTTGCTTTATGATATTCCGTTGACCATTACAGTGGAATTAGGACGGACGGAAATGCCGATTCGCAAAATATTAGAATTGGGGCCAGGCTCTGTGATTGAACTCGATAAATTAGCTGGAGAACCGGTCGATGTGCTTGCAAACCAAAAGCTAGTCGCCAAAGGGGAAGTGGTTGTGATCGAAGAAAACTTTGGCGTACGGATTACAGATATTATTAATCCGATTGATCGACTTTCAAAAATGACAAATTAAACTTCACAGATATGAAGGAAGGAGTGCCTATTAATATGGCTAGTGTACTAATCGTTGATGATGCTGCATTTATGAGAATGATGTTAAAGGATATTTTAGTTAAAAATGGGTATGAAGTTGTCGGTGAAGCTGTTAATGGAGCGGATGCGGTTGAAAAATATCGTGAACTTCAACCTGATATTGTAACTATGGACATTACGATGCCTGAAATGGATGGAATAACGGCTGTTAAAAATATAAGAGCAATGGATCCAGCTGCAAACATCATTATGTGCTCAGCCATGGGACAACAGCCAATGGTATTGGAAGCTATTCAAGCGGGGGCAAAAGATTTTGTGGTAAAACCTTTCCAAGCCGATCGAGTAATGGAATCGATTAAAAGAGTATTAGGAAGCTAGAATTAGATTACTAGTATTTCCAATCAAAATAAGTAACCGGCAATTATATATCGCTATGTTTATTATTAGGAAAGCGAGATGTGTATTGGACAAATCGTGCCAGTTCCGGTCACTCTCGCTTTTTTATCATACTTGAATGTGCTTACCTTTTGTATCCAAAATGGCAAGGGGAGTTTGGACAATGGATTTAAATAATTACTTAGAGTTGTTTATCGAAGAATCAAAGGAACATGTACAAGCGATAAACGACGAACTATTAAAACTAGAGATAGAGCCCGAAAATATCGACATAGTCAATGAAATTTTCCGCTCCGCCCACACTTTAAAAGGGATGGCAGCCTCAATGGGATTTGATGATCTTGCTTCATTAACACATGAAATGGAAAATGTCCTTGATATGATCCGCCAATCAGAATTAAGAATAACGGAAGAAATAATGAATGTCGTGTTTACGTGTGTAGACTTAATCGCCAAAATGGTGGACAACATTGAGCAAGGAGGAGATGGAACAGAAGATGTAACAGAAATTGTTAGGAAGTTACAATCGATTCAAAATCCTTCCATCATCCATGATGAAGAAAGAGTATCCGCTCAAAATGAAGCTGCAACTACAAAAGAACTGGTGATTGATGAATTTCAGCGTTCCATCATACAGGAAGCTAGAAAATTAGGGAATCATGTTTACGAGGTTTACGTCAAGCTTGATGAGCGCTGTGTGATGAAATCTGTTCGTGCTTACATGGTATTTCAAGCAGCAGAAGATTTGGGAGAAATTATCCAAACTGATCCCCCTGTTGAACAAATTGAAGAAGATCAATTTGGGGATTCGTTTACATTATTACTATTGTCCCACCATGATCGGTTAAAAATCGAAGCACAACTAACCAATATTTCTGAAGTAAAGGCAGTAATCGTTACGGAGAAAACGGAACAAGAATTGGGGAATACAGACAAACAAAACCACTTAAATCCAAATGTAACGGACAAGCCAAGAAAAGGGAAAGAAAATCAGAAAGCCAGTGAAACAAAGAAAAAACCGGTAACAAAGTCCATACGTGTTGATATTGAAAAACTGGATCGGCTCATGAATTTATTCAGTGAATTAATTATTGACCGCGGTCGATTAGAACAAATCGCCAGGAAATCCCAGATACCAGATTTGATCGAGACAGTGGAACATATGACAAGGATCTCAACGGATCTCCAAGGCCTAGTGTTAAATATGCGAATGGTGCCGGTTGAACAGGTGTTTAATCGGTTCCCACGGATGGTAAGAGATTTGGCTAAAGACTTAAATAAAAAGGTTCAGCTAGTTGTTGAGGGAGCTGAAACAGAATTAGATCGTACAGTCATAGATGAAATCGGTGATCCACTTGTTCATTTGCTAAGAAATGCGTTGGACCATGGCTTAGAATCTACCGATGAAAGAATAGCCAACAATAAGCCCGAAGAAGGTAGGATTTTGCTCAAAGCCTACCATAGCGGAAACCATGTATTTATTGAAGTGGTAGACGATGGAAAGGGCATTAATCGTGAAAAAGTATTGAAGAAAGCGATTGAGCGTGGCGTTATCTCGGAAGAGGAATCCTATTCCCTTTCCGATCAACAAGTATATTCATTGATTTTCTCTTCAGGATTTAGCACAGCCGATAAAATTTCAGATATTTCTGGCCGTGGCGTGGGGCTGGATGTCGTCAAAACAAAAATTGAATCATTAGGCGGAACGATCACCATCGATTCGACGCCTGAGCAAGGATCGGCCTTCCGAATTCAGCTACCATTATCCTTGTCCATTATTTATTCCATGCTAGTTAAAGTGGCAGAAGAAATATATGCGATCCCATTTAATTCGATTGTAGAGATAACAACCAATTCCGATAACGAAGTTTATACTTTGCATGGACAAAAAGTGATTCAATTCCGTGGGCAAGTGGTGCCATTGATTGAATTAAAAGAGGTTTTCCAAGTTCCACAAGTCGAATCACCGAAAGTGAACCAACCGTTATATATTGTGATTGTAAGAAAAGGGGATCAAACAATCGGATTAGTGACAGACACTGTCCTTGGGCAGCAGGAAATTGTATTGAAACCACTAGGCCGCTACTTAAATCAATTGCAAGGGATTTCTGGAGCTACCATCCTTGGAAATGGTGAAGTCGCTTTAATCATTGACACCAATCAGTTTTTTAATGAGAAAGGGTGAGTCTAGAGGATGGAAATGGTCAAGATCATTGTCTTTAAGTTGGGGGAAGAAGAGTATGCACTGGATATCGAATTCGTCCAGTCAATTGAACGTATTCAACCAATTACCCGGGTCCCAAATGCTCCGTCATATGTAAAAGGCTTGATGAATCTTCGCGGGAATGTCATACCGATTATTGATCTTCGTAAAAAATTAAATATTGGTGAGACCAATTTTACGGACCATACTCGTATCATTATCTCAAAATATGAAGATATTGAACTAGGTTTTATTGTTGACCAAACGAGTGATGTCATCGATGTGTCCCGTGATGAATTGGAAATGGAGCTATCTGGACGAATGGAGTTTGATGCTTTCGGGGGAATTGTCAATTTCAGTGGCCGCTTGATTATTCTATTAAAAATGGAAGAACTCGTAAAAACAGAAGTCAAGTAATTTTGTTTTATTAATGAAAGTAGAGGGGATCTTATGCAAGGTCAAATCGATATGACAGATTTTAAAGCACTCATTTTTAAAGTGGGTGAAGAGGAGTATGGTGTACATATTAATCAAGTGATTTCGATTGAGCGTATGCAAGAAATTACCTCCTATCCAAACCGCCCGGCACATGTACTTGGGGTAACCGTCATGAGAGAGGTGGTTACACCGTTGGTTGATCTACGTTCCGCTTTGATGGGTGAAGCGCTAGTACCAAGTGATTCTTGTAGAATCATTTTAGTTCAGGTCGAGGATAAGCAAATCGGTCTCATTGTCGACGCAGCAACGGATGTATTAGATATCAAGCTTGATACCATCCAACATCCGAATCTATTAGACTCTAAAGATGTTTCCTATTTGAAAGGGATCTCGAAAATGGATGACCGGTTAATCATTCTATTAGATATTGAAAAACTTCTGGAAAAAACAACAAATATCGATGAGCTGAAAGAAATCAAAGAAGTTTTTCAAGATTAAGCTGGATGTGATTCTTAAATCAGAGGTGAGTCCCGTTGAAAATTCAAGAAATGTCACGGATCAATATGGGGGATCTCCGCTTTAACTCGAGTGACCGTTTTTCCACGAACGCCGCATCTTTCCAAAAGATCATGCACACCTATACGAAGGAACTAACACAGGATCACTTACAGCAGCTGTTAGGAGAAATCGATCAACAAGGGCATATTTTAAGTGAAAAACCAACCTTTCAAGAGCTTCGTAAATATAAAGAGCTTGTAAAAAGGTTTATGGATGAAGTTACGAAAAACGGAATGGGTTTGTATCAAACGGAAACATGGGATTTTTATGGAGGCAATAAAACATTGAAGACAATACAAGTGTTAGACCGTAAGCTATTGGAATTAACAAATCATGTGTTAAACCAACAAAAGGACGGTTTAACGATTTTAGAGAAAATCGGAGAAATCAAAGGATTACTAATAAACCTTTATACTTAACCCAACCTACTCCAATTGAAAGAGTGTAAAGGAGGGATGTGTTTTTGATTGACTATATCATCATTGCCTTATTACTGCTAAATGGGATTGGTATGTTCCTATTATTGATGAAAGGAACAAATAAACAGAAAGGAAATGTTCAGCTAGACTTATTGAAAAAATTCGCTGAACAACAAATGATTTGGAATCGTGAATGGAACGAGTTGAAAACAATGATGGAGAAACATCATGCGGAAGTCCTTAAAGAATTGGGAAAGTGGGAGGCGACTAGACAATCATTGGAGTTGTCGATTCCGCAAACGTCCCATTCCAACCATAACCAGCATTTATTTTTACAAGATCGTTACAAAGAAATTTTCGATTTACATCAACAAGGCTATTCCGTGGAACAAATTTCTAAAAAACTGGAAAAAGGTGTGGGGGAAGTTTCTTTCATCTTGCAACTAGCCGGACCATCTTCCAAATAAGAAAGGAGAATGACCATGATTAGAGGCTTGTATTCCGCTGCTTCGGGAATGTTTTCATTGGAGCGGAAACAAGAGGCATTAGCAGAAAACTTGGCGAATGCTCAAACCCCCGGATATAAAAAGGATGATACCGTCCTTCGCTCTTTTCCGAAACTTTTACTGAGCCGGATTCGTGACTTTGAACAAAGTAAGACTGGTTTTGCAGCCGGAGTGTCGCAAAATCCGGCACAACCGGCTCCAATCGGGGTACTCGTAAACGGGGTATATGCCCAAGAAAGAATTCCTAACTTCCAACAGGGCGCAATTGTCCAAACCGATCTTCCGTTAGATGTGGCGATTGAAGACTCTGGAATTCCGTTGCAAGAAGTGAATGGCCGCCAAGTGAAGCCATCCGCGTTTTTCGCTGTTCAGCTTCCAGACGGAACAGTTGGTTATACACGGAATGGGAAGTGGGATGTAGACGCGAATGGGAACATAATAACTGCTGACGGGTATCGGGTGCTAGGATCGAACGGAATGCCGATCCAACTTAGAGGTGAGTTTAGTAAAGAAAAATTAACCATTGATGAAAAGGGACAAATAACCATGACCTCGGATGATCCGACAAATCGTAGAGTCGTAGGTCAAATTGGTATAGCTATCGCTCAAAATCCACTGGAACTACGGCGACTGGGAGGGAATGTGTATCAGACAGCTGCCCCATTACCTCTCGTTCAAAACATAACCGATTATCCTGGATTGACACTTCAGCAGGGGTATTTGGAACAGTCGAATGTGGACCCGGGGCAAACGATCACCGATATGATGGTGGCTTTACGCGGTTATGAGGCCAACCAAAAGGTGATCGGTGTGTATGATCAATCATTACAACAGCTGTACTCTGTAGGCAAAATAAACGGATAATTGCAGAATAGGAGAGAAGGAATTTGAATACATCTCTTTTCATTTCTTCAGGAGCCTTGCAAGCGTATCAGCAAAAAATAGATACGTCGGCAAATAATGTGGCCAACGTCAATACCCCTGGTTTTAAGCGGAAAGATCAGACGTTTTCAGAATTATTAGCTTCACAGATTCATAACCAAGAACGTACAAATGAAGAAGTTGGCCGGTTGACTCCGAACGGCATCCGCGTTGGTTATGGTGTCCGCGCTGGGATTTCTCAGCTTGATATGGCTCAAGGCCAAGCGATGGAAACAGGAAACCCGTTCGATCTAATGATTCAAGGGAAGGGCTTCTTCCAAATCACCGATCCCGTAACAGGAGAAATACGATTCACCCGTGATGGAAGTTTTCATTTAAGTCCCCATCCTACTCAACCTGGAATCTATCATTTAGTCCACAGCAGTGGCGGACACCTTCTAGATCAAAATGGTAATCCGATAACATTAAATGGACAATATGAAATCAAAATGGATCCAACAGGCCGTATTCAATTAAAAAATAAAAACGGTGATGGGACGACTATGATCTCGCCACAGAGAATAGGCTTGGTTGACATTGAAAATCCACATCTATTAAAAAATATGGGTGAAAATCTTTATGCAATCGATTCCACTGTTCTTCCAAATGGGACAACTCCAACGGACTATGTAAGGCCCTTGCAGCTTGAGGAAATACAGCTCTCATCTGGATACTTAGAAGGTTCGAATGTGAATTTAGTGAAAGAAATGACGGATTTGATGACGGCACAAAGAAGCTTCCAAATGAATGCGAGAGCTGTTTCCTATGCGGACCAAATGATGGGAATAGCGAACAATATTTTGAAATAGAGACGGCTAACGTCTCTTTTTTTCTTTTTTAAAAATGTCCTATAAACAATTTTGCTTTATAGCCGATAATACTAACAAAGTATTTTACTAGAATCGTTTATCGTTTTGAAAGATGGTGAGTGAAAACAATGATCAATACTAGTAATACGCTGCGGGTAAGTGGCCTCGCATCTGGGATGAACACAGATGAGATTGTGGATAGTTTAGTCCGTGCACAAAGCGCCCGATTATACAAAATGCAGCAAACGAAAACATGGACCACCTGGAAAACAGACGCTTATCGTGATGTGAACAAAAAGGTGGATGAATTTAACCGGGCCATGAGAGATTTACGCTTGCAATCAAGTTTTAATAAGCAGATTGCCATATCCACCAATGAGAGCATTCTTTCAGCAACAGTCAGCGGGAAACAATCATTGTCTTCTTATGAAATTAAAGATGTACAACCCGCCAAACCGGCAACCACTGCTACCGTTAAATTTTTCTTGTCAACAGGTTTAGATCCATCTAAAACACTTGCCGAATTAGGCGTCGAAGATGGGTCAGCGGATGGAACGGGAAAAACATCTATCAGAATCAATGGGGTGGCATACGAATTTAATCTAACTGATACTCTTTCAACCGTACTAAGTGAAATCACGAATAACAGTCCAATCACCGCCTCCTATTCTGCAACGGAAAAATCGTTTACTTTTTCAAATGATATGGCAGGGGAAGGTTTTGATATAAAACTTGAAGAAGGGAATTCAAATCTTTTAGCCCAGTTAGGCTTAACAGCAGGATCAATCACAGAGGGATCCTATCAGTCAAGTCCAAATATGTCGGTGATTAAAGGAACAAATGCGAGCCCAGCAAAAATGTGGATCAATGGTCTGGAATTCCGCTCAGATACAAACTCCTTCACGTATGATGGTGTAACCTTTACGATTAAAGGTGCGACTGAGATAGGTCAATCCGTTAATATCATGACAAAAAATGATACGGACGCTATTTTTAACCGTATTAAGACCTTTGTCGATAAATACAATGAGCTGATTAAAGATTTGAACGACCGATTAACGGAAAAACGATATCGGGATTATCCACCACTACTCGACGAACAAAAAAAAGAAATGAAAGAAAACGAAATTAAGCTATGGGAAGAAAAGGCAAAGAGCGGTCTGTTGGCAAATGATTCCACGATCAGTTCGTTTCTAGCAGAAATGCGTAACAGTCTTTCCACTATGGTACAAAATGATGGAGCCTTCCATTCATTAAAAGAGATTGGCATTGATTTTTCCTCCAACTATTTGGACAAAGGGAAATTGGAGCTGAATGAAGAAAAACTTAAGGCAGTTTTACAATCGAATTTAGAAGATGTCAAAATACTATTCACAACAAAAGCAGCAAGTGAGGATCCAAAATCCACAACAGTAAATAACAAAAATATACACGATCAAAGTGGATTTGCCTGGAGAATATATGAGCGGTTAAATGAAACCACATCACAGTTGATTAAACTTTCTGGTTCCATCTCCTCTTCTGTTGATACACAAAGTTTTATGGCAAAACAATTAAAAAACTTGGATGAAAATATTAATCGAGAACAAGTGAAGATTAAGGCATATGAAGAAAGACTTTGGCGACAATTTACAGCCATGGAAAAAGCCCTTCAACAAATGAACTCCCAGAGTTCCTGGTTATATCAACAGCTCGGAATGTAAATACCCGTCCATTTATTGGGCGGTATTTTTTTATCTACTTAGCAACTAGAAATAAAAGATTTTTTAGAGTTTTATAGCTTACCAACAGTAAACAATCTTATTAAACGTCCGATAAAGAAGAATACCAAAGGGATTTTAGAACTTATCAAAACTTCCGTTGGCTAGAAAAATTTATTAAAAAAATACTAAACAATTCTCATCTATTCCCGATAAATAGAAGTGTAAGGTAATTGAACCTTTGGGGGATGGTAACATGCTCATTATCGGTCGAGAAATTGGACAATCCGTGATCATTGGTAATGAAGTAAAAGTTACTATTTCGCAAATAGGTTCTATGCTCCGATTAACGTTTGATGCGCCTAAGCACATCCGTGTTCATCGAGTAAAACAACATCCAAACTGTACTAGAAAGTTAAAGAAAGGTGCAAGAATTATTGGCGACACCTTTTTGATTGGAGAAGACGTAAAAGTAACCATGCTCCAAACTAAATCCGGCCTAAACCGCCTCGCCATTGATGCACCAAAAGAAATTACTATTTCTCGAGAAGAATTGTACAACGGTATTCTTCAAGCAGAAAACTAAATAGTACATACTCTTTAAAACTATTCATTTCCATATTGATAATAGACCCAATGGGTTTGTTATAAATTATTTTCAAAAAGACTTACATTGATTTAAGGAGGAAAAATACTTATGCGTATTAACCACAATATCGCAGCACTAAATACTTATCGTCAGCTAGGTGCAGCAAACAACGCACAAATGAAATCTATGGAAAAATTATCATCTGGACTTCGTATCAATAGTGCAGCCGATGATGCTGCTGGTCTAGCAATCTCTGAAAAAATGCGTGGACAAATTCGTGGATTGGATATGGCTGCTAAAAACGCACAAGATGGAATTTCCCTAATTCAAACTGCTGAAGGTGCATTAAATGAAACTCACAGCATTCTTCAACGTATGCGTGAATTAGCAATACAAGCTTCCAATGATACTAATACATCTGATGACCGAACAAGACTTCAAGAGGAAGTTGATGAACTTGCAAAAGAAATTACAAGAATTTCTAATACAACTGAGTTCAACACAATGAAGTTACTTGATGGTTCAAGAGATGCTTCAAATACTACTATTGGTCAAGATTTAACATTCCAAATCGGTGCTAATGAAGGCCAAACAATTACCTTAACAATAAAGGCTATGGATGCACATACTTTAGGCGTTGATGATGGTACTGGTACCGATGCTGAGACTGCTGGTACTTCAGGTCAAGCTACCGCAACTAAGGGTATAGATATTTCTACTGATGCGGCAACAGCTACAGCAGCTGTTACGACTATCCAATCAGCAATTGATACTGTGTCCGCTGAACGTTCCAAATTGGGTGCTTATCAAAACCGTTTAGAACACACAATAAATAATTTAAATACATCTTCTGAAAACTTATCAGCAGCAGAATCTCGTGTTCGTGACGTAGATTATGCTTTAACTGCTTAAATGGCAGCGAAAAGCACAGTCGTCCTAGCTGGTAACGGCTAGTGAGTATAATCGGGTGAATTGCTGGAAACCCCTTAGAGCTTTTCTTACCACAACGTAGTCGGAAACGACAGGCGTGATGGTTTGAAAAAAGAAAAGATTTGGGCAATCAGCAGCCAAGCTCCTGTGAGGAAACTCTGGAGAAGGTTCAACGACTAGGATAGACCATCTAAGGCGTAAGCTATGATGATGAAATCCATAGGTGAAACAATGTCCATCAGCATTGTGAATCCGAAGTGCCCGACCCCTACTGATTATCAGAGGGTGAAGATATAGTCTAGTCATTTGTGAAAGCAAATGTTCGCACGATGGCGAAAGAAATGATGAACCAAACGAAGAACTCTATTCTTGCTCAAGCAGCTCAGGCAATGCTTGCTCAAGCAAATCAACAACCACAGGCAGTTTTACAACTTCTTCGTTAATTTTAATAAAAGAGGCTTTGGGGGAGACCCAAAGTCTTTTTTATTATATTTTAAAGAAAGTGAAACGAAATTTTTTTCCATATTCTACATAACACCTAAACATTTCCACCTTCTAATCCGATAATCTGAAATAACAATATTAAATAGGGGGAAGTTCCGTGATTGAGAAGTTGATGAATCAAAATCAACCAACGGATTATCAGGTAAAACCAATAGAAAAGACTCCGATGGTGAATAATATTTCCGCTGAACAGCAGCAAGAACCACCTCAGAAACAACAGGCCAAAGAGACTACAGAAAAAGTGGTCAACAGCATGAATGAGTTTTTGAAGGCATCGAATACACATCTGAAATTTGAGTTTCATGAAGAATTACAAGAATATTATGTAGCGATCATTGATGAACGGACGAATGAAGTGGTTAAAGAAATTCCTTCAAAAAAGTTATTGGATATGTATGCCGCTATGACGGAATATGTGGGCCTTATGGTTGATAAAAAAGCATAGGCATATGAGAATTTTCTTTCATAAACCTTGAAAGTCGGTGAATGTATGCAGATCCCACAAATACAAATCAACCAGACTCCTGCCCGTATTGGTATTCGTACTACTCCGCCGATTCAGGAAATTCAACAAAAACCAGCAGACCTCTCAATCAAACAGACGAAAGCTACCATGACGATTGACCGGATACCTGCACGTCTAGAAATTGACCAGGAACAGGCTTGGAATGAGTTGAATGTTAAACGATTAAGTGTGTTAAGCAAGGATATGGCAGAATACTCCAAACAGGCCGGATTGGAAGCGATTGCCCAAATCGCTCAGGAAGGCGATCAACTCGCAACCATTGAGAAAAATACTAATGCCATCGCTGATATTGCGTTTGAAAAGGCAGTACCGTTGCCAGCCGATTTTAATATTGCATTTATTCCTAGCCATGGTTCAGTGAAAATCAATTATATTCCAACTGAACTGCATATTCACTGGAAACTTGGGGGAGCAGAAATCAATGCGGTTCAAAATAAACCAATTCATTACTACACCCCTGGGAAAGTGGAAATCTATCTGCGGCAAAAACAAAAGCTAGACATTCACTTTTCTGGAACGAAAATAAACCATATTAGATAAACCAAAAGTATTTAGTTTGAATTGACTAAATACTTTTTTCTTTTTTTATATTATAAACTATTTTTTTCATCTGCCGATAATTAGGAAAAAGAAATTTGTTTCATTATCAATATGGATGGGGGTTTACCGTGAAAACCGAAAACCAGCAAAAACAACGCTTTACACTTAACAGTGCGAAAACGAAATTAATCGCCACTATGCTTGCCATCGTGATGATTCCTACGATTTTGATTGCTTTACTATCTAATGCCATCACACAAAAAGTCACACATGAACAAACAGCAAACTCGACGCTAGAAGTAACTAAAATTGCGAGTTCAAGCCTTGATAACAAAATTGATGGTGTTGTGAGCCAATTAACATTGCTTGCCAATAACGTAAATTTTACTGAATTTTATCAACATGATGGAAATTCAACCGATGGCTATCATTTATTAGAGGAAGTGTTAAAAACAAATAAAGACTATACCTTTGTTTACTTCGGTTCAACGAAGAAGGATATGTTAAGTGCACCTAATTCGGAACTTCCTGATGACTATGATCCAACAGAACGTGATTGGTTCATAGGGGCTGTCGAAAAGGACGGAAAGATATATTACAGCGAACCATATCAAGATGAAGGAACGGGGCAAATGGTTCTAACTCTTTCCCAGGCGGTCAAGGATAAAACTGGCCAACTCGTAGGGGTTATGGCGATTGATCTTGATATGGGTAATTTCTCGAAATCTTTAAGTGAGATAAAGGTTGGTAAAGAAGGCTTTTTAACATTAATTGGAGAAGATGGAAAGTATATTTATCACCCTGAATCAAAGTTGATTGGTTCCGATCAACTAGCTAAACTTTCTATTTGGAATCAAGTGAAGGAAGAAAAAGAGGGATATGGAGAATTTGAATTAAATGGAGGAAAGTATTTTTCTGCTTTTATGACCAATGAACAAACAGGCTGGAAATTTGTCACCCAAATGGATCGCTCAGAAATGATGGAAACGGCCGAAAAGGTTCGTAATATGAGCTGGCTGCTCTCCGCCATTTTCGCTTTCGTTTCAGCCCTTGCCGGATATTGGATTAGCCGAAGAATTGCGAATAATATCCTCGTCGTAAAAGATGCGTTGGAAACGGCTTCAAAAGGAGATTTTACTGCCAGAGTTTCAGTAAACACGAAAGATGAATTTAAAGAGCTAGAACAAAGCTTTAACCATATGATGGAGCAGCTATCAACCTCTCTACAAAAGGTTGGCAATACTTCGAAGTCTGTTTTGGAAACCTCGGCTCATTTGTCCGTGATGACGCGAGAAACAAATGCAGCTTTGTCAGAAGTGGCCATCGCTATTGAAGAAATAGCCCAAGGCGCTGGTTTGCAAGCAAAAAATGTCCAAGTCGGCTATGAATCAATGAAAGGACTTTCTCAACAACTTGATGAGATTCATGTGGTGACGGAGAATATGAACGATGTTTCTCGTCAATCAATGAAATTGAGTAACAAAGGATTGGAACAAGTAGGCGTCCTTACTGAAAAGGCATTAGAGACAAAATCCTCCACAAATGAAGTTACATCCATTATTAAAGAAGTGGAAATGAAAATGGAGGAAATCAACACAATTATTGAGGCGATTACGAAAATTACCGACCAAACCAACCTCCTTTCCCTCAATGCTTCGATTGAATCGGCGAGAGCGGGAGAACATGGGAAAGGCTTTGCGGTAGTCGCGAATGAAGTAAGAAAATTAGCTGAACAGTCCAAGGCTTCAGCAGATGAAATTAAAAAGATCGTGGATAATATTAAAGCCGTTGTGAAAAAAGCGGTCGAAGCAATGGAAAGAACGAATAGGGCCGTAACCGAACAGGATAAAGCTGTTTCGGAAACAAAAACGATCTTCCATGAAATTTTAGTGGCGATTCGTGATTTGGCTGAAAAAGTGGAAGGTGTAGAAGCATCTGTAAAGGAAAGCCAATCGAACAAAGAGACGATTAATCAAGAAATGGACAGTATAACAGCGGTATCGGAACAAACCGCAGCTGCAACGGAGGAAGTTTCTGCTTCGACAGAAGAAATCTCGGTAACGATGAATTCCTTTACCCAGCATGCCAGCGGATTGAAAGAGTTGGCCGAACAGCTGGATCAAGAAATTCACAAGTTTAAATTATCATAGGATTCTCACTAATGAGCTGCCAGAGTCAAATATTCGGCTAAATGGCAGTTCTTTTTATATTTTCGAAATCTACTAAACTTTAATGGGGAAGGACCGATACTTATTACTATCCATATCAATTTTTTGAATAGGATAAAAAATCAACAAATGGAGGGCAGCATGGAGAAAAAAAAGAAAACTACTATACAGTTTAATTGGAATAGCAAGAAAACGAAGTTAATTGCCGGGATGATGGCGTTCGCATTAATTCCTGCCATTTCTATTGCCGCTATTTCTGGTCAAGTCTCAAAAAATGTCATGTACGATGAGATTACAAGTTCAACTTTGGAGGTAACAAAACAGGCTAGTGCGGGTCTCGATTACAAAATGGATGGAGTAGTGGCTCAGCTACAATTATTAGCAAGTAATGCCTATTTTACAGATTTTTATTCAAATGCTGACAACTCCACAAAAAGCTTTTATTTACTTGAAAATGCCTTAAAAACCAATCTTGAATATGAAAATGTTTATTTTGCTTCAACCAATAAACAGATGATTTTGGCTCCGAAACAAGAACTGCCAGATGGGTATGATCCGACGAATAGGGAATGGTTTACAGGAGCAGTGGAACAAAATGGGGAGGTTTATTACAGTAAACCGTACCATGATGCCATCACCAATAAATTCGTTCTGACCATCTCCCGTGCGGTAAAAGATAAATACGGAGAAATTGTCGGGGTGGCAGCCATTGACTTAAATTTAAAAGCTTTCTCCAATTCGATTAATAAAATCGTCATTGGTGACCATGGTTATATGACAATCATTGGAAAGGATGGCCAATTTATTACCCATCCTGATGAAAAACAAATTGGTTCGGACATGGTGACCAAACTTTCCCTCTGGGACGATCTGAAGAAGCAAGAAGAAGGAATAAGTCATTATGAATTAAATGGAGCAGATAAATTTTCCGCCTATACCACAAACCCGAAAACAGGATGGAAGTTTGTTTCGGCCTTAGAACAATCAGAAATTGAAGAGAGTGGAAAAAAAATTAATCAAATTGGATGGCTGTTTACAGCTATTTTTGCAGTGTTTTCTGGTCTCTTCGCCTATTCCTTTGGTGGACGGATCGGTAAACAAATTTTAATGATGAAAGAAGCATTAGAAAGAGCAGCTAAAGGCGATTTTACGGCGAGAGTATCAATCAACGCAAAAGATGAATTCAAGATTTTGGAGCAAAGCTTTAACGATATGATGGATCAGTTATCGGTTTCACTTCGTAAAGTTGGAGAAACTTCAAAATCGGTATTAGATACCTCTGCACATTTATCGGCGATGACGCAGGAAACGAATGCTGCCTTGTCTGAAGTGGCACTGGCTATTGAAGAAATTGCTCAAGGGGCCGGATTGCAAGCAAAAAATATCCAAGTGGGCTATGATTCCATGAAAGATTTATCACAACAGCTGGATGATATTTCAGTTGTTACAGGCAATATGAATCAAGTGTCGCAGCAAACGATGGAATTAAGTAATAAAGGTTTGGCCCAAGTTGGAGTACTCACAGGGAAAGCTTCTGAAACCAAATCGTCGACAAATGAAGTGGCTTCGATTATTAAAGAAGTCGAAGTGCGCATGGAAGAAATTAATACGATTATTGATGCCATTACCAAGATCACAGATCAAACTAACTTGCTATCACTGAATGCTTCCATCGAATCTGCAAGAGCAGGAGAACACGGAAGAGGATTTGCAGTTGTTGCTAATGAGGTAAGGAAACTGGCAGAGCAATCCAAAGCATCAGCGGATGAAATTAAGCATATTGTAGACAGTATTAAAAATGTGGTGAAAAAAGCAGTGGTGGCGATGGAGCGTACTAATCAAGCTGTGGCTGAACAGGATCTTGCAATGTCAGAAACAAAAGGAATCTTCCATGAAATTTTAGAGGCAATTCGTGAACTGGCCTCAAAAGTAGAAGGGGTTGAACAGTCTGTTAAGGAAAGTCAATCCAACAAAGATACGATTAATCAAGAGATGGACAGCATAACAGCCGTTTCCGAGCAGACTGCAGCAGCCACCGAGCAGGTATCTGCTTCTGCAGAAGAAATTTCTGTTACGATGAATTCCTTTACCCAACATGCTGGTGGATTAAAAGATTTAGCTGAACAACTTGATCAAGAATTGAAGAAATTCAAATGGTAACATTCTAGGGGGCAATATTGCTCCCTTTTTTTGTCATGAATCATACTACTCCGATCACAAAAATACCAATCACTTTGCTATAATGAATAAGTTAATGGTTTATAAGATATACTCATCGATTTTTTATTCGAATCCACTAAACTTACGATATGATTAGCCGATATGAATAAATAAAGGAATAGGAGGCAACGGTAAATGAGAATTAATGATACGAGATACGGTTTTTATTCCTACCATAATCAAGCGAACCGTTTCAATATAAAGCAATCATCAAAAAATACACCCACTTCAACGGAAGTAGAAATATCTTCACGCGGCCGGGAAATTGCCGAAGCCATGAAGTCTGGACAAACCGAACGGCAAAATCGTGTTCAAGAATTAAAACAGCAAATTGCAGCAGGAACCTATCATGTGGACAGTAAGAAAATCGCTGAAAAAATGATCGATTTTTGGAACAATTATTCCAAGTAGGAGAAAGTAAATGGGATCTGTAAAACCAATTATTCAAGTAATGGAAACAATGCTCGAGATTCATAAGAAGCTATTAGATGCAACAAAAGAAAAAAGATCTGCACTTGTGGATGGTGATATGTCCGCTTTACATTCAATCATTTATCGAGTGAATTCCTGCACGGATGAAATACAACGATTAGAAGAGGAGCGAATGAGGCTCGTCGCGGAATATATGAAAGAAAAAGGATATGTTGGATCCGCAATAACAGTAGAAAAATTACTGGATTTTCTGGTAGATGAAGAAGCAAAATCCAATCTAAACCTCATCGCTAGTCAGCTACGGGATGTCATCGAGGAAATACGTAAGATTAATGAGAGCAATCAACAGTTGATCCAATCATCCCTTTCATATATTCAGTACTCGATCGGAATGTTTGTTAGTAAAGAGCCTTCTATTGGATATGGACCTGAGAAAGCCAATCGTTTTGCTAGCTTATTAGATGCAAAAATATAGAGGAAAGGATGGGGGTTAAATGGTTTCTACCTTCCATGGTTTAGAGATTGGACGAAGGGCACTTTCCGCACAACAATCGGCACTGACCACGACCGGACACAATATTGCCAATGCAAATACAATTGGTTATACACGCCAACGGGCTGAAATGCAAGCCACCACCGCTTTATCTGTTCCCGGAATGCATAATCATCAATTAGGAACGGGTGTTGATGTCAGTAAACTCGTCCGCTTAAGAGAAGAATATTTGGATGTTCAGCTTCGTGGAGAAAATAAAAATTTAGGTTATTGGGAAGCAAAGAGTGACACCCTATCCAAAATCGAGGAATTTATGAATGAACCTTCTGATACGGGATTAGCCTTCGTGATGGATGAGTTTTGGAAAGGTTGGCAAGAACTTGCGAAAAATCCGGAAAGTACAGCCGCCAGGGCAGTCATCAGACAAAAAGGGGTGGCAGTAGCGGAAACATTTCATTTCTTGTCTGATTCACTTACACAGCTGCAAAACGATCTAAAAAACGTCATCATGGCCAAAACAAAGGAAGTTAATTCACTTGCCAATCAAATTGCCAATCTTAATTCACAAATCTCCCGCTTGGTCATCAATAATTATGAGCCTAATGATTTATATGACCAAAGGGATTTATTACTCGATCAATTATCAAAAATTGTCAATGTTAATACTGTTCCTGATAAGAATGGAATGGTAACAGTTTCGATAGGTGATAGTGTTTTAGTCTCCGGAGATCAATCATCTCAACTAACCATAGGCTTCGACGAATCGGGTACAATGATCGATCCCAATGAAATCAAACTAAATGGAAATAAAGTCATATTGGAATCGGGAGAATTACTAGGCCGGATTGAATCGTTTGGAACCACTGATGGGGGGATCATCCCGAACATCAAGGATCAAATCAATACATTAGCTAAACAACTGATCGAGGCTGTCAATAACCTACATGAAGAAGGACTAAATTTAAAGAATATTTCAGGAGAATCAACTGAAAAATATTCCTTTTTTATCGGGGATTCTGCCGGAAATATCAATGTCAACAAAGCCATCATGGAGTCATTAGATTTAATAGCAGCAGCAAGAGAAGAAGCGCCTGGTTCCGGGATGTCTTCCTCAGGGAATGGAGAAAATGCCAAAAAGATCGCGGATATTAAATTTGATAACAGCTTGGAGTTTAATGGGACCACTTCTACATTGGATGATTTTTACCGTAATATCATTGCTCAATTAGGAATTGATTCACAAGAAGCAAGCCGGATGAAAGAGAATTCTGAAGTGATCATTCATCAGGTTGAGAATCGTCGTCAGTCAGTTTCCGGTGTCTCTCTCGATGAAGAAATGGCCAATATGATTAAATTCCAGCAGGCTTATAATGCTGCAGCACGCATGGTAACAGTAATGGATCAATGTTTGGACAAGATCATTAATGGAATGGGCAGAGTAGGATTGTAGCAGGAGTGATGGTATGAGTTCGCGTGTAACACAAAGTATGTTAAATCAAAATATGTTATTTAACCTGCAGCGAAGTAATAGTGCAATGGCGAAATATCAGGAACAACTTTCTACCGGCAAGAAAATAACGAAACCATCAGACGATCCTGTAGTGGCTGTTCGAAGCATGTATTTTCGATCTTCACTAAATGAAATCGATCAATACAAGCGTAATGCGGAAGATGGACTTTCTTGGATGACTAGCACGGATGAGGCACTTGATGAGGTCATTTCAGTCCTACATCGGGTACGTGAGCTAACTGTCCAGGGGCTGAATGGTACCAATGGTGGAAATGACCGGAAAGCCATCGCAGAAGAAATCAATCAGCTAAAGGAGCATCTTGGAGAAATTGCTAATACGCAAATGGCAGGAAGATATCTTTTTGCCGGAACAGATGTGAAAAACCCTCCATATGGATTGGATGATTCCGGTACGGAAAAAGGTTTTCTAAGCAAGAATGAAGGTAAACTAGAATTACAAGTGGGTCCAAACAACCATGTACAGATTAATGTCCCTGGGGTTCAAGTGTTTAATAATGACGGAGACGGCGGGATATTTAAAGTATTGAAAAACATTGTAAATGAATTTCAAGCTGAAAATAATCAATCTTCTGATCTATTAAGTAAATTGGATCAACAATTGGACCATGTTTTACAGATTCGTGCCGATTTAGGGGCTAGAATGAACCGGATGGAATTAAGTTCGACCCGTTTAGAAGGACTAGAATTATCAGCCGTGAGTTTGTTATCAAAAGAAGAAGATGCAGACATTACTAGAGTGATTATAGATCTAAAGGCACAGGAAAATGTTCATCGAGCAGCCTTATCTGCCGGTGCTCGTATAATCCAGCCATCTTTAGTAGATTTTCTGCGCTAAATTGAAGGGCAAAACAAATATTCAATTGTTTTGCCCTTTTATTTTTCATAAAGATAAAGTAGTATAAAAGTAGGATTATATAAAATTAAGCGGGTGTTTGATTCCATGTATCCAAAAATAAGTCAGAATATTATGATTGAACTAAAAAATGTCAATAAGACATGTAAGTCCATTGTTGCTGAAATAGAGGAGAATGAAATTTTGATAGTTTTTCCCATGCTTCGAACCATCATGGGGCATATATCAGAAGGCGATAAATTGGAAATCAGCTACTTAATCAATGAAAACAAATATAAATTTGATTCCCATGTCATTGGTAGAAAAAATGGTACCGTACCATTGTTACGAATTACGAAACCAATTGAAAATGAGATTGTCAGAGTTCAGAGGCGTGATAACTTTCGTGTTAAGGCTAATTTGGATTTAATTGTTAATGATACTACAGTAACAACACTTGATATTAGTGGAGGCGGGTTACGATTTACGTGCAAGACTGATTTGGAATTACAGGAAGGTAGCGAGATGACTGGAACGTTAATCGTTCCAACTTCTCACAATAATGATTCTACACCCATCAACTTTGTCGGACAGGTCAAACGGATTCAAATGAATAAGGACGAATCTCTAAAAAATGTAGCTGTTCAATTTACTAAACTTAATCAAAAAGATCAGATGAAAATTATTCAATTTTGTAATTATAAACTAAGACAAATACGTTTGAAGTAAATTTCACAATATCATATGTAAATAAAAAATACTTCTTTAATAGGAAAGAAGTATTTTTTATTTACATTTAATTGTAATATTTTACAATTGATGACACATTTTGTATAATAATTTTTGAAAAATTGTAACATTTTATTTCTGTTTTTGATTGACACCCAAAAAAATAGACAAACATTCGAAGTATTTAATGTCTGATTCAAGTAAAACTATATATTTTGTAAAAAACATTTTCTTTGATTTGAATAAAAAATACCTCAACGATCAAAGTCAGGAGGTAGGATGATGAGTTTAAAATTGGCTCTGTTTGAAATGAAAGAGGTATTAGAAAAGCATAAAAATAAAAATTTGGATGAAGATATTTTTATTTCTGAATTGGAGAAAAAGCATGGATTAAGGGAGAATACGTTAGTTTTTTATTATAACAATCTAATGTTTCTAACCATCAAGCCTTCTTCTGATCTTCTGTCTGAAGCGAAAAAAGTGAATCGTAAATGGTCAAAAAATGAAATTGACTTTATGTTTCAATATATTAAAGAAAGGCAAGAAGAGTCTGTCAATAATATTACCGAATTATTGAAGGAAGTGGCTGCATTATTAAATCGTGGATATCAATCCGTCAATTACAAATATTATTCTCTTGTAAAAGAAAATGAAGGGCAACAAGCGAATAATCTCAATGGGTACCATTTTACAACGATCACAGAAAAAGAAATACCTGTAATTTCTACCGAAGCATTGCCTGAAAGTAATCCTGTTTTTCCAAACAATTCTAATCAACAACCTCAAAACATGAATTTGCTTGATATATTGTCAGGATTAATTACGAATGTAGAACAAATTCCAGGTATTCAATTGCACGAGCTACTGGGCAGCTTGTATCAATTGACAAATATGGCTCTTCAAAATAGAGACGCAGCTCAACAGCTTAATAAAATAAAGGCTGAAAATCAACGAGAAAAAGAAGCATTGAAGGAACAGCTTAAGCAAAAAGAACAGCAATTAATGCTGGAAAAGAAGCGAAATGATGAATTGCAGCAAGAGATTGCGAAATTAGCCAAAGAAATTAGTGCCTTTAATCAACTTGGGGATGCAGCTAAAATTCAAAATTTAAAATCGTATAATCAAAGGCTGAATTACTTAATTGATGGCTCTGGTGTTGTACTAAAAGTTGGAACGGACAAAGCAACGGGTAGTTGATATCTAGTTTGTCCACAAATAATTTTCCCTTCTCCTCTTAACTATTTTTCATTCGTTCCGATAATCAAACGGAGAAGGCATGGATTTAGAAGGGAGAATGTAGATGACAATAAAAAATCCATATCAAACTTACCAAACACAAGCTGTAACAACTGCTAGCCCGGAAGAACTAACACATATGTTATATCAAGGATTAGTCAAGTTCATCAGACTTTCCAAAATAGCTATTCAAAATCGAAATATGGAGGAAAGTCATCGATATAATTTAAGAGCACAAGATATTATCAGTGAATTAATGGTAACCCTGAAAAAGGGCTATCCAATATCTGAACAATTACTGACCATGTATGATTATATGAAGAATCGATTGGTTGAAGCGAATTTAAAGAAAGACGAAGAAATTTTGAATGAAATAGAAGGGTATGCCGTAGAATTGTCTGAAACTTGGGCAATGGCGATGAAAAAGAAATAATAAGGAAAGTTTAAGGGTCAACCATGATAATAGAAGAATGGATTCAAGCTATTTTCGAAACAACGAAGGAAATGAACGAAACACTTATTCATGGAAACTTCGAGCGATTTGAAGACTTGTTAAATAATAGAGATGTACTTATGAGAAAAGTAGATTCGTATAAAGCGGACATACCGGATTTTACCTATAGCCAGAAAGCAAAAGACCAATTAAAAAAAGCCTTTCAAATCGATCAAAAAAGTCAGGCTCTATTAAAAAAGAACATAGATGAGGCAAAAATATCAATAACCCGAATCAAAAAGAATAAACAATTATCGAATATGTACCAATCCTATATAAAACAAACAAATGGTATATTTGTAGATGCAAAAAAATAAAATTTTTAAAATATAGGTCTAAATACCTAAATTTAGACCTATATTTTTTGTTTTTCGACATATTTTACTAGTATTCAGCACGATTTTACCTATTGTATTATCCAAATTTTTGTTTAAAATATAATTATAGGTAAATTTTATTAATATTTTGCTATAATTCTGCAGATTTTGATCGAGAATTGTCGAAACATTTTTACCATAAGAGGAACCAATATGATTAATCAACCAATAAATCGAGGGAAAAACCAAAAAGGTGCCATCATTTATCATTATAAACACTATAAAAGGAATAGACCATATTTCACAAAACCGGTTAAAATAACTGTCGGAGAACCGATTAACCGGACCTATTTCATGATAAAAAATCTTGTCTACAATCAAAAGCAAATACTTGTATTAAAAACTGAACGATTCTCAAATACTATTATATTGGTGGAAGCCAAATTTAAAGATGGAAAACTAAAGTATCTCTCTAGGTTATCTGATGAATTAGTGTCAGAGATTAGTAAACTATTAGTAGATTCGGCTCTATAAATAATGACAATTTTCGACATATTCTGTAATTTACAGTAGAAAGGGGGCTACTTGGTGTTTATTGGTGATGATTGGTTGACAAAAACCATGATGATTAATACGATTTCCCGAAATGAAAAGCTAAGATCACAAATGGATGCTACTTTAAATAGTGATAATCTGTTCTCGACCATTCTCAATCAGTTGTTGATTCAACAAGAACAGCAAAATCAAAAAACGATAGAAGCTGCTCCCATTATGAATAAATTGCCATCAATGGATTCAATTGAATTAAGGCATATTTCTCAAAACGATTCTTTACGATATGAACCAGTTAGTCCGGAAAAACTCAATCATCAACTAAAAGGAAAACTGGCTGGTATGGGGGAAGCTTTTGTACAAGCCGGTCAAAGATATAATATTAATCCTGCTTTATTGGCAGCCATTGCCATTCATGAAACAGGAAATGGCAAATCTCGTGCCGCAATAGTAAAAAATAATGTGGCAGGGATGATGGGGCCAAATGGATTGAAACATTATCAGTCTGTTGAAGATAGCATCATGGATATGGCACGCAATTTAAGTAAGAATTATTTAGATAAAGGTTTGACTACGATTTCAAAAATCGGTGGTAAGTATGCGCCGATCGGTGCGAAAAATGACCCAACAGGATTAAATAATCATTGGGTATCAGGAGTCAACCGCTATTTTAATCAATTCAAAGTTTAATAAATGGGTTTTAATTTTTTGAAACTATGAACCTAATTAGGAATATAGAGACATACATATCGAAGAAACGCCATTTGCTTTTTACATATAGTATTAAGTATGTTTTTTTATGGTTTTTTGACGGAATCAAAATTTTTTGAAGGAGGGAGTCAGTATGCAAAAAATTGGTCTCCTACATTCTGCTTTAAATGCAGCAAGCTTACGGCAACAGGCCATTTCCCAAAATATCGCCAATGCTGAGACACCAGGATATAAAGCGAAACAAGTAGTTTTTGAAGATATTTTGAAAAAACAGCTCGCTAATCAAACAAAATTTGTAGGGAAACAGACAGATCCTCGACATTTCACTATCGGGCAGTCTTCTAATGTACCAGTGGCAAAAATTGTCGAAAATACGGAAACTGTGATGCAAAATAACCAAAGTAATGTGGACATAGATGAAGAAATGACTCGGATGGGAAAAAATTCACTATGGTATTATACACTCACAGAACAAATAAATAGTGAATTCCAGCAATTATCGATTGCCATTAAAGGAAGGGTATAACGTATGTTTGATTCTTTAAATATTAGTGCTTCAGCCTTATCCGCACAGCGTCTTCGAATGGATGTCGTTTCCTCTAATATAGCTAATGCACAAACAACGAGAGGAACATTCGTTGATGGGAAATGGGAACCATATCGCCGCAAAACGGTTTTAATGGAACCAAGGGAAAGGACGTTTAACCAAGTATTACAAGGTCAGCTTCAAACTCGATCGGAATTGCAAGGGGTGAGGGTAACAAAGATTGCTGAGGATCAAACACCTTTCAAGTTAGTATATGATCCATCACATCCCGATGCAGATGCCCAAGGATATGTAAAGATGCCAAATGTAGACCTATCGAAGGAAATGGTAGATCTACTAGCTACTTCCAGGGCGTATGAGGCCAATGTTACAGCATTTAACACAGGTAAATCTCTAATGTTAAAGGCCTTAGAGATAGGGCGTTAGGAGTGAATAGAAGTGCCATTGAATGGAATTCAACAAGTTGGTTCAATCAAAATTAATCAAAATCCTTATCAAAAAGTGGGTTTTAACCAAACAAAAACTTCATTTGCTAATGTCCTGCAAGGGTATTTGCAACAGGTTGATAATACGGTAAAACAGGCTTCCAATCTTTCAGTTCAAGCTGCAGCTGGTCAGATTGAAAACATTCACGATGTGACAATTGCGTCCCAAAAAGCAAAGATCGCACTGGAATTAACGGTCACTGTTAGGGATAAAGCAGTGGAAGCTTATCATGAAATGATGCGAATGCAATTATAATGGATGTTTATGTAAAGCTGGGCGGGGTGAGTAATGAATCGATCATGGATAGATCAAATCAAACAAACTAAAGAAAAATTTCAAGGGTATTGGAATGCCCGAAGTAAGAAACAAAAATGGTTCATCATAGGATCATTTATTTTCATTTCAGCTTCACTATCAACCTTTATTTTTTTTGCTTCACGGCCACATTATGTACCACTATATAATGGTCAATTGAGTCAGCGTGAAGTAGGAGATATTAAAGCTGAATTGGATAAACAAGGTTTTACAGATTATAAAATATCTGAAAATGGCACTATGTTACTTGTGCCGCAAAAAGAAGCTGCTGATTTAGTAGTTAGTCTAGCATCTGAAGGCTATCCAAAAGATAACAGCATTAATTACAGCATATTTAGTCAAAACTTAAACTTTGGAGCAACAGATCGACAATACGATATTCTCGAACGGGAAGCATTACAAAATCAGGTAGCAGAAGTCATTAAGAATGTCGATGGCATCAAAAACGCAGAAGTAATCTTAACTTTACCGGAAGAGTCTGTCTTTATTCGTTCAGATGAAGAAGAAAAAGCGACTGCATCCGTTATGGTAGAAGTGGAACCAGGAACAAAATTAAATTCTCAGCAAATTCGGGCATTGTATACGCTCGTATCAAGAAGTGTGCCAAATTTACCAGTTGAAAACATTACGATTATGAACCAGTATAGTGAAACTTTGGCCTTGGAAGATGCAGAATTGGACGACCAATCACTTGATAAATACTCTGAGCAGCAAAAGATTAAGAAAAATATCGAACGGGATATCCAACAAAGTCTTCAACAATTACTTGGAACGATTCTTGGTACGGAAAAAGTATATGTACATACCTTTGTGAAATTGAATTTTGATAAGGTCAAAGTTCAAGAAAATCTTGTTAAACCGACTGATGAAAATAATAATGGCATTGTCATTAGCTCGGAGAAAAGTTCCAAAACTTCCACTGAAAGCGGAGGTAGTACAGGTGGTGTCGTTGGTACAGGTGAAACGGATGTACCAGGTTATACTGGTGAAAGCTCAACCGGAGATAGTAATTATGAAGAAATGCAAGAGCGAGTAAATTACGAAGTAAATCGTATTCAAAATGAAATTGTTAAAAGTCCTTACGCAATAGAAGATATTACAATCAATGTCGGCGTTGAACCTGATCCGGAAAATCCTGATCAGCTTCCAAGAGCTACAGAAGAGAGCATTCGTAATATTGTAGCAAATACGGTCAGAACGGCCCTTGGTCATCCTGAACTTTCACAAAATGAAATTGATCAACGAATCACCATTTTTCCACATTCGTTTGCTAAGAATGAGACCGAACAACAAGAATCAGAGACAAATTGGATCTACCTTTTAGCCGCCATTGGAGGAGGAATTGTGGCAGCAGGTTTACTTATTTGGTGGTTGTTACGTAGAAGTAAGCAAAATCAGGTAGAAGAAGAGGATTTAGTTGCCTATGAACCATTCATTCCACAGCCGATGAAAGAAATAGAAACCGAAGATTATTTCGTTGAACAGGAAATGTCAGTTGAAAACCAATTAAAGAAATTACTTGATCAAAGACCTGAAGATTTTTCCAAAGTTATTCGCACTTGGCTAAATGAGGAGGAGAGGTGATTCAATGGCTTCTGTACTCAAATTGACCGGGAAACAAAAAGCAGCAATTTTACTTATATCAATGGGGAAGGAAGCATCCTCTAAGGTATTTAAGCACTTGCCGGAAAATGAAATTGAGCAACTAACCTTGGCTATTGCCAGTATTCGAAAAGTCAATTCCAAAGAAAAAGAGGAAGTGCTAAAAGAATTCCATGAGATGTGCATTGCTCAAGATTATTTGACAACAGGCGGTATCAGCTATGCGCAAGACTTATTGGAAACCGCTCTAGGCAAGGAACGGGCCAAGCAGATCATCCAGCGTTTAACAGCACAGCTTCAGGTCAAGCCGTTTGATTTTGCACGACGAATTGATCCTATGCAAATTTATCACTTTTTGCAGAATGAGCATCCTCAAACGATTGCTCTTGTATTGGCTCATTTGGACCCAGAGCAGGCATCCATCATTCTTTCTTCCTTACCAGAGGAATTGCAGACGGATGTAGCTCGAAGAATAGCTTTATTAGAGCAAACATCTCCGGAAGTGATTCAGGAAGTGGAACAAATTTTGGAACAGAAGCTTTCAGCCACAATACAGCAAGATTATAGCGTGGTTGGAGGAATTGATTCTGTTGTTAACATTCTAAACGGTGTAGATAGGGGTACGGAGAGAAATATTTTAGATCATCTAGGGAAAAAAGATCGTGAATTAGTAGAAGAAATCAAAAAACGGATGTTTGTATTTGAGGATATTATTACCCTTGATCGACGGGCTATCCAACGTGTTATTCAAGAAGTGGAAAATCATGACTTGCTTTTAGCATTAAAAGCGGCTAGTCCAGAGGTTAAAAAGATTATTTACGAAAATATGTCACAGCGTATGGTTGAAACATTTGAAGAAGAAATGCAATATCTTGGACCTGTCAGGGTGAAAGATGTGGAGGAAGCACAAGGCAGAATTGTATCTGTTATTCGTCGCTTAGAAGATACAGGTGAATTGGTCATCGCTCGAGGTGGAAATGATGAAATCTTACTCTAAAGTATTTAAGGCGGACCATTTGGCATTAAAAGAAGATGTAAAAGTAATTACACAGCCATTGATTCCAATCAAAATAAATGGGGAATTCATTTCTCCTTCTTCACTTCAACATACAACGACAGAAGCAGTACATAAAGCAAATCAAATTATTGATGAAGCTGATGCCAAAGCACAAACAATCATAGATATGGCAAAACAAAAGGCGCGTCAAATTGAAGTGGAAGCAGAAGAAAAAATGAAACAATGGTGGGAAGAAAAGGAGAAAAAGATGGAAGCCTTAACGATGGAATCACAGAAAAAAGGTTTTCAAGATGGTTATGAACAAGGGAAACGACAAGCTGAAGATGATATTCGGCAAGAATACCAATCGTTTATTGAACAAGCTCAACAATTATTGGAACAGGCTTATGAGCAGAAGGCCAAAATCATTTCAGAAGCAGAACCATTTTTACTTGAACTAAGTACGGCAATTGCTTCCCAAATTATCAAACAAGAATTGACTGACCATCCTGAGGCTTTTTTAGAATTAGTGAAACAGCATATTCTCCGCTTTAAAGAGAAAGAGTCAATTACTGTTTGTGTTCATCCTGATGATTTTGAATGGATCCAAGGACAGAGAGCCCATCTCAATGCCGTAGTGAATGGGGAAACGGAAATCAAAATTTTGCCGGATCATTCTGTTTCTGCAAAAGGGTGTGTGATTCGGACAGCCTATGGAAGTATAGATGCGAGAATTGACACGCAAATGGAAGAAATCAAAAAGGTCTTGCTTGAAGCGAGAAGGGAGCAGGAAAGTGAAATTATCAGCGGATAAATACATCAAGCTCATTCGCAAAATCGATCCGGTTCGAGTCAATGGAAAAATCACACAAATTATTGGACTGACAATTGAATCTCAAGGTCCGGATGTGCGGATTGGAGAATTATGTACAATTTATCCTGCTCAATCCGAAACCTCCATTCAAGCAGAAGTCGTAGGGATTAAAGAGAATAAAGTTCTTCTTATGCCACTTGGAGAAGTCCAAGCCATTGGGCCCGGTTGTGATGTCGTTGCGAGTGGAAAGCCTATAACGGTGAAGGCGGGCCATCCATTACTTGGTAGAATTCTCGATGGACTCGGGCAACCGCTGGATGGAAAGCCAATACCTTTAGGATTAGAAGAGGTTCAAATCAATGCTAAACCACCTAACCCGCTTACACGTCCACGAATTCATACTCCTTTAAGTGTAGGCGTACGAACCATTGATGGTCTGTTAACGATGGGAAAAGGGCAAAGAATGGGGATTTTTGCCGGAAGTGGAGTTGGAAAAAGTACGTTATTAGGGATGATTGCTCGTAATACAACCGCAGATGTAAACGTCATTGCCTTAATCGGTGAACGAGGCCGAGAGGTTCTTGATTTTATCGAACAAAATTTAGGAGAAGAAGGTTTGAAAAAATCGGTTGTTATTGTCGCAACCTCTGACCAGCCGGCACTGATTCGCATCAAAGGGGCACTGACCGCAACGGCGATTGCTGAGTATTTCCGCGATCAAGGTAAGGATGTCATGCTTGTCATGGATTCTGTCACTCGATTTGCGATGGCGCAAAGAGAAATAGGACTTGCTATTGGAGAGCCACCTACGACAAAAGGGTATACACCTTCCGTATTTGCTATGCTTCCACAATTGTTGGAACGTGCAGGAACCGGTCCGAAGGGGTCCATCACTGCGATTTACACCGTTTTGGTAGACGGGGACGATATGAATGAACCGATTGCAGATGCAGTAAGAGGAATTTTGGATGGACATATTGTGCTAAACCGTGCCATTGGTGGGAAAGGAATTTATCCAGCCATAGATGTGTTGGCAAGTGCTAGCCGGGTAATGACGGAGATTACATCGGATGAACATCAAAATGCAGCACGTAATTTTAAGAAATTTCTTGCCGCTTATCATGATGCAGAAGATTTAATCAATATTGGGGCCTATAAAAAAGGTTCAAATCGCGATATTGATATGGCATTACGTCTGAAACCGAAAATGGATCAATTTTTACGACAAGGAATATATGAAACTTCCAACTTTGATGAGGCAATATCCTTTTTACAATCACAATTTGGAGCGATGATGTAATGAAATATCAATTTTCTTTTCAAAAAGTGTTAGATGTAAAAGAAAAAGAAAAGGAACTTGCCGAGCAAGAATATGGTTCTATTAGACTCCAACAATTAGAGGTTCAAGAAAAAATAGAAGGATTCAAAAATTCGAAAGAACAAATCCTCAAGCAATACGATCAAGTGAATCTCAAAAAAGTATCGGACTTTTTACATCTACAGGAAGAAGTAGATTATATTAACCAACAACTGAAGGACCTTGAAAATCATTCTTATGAACTTCATCAAGAAGTAGAGAAGAAGCAACAAGTTCTTATTGATAAAACAAAAGAAGCAAAAATTTGGAACCAGTGGAAGGCAAAATCTTTGGAAGCTTTTCAAAAACGGCTGATTCAGGAAGAACAAGCGCTAATGGATGAAATGGCTGTTTTGCGCTATTTTCGAAAAGTGTAAGGAGTAATAATAATGGAAGAAAATCAGCAAGGGAAATTCCATTCCTTTCTTTTCTTTGGAATACCCATTCTCTTGACGATCATTGTGGTCGTTATTGTCATTAATTTCTTAGACATACCAGTATGGAAATCTGTAAAAAATGTAGGAAATAAAGTTCCTGTCTTAAACGAATGGATTTCTGACTCGGAAGATTTTTATGCTGGGAATGATGAGGATGTTGAGGACTGGCAGAGAAGATATGAACAAAGTCAAAAAAACTTGAAAAAGAAAGATCAAAAAATAAATGAATTAAATGAAAAACTAGAAACCAATCAAAGCGAATTAGAGAATTTAAAACAATATAATGAAGACTTACAAAAGCAGCTTGAAGAAAAACAAACAAAAAAAATGAAAGAACAAATGAAACAAATGGCCAATATTTATGCTAACATGCAGCCATCTAAAGCTGCTGCCATTCTTTCGACTATGTCACTAGAGGATGCATCGATCATTGTTTCTCAGCTCACACAAAACCAACAGAGCAGTATTCTTGCTAGTATGAAAGACACAAATAAGGCAGGAGAAATTACAATGCTACTAAAAGAAATTTCTAATCTGGAAGCAACTGATTTAGAAGCATTAAAGTCTCAATTACAAGGAATCGTTCAAAATCAAGCCAATCCAATGGCCACTCTGACTGAAACGATTTCAGGAATGCCTCCTGGGCAGGCTGCTATCGTGATTGAATCGATGATGTCAACCAATTCCCAAATGGTCACAGACTTGATGAAAAATCTAAGTTCTCAAAGCCGTTCTCAAATTTTGACGGAATTGGCGAAAAAGAACGCTAAACTAGCAGCGCAAATCACTGCAAACTTAAAATAATAGAAAGTGTACTCCAAGGAAGGAGAAAGTTATGAAACGCCTCATGTTCTTTTTTATTGTATTTTTATACTTATTTTCCGTTCAACCCACCAATTTTGCCGCAAATTCATCATCTGGTGGCGAATCTTCCGTTTATGAAACCATCCAAAATGGGGAGAAAAAAACTTCTTCCCCATCAAAAGTGAAAAAGGATCGCCAATCAGATAGTTTCCTTCCCTCATTTATCAAATTTATATTTTCGTTTGTATTTGTTATTGCGTTGCTGATTTTGATTTTGCGATATTTATCAAAAAGAAGCAGGCATATGCAATCAAATGGACTTATTTTACCATTGGGAACCCATCCACTTGGAAATAACAAATCATTGCAAATATTATTAATTGGACAGACCATCTATATTGTCGGTGTTGGCGAATCGATTACCTTGCTTCGTACCATCTCTCAAGGTGAAGAGTATCAGCATCTCCTGGAGGAGATTGAAAATCAGGGGGAAGTGCAGGCATTCAAAGGGGATAACTTACATTTAAAACAAAACTGGACGACGATGTTCAAAAAGCATTTGAAGAAGATCCAGCGGGTTAACGAGGAGGAATAGGCTATGTTAAGAAAAATTGCCCTTATCTTGCCATTGTTGGTAGGAGCTTTGTTCCTTGTACCTGTTGCTGAACCTTCTGCAGCCATTCTTCCTGGATTAGATTTGGGCTCTGATGATCCAGAAAAAGTCTCGACAACCATGCGAATAATCTTGTTGATTACCATTCTATCCATTGCACCTGCAATCTTGATATTAATGACATGCTTTACTCGCATCATTGTGGTATTGGGCTTTGTTCGAAATGCTTTAGGAACCCAACAAATTCCACCCAATCAAGTGTTAATTGGTTTGGCTTTGTTTATGACATTTTTTATCATGGCACCCACATTTTCAGAAATGAATCAGACAGCTTTAAAACCATTTTTGGCTGGTGAGCTTACTCAAGAAGAAGCTTTTAAACAAGCTAGTATTCCATTAAAGGAATTTATGGCAAAACACACACGTCAGAAGGACTTAGCCTTATTTTTAGATTATGCAAAATTGGAAAAACCAAAGGAAATGAACGATATTCCATTAAAAGCCTTAGTACCAGCTTTTGCTATTAGTGAATTGAAGACGGCCTTTCAAATGGGATTCATGATCTTTATTCCTTTTTTGGTCATCGATATGATTGTTTCTAGTGTGTTAATGTCGATGGGGATGATGATGCTCCCACCGGTCATGATTTCTTTGCCATTTAAAATCTTATTGTTCATTTTAGTAGATGGATGGCATTTAATTGTAGAATCGTTACTTAGAAGTTTTTAAAAGGAAGTGTTATTCATGGCCGCGGAATTAGTATTGAAAATTGCCCAAGAATCCATATACACCATCTTAATTGTCATTGCGCCAGTAGTAGGAGTTGCCTTAATCGTCGGGCTTCTTATTAGTATTTTTCAGGCGGCAACACAGATTCAAGATCAAACCATGGCGTTTGTTCCAAAGATTATTGCTGTTTTTTTATCCATTCTTTTCTTTGGTTCCTGGATGTTGCGACATGTAGTTGAATTCACAGAAAACTTATTAGGGAATCTCTCACAATTTGTGGGGTAGGAAAGTAATATGGATGCATCATATTTATGGAGCTTTTTGTTAATTTTTGTTCGCATCACATCCTTTATGGTTTCTGCTCCCATATTTTCAGGCCGGCAGCTTCCCGCACAATACAAAATTGGCCTCAGTACCATTCTTAGTTTGCTGTGTGTTGGATTGGTAGACGAACCTAATCTCTCGTCATTGCCATTATGGGAATTGGCTTTATTGATACTTAAAGAAATTTTTGTCGGAATAACCATAGGGCTATCTACCGGTATCTTGTTTTATTCGGTCCAAATGGCAGGTTCTTTGTTGGATATTCAAATTGGTTTTTTCATGGCAAATCTTTTTGATCCAACCTTTGAAACAAATACCCAACTGACGGGGCGTTTAAAAAATATGTTAGCCATTTTAGTAATGCTTTCGATAGATGGTCACCATCTGCTCATTCAAGGGATTTTAGCAAGCTTTGACTGGATTTCTTTAACGGCTATCATTCCTTCTTGGATGGATGGTAAAGTTTCTACTTTTATCTTAGATTGTTTTAAACAAATGTTTATGATTGGATTTATGATGGCACTTCCAATCATTGGGACATTGTTTATTGTTGATGTTGCGTTAGGGATCATTTCAAGAACAGTCCCACAGATGAATATTATAGCCATTGCACCACCAATCAAAATTTTGATCCATTTTTTGATTTATATTTTAGTTCTACCAAGTTTCTTCTATTTGCTAAAAATACTTTTTGAAAACATGATTGATTCGATTGGATCAATCTTGAAAATAATGGGGGCATAACCATGCTGCTTCGTTTGGATTTGCAATTGTTTTCCGGAGAAAAAACGGAAAAAGCAACACCGAATAAACGAAGGGAGGCACGAAAAAAAGGGCAGATTGCCAAAAGTATGGAGGTTTCATCAGCCCTAACACTGCTATTTTCCTTCGGATTTTTATTAGTTGGCGGCAAAAGTTTAATAGAAGGGTGTTTATCCCTTTATCGCCATAGTTTTAAAGAATATATGAATTTAGAACTCACCATTTCTAGTACACAGGCTTTGTTTAACCAACTATTATGGGAAAGTGTAAAAATAACAGCTCCGATGTTAGCAATCTCACTCGCAGCAGGTGTGATTGCGAACTACATTCAAGTTGGTTTTATGTTCAATATTGGATTACTAAAATTCAATTTTGGAAAATTAAACCCACTTCAAGGACTGAAACAAATGTTTTCCCTGCGGGCATTAGTCGAATTAGTAAAATCGTGTTTAAAAATTATTATTACATCTGCTATCGTTTTCTGGGTAATTTGGAAGCAGAAAAATGAACTTTTAATCATGGGCGAAAAAAACTTAATTGATTCTGCTAGATTAATTGGTTCATTCGTTATCCAAATGGGCTTTGCTGCTTCTGCTAGTTTAATCGTACTTGCGGCAGCAGATTACATATATCAAAAATTTCAACATGAGAAAAAATTAAAGATGTCCAAACAAGAAATAAAGGATGAATTCAAGAAAATGGAAGGGGATCCTTTCATTAAGGGACAGCGGAGAGCCAAACAAAGAGAATTATCAATGAATCGAATGATGCAGGAAGTTCCGAAGGCAGATGTACTCATTACCAACCCTACTCACTTTGCCATTGCGATTCTTTATGATCATTCCACAATGGATGCTCCTCAGGTCATAGCAAAAGGAAAGGGATATACTGCCCTAAAAATGAAAGAGATTGCAAAAGAACATAACATTATGACAGTAGAAAATCGACCGTTGGCACGTGCCTTATATGCTTCAGTGGAAATTGGCGAGACCATTCCTGAGGAATTGTTTAATGCAGTGGGAGAGATACTGGCCTATGTGTATTTCCAGGAAGGCCGGTATAAGGAGATGATGACATGAAGACAAAAGATATGTCCGTTCTTATTGTCGTAATACTAATTGTTTCGATGATGATCATACCATTACCAACTCTATTATTGGATTTCCTGTTGATTTTCAACATATCCATATCTTTATTGATTTTGTTGGTTGCTATGAATACGAAAGAGGCATTGGATTTTTCAATTTTTCCAACCGCTCTCCTAATCACCACCTTATTTCGCTTAGCCTTAAACGTATCAACAACAAGATCCATCCTTTCAAAGGCAGATGGAGGAGAAGTCATTGAGACTTTTGGTTCGTTTGTCATTGGTGGAAATCCGGTTGTCGGATTTGTCGTGTTTTTAATTCTCGTGGTCATTCAGTTTATTGTGATTACAAAAGGTTCGGAAAGGGTCGCAGAAGTAGCAGCTCGATTTACATTGGATGCAATGCCTGGTAAGCAAATGAGTATTGATGCGGATATGAATGCGGGATTAATTACTGAACAAGAAGCTCGTGAACGCAGGAGAAAAATAGAACAGGAATCTGATTTTTATGGGGCAATGGATGGGGCTAGTAAATTTGTAAAAGGAGACGCCATTGCCGGAATCGTTATTCTAATAATTAATGTTATTGGTGGCTTTATCATCGGTATGTCGATTCATGGTATGGGTTTTGCAGAAGCGGCTAGCACTTTTACATTGTTGTCTGTTGGTGATGGACTCGTGAGCCAGGTGCCTGCTTTACTCATTTCCACAGCTACAGGTATTACAGTAACGCGTGCAGCATCTGATGGAAGTCTAGGCTCAGATATTATGAGGCAAATCTTTCATTATCCAAAATTACTTTATGTTGTTGCCGCTACTATTTTGGTGCTTGGAATTTTTACACCGATAGGTCTTTTTCTCACTCTCCCTGTAGCAGGAATTTTGGCCTTCAGTGCATACACCATGAAGAAATCCATGCAGAAAGAAGAACTTCAGCAGGAACAATTGGAACAGTCAGCAACAGAGGAGGATATTCGCAGTCCAGAAAAAGTGATCAATTTATTACAGCTAGATCCACTGGAATTAGAAATTGGATATGGCTTAATTCCTCTAGCAGACCAAAATCAAGGTGGGGATATCCTAGACCGGATTGTCATGATTCGTAGGCAATTTGCCGTTGAATTGGGCTTAGTGATTCCAACTATTAGGATACGGGATAACCTACAGCTACCGCCAAATCAATATGTCTTAAAATTCCGCGGCAGCAAAATTGCTTCAGGGGAAGTATATCTCGATCATTTTCTTGCTATGAATCAAGGGGAAGATACAAGCTCCATTGAAGGAATTCGAGTCATAGAACCGGCATTTGGCTTGCCTGCCATTTGGGTAAATATGGAGGAAAAACAAAAAGCAGAGCTTATGGGATATATGATTGTCGACCCTCCTTCAGTGATAGCTACTCACTTGACTGAAGTGTTAAAACGGTATGCCTATGAGCTTCTTCGTCGAGAAGAAACAAAAGAATTAATTGAAAACCTTAAAGGGTCACATCCGAATCTTGTGGAGGAGCTTGTACCAAACCTTATGTCAGTCGGGGATATCCAGAAAGTATTACAGAATCTTCTTCGGGAACAAATTTCGATTCGGGATTTGGCCACCATCTTTGAAACATTAGCAGATTATGCTGTTTATACGAAAGATCCAAGAGTACTGACAGAATATGTACGACAATCTTTAACAAGGCAAATTACGGAGCAATACGCTGAAAATGGCGTTATTCAAGTGTTAACAGCGGGGGCAACTTTGGAGAAAGGAATTTCCGATGCGATCCAACAAACCGAATCTGGTAGTTTCTATCTATCTATGGACCCGCAAACGTCTCGAAAAATTACCGAGGAATTGCAAAATGAAATTAATAGGGTAATTAGAGCTGGTGGACAGCCGATTTTCTTGACCAGTCCATCTATCCGTATGTATTTGAAGCAGTTCGTGGATAAGATCATGCCTGCTGTCCCTGTCCTAGCCTACAATGAACTGGAGCCTGATGTGGAGATTCAAAGTATTGGAGTGGTTAATATATGAGAACGAAAAAAATCGTCGCTGACACCATGCCCCTTGCTTTAAAAATGGTCAGACAGCAATTGGGTGAAAATGCCATTATTGTGAACACTAGGGTAATCAAGACGGGCGGGATCTTTGGCCTTTTTGCGAAACAAAAATATGAGGTAACTGCCTATTCGATCGATAAAGAAACGAAACCGAAAAAGACAAAAATGGATGTCGATGGTAAAGATCGGTTTGTAGCACAGAATGAAAAATTGGATTCAAGTAGTTCCTATTTTCATAAGCAACCTCAAAAAATGTATCAATATTATTCAGAGAAATCTGCTGCACAAAGTCCAGGGCAGGTCATACAACCAAAATCATTAGACAATGAACGTGCCATGTTAGATGAGTTACAGCATTTACGAAAAATGATGATGAATATGATGATGAATGATCAACAAGGGAAAATGGTACACCCTGCATTGACCAAGATCATTGATCGCTTGAAAAAACAAGGTGTGGAGGAGGAAGTGATGGAGTATCTGATCTCATCCCTCCTAAAAAAACATCAGTCCATTAAAGAACTTGAAGAAAATGAGATTAGAAGAGAATTCATTTCTATTATTACAAAGCTTTTAGAAAAGAGAGTACCAAATTCATATTCACTGGATGAGAGAACTCGTATGATTAATGTCATTGGACCTACAGGTGTAGGAAAAACAACCACCATTGCTAAGTTGGCGACGGAACAAGTGTTAAAACAAAAACGAAGAGTGGCCATGATTACGACAGACGTTTATCGAATTGCAGCGGTCGAACAGCTTAAAACATATGCAGGAATATTAAATGTTCCCATTGAGGTGGTTCACTCTGCAGATGAACTCACCCAAGCATTAGATAATCTGAAACATTATGATTTGATCTATATGGATACGACCGGAAGAAATTATAAAGAAGCAAAAAACCGGGCAGCTATTAATGAATTTATCTATAATCCGCCAGAAAGTGATAATTACTTGGTATTGAGCTTAACAACCAAATATGAAGATATGCAGATCTTACTCCAAGAGTTTCTAGACAGTCCTGTTCAAAAACTAATTTTGACAAAATTTGATGAAACGACAAGCTATGGATCCATATTAAATATTGCTTTTCAGTACCGTTACCAAATCGCGTATATCACGAATGGACAAAGTGTACCAGAAGATATTTCTATCGTTGATGCCGCTGGTCTAGCAAAACTCATTATAGGTGAGGGAATGTAATATGGACCAAGCACAAAGTCTAAGAGAATATATGAATCGTTTCAATGAATCTCATGAGACAAAGCACTCTTCCCGGCTGATTACCATTACAAGTGGGAAGGGGGGTGTCGGCAAATCTAATTTTACGCTAAATTTTGCTCTCGCATTAAGAGAAACTGGAAAAAAAGTGATCATTTTAGATTTAGATTTGTCGACAGCCAATATCAATATCCTCATGGGGGTAAATCCTCGGTTCACACTTGCCGATGTTTTGCATCAGCGAAAATCCATGTTGGAAATCCTGGAAAAAGGAACAGGTGGTATTGAATATCTTTTATGTGGGTTTGAGCTTGAAGAACTGCTGAAATTTGATCAAAATATGCTTTTGTTTTTTTGGAAACAGCTACAAGTACTTCAGTCTTATGCTGATTATATTTTATTGGACACGGGTGCAGGAATATCAAAAGAGAATATTGATTTTATCATGGCTTCAGATGAAACCATTTTAGTAACGACACCTGAGCCAACGGCCATTGCTGATTCCTATGCGGTTTTGAAAGCTGTTCATCAATCAACAAAACAGCCACCTAATTTTCGTTTAGTTGTTAATCGTGCCCATACATATCAAGAAGCAGTAGAAACATCAAGAGCCTTAAAAAATGCAGCCAATAAGTTTTTAAAAATGAAGTTAATGACGCTTGGATTTTTAATGGAAGATCCCTATGTACAAAAGGCTGTAAGGTTGCAAACTCCTTTTTATTTAGCATATCCAAAATGTGAGGCAACAAGGAGTATCAAGCAAATCTTGTATTCTTATACGCCTGAGTGGGGACAAACTCATCAAGCTCCAATAAAAGGTATTAAAGGATTTTTTGAAAAAATATTATCACTTGGCAAAATGACATAGAGGTGTTGATTTGATGTCATCAAAATGGCGCCATCAAGCGATTTTGGGATTGTCCGCATTTCTGCTAACCTTTTTGTTCTCTATGTTTAATAACACTTGGATAACCGCTTTATTATGGGCAGCTATCGGGTTTCTACTCTTTTTCATATTGGGAAGTGTCATACGGCTCGTAATCCATCAATCTATTTCGAAGCAGCAATTAAATACAAGAGAATGTTTGAAAGTAGAAAAAACTCCAGAAGTGGAGACTCTCGCGAACGATAACATTGAGAATCCGATGAATGACACATCATTTCATGCTGTCCCACTAGATGCTTTACATGGGGGAGAAAAAACAAAAACGAAAGCACCTTGAAAAATAAGAATGGTAGATTTCTAGTATTTTGCACAAAGCAAATCAAGGGGGGATAGGCTTTGGAACCTTTAGTGAATGATCCCATTCCTCATTACCCATTATGGAGAAAGTATCGGGAAAATCTTGACTTTATTTCACAGGATCATTTAGTTAGGCAATACAGTTATTTAGTAGAGCAGATGGCTAATCGTATGAGCTCATGTATTCCTCAGCAGATTATTTCTAAGGAAGATTTAATGGGACTTGGTTATATCGGACTAATAGAAGCGATCAAGAAATTTGATTATAAAAAGGGATACCAATTTGAGACATTTGGGTTATGGCGAATTAAAGGGGCTATGCTCGATGGCATTCGAAAAATGGATTGGGTGCCTCGTGGTATAAGAGAAAAAGCCAAAAAAATGAATGCTGCTATAAGTCAACTAGAACAAAAATTAATGAGAACACCGACGGAAACAGAATTAAGTCAATTTTTAGAGATGTCCCTAGATGAAGTGGACCAAGTAATGTCTGTTTTAGCTTTATCCACTCTGCTTTCACTGGATGAACCAGTGAACACCAATGATGAAGATAGCAAACAACAAAGTCGTATTGATCAAATTAAGGATGAAACCATCGAGCCACAGGAGAAGGAATTGCAAAAGTCCGAATTCCGTGAACTGATTGCTGAATGTATCGACAAAATGCCTGAAAAAGAAAGGCTAGTGATCACTTTAATCTATTACGAGGGATTGTCACAAGTGGAAATATCCGAAGTCTTAAATCTGACGAAAGGGAGAATTTCTCAAATTCATTCGAAAGCCATTCTTCGTATGCGAAAGTTTTTAGAAGAAAAAGGATATTCCTTAGATTCGTTTATGTAACATTTGATCATCAATCATAGTGGAGTTTTTTAGGTTCATTTTTATGAAAATAAAAGATAACTTAACTAAAATCGTAGATTTTATTTTGAATCCTTTCGCGGAATCATATATAATTTCGGATAGGGAAACACCTTTTTTGGCTTTTCCTTACATAATTACATATGGTTAGGAGTAATAGAATGGAAAAAGTACTTATTTTCGGTCATAAAAATCCGGACACAGATTCTATTTGTTCAGCAATTGCTTATGCAGATTTGAAAAAACAGCTTGGCATGGATGTGGAGCCTGTCCGTCTTGGACAAATAAATGGTGAAACACAATATGCACTAAACAAATTTAATGCAGAAGCACCTCGCCTAGTAGAAAAAGTGGCAACAGAAGTGAACTCTGTCATCTTAGTTGACCATAATGAGCGTCAGCAAAGTGCGGATGATATTACTGAAGTTCGTGTTTTAGAAGTCATTGACCATCACCGTATTGCGAATTTTGAAACGAGTGATCCTTTATATTACCGCTGTGAACCAGTTGGCTGTACAGCAACTATTCTAAATAAAATGTATAAAGAACATGGCAAGGAAATTAAGAAAGAGATTGCAGGTCTTATGTTATCTGCTATTATTTCTGATTCATTATTATTTAAATCTCCAACTTGCACAGAAGAAGATGTTGCTGCAGCTCGTGAGTTGGCAGAAATCGCTGGTGTAGATGCGGAAAAATACGGGCTTGAAATGTTAAAAGCAGGTGCAGATTTAAGCGACAAATCTGTTGCAGAATTATTAAGCCTTGATGCAAAAGAATTTGATATGGCTGGAAATAAAGTAGAGATTGCTCAGGTAAATGCGGTTGATACAGATGAAATCCTTTCAAGAAAAGAAGAATTAGAAGCTGCGATCAACGAAAAAATTGCCGAAAAGAATTTAGATTTATTCTTATTAGTTGTTACTGATATTTTAAATAATGATTCCATTGGATTAGCTTTAGGTAGCAAAGCAGCTGCTGTAGAGAAAGCATACAATGTTACTCTGACAGATCATACTGCATTACTGAAAGGTGTCGTTTCAAGAAAGAAACAAATTGTACCAGTACTAACAGAAGCTTTTACTCAAGGGGTTTAATGGTTTCATGAAAAATCGTCCATAATCACTACGGTGATTTGGGCGGTTTTTTTTCCTTTCATTTAAAGAAACTCACTTTTTTGACTGATTAAGAAAACATGAACGATTCAAGTAAATCGGACTTCCCTCTTATGAATATTTTTCTAATCCTTTAATACCGATTAGGCTTTTTCCTATTTACATTCCATGAATGGTCATTATGAATCCTTTCACTTTTATATTTGTAAAGCAATGTCACCCAAAAAAAAAGGAAGGAAAGCTTTCTTTCTAATTGAAATGAGAGGAATGACTAATAATAAAAGCGGAAAAACGAATGGAGGTTATTTGATGAATCGTTGTGGCTGGGTAAATCAAGATCCGTTGTATATCCATTATCATGATCATGAATGGGGTGTTCCCGTATATGATGATCGTTTGTTGTTTGAGTATTTAAGTCTTGAAGGGGCACAGGCAGGCCTAAGCTGGTATACTATTTTAAAAAAGCGGGAGAATTATCGGAAGGCTTTCGATAACTTCGATCCAGAAAAAATTGTGATGTATGATGAAAAGAAAGTGGAAGAATTATTACATAATGAAGGTATTGTTCGAAATAAATTGAAGATTCATGCGGTTATTTCCAACGCAAAAGCTTTTCTAAAGGTAGTTGAGGAATTTGGGTCCTTTCAATCCTATATTTGGTCATTTGTGGGTGGAAAGCCGATCATTAACCATTATAAAGATTTAACTGAGGTTCCGGCTACCACGGAAATAAGTGATAAAATGAGCAAAGATTTAAAAAAACGTGGCTTTAAGTTTGTCGGTTCAACGATTTGTTATGCATTTATGCAAGCTGTTGGGATGGTTAATGATCATCTTGAGTCTTGTGATTTTAAATATACGGATGCAATGAAATAAAGCTCAGAAGATAAAAGCAAGATTCGAACTTGCATTTTATCTTCTTTATTTTATTAACCATTGTTCTTTTGAAATTGAACCATAAATTCACTGAATGCTTTACAAGCTTCATATGGAACGGCATTATACGTTGATGCACGGCATCCACCAATGGATCGATGGCCATTTACGCCAACAAAGCCTTCTTTTTTCGCTTCAGATAAAAATTTCTTCTCCAGTTCTTCCGATTGAAGATTGAAAGTTATATTCATCAGTGAACGACTATCAGTGCCAGCGTGGCCGATATAGAATCCATTACTTTGATCAATCACATCGTAAATAAGTTTTGCTTTCTCTTCATTTCGTTTAGCAATTTCTTGGATACCGCCTTGTTCCTGAACCCAGCCAAGAACCTCACCAAGCATGTAAATACCGAATGTTGGAGGGGTGTTATATAGGGAGTTGTTATTCACATGGGTACTGTATTTTAGCATTGTCGGAATATTGGTATTGGCTTGTTCCAACAATTCCTTTCGTATAATCACAACCGTTACACCAGACGGACCAAGGTTTTTTTGGGCCCCAGCATAGATTAATGCAAATTTGCTCACATCGATGGGCCTTGAGAGAATATCACTGGACATGTCTGCAATTAATGGTACATTTTCAGTGTTAGGAAAAACTTTCCATTGTGTTCCATAAATCGTGTTATTCGAAGTAATATGTAAATAGGCGTCAGACTGATCAAATATTAGATCAGATAATTTTGGAATTGTCCGGTATTTATCCTCCTTGCTTGACGCAGCTTGATAGGCTTCCCCAAATAATTTGGCCTCTTTAAAAGCTTTTTCTGACCAAGATCCAGTCATGACATAACTAGCCTTTTTACCACTTTGTAAAAAATTCATAGGAATCATTGAAAATTGGAGACTTGCTCCTCCTTGAAGAAAAAGAATTTCATAATTATAAGGAATCGATAATAATTCTTTCAAACGGGATTTTGCTACATTATGAACTTCTTCATAAGCAGCACTTCGATGGCTCAATTCCATTACTGACATCCCAGTCCCACGAAAATTGACAAGCTCTGCCTGCGCTTTTTCTAGGACAGATAATGGAAGGGCAGAGGGACCAGCATTAAAATTGTATGTCCGTTGAACGTCAAGTTTCATTGTTCTTCTCACTCCCAAAATTTTTCGTTTATATGAATATATCACATTTTTAAAGAATTGCGACAAAAATGTTTTAATGCTTTAATAAAAAAAAGCCCAGCATGAAAAAATACTGGACTGATTTTTATCATCTATTTAAAATTTTTAATTTGCAGGTCCTTCAAGGAGAAAATCCTTTTTGGGTAAGGTTATAATTTTTCCGCCGATTTGGACGTGAACGGTATCGTTGAAAATGGCTTTAACGATTCCTTTAAGTGAAATCGTGGAATTTACAGAGATTTTTTTTGATTCGGATTGATTGGCCATGTGAATCAACACCTTTCGAATAGATAACCTATATAAATTTACATTATAATATTCGGAAAAATATTTTAATATCCTTCTTTCCCATATAGGTTTTTCAAAAAAATGAAATACAGCTCATGTATTCATCATTTTAATGAAATTGGGTAAAAAAAGAGTTTATTATAACATGAACTATAGTTCAAGTATGACATGGGATAACAAACAATGTCAATAAAAATGTGAATTATGGTTCATATTTTTTGTATATGGTATTATTAGGATGAGGTGGTCATATGACAGAGCGTGAAGACCTGCTCGTCGGTAATTTTCCCATTGTTCCTAAGCAGAAAAGAGCACAACAAAAAAGGAAGGCTCTTTTAGAAAGTGGAAGAATTTTATTTATTGATAAGGGATATGAACAAACGACGGCAAAAGATATTGCCGCACACGCAGGAGTAGCTACGGGAACCTTTTATCGATATTTTTCAGATAAACGACAGCTATTAATGTCTTTATTGGAGGATAGAATAGAAGAATTTTTCCCTCCTGAGCCGAGTTGGTCAACGCCTGATCCTGTATCGTTATTAGCTAAGATGTTAGAAGAACATGGAAAACGTTTAAATAAATTGGGCCTTCACAGGGTCTTACAGGAATTATTACCAAAAGATCCTGAATTAGCAGAGGCAATAAGTGCAGCCAGGAGGAAAATTCAAACTAGAATATATTCCGGATTGAAACAAGCATTTGAAAAGGGATGGACTTGGAAAGATTTAGACTTTGATACCGTTTCATGGTCTATCATGACTTTAGTGGAAAATGCCCATGAAAAAGAGGTTCAAGGCGGGGGACATGTAGATTATTACCAGTTAGCAAAAGTGATATGTAGGATGGTTTTTCCACCTGAGGTTCATAAAGAATAACGTTCATAAAATAAATAAGCGAAGGTGCCCATTATCTGATTAAGGGCACCATTTTCATTAATCATAGAATTTTTTTAAAAGATGAACACATGAGTTGTGAAACCAAATAATCATGTTCTCTTCGTTTTTCGATTTCCAGCCTAATATCGTGATTTCGACAATAAACTTTATAGCAAACACCATGGGCACTAAGTAATGCTTTTTCCATTTCATTCGTGTAATTCAATTTTAAATTTTGGATAATAAATCCCTCCTGAATTTTTCTTAACAATTTGTTAAGTTGGGATTTATCTTACCATTTCATACGTTTACAAAACAAAGCCGAAATAAAGGTATATCCTATCACTACTTTAGCAGATGATGTTTCTCGTTATATTAGCTTTTTCATACTTAAAATAACAGCCAAATCCTTCCAATAAAACCTTGTTTGATTGTTGAAAGTTAATAAAAATGGAGAAAAATAATTTAAAAACCATATTTTATTGACAATATAGGGTAGGGGGGTATACTATACAAGTGTAAGGGTAAAATAAAAAATGAATTAAAATTTAATGGATTGGAGGAACCGCAAATGGGCAGCTCCATGAAAGAAGTACAACTACCCGTAGCCGGCATGACTTGCGCGGCTTGTGCTAAAAGAATTGAAAAGGGGTTAAATAAATTAGAAGGCGTTCACGACGCAAATGTGAATTTAGCCTTAGAAGAAGCTATTATCAAGTATGACCCAGAATCAATCAATATAGAAGCGTTTGTTAAAAAAATCAATGATCTTGGATATCGGGTTGTGACGGAAAAAACGGAGTTTGACATATTTGGGATGACTTGTGCCGCATGTGCATCAAGAATTGAAAAAGTTCTGAACAAGATGGACGGAGTAACAAACGCGACAGTCAATTTGGCACTTGAATCAGCAACAATAGAATACACTCCTTCGCAAGTAACCATTCCGGACATGGTGAAAAAGATTGAGAAGCTTGGTTATAAAGCGAAAGTTAAGCAAGAGAAAACAGTGGACATTGCTGATCATCGCCAAAAAGAAATGGAAGAACAAAAAGGGAAATTTATTTTTTCACTAATACTTTCAATCCCGCTTTTGTGGGCAATGGTAAGCCATTTTGAGTTTACCTCCTTTATCTATCTTCCAGAAATGTTTATGAATCCATGGGTTCAATGGGCACTGGCAACCCCTGTTCAGTTTATTGTTGGAAAACAGTTTTATGTTGGCGCATTTAAAGCATTACGAAATGGTAGTGCTAACATGGATGTATTAGTATCCCTAGGAACATCAGCTGCTTATTTCTATAGCGTCTATTTATTAATTAGTTCCATCGGTACGGATTCGCATATGGTGGAACTTTATTTTGAAACAAGTTCGGTTTTGATTACATTAATCATTTTAGGAAAATTGTTAGAATCACGAGCGAAAGGACGTTCGTCTGAAGCCATTAAGAAGTTAATGGGTCTTCAGGCAAAGACAGCAACGGTCATTCGTGATGGGAAAGAATTAGAGGTTTCACTCGAAGAAGTTGAAGTAGGGGACTTTATCTATGTTAAACCAGGGGAAAAAGTGCCGGTTGATGGGGAAATCATCGAAGGACGCTCTGCGATTGATGAGTCCATGTTGACGGGAGAAAGTGTTCCAATTGATAAATCCGTTGGAGATCATGTTATTGGTGCCACGATAAACAAAAACGGCTTTTTAAAAATCAAAGCAACAAAAGTAGGCAAGGATACGGCTTTGGCACAAATCATTAAAGTAGTAGAAGAAGCGCAGGGCTCTAAAGCACCTATTCAACGGCTAGCAGATCGAATTTCAGGGATTTTTGTACCGATTGTCGTAGGAATCGCTGTCATAACTTTCTTGATTTGGTTTATCTGGATTAATCCTGGAAATTTCGGAGAAGCATTGGAAAAAATGATTGCTGTCCTTGTGATCGCTTGTCCTTGTGCTTTAGGTCTTGCCACACCGACTTCCATTATGGCAGGATCCGGTCGTGCTGCAGAAGCCGGGGTATTATTTAAAGGTGGCGAGCATTTAGAGCTGACCCATCGAATTAATACGATTGTTTTAGATAAAACAGGAACAGTTACTAATGGGAAACCTGTGTTAACAGACGTTTTTGTAGAAGAAAATTGGGATGAGAAAACATTTCTCAAGCTAGTAGGTTCCGCTGAAAAGCAATCCGAACACCCATTAGCCGAAGCGATTGTTAGTGGGATTAAGGAAAAAAATATTTCTCTCACAGATGCATCAGAATTTGAGGCAATTCCAGGGTATGGAATTAAAGCTTTCATTAATGGGGAAGAAATACTAATTGGTACAAGAAAATTAATGAATAAATATGGTGTTTCATTCGAATCCTCCGTAAAAAAAATGGAGGAACTTGAGGAAAGCGGAAAAACAGTCATGCTTGTGGCAATTAACGCGGAATTTGCAGGTATGATTGCTGTTGCAGATACGGTAAAAGAAACATCAAAAGCAGCCATAAAGAAATTAAAGGATATGGGACTTGAAGTGATTATGATGACCGGTGACAATATCCGAACAGCTAAAACTATTGCACAAGAAGTGGGGATTGAAATTGTCATCGCAGAGGTACTGCCGGAAGGAAAAGCGGAAGAAGTGAAAAAGCTTCAAAAACTAGGTAAAAGAGTAGCCATGGTGGGGGATGGTATCAATGATGCACCAGCTTTGGCGGTTGCTGATATCGGTATGGCAATTGGAACTGGAACAGACATCGCAATGGAAACGGCGGATATTACCCTAATGCGCGGGGATTTAAATAGTATTTATGATGCTATCTATATGAGTAAAAAGACAATTCGAAATATTAAACAAAATTTATTCTGGGCATTTGGTTACAATACATTGGGTATTCCAATTGCAGCAATGGGATTTCTTGCACCATGGCTTGCCGGTGCGGCAATGGCTTTCAGTTCAGTATCGGTGGTGTTAAATGCATTAAGATTACAAAAGATAAAGCTTTAATCCATTCCTTTTATGAAAAACAGAGGAAAACGACATTGAATATAGGAGGTGAAGATTAAATGAAAAAGTGGGTAATTTCAGCTGTTATATACGTACTTGTCGTGGTGGGGGGATTTACAGCTTATGACGGGTATTTTGCCAAAGAAGTGGCCAACAGTGATTCAGCAAGTCAAAAGACTCACGAAACATCTGAACATGGACATGAATCAAGAGATTCAAAGGATAGTGAAGTGAAGCCATCCCTCTTTTACAAAGATGGATTGATCACCATCACATTAGAAGACCAATACGGAAAACCAGTTGATAATCTTCTAATAAATCATGAAAAGCTACTACATTTAATTTTAGTAAATGAACATTTAGATCAGTACTATCATTTGCATCCAGAAAAAACAGGGAAGGGAAGGTTTGAAATTCTCCTTGAATTAGAGGAGGGCGACTATAAAGCCTTTATCGATATTCAACCGGAAAAACTTAGCTATCATGTCAACCCACTTCTTTTCTCAGTAGGAAAACATAAGCGATCTCATGATCATCATCCACTCCTTGTAGATCAAACTTTAACGAAAACAATAGATGGTAAAACTGTGGAATTGTCTGTAAGCTCTCTTAATGCAGGGGAACCTGTTACACTTTCCTTTAAAATGGATGAAACAACCTTGGAACCTTATTTGGGGGCAACCGGTCATGTTGTCATATTAGATAAAGATGCCAAGCATTACTTGCACGTACATCCGATTAATACCGAGAAACCGATTTTTGAAACGGAATTTCATCAGCCAGGGATTTATAAAATTTGGGCTGAATTTAAACAAGAAGGAAAAGTTCGTGTATTTCCTTTTATTATCGAAATAAAATAATAGAATTACGATGAGGGTACGAGGCTATGATATAATGAAGCAAAGGAGGCATTGGGATGTCTTTCAATGAAGAAGAAGTATTGGATGAATCCTGCTGTACAACAGCAGCAAACCAACGGAAAAGCCATCATTCTACACAGACGAAGAAGAATCTAATAACAAGACTTAATAGAATTGAAGGTCAGATTCGCGGTATTAAAGGCTTAATTGAAAAAGACACTTATTGTGATGATGTTATCCACCAAATTGCCTCAACGCAATCGGCTTTAAATAGTGTGGCAAAAATCCTCCTTGAGGGACATTTAAAAAGCTGTGTTGTCGAAAGGATTCAAGAGGGCGATTTGGAAGTTATTGATGAAGTATTAGTTACTATACAAAAGTTAATAAAAAAATAAGGGGGAAACAAATATGGAACATGTAACTTTAAATGTAAAAGGAATGTCTTGTAATCATTGTGTGAAGGCAATTGAAAGCAGTGTAGGAGAACTTGATGGAGTAAAGAATGTCTCTGTAAATCTAGAAAAAGGACAAGTGGAAATTGAATTTGATTCAAGTGTTGTTACTTTAAGTACCATTAAGGAAACGATCGATGACCAAGGTTATGATGTAGAGTAATTAAAAACACTCAGGTGTGCTCACCTGAGTGTTTTATTACGTAAACAAAGTGTAATCTCCATTATTGATCGAGCGATGTATAAGAATTTGACGGTGATAGATGATTGGTTTCCGGAACTTTTATCAAAATGATCGCCCCAATGATAAATAATACAATTAAACTGAATACACCGCTATTGGTGTTTCCAGTCATTTGAGCTGTGAGCCCTACTAAAAACGGTCCCAAGATGGCAGCAAATTTATAAAAGATACTGTAAAAACCAAAGAATTCATTGGCATTTTCTTTTGGAACTAGTTTGGCAAAATAAGAACGACTTAGTGCTTGAATACCTCCTTGGGATGAAGCGACAAGCATGGCTAATATCCAGAAATCCAAAGTTGTTTTTAGGAAATAAGCATAAGTACATATGATGATATAGATGAAAATACCAACAAGAAGCATATTTTTCCCTTTGTATTTATCAGCCAATCTTCCATAAAGGTAGGCAAAAGGGGCGGCAACCAATTGTGTTACAAACAAAATGATTAATAGATTGGTTGAATCGATTCCTAAATCTGAGCCGTAAGCAGTAGACATCGTGATAATGGTGTGAACTCCATCGATATAAAAAAAATAAGCTAGTAGAAATAAAAATAATGGACGGTATAGTTTAATTTTTTTTATGGTTCTAAACAGCTGTTTGAAACTGTTAGAGACCGGGTTTGACACTCGAGCTTTATAATATACTTGATTCACATTTTTTAACATAGGAATGGTAAATAATCCCCACCAAAGGGCTGTAATGGCAAAGGCAATTTGGCTTGCAACTGTAACGGAGAGGGGAAAAATGTTCTGTTGAGCGAAAATGATTAATGTAATCCCAAGAATAAAAGGGATCGTACTACCAATGTAGCCCATAGAAAAACCAATTGATGAGATTTTGTTCATCCGATCTTCACTAGTGACATCCACTAAAAAAGCGTCATAAAATATGTTTGTACCACCAAATCCGATTACAGTCAAAATATAACAGATTAATAGAAACAACCATTGATTACTTGGCACAATCGCCAGCATGAAGGTGAAGATAATCCCTAACGCAAAGAAAAAGGTGAAAAACCGCTTCTTAAACCCTTTAAAGTCAGCAATACTACCTAATACAGGTGCACAAATGGAAATTAACAATGTAGCAAACGAATTTGCATAACCCCAATAAGCTGTTGAAGCAGATCCCGCCAATCCAGCTTCTGACGCGGCAGCCTTAAAGTATAATGGAAATACAGCCGTCGTTATAAGAAGTGAATAGGCAGAGTTGGCCCAATCATAAAACACCCAGCTTTTTTCTTGTTTGGACATCCGTCTCATAAAATTCCCCCCAATATGGATTATCATTTATCTTTTTTGTCTTCAATTAATAAAAAGTCAAATAAGCCATCAACTTCTTTTTCGGCTTATTTTCCACTAGGTAGCCAACCATTCAATAGCATTAGCTGGGTTTTCAATCTTGTTATTACCAATTTAACCATTCGGATGATTAAAGTTTGAGAAAAAAGAACTATCTATTTCCATTGTACTATAAGCAAATATGAATTGTTTCTTTATTTTTTAAATTTTCTAAAGGGGTGTAAAGTTGGGAATTTTATAATATTAATTCTAGAAAATGTCCAAAAAAACCATAGAGTATCTCCCTATATGCTACAATTAAAGAAGAAAGGTAATGTTAAATGGGGGAAGTTTCATGGAAGGAAAATGGTTGATTGCAGATCGGGATTTAAATGAACGTGAGGGGTTAAAGTGGCTGCTCAAAACATCCTCAATTCCAGTTACGAGCATTTTTATGGCATCAGATTTCCAGGAATTTCGTCATGTTTTTGAGAGAGAAGTACCACATATCGTGTTAATCGAACTTGATATGATCGGAAAAGAGGATTGGTCCAATTTTTGTGACCTAATACAAATCTATGAACCTATTCTCCTTTTAACAAGTGCCGAAGCAACATTTGAAAAGGCACGCTTAGCGGTTGATTTGCAGGCTTTAGATTTAATGATTAAGCCTTTTTCTGCAAAAAGAGTGAAGACTGCATTACAAAAGGCTTCTAGAAAACTAACAGTTACTCATTCACAGAAAAAAAGTATTTATTCAAATTCGTATAAAGAGAGGTCTTTTGAATCACTTTTTTTACCAGGTGCGGCTATAGAGGAAAATTACTTTGTTGCAGCATGCAAGACTGAAAGTATTGATGCTCTTCGTACGCTTTATTCATTTTTGTCAGAATATCCTTTTAAAGATGTACGAGGAATTTTTGGTTTGAATGATATGGTTATTTTACTATTCACGGAGCATTGTAGTAATGTAACGGAGCAATGTCAAAAAGCGTTAAGGCGCTGGGAGGAAGAGTACTCTGAACCGCTTGCTATCGTTGTACAAATAGACAAATCTTCCAAGATGACCTTATATGAAAAATACAAAGAAACACGAAAAATGTTGGAAATAACCTATTACAAAGGTTACCGACAAGTCGTAGCATTTAACGAATCACCAAAATGGGTTCAGCGAGACCCATTTCTGGCGCCACCTGAACAGCAAGCCTGGATTGAAATGCTTCATAATTTTAGTTTGGACGAAATAAAGGACTGGCTTTATGATGAGTTTCTACAATTAACAATGCCTTATCCTGACCCGGGGTTAGTTCGAATTAGATTAACCAGCATACTGGCTCAAGTCCGAAGATTCATGAAAACGTATCATTTGGATGAAAATCTTGCTTATGAGAAGGAATACCATCATATCTTCAATTCCATTTTATACGACACGGTCCTTTATCGTACCGTTCAAAATTTCATTTTGTTTTTACAAAATATCTTTGAAGGGGCCAAGTCCAATATTCGAAATGTCACACAAGATCCCATTGAACGTGGAATTATGTATATTGAGGCGAATTATTCAAAAAGCAATTTGAAACTCAAGGATGTTGCCGAATACGTGGAACGGAATCCTTCTTACTTTAGTCATCTTTTAATGTCTAAAACAGGTCTCAGTTTTAAAGATGTTTTGACTAAAATAAGGATGAAGGAAGCTAAAAAACTATTAATCGAAACAAGTAAGCCGATTAAAGAAATCTCTAAACTTGTTGGTTATCAAAATTCAAATTATTTTAGTCGGATGTTTAAAGAAACGACCGGAATTTCGCCAAAAGAATTTCGGTTACAAAAAATGAATCCTTGAAATATATAAGAAATTCCTAACCATCTTGGTCAATGACGTTTAGTCTTCTCCCTTACACAACCGCTTTCAGGTGTGTGTTGTATAGATAGCAGAAATCCACTTTGAAGTGTAACTCAATACGAGACGCTTACACTTTACACTTCTCGATGGCGAAAATATATGTTCTTTTCTAGAGAAAATGACCCATTACTCTATAAGGGTCTTTTTTTTGTCCATTCCATATGGACAAATCGAGATTTTTGTCCACGAGCCGTGTATGAGACCATCTTTGAATTTGATGAAAAGTGCCTACACCATTCTGAACATAGTTGAATTAACTATATTAAGCTATGAGGTTATATGGAATAGGTGTATGTATAGGGGAACTATCCATTTAGATTATTGTTTTTTCTTTGTTGAAAGGGGAGGGAATATATGGATATAGATTTTTTGAGAAAAGAGTTAAAAAAAATTCATATCCGAAATGTGCCTAATGCGGATGTAGAAGTAGTGAATGACAGTTCATTAAAGATGATAGGTAAAGGACGACAGGGAGCGGTATTTGCAGTTACGGATGATATTTGTGTAAAGGTATTCGGTAATGAGGAGGATTGTGAAAGAGAATATCAAGCCCTTTCCATGGGGAAACATACAAATCTTTTTCCAAAAGTCCATGATAAAGGAAAGCTCCATATTGCCATGGATATGATTAAGGGTGTAGATTTACGGGAATATCTACAATCACAGCCGTTGACACCGGAGCTGTCAGCTAAATTAATTGAGATGTTATTGACGTTTAAAGAAATAGGATTTGAACGGATCGATCACCATAAACGCCAAATTTATTTATTGGAAGACGGTAATTTAAAGGTGATTGATGTGGCAAGGACGATTTGGCGTGATAGGGTATATCCATATCCACGGAAATTATTGAATTCTTTTGGGGAAGAAATAAAGCAACAATTTCTCTCTCACGTTAAAGAACTGAATCCCAAATTATATGATGAGTGGCTTCATTATATACGGATGGAGGAGCTGTCTAGACAAATTTGTCAAGTATTAATGAATGAATCTACTAAAAAACAAAATCTAGATAAATTATGCGAGAAGTTATTAATTAGAGACAATGAAAAGGAATATATTAAACATCTTCATGGACTAGTGCATAAAGTTTTTAAAGAAGAATGGGTTAAAATGATGATACTTAAAGGAATGGACCCTGAGAAAGTGATGCAAAAAATAGATGAACACTGGGATTCATTAAAAAGAGAGGAACTACAACCATCTAAGAAAATACGAGAGACTAAAAAGAGCAAAGTTAAACTGAGAGAGGCGAACCATGTAGGAGTACCAAAAAAACGGTATGAGGGGGCAGTTGTTGGAATAAAAATGAAACCTCGTCGTTTTTATTAAGATGAGAATGAAAAAATGTGGATTATATAATAAGTGAGGTGAGACTGACTTGAAAATACTCGTTATTTGGCGTCTGCTCACAGTAGGCGGGGTAAACGCTGGATGGCGGAACCGTGCCATATATTTTAAAAAACATGGAATTGAACTTGAATTTCTATATACCACTGACCATGGTGGTTACCATATTATGGAGGATGTAGCAAAAGTTTATTTAACGAAGGACGATAAGAAAATTATTAAAATTATAAAACGGAACAATTATGATGCGATTATTGTAGTGGATACAAGTGCTGCATATAAGTGGATTCGGAAAGCCAAGTATAAAGGTCCTGTCATTATTGAAGCACGCACACCGGAATTAATAAAACTACAACCTCATCTTAAGTCTTTTAAAGGCATTACCCCTCAATTGATTATTGTTCCATCAGAATACCAAAAACGGCTTGTATCTATCCTTGTAGAAGGAATACCGATTAAGGTTATTTACAATGGGGTTGATACCTCATTTTATCGGGCAGTTCCCGCTGATGAGATTGATTATTCAAATGAACCTTTCTTACCAAGCGATAAGAAAATTATTGGCTGGATTGGCCGAGTTGATAAAAGAAAAAATTGGCCAATGCTCGTAGAGGTGGCTAAAAAAATCAAAAGTGAACGAGATGATGTGGAGATTTGGTTAATAGGTGGTGCACAAAGTGTTCAGCGAGACGAATTCGCTGAAGTATGGAGACAGGAAGAACTTACTGATATTATAAAGTGGTTTCCGGTTATTCCATATCAGCAAATGCCCCATGTTTATGCAAAAATCCGCGAATCTGGTGGATGTACTTTAGCAACGACAAAATCAGAATCATTCGGAAATACTTTTATTGAATCGATGGTGAGCGGTGTACCTGTTGTAGCCTCCAGAATTAGACCGATTACTGAATTGGTAGTACATGGAGAAACTGGGCTGCTATATCGCGGTCAAAATGTCGATGATGCGGTAAAGCAACTATATAAAATTATTGATGATCCTATATTACATCAAAGTATGTCAGAGGCTGCTATTAAACGTGTACATGAAAAATTTGCCATCCATGAAGTTGCAGAGCAATATGTCCAGTTACTCTTTAACATTATCGAACAATTCAGGAATCAGGTTGGTGAGGTGACAGAGAATGATTCAGCCAACGGATTATCAAATGAAGCTTGATGGGAAATCGAATAATCATTTAATTACATTTAGTGATGGTCATGATTATGCGGTTAAATTTTTTCAGCCCCAATGTAATAAGTCATTGGTGAATGAATGGGTAGGTTATTGTTTGGGGAGGTATCTTGGTTTACCAGTTCCTTTTGGCCGAATAGTAGAAATTCCTCCAGACTTTTCCCCCCAAATCCCCGAACTGGCAGAGATAAACTACACAAAGTATCAATTTGCTTCACGTTATATTCCTAACTGCTTAAATGGGCATCAGGTGTTGGATGTTCAACAGATTGTGAATGAATCATCATTAGCTGGAATCATTGTATTTGATTATTGGGTAGGTAATTTGGATCGGACTAGAAAAAATATATTATTGAGGGAAGAACAGCCTAACACCTATTACTTGTGGATTATTGACCAGGCAGAAATATTTGGAGGGTTTGATTGGAGGATAGAGGATTTAGAAAATTTGCCCTCAAATATCATTTCAAGCGCGACCCACAGACTTATTGCAAAGCATGTAAAAGATGAGGAGCAATTTTTTGCGCAATTGGAGCTGATCCAAACGCTTCCTATTTTATTAATGGAAGAAATTGTTACCTTGATTCCTGAGGAATGGAATGTTTCGAAAGAAGAGAGAAAGGCAATCGTTACGGCACTTATCATCAGGCGTAACAAAGTTTTACCTAAATTAATTGAGATGTTTATCCAGAAAGTATATCGACCATTACATGGGATAGAAGGATCATCATAGTTAGGTGTTGATGAATAAAATTGCTGAAAGGCAGATTGGTAAAACAGAAAAATTAGTATTAAGATTAGCCGGTCTTTGAAGCCTGCAGACATGAAGTCTGGGGCTTTCTTTTAAGAAAAATGTATATTTTCGGCTTTAAGAAATTTCAAGCCCCATCTTCAGAATGACGAACACCCTTTGTTCTCTGTCTTACGATCTGTCAACATTGACTTTCCTCTCCACTCCTCGTGTTTCTGTTTTCTCATTTGTTGATCACCATACGAGAGCATCCGCATCGCACGACCGAAAGCCATAGCTTTTGGAGGAGGACAAACGCAGCTAACCAGGCGTTTTCACTTTTCTAAGAACGAGGTTTCTTTTATTTGCATATAAAGAATTAAGGAGTTAAGTGGAAGGGAGACAGATTATGAGAGTCCGAAAGGCCATTATTCCAGCCGCAGGTCTTGGTACGCGCTTTTTGCCCGCTACAAAAGCGCAACCAAAGGAAATGCTGGTTATCGTTGATAAACCCGCGATACAATACATTGTTGAAGAAGCAGTTGATTCTGGAATTGAGGAGATTATTATTATTACCGGTAGAGGGAAAAGGTCGATCGAGGATCATTTTGATAAATCCTACGAGCTGGAAGATACCCTCTTAAAAAGAAATAAAGTGAAAGAATTAGAGGAAGTTCAAAAAATATGTGATTTGGCAAATATCTATTATATTCGTCAAAAAGAACCAAAGGGGCTTGGTCATGCAATCCTTTGCGCCAAAAGTTTTATTGGGGACGAGCCATTTGCTGTATTGTTAGGTGATGATATTGTCATGTCTGAAACCCCATGCTTAAAACAGTTGATAGATGTATATGAATTTTATCATTCTTCAGTATTAGCCGTTCAAGAAGTACCTAAAAAGGAAGTCAGTAAATACGGCATTATCGAACCAAAAGGAGCTATGATCGAACCAAATTTATATCATGTCAATTCTTTAATAGAAAAACCGAAAGAAGAAACAGCTCCATCAAGACTAGCAATCATGGGAAGATATGTATTAAGATCAGAGATTTTTCATATATTAGAGAACCTTCCATACGGAAAAAACGGTGAACTACAGCTGACAGACGCTATCAATGAATTAAATAAACAACAATCTGTCCTTGCCTACAATTTCCAAGGCAAGCGTTTTGATGTTGGAAATAAAACCGGTTACATTCAAGCAACGATTGATATCGCCCTGCAAAGACCAGACACTCACAATGAAATTTATGAATTCTTGAAAGGGATAACAAAAAATTTACAATAGATGTTTGGCCCTATATAATGATATAACGCTAAAGTGTCCATTCTTCATTTGGACATTTTGGCGTTTGGCTCTTATTTAATGGTGTATTTTCCAATTATTGCTTGGGAAAGCGCAGGATTAGACATATTTCGTCTATGTGGTTATATTGGCTAATGTAATTGTTGGAATGTCTATGAATAAGTTATATATACTTAAGTAGATGAAAGGAGTAGTTATCCATGAGTAATCCGGTTATTGTATATACTACGAATGATTGTATTGAATGTTTGATTGTAAAAAAAGTCCTTTCTGAGGAAGGAATTGATTTTGAAACACGTAATATTGCTGAAAATCCGCAGTATCAAAAGGAAGTGGAGAAGTACGGTTTTCTCGGAGTACCTGTTACTGTTTTGGGAGATAAGGCCGTCAAAGGAGTTAACAATGAACTAAAGGAATTAATCAATCTGGCCAAATGCCAAATGGACGCTTAACACGTACTTTTTCTTCAAGGAAAATGATAACTATAAAAATATGAAATGCTACATAGTTCTTTACAATTCTAGTTTTTAGGTTTAACATTGTAATTAATTGAATATGTTTAATTACTACTAGGGGTGCCCTGTGATCGGGCTGAGAGAAAACGAGAACGTTTTTAACCCTTTGGACCTGATCTGGGTAATTCCAGCGTAGGAAAGTAGACCATGTGAAATTTGACGGTTTCTCATTCTAAATATCCAGGTCCATTTATTGGACCTGGTTTTTTTATAGTTAAAACGAATATTTTCGACAACGATAATGTTCAAGCGTAAGCACTTTAGCGCCTCGTGTCCTCCGCTCACACCCTATGATCAGTCAACAGTGAAAAGCAAATAGATTTTCGTGTTATCGTTCTCTCGGTCGGAGCGCACCACAAGATAGCTTTGTATAAAAGCATTCCATGACTTAAAGCGGTTGCTTAGGAGGAGGCCATACGCCTAACCACTGTGCTTGCGCTTTTCTTATGATTTTTTTAGAAATGGGGAGGTTCTATTGGATAAAAAAGTTTTATCAGAAACTTTACAAAAAGTAAGAGAGGTAAACCCGTTAGTACATAATATCACGAATGTGGTTGTGACAAATTTTACAGCAAATGGATTGTTGGCGTTAGGGGCTTCACCGGTAATGGCCTATGCGGCTGAGGAAGTGAAAGAAATGGCACAGCTTGCTAGTTCACTCGTTTTGAATATTGGGACTTTAAACCCGCAAACAGTTGAATCGATGATTTTGGCAGGAAAGGCCGCGAATGAAAAAGAAATACCTGTTCTTTTTGATCCAGTGGGAGCTGGAGCCACCAACTACAGGACAGCAACTGCCAGGAAAATTATGAATGAGGTAAAAGTCTCTATTGTTAGAGGAAATGCGGCTGAAATTGCAAATATTGTTGGGGAAAACTGGAAGATAAAAGGGGTGGACGCAGGAGATACCAGTGGGGATGTGGTTAATCTTGCCATTAAAGCTGCTCAAATATTAAATTGCGTTGTGGTCATTACGGGAAAGGATGACGTCATAACCGATGGCACTACAACCTTTCTAGTATCCAATGGCCACCAATTATTAACAAAAGTAACTGGAGCAGGATGTTTATTAACTTCTGTCATTGGGGCATTTGCTGGTGTGGAGAAAGACTTGCTACTTGCCTCAACGGCCGCTTTAGCCTTTTATGGCATTGCAGCGGAAAAGGCAGCTAATATTACAGCGAAACATGGTCCGGGTAGTTTTCAAATCGAACTAATCAATCAGCTGGCGATGGTTACACCGGAAGAAATCACTCAATTAGCGGTTTATGAAAAATTACAAGGAGCTGAGTTAAATGTATAAGGCATTAACAATTGCTGGTTCCGACAGTGGTGGCGGCGCGGGAATCCAGGCGGACCTAAAAACATTTCAGGAGTTAGAAGTTTTCGGTATGTCTGCGTTAACCGCAGTAACTGCTCAAAATACATTAGGTGTTCACGGAGTTTATCCAATGACAGTGGAGGCAGTTTCTCAACAGATCAAAGCTATTGGTGAGGACATGGGTACGGATGCTATTAAAACTGGAATGTTGTTTAATGCTGAAATCATAGAAGCTGTCTCTGAACTTCTAGTAACCTATCAATGGAAAAATGTGGTGGTAGATCCCGTTATGATTGCTAAAGGTGGCGCCTCTTTACTTCAACAAGATGCCATTTCCGCTTTGAAAAAATATTTATTACCTCGTGCCTTGGTAATCACACCTAATATTCCAGAGGCTGAGGTGTTGACCGGTATGTCCATTCGAACTGTGCACGATAAACGAGAAGCGGCGATGAGACTGTTTGATTTAGGGGTGAAAAATATTGTCCTTAAAGGAGGACATGATGAAGATCCTTCCGAATCCGTCGATTTACTTTTCGATGGTAAAGAATTTTATACATTTTCCAGCAAACGAATTTCCACGAAAAATACCCATGGAACCGGTTGTACGTTTTCTGCCGCAATAACCGCTTGGTTGGCGAAAGGTTTATCTGTATTGGAGGCCGTGACAAAGTCAAAAGATTTTATTCAGGCTGCTATCGAAGTGGAAATTAAAATTGGCCACGGACATGGACCTACAAACCACTGGGCGTATCGAAAAAGGAATAAGGTGTTGATCGACTCATGAACCATTTAAGAGAAATGCTAAAGGTCTATTTTATTCTGGGAAGTACCAATTGTTTTAAGGATCCACGAGAAGTATTAGCAGAAGCGATCGACGGTGGAATCACCATGTTTCAATTTCGGGAAAAGGGCGATGGAGCGCTAACTGGAGTTGAAAAGTTTAATCTGGCAAAAGATCTACAATCTTTGTGCCGGAAGAAACAAATTCCTTTTATTGTTAATGATGATATTGAACTAGCACTTGCCTTGGATGCTGATGGTGTACACATTGGGCAAGAGGATGAACCAGCAAGTGTAGTAAGGGAAAAGATAGGAAACAAAATCTTGGGCGTTTCTGTCCATTCAATGGAGGAAGCATTAGCTGCTTTAAAGGATGGTGCAGACTATTTCGGGATTGGCCCGGTTTTTCCGACAAAAACAAAAAAAGATGCAAAACCAACACGCGGGACAACACTTATTGAAGAACTTAGGAGAAAAGGTTACAGTACTCCAATTGTAGGAATTGGTGGAATTACAACCGAAAATGCTTCTACTGTTATGGCGGCAGGGGCTGACGGAATATCTGTCATCTCAGCTATTAGCCATGCAAGTTCACCATACGAAGCTGCCAAAATCTTAAGGAAAAGAGTGGAGTCAGGAGAAAAGGGAATATAAATTGGCAGCGAGCTAAGGCTGACTAAATTTTATTCATAGAAGCATGTAGCATGAATTATTTGAGTATGAAAGAGGCAAAAAATATATGAATAACACATATAAGTTGACATTGACAGCCATGATGATTGCAATCGGAACACTTTCAAGCAGTTTAATTGTAATCCCGATTGGATTTACAAAAATTTTCCCAGTACAACATTTCTTAAATGTGATATCAGCTGTTCTATTAGGACCTTATTATGCTGTCGCTCAAGCGTTTGGCGTGTCTCTGCTAAGAAATCTTATGGGAACCGGTTCTGTTTTTGCCTTTCCAGGTAGTATGGTTGGAGCATTGTTAGCAGCACTACTATTTTGGAAAACTAGGAAACTATTTATGGCATTTTTGGGAGAAGTAATTGGAACGGGAATTCTTGGAGCCCTGCTTTCTTATCCGATTGCTACATTATTACTTGGGCAAGAAGCAACTTTGTTTGGATTTATTCCGCTTTTCATTTTTAGCTCTTTTGCTGGAGCCCTGCTTGGGTTTATTATTTTAGGTATTTTCTTAAAGAAAAATGTCTTGTTTTCTACTAAAGAGGACGCTGTCCAACATGATCAAAATTAAAGTACGAAACACTGGGGGTAGCCATATTGGCTTGAGATGGAACAATTGAAGTTCCGAACCCTTTGAACCTGATCTGGTTTATACCAGCGGAGGGAAGTGGCTTGCTATTTTTAACCCGCTCCCTGTCTGTCCTAAAGGTGAGCGGGTTTTTCATATTTGATTAAGGAGGAAAAACATGCCCATCGTTGTGAATCAATTGGCTGAAGCAATTTCGCAAGAAGTCGAAGCTAGAAAAGATGAATTAATCAACTTGTTAAGTAAACTTATTGCATTCCCGACCGTGAGTCCTCCCGGACGGAATACCACAGAAATTCAAGAATTTATTAAAACCTATTTAGAAAATTTAGGTTTTCAGACGGATATGTGGGAAGTTTATCCTGGTGATCATAATGTTGTCGGTATTTTACAGGGAAAAGACTCAAAAAAATATAATAGCTTAATTATCAATGGACATGTAGATGTAGCCGAAGTTGGCGATGATTCAGAATGGAGTTCATCCCCATTTACTGCTAGAATTACAGATTCTTATGTTTATGGCAGAGGGACTTCAGATATGAAGGGAGGCATTGCTGCATCCTTAATTGCTATTAAACTTTTAAAAGAACTTGGCATCACTTTGCAGGGAGATTTGCAATTTCAATCTGTGATTGGTGAAGAAGTTGGTGAGGCCGGCACCTTATCTTGTTTGGAGAGAGGCTATACAGCCGATTATGCTGTAGTGGTCGATTCAAGCAATTTACATATCCAAGGTCAAGGTGGAGTCATCACAGGTTGGATCACCATTGAAAGCAAAGAAACTTATCATGATGGAATGAGAAGAAAAATGATCCATGCAGGTGGAGGTGTAAATGGGGCAAGTGCAATTGAAAAAATGATGAAAATTATCGCTGGCCTTCAGGAACTTGAACGTCATTGGGCGGTAACGAAACGCTATAAGGGGTTTCCTCCAGGAACAAATACGATTAATCCTGCTGTTATTGAAGGTGGTAGACATGCGGCATTTGTCGCTGACAAATGTTCCTTATGGATAACCGTTCATTTTTATCCTAACGAGGATTATGAAGATATCATCCAGGAAATAGAGCAGCACATCATGGCTGTTGCAGCATCTGATCCTTGGCTTCGGGAAAATCCACCGCAATTTGTTTGGGGTGGAAAATCAATGATCATTGACCGCGGAGAGATTTTTCCTTCATTAGAGTTGGATCGAGATCATCCTGGTACTCGTCTATTGGTCGAATCTTACGAAAAAATGATTGATCAAAATCCAATTGTGGGAATGTCGACAACGGTTACAGATGCTGGCTGGTTAGGTCGTGCAGGTATTCCAACATCAATCTTTGGTCCGGGAACATTGGAGGATGCACATGTCGTCGATGAAAAAGTTGAAATACAGCAATTGTTAGATTTTACAAAGGTGTTGGCCGTCTTTATAGCTGAGTGGTGTAATACCTGTAAGCAAGGGAAGGAATGACTCAAAATAGATTGGACACGAATGATGGAAAAGGAGGATGTTAGTGATGAAATTTTCACATAGGCTTCATGAAAAAGTAAAAGGGATATGGGATAAAACACATGAGCATCCGTTTGTTGTCGGGTTAGGTAAAGGAGATCTTCCTGTCGAATCATTTATTCGTTATATGAAACAGGATTATGTGTTTCTTATCGATTATTCAAAATTATTTGCGTTAGGTACGGTAAAAGCCAAAAACATTGAAACGATGGCGGCTTTTGCAAAACTACTCCACGAAACATTGCACGGTGAAATGGACCTGCATCGGGCCTATGCAAAAAGATTTGGTATTACCGAACAGGATCTTGAGAATACGAAACCAACACCGATTAACTTGGCCTACACTCGGTATATGTTAAACGTTGCTCAAAATGGTTCTCTTGAAGAATTAATCTCATCCCTCCTACCTTGTATGTGGAGCTACTGGGAAATTGGCAAAAGGTTGGTAGAAACTTATCCAGATTCGATGAACCATTCATTTTATGGGGAGTGGGTGAAAATGTACTCATCTGATGAATTTGGTTCTTTAGCACAATGGCTAATTGATTTAATCGATCATTTGGCAGAAGGTAAACCAGAACGAGAGTTGGTTGTCTTAGAGGAACACTTCCTAACCACATCTAGGTTTGAATACATGTTTTGGGATATGGTTTATGACGGAGGTGATTGGCCTGTCTGATTTATCCATTCTTCGTATTAAAAATTTGAGTTTTTCGTTTAACGGTAAGAGCAAACCTATTTTTTATCAACTTTCTATGGATGTAAAGGCTGGTGAATTTGTTTCCATCATTGGTCCAAGTGGAGCAGGGAAGAGTACTCTTTTTAAATTAATTAATGGTTTACTTGAACCTGATGAGGGAGAAATCCAAATCAAAGGAAATAAGTCCGGCTCGCGTTTAGGAAGTGTTGGTTATATGCCACAGAAAGATTTACTGCTTCCATGGCGGACCGTATTAGAAAATGTGATACTTCCATGTGAAATTCTCAAAGAAGATTGGAGAAAGAAAATGCCTGTTATACAGGAATGGTTATCCCGTTTTGATCTTTCTCAATATGAAAATGCTTATCCAGATGAATTGTCAGGTGGAATGAGGCAGCGCATAGCCTTTTTAAGAACTCTCATGACAGGAAGGGATTTATTGTTATTAGATGAACCATTTGGTGCACTGGATTCGATGACAAAACGGAACATGCATAGATGGCTATTAGGTTTGTGGGGAGAATTAAAAAAGACAGTATTGTTTATCACTCATGATTTAGAAGAAGCAATTTTATTAAGTGATCGAATTTTTCTAATAAAAGATGGTCGTGTATATGAGAGGAAAGTCCATTTAGCGAGACCGAGAAGTACGGAACAAATTTATCATTCAGAGTTGATAGAAATGAGAAAAGAACTGGAGAAATTGATACATCATGACAACTAATTGGAAAAATTGGATAAGTGAATATGGTTTATTTTTATTGGTGGCTATTTGCTTGATCAGCCTATGGGAATGGGTAGTTGTCAAAGGGATGGTGCCATCGTTTATTGTACCTTCACCTTCGAAAATATGGCATGCACTCGTTGAAAATATTCGGCTTTTAATGATAGAACACGTACCTGCCACGTTATACGAAGTACTGATTGGTTTTGGGATTTCTTTATCAGGGGGACTTTTGTTAGGAATCGGAATGTATTTTTCTAAAGTTTTAGAGAAAATACTTTATCCTTTCCTTATCATCTCACAAACGATTCCACTGATTGCGATTTCTCCCATTTTCATTATGTGGTTTGGCTATACCATTTGGAGTAAAGTAGCGGTTACAATTTTAATTGCATTTTTCCCGATTGTGGTTAGTACATATGATGGTTTGAAATCAGGCGGACAAGAATACCGTGAATTATTAATGACAATGGGGGCAAACCGCTGGATGATATTTAAAAAAGTTCAGCTCCCAATGGCATTGCCATCCATTTTGTCTGGTGTGAAAATGTCGGTTGTATATAGTGTGGTAGGTGCCACGATTGGCGAATGGCTCGGGGCGAGCGAAGGATTAGGGTATTTTAGCCGTAGAATGTCAAGCAATCTGCAAGCAGATGCAGTATTTGCTGCGATCTTCCTCCTTTCGTTAATGGGACTATTATTATTCTTGTGTATTACTTTCATAGAAAAACAGATTTTAAAGAAAAAATTACGTTAGCTGCAAGAGAGGATGCTTTTGATGAAGAAAATAATGCTGATTATAGTGAGTTTAATATTGTTGGTAGTTAGTGCCTGTGGGAAAGAGAATACAAGTCAGGCATCAGAAAGTGGCAAGTCCAAACTTGAGAAAGTAACGTTGATGTTGGATTGGTACCCGAATGCCGTTCATTCCTTTCTTTTTATGGCAAAAGAAAAGGGATATTTTAAAGAACAGGGGCTTGATGTAGATATCCAAATGCCTGCTGACACAAATGATCCGTTAAAACTGGTGGCGGCAGGAAAAGTCGACATGGCCATTAGTTATCAGCCACAGGTGATTGTTGCGCGTGCGGAGGACATTCCAGTTCAATCTTTTGCTGCTATTGTACGCAAACCACTTAATCACATTATGGTTCATGATCATAGCTCGATCCAATCACCAAAGGATTTAGCAGGGAAAAAAGTGGGCTATCCTTCAATCCCGTTGGACGAAGCGATTATTCAGACCATGGTTGCAGCGGACGGTGGAAATGCGGATAAGGTAGAAATGGTTGATGTCGGTTGGGATCTCATTCCTGCGTTGGCAACAAAGAAAACAGATGCATTAATGGGAGCTTACATTAATCATGAAAAATTATTACTAGAAAAAGAAGGATATCCTATTCGTACGTTTGATCCGGTTGACTATGGGGTTCCTAACTACTATGAATTAGTAATGGTTGCCAGTGAGAAAGGGTTACAGGAAAAACCAGATGTATTTAGGAAGTTTATGAATGCCGCTGCGAAAGGACAAAAGTATGTAACAGAACATCCTGATGAAGCATTGGAATTATTAATAAAACAAGAGGACAAATCCTCTCCACTAGATAAAGAGATCGAAAAGAAAAGCCTTGAAATATTGATACCACTGATGGACGCAGGAGAAAAATCATTCGGATACCAAGACCCACAAACTTGGGAAAATGTCACCCAGTGGCTACAAAAATATAACATTATAAAAGAAAAAGTAAACTCAAAAGAAGCCTTCAAAAATCTATAATAAGAACCATAAAGGTGTCAAATACCATGTTAAAAATCTCATGGTGTTTGACACCTTTCTTCATTTATTAGGAAAAAAAGTATGGATAGTATGGTCGGGTAATAAGATTCATAAGGTAGGCGGATATTTCGGAGTTTGGTTTTCTTTTGGAATTGAGGAAATGGATGATGGTTGCTGCGTCACGGATGCCCACTCCATGACCATAGTATTGATCATTTCCAAAAAAGACGACATTTTCGGCACGCCAATGCGCTTCTTTTGGTGAAAAATCCGGATTATTAAAATGCAAAACGTCACCTGGGAGAAAATCATCACCATATTTATGAATGACAGGAAGGTCATCATCAAATTCCCAATCTCTTAAATATAGTCGTCTATACAAGCTATCAAATTTAGCGCTTCCAATTGAGTAGAGAGCTGCTAAATATAAGACAATTGCGATTCCTGTAGCACATTCAGTAGCATAAAGTGAACCGTTTTTTAAAATGTCAAGTATGGCGATGGAAGGTCGAACATTTGGTTTGAGCAAAAAGCCACCACTACTAGTACGATCCCAAAATTCTCGATTGCAAAACGAATATTGGAAAGTTGCAAATTTCAAACCGCTCTCATTTAGATCTCGAGCAGCTTTCATTGTATTACTTCTAAAGAATAATTCAAATCTTAACTGATTGATTGTTGGATAATCATAAATGACTTGGTAAGTAGCCATTTTTTTAATGATGTTTTTATGTTCACTTTTTGTAAAAACTCTGTTTAAGTCTTCAGGTTTCACTATCATCCCATTAATTCTGATCATATTTCTCCCCCAATTCATCCATTTGTCTTTTTAAAGAATATGAATGCCTTGGCTTGGTTTATTTATCAATAGGAAACAATCTCTTCCTAATAAAAATATTTTTGGGGTTTTGTTTATATTCATTTCATATTCAAATGGAGGAATCTGAATGCGCTAAAGTAGTTCGTCACATTTTTTGTTCAATAAGAAATTTTTTCTTAAATTTAATGGAATTTCGGTATCCTAAATATTTTTATTAATAATTGTTTCATCAATTGTATACCATGCTATAATGGAACCACAAATCAAGTGGAAGGACGTGTCATCGTTGTCAATAGAGAAATTGAAAGTAACTCAATACATCCCTCCTAAAGGAGACTATGAAATTTTTCAAGATGAGAACCATTTTAAAGAAAAATTGAAGGAATGGGGGCTTCCTGTTGCCAAAAAAGAATTTTGGTACAAGGATCGCCATTTTCAATGTCATGTTACGATAAAAGGGTATGAAACATATGGAAATAACAATAATACTCTCATTATTGAATTTCCAGATGGTGAGATTAGCTGTATTCATCCGGCCTATTTAAAAGAAATGCAGCAAGCTAGCTTTGGGAAAGAAAGTATGATCTTTGCTGAGGATAAACCAAAAATAATGAATGAATCAGAAGTGAAAACCACAAAAAGTTCGACTAAAGTACAAAAGGTAAGACGAGTAGAAACTTCTCCATCTGAAAATACAGCATACAGTAAAGAAAAGGAACAGTCTCAGAAGATTGATTTGCCTACAGAAAAAGTTCACTTTACTGCAACCGTTAAGCAATTTGCATTAACTTATAATCCTTTTAGTGAAGAAAATGATGAAGTTGTTGTTCTCGAAAATGTACAAATCGAACAGGAAAACCCCTTGGAACTAGGTCTTGCTTGGTGTAGCCATAGTAAAACATTGAAAAAATTTGAACTGGCAAAGGGAGATTTGCTAGAGTTTGACGGAAAAGTGGTCTCCAAAAAGCTTGCAAAAGGAAAAGATACTCCAGAGGAATACATAGTAGATATTCCAGTCCAATATAAAATTAACAATCCTTCCAAAATCGCCAAAAAATAATGTGGACTTTTTCAGTCCCATTTTTTTTGGGTAGTTTACAAGGAAATTTTTTCCACATTCAAGTGTAATCATTTAGATCATTATTTCCATTGGTAAGAGCATAGGGGGATAACTTTTGTATTCCAATTTTTGGGGTAGTCATTTTTTATGGTTATAAATTAAAATAGTATGTTGCATTAAAAATTTATAAGGAGAATTGGTCATGAATCAGACCTTTACACTAAAAGAGAAAACAAAACAAATTTTCCTTCTGTTGATACCTATTTTAATTACGCAACTTGGGATGTTCTCCATGGTATTTTTTAATAACATTATGTCTGGAAAATATCATTCCTCTGATTTGGCAGGAGTGGCCATTGGTTCATCAATATGGAGTCCAATCTTTACCGGATTAAGTAGTATCCTTATGGCAGTGTCTCCAATCGCCGCGCAAAATTTAGGACAGAAAAGAAACCAAGAGGTAACTTCTGTTATTCGTCATGGAGTTTACCTTTCTTTATTCATAACAATCATTATTATTGTAAGTGGTACGTTTTTGTTGAACCCCATACTAGAAAAAATGAATTTAACTCCTCGTGTTCAATCAGCAGCTTATGATTATTTAGTTGGCTTAAGTTATGGTATCCTTCCCTTATTCGTTTATAACGTTCTTCGTTCTTTTATTTATGCATTGGGAAAAACACGAGTGGTTATGGTTATTTTGCTGTCTGCTCTTCCGCTTAATTTGTTATTTAATTATGTACTGATTTTTGGAAAATGGGGTTTTCCAGAACTAGGCGGTGCAGGTGGAGGCTATGCCACTTCTATTACTTATTGGGTAATTTTGCTTTTTACAGTGATCATCGTCAAAACCAAAGAGCCATTTTGCAACTATAAGGTTTTTTCTAATATGCAAATGTTCTCTTGGGAGAAATGTAAGGAGATATTAAAAATCGGTATTCCAATGGGGTTGTCCACATTTTTTGAAACGAGTATGTTCGCGGTCGTTACGATTTTAATCAGTAAATACAATGTTACGACCATTGCAGCCTATCAATCGGCACTTAATATTGTATCGTTTTTATACATGATTCCGATTAGCATTTCTATGGCACTGACGGTATTGGTTGGATATGAGGTTGGAGCAAAACGCTTTAAAGATGCCCGTACCTATAGTTGGTTAGGGATTGGAATATCGGTCATCATCGCCATTGTTACGGGATTATTGGTTGTGATATTCCGATACGAAGTTGCCGGATTCTACTCTAATGAGATAGCTGTGATTAATTTAACGGCACATTTTTTAATCTATGCTCTGTTTTTTCAGATTTCCGATGCGATCCAAGCAACCGCACAGGCAGCTTTACGGGGATATAAAGATGTGAATCTCGCCTTCATCATGACTTTAATTGCCTATTGGCTTATTTGTCTTCCTGCGGGATACTTTCTATCACACTATACGGGACTTGGAGCAAGAGGCTATTGGATCGGGCTAACACTTGGACTATTAGCAGCTGGCATTGCGCTATCTTCAAGGCTTATTTACATCCAAAAAAACAAATTTACATCTGTAAGACTTATAGACTCATAATAGAAGAAAAGACGCCATAAAATTAATGGCGTCTTTTTTAATGTGCAAAGGTATGATTATAGATAACGAGAATAGTCTATAGCATCTTAGTAGCGAGATTTCTTAGTTCACCACAAGATTGGATTTCAGTAGAAGCATGATATGTCTAAAAACGATTAATTTGTAAAGAGGTCATAGGCTGTATTGTATTAATAAAATTTTTTTATACCTAATAATTTTAACAATGGATTTTGGTTTTTGTCTGTTATTTTTAGTTCATCCATAATTAGTTTATCTTGGTTATCTGCAATCCATTTCTTTAATTCTTGTTTATCTTTACATTGTGTATAATATGTTTCCCCGCCCTTACCGAGAGCATTGACAACATATCTACAAGTGTTCCCCATAATGCCCACCTTTAATATGTGTAATGTATTCTATACTATTGCATTATAGCAGGCTTTAAAAAATAGTCCATCGTTATTTTATTACAAAATCATACAAAAAATCTTCTGATATTTTAATAAAATCGTATTTTTATTTGGAAGGGATTTCCTACATCATTCTTATTACTATTAACTGCAACTAAAATACAAGCTTGGGAATCGGTATGATTTCGAAAGAATAGAGGAATGATAAAAAAAGACCAATTTAAATTTTGAAATTCATTCTATTAGGTGAAAAATAATGTCATTACTCAATTTGGGAGAAAGCAGTCTATACTACAATGTGATGGGTGAGGGAACTCCAATTATATTTATTCATCCTCCATTATTAACAAGTGCCAATTTCAAATACCAAGTGGAAGAATTATCAAAGAAATTTAAGGTGATTACTTTTGATATAAGAGGTCATGGACGGAGCACTTTTTCCAATGAGCCAATTAACTATTGTCTAATTGTAAATGATATGAAAATGCTATTGGATCATTTGGGGATTCGAAAAGCGTACGTGTGTGGATATTCTACTGGTGGATCGATTGTCTTGGAATTTTTATTATCTCAACCTGACAGAGCATTTGGCGGCATTATTGTTAGTGGAATGTCAGAAATATATGATTTGTATAACGAAAAAAGAATTTGGCTCGCACGGACACTTGCGAATGCAGGAGCAATTGGTTTTTTGGCATTAGGCATTTCATGGGGGAATGCCAATACAAAAGAAATTTTTACAAATATGTACCAAGAAGCAAGAAAAGGAAACGCTAAAAATATAGCCCAGTATTATAATTATAGCCTAAAATATAATTGTACGAATCAATTACATACGATCCATCATCCAGTGTTACTTGTATACGGAAAAAAGGATAAAGCATTCCATAAATATGCAAGAATTTTGCAAGAAAAATTGCCAAGCAATGAATTGAAATTCATTAAAGAGAAGCACCAAATACCTACGAAATCTGCTGGAGAGTTAAACAGGTTAATTACAGAATTTATCGAAAACCAACAGTAAAGTTAAAAATGGTGGATGTCAAGTCAAATAAAGAAAGAGGAGCGGCTAAATGAAACAACATTATGTTTTTGTCTATGGGACCTTAAGGAGACATGATAAATATCATGATTTACTTAAAGATTCCGTCTTAATTTCTGAGCAAGCTTGGACAAAAGGAAGACTTTATGATACAGAAGATGGTTACCCAGCATTAATGGAATCGACTGAAGGTACGGTTTATGGTGAATTATATCTTGTAACAGATGAACAATTAAGTAGATTAGATAGATTGGAGGAATATGAAGAAAACAGGGATAACAACTTGTATGATCGGAAAAAGAAATTGATTTATCATGACCGAGGGGAAACAGAGGCTTATACTTATTTCATCACTAAACAGAATGAATTCATGCTGAAAATAGCTATACCTTCAGGTGATTGGAGAATTTATCAATTTGAGAAGCAAAAAGGGAATGTTCTTTACTATGCCTATGGTAGTTGCATGGATCATGCACGGTTCAAAAAGGCAAATGTGGATCATTACTTCCAAAAATTGATAGGAAGAGGGATCCTTGAAGGATATAGTTTGCGTTTTACAAAAAAGCTTCCTGATGGTGGCCGGGCGGACATTGTAGAAAATGGTGGAATTGTGGAAGGAAAAGTTTATGAGGTCCCACGTGAATGTCTCGATTATTTATATCAACGCGAAGGAGTCGAAATCCGTCTCTATCGTCCCGCTTTAATTGATGTGAAAATGGACGGACAAATTGTTAAAGATGTATTAACTTTTATCGTAGTAGATAAGGAACCGGAAACAGCTCCGCCTGATCATTATTTAGAGGAAATTATTCGTGGGGGAAGAGGTATTTTAAGTGAAATGTATATAAGTAGATTAATAGAACATGTGCGCACCCTTGCATAGATAGAAATATTAGTATACACACATTGGGTTAATAGGTTATTTTCTGGTTATTAATTTTAAAAAACATTTTATTTTTTGAATATTCAAGAAGGAAAACGTCATTCCTGACTCGTATATGGTTATTAAAAGCTTTTTAATAGTAAGAAGATAATGAAACGAACAACCAGTGATGGAGGTATGGGAATGACGATTGAAAAGGTGGAAGGAAAATTATTATGGGAGCCTAGCCAACAATTTAAAGATGCATCAAATATGAAAAAATTTATGTTGTGGCTTAAGGAAAATCGTGGATTATCCTTCGAAACCTATCATGAATTATGGAAATGGTCAATTACATCAATCGAAGCTTTTTGGGCAGCAATTTGGGATTTCTATAAAATCCAGGCGAAAACGCCGTATGATGAGGTTTTGACTGGAAGGAAAATGCCAGGAGCACAGTGGTTTCCTGGAGCGACTTTAAATTATGCCGAACACATTTTTCGTAATGAAAGGGCGGATAAGTCAGCGATCATCTATGAATCTGAGATTCGAAAGCAAGGGGAAATCACTTGGGGTGAACTGAAACGACAAACAGCAATCATAGTGAATTACTTAAAATCTTTAGGCGTAAAACAAGGAGATCGTGTAGTAGCCTATGCCTCCAATATTCACGAAACAATCGTGGCATTTTTGGCGTGCTCTACTTTAGGAGCCATTTGGTCAAGCTGTGCACCTGAGTTCGGTATTATGAGTGTCATAGATCGTTTTAAACAAATTGAACCGAAAGTATTAATTGCGGTGGATGGGTATCGTTATGGTGGAAAAGACTTTGACAGGATTCCACTGATAAAAAAAATCCAAGCCGAGCTGCCAACTTTAGAAAAAACGATAATAATTCCATATTTAAATAAAAAACCAAATATGGAAGAACTATCAAATGCTGTTCTTTGGGAACAATTAATGCAAGCAAATGCGGAAAAGCTTGTGTTTGAACAGGTTCCGTTTAATCATCCGCTTTGGATACTTTATTCATCTGGAACAACTGGAAAGCCTAAACCTATCGTTCAAAGTCATGGCGGAATTTTACTTGAACATTTAAAAATGATCGGTCTGCATATGGATTTAAAAACGGACGATCGTTTTTTCTGGTATACAACTACCGGATGGATGATGTGGAATGTGGTTGTTAGTGGATTACTTGTTGGTTCCACAATTCTCTTATATGATGGAAACCCAGGTTATCCAAACTTTCATACCTTATGGCGGTTTGCTGAAACGACTAAAATGACTGTGTTTGGAACGAGTGCAAGCTATATCACTTCATGTATGAAAGCAAATATTCATCCGAAAGAAAATTTCAACCTATCTCACCTTAAGAGTATTGGTTCAACAGGATCTCCTCTTCCTGTAAGTGGTTTTGAATGGGTATATGAAAAAGTGAAAGAAGATATATGGCTCGTATCAACAAGTGGAGGAACGGATCTTTGTACAGCATTTATTGGTGGTTCACCTTTACTGCCTGTACATTCAGGAGAATTACAAGCTCCTTCCCTAGGTGCAGCTATAAAAGCATTTAATGACTTAGGACAAGAATTAGTAGATGAAATTGGGGAACTCGTCATTACGGAACCAATGCCTTCGATGCCGATTTATTTTTGGAACGATAAAAATGGGGAACGATATAAGGAGAGTTATTTTGATGTATATCCTGGAATTTGGCGGCACGGTGACTTCATCAAAATAACCTCGAGAGGGAGTGGCATTATTTATGGCCGCTCGGATGCGACCATCAATCGTGGAGGAATTCGGATGGGGACAAGTGAGATTTATAGTGCACTTGAAAGCATACCAGAGGTAATGGATAGTTTAGTAGTGGATCTTCCTATTCGTAAGGATGAATCCTATATGCCATTGTTTGTGGTATTGAAGGAGGGGGCAGAGCTTTCTGATGAACTCAAAACCCGGATCAAACAAGCCATTCGCCAATATTGTTCACCTAGACATGTTCCTAATGACATTTATTCAGTAGAAGAATTGCCGAAAACACTAAATGGAAAAAAACTCGAAGTACCTATAAAGAAAATATTAATGGGAACTCCTGTTGAGAAAGCAGTAAATATGGGATCATTATTAAATCCTGATTCAATCAAGTATTTTGTTGATTTTAAGCAACAATTACATCTGATTTAAGGAAAAATTTGAGTTGTGAACTTTAAATAATGAAAGATTATTAATGACACAAGATACTCATTTCATGAATCATTATTCATTCATTTTTTTAAGGAACATCACTATTGATTTAGTGGTGTTTTTTTATGCCCTCTAATCCCACTACCGTTTCATTACGATGTTAAAGGGAAATAGAGAACCCTTTGTATTTTAGGGCGAAGAAATGAAATAATTAGCAAAACTTGTAGGTAAACATGAAAAAATCATATAGCATTAGACACGCTCCAAGAATGTTTCATTAGGTGGGATACCATTCATGGTGAGTTTTGTTCATGTAGACATGGCTTAAAAGTACATAAGATTCGATGTGTTTGATACAACATTAGCCCTTTCGGCATAACATATAACAGCTACACATATTGGGGAGGGGTCATCATCGTTTAATAATCAGGATTGGTGTGAAAAACTTGTTTTACAATTAAGTTTAGTTATCACCAACTGAGATGTAATATGCATAAGGATTGTAGTTGTACGAGAAAATAAAAAACTACAGAAAGCTAAAAATTAAATAATAAAAGAATCAAAAAAAATAAAAAATTCAATAACCAAACAAATGAATGGACAGATGACAAAATATGACATTGGTAAAATATTAGAATATAAACCTATTAACAGGAACAGGATTCAATTCATTGGATGAATGAAATGGAGCTAACTAGTCCGTATAAAATATATAGTTATGGGGTGAGTTCATGAATAAAAATAGAAATAAAAAAAATAATAAAAGGCTTTACGTTACCCCTCTTCTTCCTCAAGAACAAATTGATTATAGTTATGAAACCTTAAGTAAATTTAAATATAAGCCACCTAATAATACGGGAGTAATTTTAGGTATTATTGGGGGTGCATTAGCTACTGTAGGAGATGCATTAGCAACTATTGGATCAATTATTCAATTGGACATCGATGTTGAGGCCGACTTTCAATCACAATTAGATGATTTTAAATCAGATCAAGAAAAGGAAAAGATGCAGGAAGAAATTGATACGCTTAAGGGACAGGTGAAAGAGATTGAGGATCTGAAAGAACAGTTGAAACAACTTGAATCTCTAATAAAGAGTAACCAAAATTAGGAGGTTACTCTTTTTATTTTGTACTAGTTTGTATGAATGATAGGCGCAATTTAAAAAATCAGCAAAAAGTTTATGGGAATTTTTGTCGAATTAAAGATTTTCTCGTCTTTTTAGCACTTGTTTTATCGAAACCATTCAATTTCGGTTGGAAAATGATATAATTCACCTTACGTATGATTGTTTAATAGACAAACTTAGTGGGATTTCGAGGTGTTTAATGCCATGCGCCAAGCAGAATTTTTAGAAGAGGCTATTAGAAAGAAAAGAGAAGAAATGGTGTCAATCGGAATGGTGAAGGGATTGCAAAGTAAAGAGACGATTATTTGCAGTCAAGAATTGGACAACCTTATGAATGAGTACTATAAGGTCTTGATAAATTCCAAAGAATCTAGAACGGTTTTAGATTTCCATGACATTTTATTAACTTCTGCATAGATATTTCTCCAAGATTTTACCAACAATGATTTTTTCTTCGTTCATTTCATCCATAGATTTTGCCTATTTTTTTACAATTAAATTTGAATTAAAAGATGTTCCATATTGAGATAAATTTTTAGATTCGATTGGTTTACGAAATGATTCATACCACCATTTCCAAATATTGAAAAGTGAAATATCACAACTTTCCGTTTCTAAACTCGATTTAACAATAGCCATCTAATGTTCATTCAAGTAAGCTTTAATCAGAATCTGGAGGTTAAACTTAAAAGAATATGAAAAATTGGGCACCCATTATTGGTGCCTATTTTTTTTGACCCAATTTTATCTACTTGTTAGGTAGATTGATAATGTAGTGGTAGGTATTCTCGTTTTTGGAAACAAAAAGTAACAAAACAATTACTTATTTGTTGAGAAAATTCAGATTAATTACAGAGGTTTTAAAAAGGTCAAAAATGTTTACAGCTTATCGTAATCTATAGATGAATTAAAATAGGTATGGTAGGATTCTGAATATAGGAGGTTGATCATGAAAACAAGGGACGCATATTATGACAATGCGAAATTCTTGCTAGTTTTCTTCGTTGTTTTTGGTCATTTCATTCAATCCTATATTGAAGAAGATAAATTATTCTATACCATATATACGACCATCTATACTTTTCATATGCCAGCATTTATTTTAATTTCTGGCTTTTTCGCAAAAGGGTTTCAAAAAAAAGGATATATTAAAAAGTTATTTAAAAAACTGATTATTCCGTATTTAATCTTTCAAGGAATTTATTCCTTTTATTACTATTTTATTAATGAAGTCAAAAGTATTGAATTAGATCCACTAAATCCACAATGGTCATTATGGTTTTTAGTTAGTTTATTTTGCTGGAATGTTATGTTGTATGTTTTTACAAAATGGAAGGCCGGAATTGCCTTACTCGTATCGGCAGCATTGGGAGTAGCTGTTGGTTATTTTGATGAAATTAACAGCTATTTAAGTTTGTCTCGGACCTTTGTATTTTTTCCATTCTTTTTGCTCGGTTATTATTTGAATAATGATTACTTTAAAAGGATTCGAGAGAAAAAATTTCGGTTTACATCATTTATTATCTTGATTTCCATTTTCATCACTATTTATTTAGTTCCTGAATTTGAGTATAAATGGTTTTTTGGTTCCAAACCGTATGATTCTTTGGAACCTAACCATTTAAATGGCGGGCTAATCCGTATAGGGGTTTATTGCTTGACTTTATTGGCTACACTTAGTTTCTTAGCATTAGTTCCAAGAAAAAAATTCTTTTTTACCCAGTGGGGAACTAGTACACTTTATGTTTATTTGTTGCACGGATTTTTTATTAAATTTTTCAGAAACAGTGAACTAGTAGACATCATTAATCATTCTGAGCAAATTATTGTATTAATCCTCTTGTCCATTTTTCTTGTCATCTTTCTATCGAGCAAAATGGTCAGAAGAATTTCTCAGCCGATCATCGAACTGCGATTTTCCTTTTTTAATAATACAAGCCATCAACAGAGGTAATTATTCCGTTTACATGAAGGCAGATGCATCTGGGCAAACTCCTAATAGGTTACTATTAGGGGTTTTTCTTATGAAAAAAATATTATGGTTGTTCTTCATCATGATCATCTATACTTCGACTAATTGTTCCAGTGCCTCTGCTAAGGAGATTCATTTGACTGCAATCGGTGATTCTATTACTTATGGTACTGGAGATCCTTCAAAAAAAGGGTATATTGGCCGTCTTCATGACGCATTGGAAATGAAAACTAAGGTTCCTGTGACTGTAAACAATTTTGCCATACCGAGATATACAACAGAAAATGTATTGAATCAACTTCAGGACAGACAAAGAAAGAACTCATTAAAACATGCTGACTATATTATATTATTTATCGGAACCAATGACTTTAGAAAAAGTGCAAGGTATCAATTTAATCAGCTGAATTTAAAGAATATGAATAATGGAAAAGTACGGTTTTCTGCAAATTTAAGGAAAATTTTATGTGTGATTAGAAATGAAAATCATTCAGCCCCCATCTTAGTTTTGGGACTATATCAACCTTATGGGGAATATCAAAATCAAAAGGAAATCCTTACTGTTATTGAAGATTGGAATAAGGAAATAATAAATGTACTTGGACAAATCGAGAAGACCTACTTTGTACCGACCATTGATTTATTTTTAAATAAATCAAAGAAAAAGTATTTTAGTGATTCCCTTCATCCGAATGCCACTGGATATCAGTACATTGCTAACCGTGTCTTTCATCATTTAGTGACGATAAAAAATGGTATATAATCCATTGAAAAAGACCATCTGACATGGATGGTCTTTTCCTATTTTTGTTAGCAGTAAGCAGCTCCTACAATAATTAACAAAATGAATAATACAACGATTAAAACAAATCCGTAATAGCCATAACCATATCCATATCCATACCCACCACAACCGTAAAACATATACAGAATCATCCTTCCTTTATATTTATTTCTTGCTTGGTGTTAATACCAACCTCCACCAAAGCCCCCAACATATGATGATCCAACGATAATGAGGAGAATAAATAAAACGACGATTAACGCAAATCCTGCTCCGTAACCATTAGCACCTTTTGTCACTAATTAGGCACCTCCTTATCATATGGTACTTTTACATTATGTAAAAACACCTAAGGCTGTACGGGCGTTTAACCTAGGAGGAAAGGAATTGGGCGAAGTAAAGAGGGGAGCGTTGAACTGCAGAAGCATGTATGAATGGAAAAAATATCCAATTGTTACCTTCGGAACTATTAATATATGATGAGTAAGATTTAATTAATAGATTCGGAGGTTACTAACTGGATGCAAAAACTCATCTCGGTTGTTTTAATACTCATGTTGCTACCCATTCCTCTTCCTTTAGAGAAGGGAAATGATCAAATGAAAGAGCCAATTTTGAAAGTCAAGCTAGTAAATTTTCTAGGTAATAAAACTGAAATGAAGCTAAAACCGAGTGTTAATTATAAAACTAGTGATTCAAACATCATCCTGCAAACTGGTGTTACTTATATAGTAAAACAAAAAAACGGAAAGTTATTTTTATATAAAGGCGAAGATTTATTGAATACTTATGCAATATTTAAGGTACAACCGATGGATAATAAAGGTTATATTCAAATCAATGATCGCCCATACTTGGGTAGTTTTGAATTTATAGTGGAAAATGGGCAATATGTTCGACCGATCAACTCAGTGGATATGGAGGATTATTTAAAAGGTGTAGTTCCAATTGAGATGTATCCATCTTAGTATATAGAAGCCTTGAAAACTCAGGCCGTATCAGCAAGAACGTATGCCTTAAGTTATATGAACCGAGAGCTAATTGATGATACGATAATGTATCAGGTATATGGTGGGTATATTTGGACTCCCGATACGACGAAAGCGGTAGATGAAACGAGAGGACAAGTCATTCAGTATAATGGTCGCTTGATTGATGCAGTTTATTCGGCGAGCAATGGCGGAATAACAGAATGCAATGCAAATGCTTGGGACTCAGCCTCAGTTCCTTATTTGACAGAAAAAGAAGATATTTTTGACCCAAAATCTGTTTGGAATTTTTCTTTTCATAAAAATCAAATCAACGTTTCTCAATTGAATTTATCCAAACAAACTGAATGGTGGACCACTGTAAAGGAAGCTGATACAACCGTTTCTAATAATATTAAGATGTGGTTAGATGTTAACGATTATGCAAATAAAGAGATAAAAGTCATTGCTATTCCTGAATTTAAGCTTCATTCTCCAGGTTCTGGTGGACGGATGAGCAAGAGAAATATCACAGTGGAATTTTTCGTGAAGGATATATTGGATGTAAATGGAAATTTAGCCGTTCAGCGTGTCGTATTACAAAATGTTAACATTTCAAAAATCCGGGCGATGCTAGGAACTCGAGTGATGCTTAGTTATTTAGTGGATAAAGTGGACACAGATGATCGTCTCGTAAAAGTTAGTGGACGAGGTGATGGTCATGGAGTAGGTATGAGTCAATGGGGAGCCAAATACAGGGCTGACGCTGGTAAAAAATATGAGGAAATTTTAAAATTTTATTATAATGGAATATCGATTGTTACCATGTATGATGAATCGGAGTCTATTGTAAGCTCGCCGAATGGAACTGTACCCGTAAAACAGACGGGATGGGTTCTGGAAAATGGAAAGTGGTACTTTTTGCAAGCCAATGGAGCGATGGCAACTGGTTGGCTAAAGGATAAAAATAAATGGTATTATTTAACATCATCAGGGGCTATGGCAACTGGCTGGATCAAAGACAAAAACAAATGTTACTATTTATCAACTTCAGGTGCAATGGTAATGAACCGCCAATATATTAATGGGAGATGGCATCTTTTCCATTCTAGAGGAAATTGGCTTGGTTATATTTAGACATTATATTGAAATAGCTTATTTTTATGAAGTCCGCCATGATTTTATGGCGGACTTCATTTTTTTCGCAATCTTATTTTAGTGCAAAGTTTTTACCATTCACCTTGGCATTTTGCTATAATGATTTAGTAAATGCATCAATTGTTAAATTTAGGAAATAGACTACTATAGGAGGTCATTATGGGGAAAAATCGATATGTGTTTTGGGGACTCGTGGTCACGACCCTCATTTCAGCTTTAGATACAAATATCATGCAAACGGCTAGTCCAACAATAGTAAAACAGCTTGGAGGCAGAGAGTTATTTGCCTGGATATTTGTCGTGTATATGTTGGCTAGTACCGTTACTGTGCCCCTTTACGGTAAACTATCAGATATGTATGGCCGAAAAAAGCTTTTGATGATTTCTGTAGCTTTGTTCACGGTGGGTTCCATTCTTTGTGGATTGGCGAATTCAATGGTTTCCTTAATAATTTATAGGGGAATTCAAGGATTGGGTGCAGGGGGAATGGTTCCTCTGTCAATGATTATCGTTGGAGATTTGTTTACAATTGAAAAACGTGGAAAAATTCAAGCCGTTTTTAGTAGTATTTGGGCAATATCCTCCATTGTTGGTCCTATTATGGGGTCTTTTTTTGTGGAAACTTTAACATGGAGATGGATTTTCTTTATTAATATTCCAATCGGGCTTTTGACTATTCTTTGTTTAATTCCCTATAAGGAACAAATTGAATTTAAGAAAACCCATATCGATTATAAAGGATTTTTCCTATTTGGCGCATCCATTACTCTGTTGTTGTTAGCAACGAATGTAAGTGAACCTCTGTGGTATGCCGTTGTTGGGGTTATCGGTTTAGTTCTCTTTGTTTTCGTAGAAAGGAAGGAAGCTCAACCGTTTTTACCTGTTACATTATTTAAAAATAAAGGGATACTGATGACTAATCTTTTCATGCTTATTTATTGCTTATCATTTTTTGGAACTTCCAACTATATTCCCTTGTTCCTTCAAGAAGGCGCCCATATGAATACTTATAAAAGTGGGTTAATTTTATTAAGTATTGCACTTGGTTGGATGTTTGGTAGTACCCCTGCAGGGAAATGGATTATTCGCTTTGGTTATAAGAAATTATTTATTATTGGTAGTGTTATTACAGCGATTTCAGGGCTTGCGTTGTATATTTTTATTAAGGCGATCACTTATACGAATTTGTTTATGATTTTGACAGTACAAGGATTTTCCTTTGGTTTATTATTTGCACTCGGTACAATTGCCTCACAGGAATTTGCAGAGCCAAATATTAAAGGGTTGTCTACCTCATTGCAAATGTTTTTAAGAAATATTGGAACCTCTATTGGGGTCATGATCATGGGGATAATCATTAATCATACTGCAAGTATTGTCATTGGTATGCAAAACGTATTTCTCTATTGTTTTATCTTAAGTATAATCACCGTAATACTTAGCTTTTTTATCCCAGTCAAAACACCTACATCAAGCCAGAACGAAGATTTGGTTAGTACGAAAAACAAGATAGAAGTAGGTGTCTAAAATAGAAAAGGGCAAGCGCGATGAAAAGAGGTGCGCTAGACTTTAAGTCAAAATAATACACCCCAAATGTTTTTGGGGTGTATATTTTGACTTATATAATTTTGATACAAAGTTGTTAGAAAAATCCATCTGGAAGCTTTTCATTTGTCTGGACTATATTTAAAGTGTTTCTTTTCACTCATCTTCATTTTCAGGGCTTCTGACATCTGGTTTAACTGGTGTTAATTCCTCTGAAGCTTCGGTTTGGAATTGTGTTCGGTTCGTACGGATTGTTTTGCGATCATCCGACTCATGAACAAGGAAACGGTGAAAAAAGTATTCGAATGCCGTTACCGCTACTGCTGAAATAAGAGATGCTGAGAAGAGGTCATCTTCTATTGTTATCGCCCGTCCCATAAACCAAACAACTAGAAAAGTCAAACCGAAGTCAGCTGCTGAGGCGATAAAATTATTGCTTCTTCTAAGCAATAATAAATCCCCTAAAAAATAACTTAGTAAACCAAGAACTGCCGAAATCAATACGACATCTCCAAAACTAAAATCATAAAACATTCCAAGAATAATACCCAATACAACTAGACATGCAACAAATTTAACCACCAGTCTTACACCATGCTGCATATAATTTACCTCCTTTTGGTAGTAAAATCCCCCAATTGTTATGAGATATACGCCTAAATAGAAAAAATTCACGAATCTTTCTAGTTGAGTAATAAAATCATCATTGCTTTGCTTATGATCAGTTCACAGTAAAATATACTCTTGGAATATCATTTTCCTCTGCATTAAAAGATATTGCCTATACAATGATTAAATTGATAGAAGTCAAATGATTTAAACATGTAAGCGCTTTAAAAGTTATCTAAATATAAAAAATAGTCGAAATATATTGACACATATTTTGTCCGGTGGTAACCTTAATAAAAAATTAATCTTGAATCGATGAAGAGAAGAGTAGGGTTTGTTCCTAGTCTATAGAGAGTCGACGGTTGGTGAGAGTCGATGACAGGACTTGCCTGAAGATCATCTCTGAGATGTGCAGCTGAACATTGTAAGTAAGCTGTGCCGGATGGTTCCCCGTTATATTGGAGCACATACTTTATTTTGTAGTATGTAATCGAGAGCCGCGGTTTTATTTTTTCTGAAAATAGCTGCGGAAGTAGGGTGGTAACGCGAGCAAAAACTCGTCCCTATCTTTGGGGCGGGTTTTTTATGTTAATACGACAATTTCATATGGAACACTTCAAGGAGGGAAAGAAACGATGAGTCAACAGGTTAATAACAAAACTTTTAATGTGGAGGATGTGATCATTGCAAGTCATACTATCAAGGATATGATTGCACCGACACCATTACAGTATAATCATTTGTTATCTGAACGCTACGGCTGTCAACTATATTTAAAACGGGAGGATTTACAGATTGTCCGCTCATTTAAAATTCGCGGTGCCTATAATAAAATTAAAAAGCTAAGTTTGGAAGAATTACAAAATGGGATTATTTGTGCAAGCGCGGGAAATCATGCCCAAGGTGTTGCCTATTCCTGCCATCAATTAAAAATTAGTGGTAAAATTTTCATGCCTAGCACGACACCAAAACAAAAGGTAAATCAGGTTAAATTTTGGGGTAAGGATAGCGTAGAAATTGTTCTAGTTGGTGATACATTTGATGATGCCTATGAAAAGGCAATCGAGTGTAGCCGGGTAGAAAATCGAACGTTCATTCATCCGTTTGATGATTATGATGTCATTGCTGGTCAAGGTACTGTAGGAGTGGAGCTGTTAAACGACTGTCCGGATAAAATTGATTATGTCTTTGCTGCAATTGGTGGTGGCGGACTGCTCGCGGGTGTCGGTACTTACTTAAGACATTTTTCACCTGAAACTCAACTAATTGGAGTCGAACCACAGGGTGCACCTGGGATGAAAGAATCAATGAGAAAAGGAGAAGTAGTAACGCTAAAAGATATTGATCCTTTTGTTGATGGAGCGGCCGTAAAAACAGTTGGTACAAAGACTTATCAAATCTGTAAAGATATTGTGGATGATATTGTTGTTGTTCCAGAAGGTAAAGTTTGCTCGACACTATTATCGTTATATAACGAAAATGCGATCGTAGTGGAACCAACAGGCGCCTTGTCCATCGCTGCATTAGATACATATGCAGAACAAATCAAAGGGAAAACAGTAGTCTGTATTGTAAGTGGAGGAAACAACGATATTGGCCGAATGCAAGAAATTAAAGAGCGATCCAAGCTGTATGAAGGTCTACAACATTACTTTATTGTTCAATTCCCACAACGCCCTGGGGCATTACGTGAATTTTTAATGGATGTACTTGGACCAAATGATGACATCAGTCATTTTGAATATACGAAAAAGAATAATCGGGAGACCGGACCTGCCTTAGTTGGAATTGAATTAAAGGATAAAGAGGACTATTATCCATTGATGGAAAGAATCAAGGCAAAAGGATTTTTATACCGTGAAGTGAACAAAGATAGTACTCTATTTCAAATGTTAGTATAATAATTATTGGCCGAACCGAAATGGTTTCGGTCAATTTTTCGTTCTAGTTTGGTAAATCTCTTAACAAATAGAGCAATTTAGGTATAATATTATTTGTGTATTTAAAATTAGCCCTATATTTGTTTTTATAAAACAACAAATGCGGGACAGATTTAATTTTGAGAAAGAGAGTGTTCTTATGGGTCGTAAATGGAACAATATTAAGGATAAAAAAGCAGCAAAAGATGCTAATACAAGCCGAATATATGCGAAATTTGGCCGCGAAATTTACGTGGCTGCGCGTCGAGGCGAACCTGATCCGGAGTCAAATCAAGCGCTAAAGTTTGTTCTTGAACGGGCGAAAACTTACAATGTTCCGAAACATATTATTGACCGTGCCATTGAAAAAGCTAAAGGTGGTTCTGATGAAAATTATGATGAACTACGTTATGAAGGCTTTGGTCCAAATGGTTCTATGATCATAGTTGATGCATTATCCAACAATGTAAATCGTACCGCTTCCGAAGTGCGTGCTGCCTTTGGGAAAAATGGCGGTAACATGGGTGTTAGCGGTTCTGTTTCCTATATGTTTGATTCAACTGCAGTTATTGGTGTGGAAGGTAAATCAGAAGAAGAAGTGTTAGAGATTTTAATGGAAGCAGATATCGATGTTCGTGATGTGGTTGAAGAAGATAATCAAGTCATTGTATACGCAGAGCCTGACCAATTCCATGCTGTACAAGAAGCTTTTAAAAACGTTGGTATTACAGAATTTACAGTAGCTGAACTGACAATGCTTGCTCAAAACGAGGTAACTCTTCCTGAAGATGTTGTTCCGAAGTTTGAAAAATTAATTGATGCTCTAGAAGATCTTGAGGATGTTCAGCAAGTTTATCATAACGTAAATTTAGGTGAATAACATATAAAAAGACCTTCACAGTAATGTGAAGGTCTTTTTTGGGCATTATAAGACTTCATGATTACTTTTTCATTGCTGATAAGATAAAGATGGTTGCTATGATTGCTAACGATCCAATCCATTCCATGAGTCCAATTGGAACCCCAAGCCAAGCTACTGCTAAAAATGCCGCAGACATTGGCTCTACGCAGGCTAGAAGGCTCGCTTCCGATGCACTAATATATTTCAGGCTTTCCATATAGCAGAAAAAGGCGATTAATGTTCCAAAAATGACGACAAATACAACGGATACAAATGAGGTAAAGGACCAGTCCCCTTGGAATTGCCATGGGGGGCTGAAGAAACTAAAAGCTATACCACCGATCATCATCCCCCAGCCAACAGTAATAAGGGAGCCCCATTTCGAAAGCAGGTTTGCTGGATAAAGGGTATAAAAAGCAAGGGCAAATGCTGAAAGCACTCCCCACACAAATGCTGGGACAGAAATGGATAAAGCATGGATATTGCCTTTAGTCACAAGAAGAAAAGTTCCACCCAAGGCAAAAAATATAGCTGTCAATTCATGTTTGGCTGGCCATGTCTTACCTCGAAGACAAAGAAAACTAGCGATAATGACGGGTGCCAAGTATTGCAAGACAGTTGCTGTTGCAGCATTTCCGTGTTCAATCGCTGCAAAGTAGGTGTATTGTACACCCCACATCCCCAAGATTCCGAATGTAATTAACTGAAATAAATCCTTTTTATTTTTCCATACATGCCAAATATTTTGCTTTCCCATTGTTTGAGCAAAAAATAATAAGCCTGCTCCAGAAAAAACGAGCCTGATCACGACAAGCCAGCCTGTTGTAAAACCTTTATGGTGAAACAAGTATTGTGCAACTGTTCCTGAAACTCCCCAAAAGATGGCGGCAATAATAACGAGAAAAATCCCCTTAGCACGAGGGTAGGGCATGATGGCTCCTTGTGTGTTCAAATTATCCCTCCTATGAAACTAAAACTATCTTAATATTACAGAAAATTTAACAGATTTAACAGAGATAATTTATAGCACGGATCTATCTTATCTTTTAATCTAAAGATGATAAATCGTATAGTTTGTATAATTGTGGAAATATGGTATGATACTACATAATTTCAATATGGAAAGGGTGCAATGTCAATGTCTTTGGAGAGTGTGAAGGAACATTTAAAACAGTGGGGCAGGGAGAAGGATGTAATGGAGTTTGCCACGTCAAGTGCAACAGTGGAGTTGGCAGCCAAGGCCATTGGTGTTATTCCAGCACGTATTGCCAAAACGTTATCTTTTAGAGGAAAAGAGGACAAGGCAATTTTAGTCGTCACTGCCGGTGATGCGAAAATCGATAATAAGAAATTCCGACAAACGTTTGGTTTTAAAGCACGTTTTCTCAGTCCTGAAGAAGTTCTTGAACAGACTGGACATGCTATCGGAGGTGTATGTCCATTTGGACTGAAGAATCCACTGGATGTTTACCTAGATAATTCTATGAAACGCTTTGAGACGGTATTTCCTGCTTGTGGCAGTTCAAACTCTGCCATTGAATTAACATGTGAAGAAATTTTTCAATATTCATCCGCCAAGGAATGGGTTGATGTATGTAAAGGATGGGAGGATAATGCTGAACAAGAGAATGAATCTGTGTATTTGAACGTGAATTCGTAATGTTTCATTATTTATCATAATGTTTTGAATATAAAAATAGAATTGCCCTTCATGAAGGTTGGGAAAAATCGGTCATGAGTGTATAACCAAATCAAAAACCGCCAATTGTAGAATTGGCGGCTTAGTTTTTTTCATAAAAAATAAATTAATTAAGTTTTTTTAAAAATACATAGCTAACCTTGTCGTAATTCATCTTGTCTTCATAAAATCTATGAGCGTCTTTCCGCTGAAGACCGGAAGAAAGGGAGATAATCGGGTAACCATTTTCTTTAGCCCAATTTTCAATATAGGATAAGAGTGATTCTCCATGCCCTTTTGAACGTTGGGACGAATCTGTAACGAGATCACATACCCAAATAAATTTTCCATTATAAAGGGTAATCATTGGCATGAAGCCACTGACAGCTACTATTTTTCCATTTTCATATAAGGCAACCATTCTGTAGCCTTCTTTTTGTACCGCTTCTTCTACGAGCTTGAGATAACTTTCTTCGTCCAAATGTGTCCGGAGCTGCTTCATGACAGGGAAGGCATCCATCCATTCCTGTTTTGTTGTTAATTCTTTAATAGTAATAGATTGGCTGGTCGTCAACATGATCTCTCCTTTTATCTTAAATGAAACTTTCATCAAGGCGTTTTGAAAAGAGATGGAGTTCATGAAACCTATTTTCGCATGATCCGATTTCATCGATTGTCAGTAGAATTTCGTGTTGGTGATAAAACGACAAATTCCAGTTGAAGATATGTAAATGATGAAAATACGAGATATAAAAAAATAAAAAGCCTGTCTTTAAGGAAAAGATAGGCTTTCTTTGTAAAAAAATATATCGGAAAGACAGGATTCGAACCTGCGACCCCTTGCACCCCATGCAAGTGCTCTACCAAGCTGAGCTACTTCCCGATTTTTCCTTAATTAAATTATATAAAGATTTCCAATTTTCATCAACCAAAATATTGATCAGATTCCAAATAATTATTTATTTTCCTAAAGAAGGAAGGTTAATTTACCGTATTTTTAGAATTCAATTTTTCGAACGTTTCCTTATCACAGATCACAAACAATTGGGCGTTATCCGGAATAAATTGATCCAACTTTTGGTTAATATGTAAGTCACCACGGTCCGCGACTAAAGTAGCTCCATTATTTAGTAAGTCTATAAATGCATCCCTATATGTTTTCCATTCACCACGTTTCGGTATTTCATACATCGTTTCATTATATTTTGTACTCATCAATTCAGAGTACATATTTGTAACCCCATGAGAAAATAATGACCGGACAGCTGCATGCGAAATCATTTCTTGGGATGGGATAAATTCATCCACATTCACATACTTAAAAAATGGAATATGTTTTTCATTAATGACCTCGGCAGTCACGTGAATTTCTCTATCTAATCTATTTTCAATGGTTGAGATGGCAGTGGCTATTAATAAGGTTTTCCCGTCTACAAATAATGGATCTTTCGTCGTAATATTTTCTCTAAGAGATTGATCGGCAAATATGATAACACCTTTTGCTTTTGGCAAATTTGCATTCAGTAACGTTTCTTCTGCCGTAGCATCGCCTCGGATGTAGTACAGCCGTTCTTCGGTTAATGGAGCTTTTTCTAAATCATCGATGATGACAATATCAATTTTTTTATCGGACTTAAGAATTTCTCGAATGGCTAATTTCGATTTTGTACTCCAGCCAATAAGGATGATATGATTTTCACCAGTGTACTTCATTTTTCCTCCAATCTTCATTTTATCGATTAAATAAACAGAATTTATAAATCTCCCTATAAACAAGCTTAATAATCCAATTCCTGTTATATAAAGGAAAATGGTATAAACCTTCCCTAGGTCAGTTACAGGTACATAATCACCGAAGCCTACTGTTGCAATGGCAGTAATTACCCAATAAATCGAAGTCAAATAGGATTTAAATGTTTTTGGTTCTATCAAATAAATCCCTAAAGCGGCTAATAAAATGTATAAAAGGACAAATGGTATGAATATTTTTTGCCTTACCTTCATTAAGTTATAGAGCCATTTTATAACTTTTAATCCCATCTGAATCCAGCCCCATCATAATATCCTACATCTTTATTATTCCCAAGCAGCATCAAAAAAGTATATTGTGCCATGATTATAATAAGGGAATTTAGATACGGGAAATAGATATATTCTCAATCTCTAACATGTAATAGTGGGAAATTTACGATACATTTGATCTTAATACTGTGAATTACTCACTTTTTTCTAAAAAGGTGATTTTCAGGATTTTGTTAAGTTTCGATGTTTTAACATGAATTAAAAAAATAAAAAAGAAAGCGGTATGACCGCTTTTATAAAGAAGGAAAATTTAATGGGTTAGTATAAATATATGTTCAAGCTTGGACAAGTTGTAGGTAACTTGTCCATTTTACATTTATTTTTTTAAGCAGAATAAAAAAAGTATATCGTGTTATAAATTTGGGAGGGGAATGAAGATATGGGAAATTAGAATGACCCTCAATCCCTAACATGTAATACGAGCATATTTATGATTCGTTTAACTTCCAAACATCCCTGGTAAAATACTCCCTTTATTAAAAATCTAAAATGTTGATTTTCCTATCTTTGTTAGACTTTGATGTTTTTCATCTGAATATAATGGAATGATAAAAAATGAAGTAAAAAAAGAAAGCGGTAATAACCGCTTTTATTAAGAAGGAAAATTTAATGGGTTAGTATAAATATATGTTCAAGCTTGGACAAGTTGTAGGTAACTTGTCCTTTTTTACAAAAATGGGCACTAACAAATTTTTTGAATCAGTTCAATGGAGTTATTTTTAGTTGAATTCACTAAAGATGAAACTTGATAGGCTTCCATTTGGTTTGGATCAAACGGGACAAGAAAGTCCTTTAGTAATTTCGTATCTTTTATGGTAGGATCTAACCAATCTTTTTCATCTTCTCGTTTTAAGATGACCGGCATTCGGTTATGAATATCTATCATCAATTTATTCGGTGTGGTAGTAATGATTGAACAAGTGAAGACAGATTTCCCATTAGGAGATTTCCATTGCTCCCAAATACCCGCCATTCCGAATAAAGAATTTGACTTTAATTTGATTCTCATTGGTGTTTTTGAATGGTCACTATTTCGCTTCCATTCGTAAAATCCGTCTGCAATAATTAAACATCTTTTATTTTTAAAAGCATGGCGAAAACTTGGTTTTTCAGATATTGTTTCAGCACGAGCATTTATCAGTTTATTGCCGATGGACGGATCCTTCGCCCATGGGGGAATCAGGCCCCATTTTAAGAACCCCATTCGGTTAAATTTCCCATCGTTAATAATTGCCAGGACATTCTGGGATGGTGCAATATTATAATTAGGAGCAAAATTTTCTTCATCTAGGAAAGCTTGTATATCAAAACGATCCATAATTTGTTCAATCGTCGCAGTTAAGGTAAAACGGCCGCACATCCAAGCATCACCTCATCCATAAATTACTGTCATTTTAACACAGTAAGTGAATAAGAGTAAAAGGGTTGGAGGAGTATGAAAATGAGGGAATTAAATAAACTGTTTCGGGCAAGAATAGGTTTTTCCGAAAACGAAAAAATTACTTTTGACAAATTGTCTGATGTATTAGAAAAAACGGCAAATACAATCCCATTCGAAAATATTTGTATTATAAACAAGAATATGAAAGACGTTTCTAAAGTAAATGTCGTGGATAAAATCTTAAAAAAGAAAGAAGGAGGACTTTGTTATGAATTAAATTCGATTCTATATTATTTTTTATTGGAAAATGGGTTTGAAGTGGAACTAATTAGTGCGGTTGTTTTTGAACAAACATTGCAGACTTTTAGTCCAACCGGTAGAACGCATGTTGCGATTTTATTAACTTTTAATGGTGAACAATATATCATTGATACGGGATTTGGGGGAAATTTACCTCTAACACCTGTTCCAATGAATGGTCAAGTAGTTTCATCGAGAAATGGAGATTTTCGCGTAAGAAAGATGGTTACTGACCATGGTAATTATGTAATGGAGATGAAATTAAAGCATCGCCATTCTGATTGGGTTCTAGGTTATGCCTTTGATCCATCCATACGAATCGAAAATGAACATGAATTAAATGAAATTCAAAAAATCATTGTCGAGCATCCATTTTCACCTTTTAATAAAAAGTTCCTAGTAACCAAGTTAATAGATAATGGGGTAATGGTGTTAACAGACACGTCTTTTACACAACGGATAGCTGGAAATGAATTAAAAGAAGAGGTAACTTTGGATAAATTTAAATTGTTGGCAAAGCAATATTTTGGATTAACTATATAGAAAAGCGTAAGCGCCCTGGTCAGTGGCGTATGACCTCCTCCCAAAAGCTATCGCTTTCGGTCGTGCGATGTTATGCTGCCGGAGCCTTCCTTGTGGAGCTCTCCAACTGAGATAAAGGAAACACGAAGAGTGAAAGAGATTCAATGTTGTTTGAATAGTAGGGAGAGAGCACAAAAATTTCCCTGCTGATTATTCTTTAATGTCGAAAGCAAACATATTTTTCATTAAAAAAATGACCTCCATCCAGTGGAAGGAGGTCTAAAAGATTTTACCTTTGCGGTCTACGTGCAAAGTCGACAAAGCGAAATTTGTCTGGCCGATGTCGCGATTCGGTATATTGAAAAAGGCTAGCATCGTCGAGGTATACATGGCTTTTAATCACCACGACATTATGAAACCCATCAAGATCTAATAGTTCGCGATCCTCCAGTGAAGGTTCCTGAACCACAATTTCTTTTTTGGCAAAGCTGATGGCCAAATTTAATTCATTTTCAAGATATTGATAAATAGAATCGGAACAGATTTCTTCTGTCAAAGAAGGAACATATTTATAGTTTAAATAATCTTTGTCTAAAATAATTTTTTCTCCGCCAATTTCCCTTGTCCTAACAATCTTCCAAACTTGATCCTTTCCCGAAAGCTGAAGTTGTTGACGAATAAAGCTGTCCGGTTTAATTAATTCAAGCTGGTTGACAATAGTCTTTGGCTTATTTGCCATTTTTCCTGAAAGTTCTTTAAAACTTACTAATCCGGACACAGGAAAGTCAAATTTTGAGACGTCAATGACAATCGAACCTTTCCCTCTAACCTTTTGGATATACCCATTTTGTGAGAGCAAATTTAAGGCTTTTCTAATTGTTTCCCTTGAAGTTTGATATTGTTCACTAAGTTCATTTTCAGAGGGAAGTAGTGTCTGAGGTGGAATTTTTCCACTTTTGATTTGCTCAATTAATTGGTTATATATGGTTAGATACTTGTTCGTCATACAGGATCTCCAATCACTTTTTTAAATAATACACAATGGATTCATACGGACGAAGAAGAAGTTCCTTTCTAAGCTCCGAAGAATCATTATAATTAGAGATTAACATTTCACTCTTCCATTCATCAAGATTTAAAGAAGAAGGGAGAACGGCTTTTGTTTCTTTACCATAAAAATTGTTTATGACTAACAGTTTTTCTGTTCCATACGTTCTGACATAGGCAAAAATATCATTACTGTCTTCTAATAGTAGTTCATAATTACCTTCGGTTATCACATCATACTCTTTACGTAATTGAATTAATTTTTGGTAATGATAAAAGATAGAATCTGGATCTTGCAATGCTTTCTCTGCATTAATTTCTTTATAATTATCTGCTATATCAATCCATGGAGTTCCTGTCGTAAATCCGGCATTCTTGCTGGAGTCCCACTGTACAGGTGTACGAGAATTATCCCGTGATTTTTGTTTTAAAATTTCAATAATCTCTTTTTCTTCAAGACCTTTTTGTTTCAGGATATGAAACATATTTAATGATTCAACATCACGATATTTTTCAATAGAATCAAAGTTTGGATTCGTCATACCCAATTCTTCCCCTTGATAAATATATGGGGTACCTTGCATCATATGAATGGCGGTTGCTAACATTTTCGCCGATTCAATGTGATATTTTCCATCATTCCCAAAGCGAGAAACAACACGTGGCTGGTCATGATTACACCAGAAAAGGGCATTCCAGCCACCCCCCCGATTCATTTCGATCTGCCAATCTGACAAAATCTTTTTCAATGCTAAGAAGTCAAAATCAGCCTTGGTCCATTTTTCTCCATTAGGGTAATCGACTTTAAGGTGATGGAAGCTAAATGTCATGTTAAGTTCTTCACGATCCGGGTTAGTATACTTGATACAATTATCAATGGAGGTAGAAGACATTTCACCGACCGTAATCATATCGTATTTTGAAAAAACTCTCTCGTTCATTTCATGAAGGAATTCATGAATTCTTGGTCCATCTGTATAAAATTTTCGTCCATCCGTGTCATCTTCAGGAAATTGTTGATCTTTTGAGATTAAATTAATAACATCAAGGCGGAACCCATCAACCCCTTTTTTGAGCCAAAAATGCATCATTTCATATATGGCTTCACGAACCTTTTCATTTTCCCAATTGAGGTCTGCTTGTGTAACATCGAACAAGTGTAGGTAATACTGACCCGTGTGTTCATCATATTCCCAAGCTGATCCACCAAATTTAGATTGCCAGTTCGTAGGAGGTTGTCCATTTTTTCCATCTCTCCAAATATAAAAATCACGATAAGGATTATCTTTAGACGACCTTGATTGTTTAAACCATTCATGTTCGGTAGATGTGTGGTTGACAACGATATCCATCATGATTTTTAGCCCTCGTTGATGGGCAGCCTCGAGTAGGGCATCAAAGTCTTCCATTGTTCCATAATCTTCATGAATGGAATAGTAATCACTAATATCATATCCGTTATCTCTTTGTGGTGATTTATATATTGGCGTCAGCCAAAGTACGTCTACACCCAATTTCTTTAAATAATCGAGTTTTTCAATGATACCACGGAGATCACCAGTTCCGTTTCCTGTAGTATCTTTAAAGCTTTTTGGGTAGATTTGATAAACGACAGCATTTTTCCACCATGTTGCTGACACTTTAAACACCTGCCTATTATTTTAATGTGAAAAGGAGGGAGATGTTCTCCCTCCTACATGGAGTTTTATTTTTTAAATGAAAATTTGTTCATACCGGTTTTTGCAAAAACAATTGTTAATAGGAATGGGACAACAATTGCAACAAGCATTGCAACAGCAAACATAATCATGTGCTGTGCTTGGATAGATAAAATACCTGGCAGACCACCAACACCGATGGAGTTCGCCATTACATTGGAACCAACTGATACAACTGCCGCTGTCATTGAACCAATCATTGCAGCGAGGAATGGGAATCCATATTTTAAATTAATCCCGAACATAGCTGGCTCTGTAACCCCTAAGTAACAAGAGATGGCAGCCGGTATGGATACTTGTTTTTCTTCTTCATTTTTACGGTTTAGATAAATCATTGCTACAACCGCTGAACCTTGAGCAATATTTGATAATGCGATCATTGGCCATAAATTTGTACCGCCAAATTCACTCATTAATTGTAGATCAATTGCATTTGTCATATGATGCAGACCAGTAATAACAAGTGGAGCATAAGCAAAACCAAAGATTGCTGCAAACAACCAGCCAAAAGCAGAAGTTAAGCTAGAGTAAACGATATCAGAGATCCATGATCCAACTGTCCATCCGATAGGGCCTAAAACTGTATGGGCAATTAATACAGTTGGAATTAATGCAAAAAATGGAACAACAATCATGGAAATAGAGTTTGGAACAATTTTACGTAATCTTGTTTCTAAGTAAGCTAATAAAAATCCGGCTAAAATCGCAGGAATGACTTGTGCTTGGTACCCAATCATCTCAACTTTAGCAAAGCCAAAATCCCAAACTGGGATTTCTTCTGCACCTGCTACGCCATACGCATTTAATAATTGTGGTGAAACGAGAGTAATCCCCAATACGATCCCAAGAATCGGTGAGGCTCCCATTTTTCTAGCAATGGACCAAGTGATGCCGACAGGAAGGAAGTGAAAGACTGCTTCTCCAATCAGCCATAGGAAGGAGTGAACTCCTGCCCAAAATTGGGATACTTCGATAATTGATTTTGTTCCATCTTCTAATAATTTGATATCACCAATGACATTTCGGAAACCGAGAATAAGACCGCCAACTACAAGAGCTGGAATTAATGGTGTAAAAATATCAGCAAGATGAGCAATCATTCGCTGAAGCCAGTTCATGTTTTGTTTAGCTGCGACTTTCGCTTCCTCTTTAGAAGTTTCGCTTACACCAGCAATTTTAATAAATTCTTGATAAAATGAAGCAACTTCGTTACCGATAATAACCTGGAATTGACCTGCTTGTGTAAAAGTACCTTTTACAAGTTTAATGGATTCAATTTTTTTTACGTCCGCTTTACTCGGGTCATTTAATACGAATCTCATCCTTGTAGCACAATGTGTGACCGCTGCGATATTTTCTTTACCGCCAATGTGTTGAACCAATTCTTTTGCAGGTTCAGTAAACTTTGTCATTAATTTTCCCCCCGTCAAAATGGGAATACTCCCAAGATTCTCCTCTTTTTTATAGATGTCTTGTACGTTTTACAGGCGAATGATTGCGGTTTCATGAACATTAATCGTTAACCTGTATATACAAGTTTTGATTACGTTTTCATTTTAACTTGTATATACAGGTTTGTCAATCACATTGTAATAACTTTTTAAAAATAAATAGGCATAAAGAATGATGGGGAATGGAGGGAATTGTAACAATCGAATTAGAATAATTCCGACTTTTGATTCACTTTTATACTTTACAGCTTTAAATGATGGATTGAATATTTAGAAAATGGTAAAATACATTTGTAAAAATTCTTCTGTGTTTAGACCTCCTACTTTTAAGAGAGTTTCCGTCAATACGTGAAGCTCTTCCTTTAACCTTTGACATATGCTCAAAGGTTCTTTTTTTACCTATAAAAGATTCCACCCAAGGAAATTGTTTTTGTACAAGAATTCATCAAATTCCGATCAAAGTAGAAAAAGATTGTGTGCATTTTATTGCTCTAGTATATCTCTTATGTTTGGAAGTAATCCAACATTCCTTTAAGCAAATATTTAAATTTAACTCCACTGATTGAAATTTTCCATGATGTCCAGGATTTAATTAATTAATGTAATAATAAACAGTAGTGGATGTAAATGAGGTATTTGTGATTAGATAATATTTTTCATTTTTCACAAACTAAAATGAAAAATGAAATGAAAGAAAGGTTGATGAAAATTGACAAAAGTATTATATATAACTGCACATCCACATGATGAAACGAAGTCATATAGTATGGCTGTAGGAAAAGCGTTTATTGATACTTATAAAGAAGTTCATCCTTCTCATGAAATTACCCATATAGATCTCTATAAGGAATATATCCCTCAGATCGATACGGATGTATTTAATGGATGGGGAAAGCTAAGAGAAGGGAAGGCGTTTGAGGAGCTATCCACTGATGAGAAAGCCAAAGTAGGGAGACTGTCTGAAATTTGTGATCAATTTGTTAATGCGGATAAATATATCTTTGTCACACCATTATGGAATTTTTCATTTCCACCGGTTATGAAAGCTTATATTGATGCAGTAGCTGTTGCTGGTAAAACCTTTAAATATACAGAAAATGGGCCGATTGGTCTTTTGACAGATAAAAAAGCTCTTCATATTCAAGCTAGGGGAGGATTTTACTCAGAAGGCCCTGCAGCGCAAATGGAAATGGGCCATCGCTATTTAGATATCATTATGAAATTCTTCGGAGTTCCTTCTTTTGAAGGTTTATTTGTGGAAGGTCATAATGCGAAGCCGGACCAAGCAGAGGAAATAAAAGCCAATGCGATTGCAAAAGCAAAAGACTTAGCTCATACTTTTTAAAAGTATGAGCTAATATAACAAAGTTTGGATATATATAAAAAGCAAATCAAAAATTTTTTTTATTATTAATTTCAATAATATGGTATTATTGGAATTAATATATATTCTTCCTTTGTAGAGGTGAACGGGAAATGATTGAAGCATTGGGGAGTTTTTTCAGCGCTATTGCCACGGCTTTATTCGGAAAGACTAGGAAATATCCCAATAATTAAACTAAAGATTATTGAAGTAGTTGATTTTTGCAAAAAAGTATCGCATTTCAAAAGAAAAAAGACCATTCAATGGTCTTTTCAGATTGTAGACAAAAGGCATTCCGAATAAGCTTAATTCGAAATGCCTTTTCAAATTTTAAGCAATTTGTGGTCTATATAAACTTTAATTTGACCCCTACGGGGTCAATTATTATACCATTTTTGGACTAGTCCAAGTCCAGTTTGCCAGTTTCTTTAAATTCATTGCAGCAAAAGTAAGCATCGCCTGCATGGACAATTTTTTAAG
>NZ_JAAIUV010000039.1 GCF_010975035.1 Neobacillus thermocopriae | reverse complement strand
CCAAAAATGGTATAATAATTGACCCCGTAGGGGTCAAATTAAAGTTAATATAGACCAAAAATTGCTTAAAATTTGAAAAGGCATTTCGAATTAAGTTTATTCGGAATGCCTTTTGTCTACAATCTGACAATCCCCTTTTTCAAGGGGATTTTTTGTTTGCATGTTTTTCAATTCTTATGGATACATTAACCATTGTTCAAGGAATAAGGAGGGATAACATGGATCATAATCTTCAAAGCGGTAGCACCCATGAATTTGTGGAAAAATTACAGGAAAGACAGAAAAAAGATCAGAAAAACAGGGAAAATCAAGGTAGTGATTCACCAAGTAAAAAACTGCCGAATAAAACCCATTAAAACGATCTTTTCCCCACCCGAATTTCGTAATAAATCATTCAGGTGGGGAAAGGACGCCACTATTGATTCATTTTTGCTAAGAAGCCACCTAACAAATCATCAATGTCCAGTTCTTTCTCTTCCATTTGATTTTCCATGGGGGAGTCTATCTGTGTCAAATCCTCCAAAGTCAACTCTTCTAAATCGTCTTCCATTTCCATTCCTTCAGTAAAATCTTGTTGAATATCAGTTTCCATATCGAAAGAAACAACCTGTTGACTTGTAATTGACTCTTCCTGAAGGTATAGTGCCTCATCAATATCTACCGCATTGCTATTTAATGAGGCCAGCAGTGCAGTTGACCTTACAGGGTCAGAAATTAAATGATATAGGATACTTCCTAGTAGTGCTTCTGAATGCTCATGCTTCAGCCAATCACGCTGCGCTTTTGTTAATCCTTTCGGAAGGGGAATGGTGATCGTCTCTTTTTCCCGTGAAAAAGATTGACTAACCCCTTGCAGGACAAACTCAGCAATCTTACTAGAAAAGTTCCTACGTTCTGTTTCTTTTATTTTTTGTAACTGTTTTAAAAGATAATCTGGTGTATCAGAGGGAAGGCGAAAAGAAATGGCCTGTCCACGTTTAATCTCCTTAGTGGCTGTCTTTTTCATAGACTCACACCTTTAATTAGCTTTTGACTGGAGCTTTATCTTTAACAGTATTTTGTTTTTCTGTTTTACGGATAAAATCCTTAATAAGCTTGTAATAGGCGTTAGCCATCATCCAAATGCTTTCCTTTTCATCCTCAAAGAAATCAATATTATAGCCATCTAGACTGTTGTTTATATTTTTAATATATTCCTTTAAGATGATTGAACCGCCACCAACAAAATAGCAAATTTCCGTTTGCGAATTTTTGGCCCAAACATTTCTCAGAAGTCGGTATTGTTTCTTTGCCAAATCAAGCAGGATGCGGTCAGTGATATCATGAACGCTTGTCCGGCTTCCTTTCACCATGATATGGTTACGGTCATTTTTCTTTGTAATAATTTCGACGACATCACGACGACTATCAAGTTCCACGCCGTGTTTTTTCCGGATTTCTTCTCGTATTTGCTCAAGGGATTCTGAAACCCCAAGATTAAACCCTTGAGCTTTGTCATCATCAACATTGCGGTTTTTAATGACCGCGATATCTGTAGATAATCCTCCAATATCTTGAATTAAGATACGCTTGTCAATAAGGTCTTTATTAATAATCTTTAAGCTATTATCCATTACCAAGTTGATAAAAGCAGCAAATCCTTCTGGATAAACCTTCACTTCGTCAAATTTAATATTGACCTTCATTCCCTGATATTTTGGTGTGACGAGAAACTCAACCTGATGAACAGAACCAAGCAATTTTGAGCGATATCCTGCATCTTTTCCTTCTTTTACTTCACGAAGCGGTAGACCCGTTCCAAGTATATAGCTAGCATCAATAATATTCTTATTCCGTGGAAAATCACTATTCACTGCATCTAGTGCCAGGGTGGCAAAAAGCATAATTAATGTTTGGTCTTCCTCCGATTTACTACTGCCGGGATCTAGTTCAGTTGCATTAATACTTTTCGTTGCCAAATTCCCTACACGGTAAATCACATTGTTTTCTTTTAAGGAAGGGGAGTGGACTCTAATATGGATTCCATCTAACGGATCTTTACTGTCCAAATCTTCGATGCCGATTACAGGCCGATCTTCTGTGTCTCTTGCAATAATGTTTGGAATATTTAATTCACGTTCTAATTCACCGAAAATGGCCTTAACAGAGTCATTGCCTACGTCTACAGCAGCAATTCTAGACTTCGTCATCAACATCATTCCTTTTCACATAATAGATTAAAAACTTTCTTTACTATTAAGCGTATAGAAGATAATTGGATACTTCAATGTCACAAGCTAAAAAGAAATATAAGTGTAATAAAGTATACGAATTTGTAAACATTGGAAAATGAGTAAACATTTATGTAAACATAAATTACAAATATGTATACATCGTGCTATCAAAGGGTGTGTACGTATTTGTATACACGTAAACTCTCTTGTAAACATAATGTCAACAATCGGTATACATGTTTACAAAAATGTTTACATAAAGGAAATGTAACAAATTTTACAAAAAATAGATTTGATTAAAGGTATCTATAAAAAAAGAAGGTACCCAAGAAGGGCACCTTCTATTTCATATTCTAAGTAATATCAAATACCATCTACTTCATTACTTTCCAAAATTCATCAGCAATGACTTGATATCCGGATTTACTTAGATGAATATTGTCTGGGTTTGGTATATATTTCTTAATATCACTAGCAATGATACTATCAGTTGCTACAAATGTGTCGCCATTTTTATTAGCTTGTTTTTTAATTTCATCGTTTAATGCCTTTATCAACGGTAATAACTGTTTCTGAAGTTCTTCCGGATAATATGGGAACGCATTATAGTATCCCATTACATACACATTTACATTTGGATTTAGCTTATCAATTGTGCCAAGAATTGAATCAATGTTCTTAGAAATGGCACCAATAGCCTGCATTATTTCGGTCGGATTTAAGGCTTCATCGGGCTTATCTGGCAATAATGGGAGTAAATCATTCGCACCGATATCAATTGTAATATGAGTCGCTGAAGCTAATAATTTTTGTACTTCCTTATTTTTTTGAACATCATCTTTTAATTGAATAGATGTATATCCTGGAACACCAAAATTTTTAAATCCAATTGATTTTTTGCCAAATTTATCGGCAATATAATCTGGATATCCTAAATCATCCTTATTTTCTGGAGTAATTCCTGCAGCTAATGAGTCACCTAACGCTACGTATAGAATCCTAGCTCCATCCTTACCTACTTTATAACCGTCAACTATTGTATTAACAGACAAAGCACCACTGTTCTGGAAGTAATACCATTTATTTTCGATATTCAACCAGCCGGTTACCATTGCTCCACTTTTATCTAAGTAGTATTTCTGGCCTGATTCATTTAGCCAGCCAATTCTCATGGCTCCATTTTTATCAAGATAATACCACTTCTTCTTATCCAAGAGCCATCCGGTTTTCATGGCACCATTATTATTAAAGTAATACCATTTATTCTCGTATTTTAACCAGCCGGTTACCATTGCTCCATTATTGTCCAAGTAGTACTTCTTACCTGAATCATTTAGCCAACCAATTCTCATAGCTCCACTTTTATCAAGATAATACCACTTTTTCTTATCCAAGAGCCATCCGGTTTTCATAGCGCCGTTACTATTGAGGTAATACCAAGTCCCTTTATCCTTTAACCATCCAGTTTTCATGGCACCGTTATTATTGAGGTAATACCAAGCTCCACCATTGTATAACCAGCCGGTCTTCATGGCACCGGATTGATCAAGAAAATACCATGTGCCCCGATCAAATAACCAACCAGTTTTCATGGCACCACTTTGTTGAAGATAATACCATTTGTTGTTGACTAAGACCCAACCTGTCTTCATCACACCATTTTTATCTAGGTAATACCATTGGCTCCCTTGTTTTAGCCATCCGGTTTTAGGCACACCTTTTTCATAATAGTACCAATTGCCATTAACTTTTACCCAACCATTTGATTCAACCGAATATCCTTTTTCCTTCGCAATCACATCAAAGCTTTTACTAGAATGAATAATAATGACTGGGGTATATAATTTTACCCGATCAAAAAGCCAGCGGACTTCAGCGTTATGCATTCGTACACAACCGGAGCTAACATACTTACCAATAGAACTTTCATTATTATTCCCATGTATGGCGTAGGTTGTACCATATGTCCCTCTAGCATCTATACCCATCCAGCGGTTTCCTAGCGGGTTACGCGGGTCTCCCCCTGGAATGCCACCCGTATAATACGGACGATTCACAATCTTATTTACAATCTTAAAGGTCCCTTCAGGTGTTAAATCCCTTGTACGCCCTGTTGCTACACTAAATGTACGAACCAACTTTCCAGATTCATAGAATGCAAGAGTGTTTGTCTTTTTATTAATAATAATTAATTGTGAACTCGCTGCATCTGCTTTTGGTATATAACTCAAAAACATACAAAGTATTAATACAAAAATGACCGTAAATTTTCTCATATTTCCTCCCCCGGTTATATATTTCTATTAAAATACCATAAATAAATTAAATAGTTTGTCATAATTTGGTGAATAAGTTGTAATATGTATAATATTTTTATGGTTAAATATTACTATAAAATTTTAGAGACTAAAAGATTATTTGTCCAAAATTTTCCCGATTTTATTAAATAATGTAAAATACAAACCAAAACCCCTTGGTCTATGACCAAGGGGTTGAAAAAATTATTGACCTAAAGTATTTTTTGCTTCTTGTTTCCTAGCAATCCCTACCAGGAAATAAACAATAGGAGTCGTACAAATAGCTGCTAAAAATTTAAAAATATATTGAGTAATGATTAAAGTTCCTAGTACGTCTAACGGTATTGTTCCATAGAAAGCAATCACGATAAAAACAGTTGTATCAATTAATTGGCTTAGCATGGTGGAGGCATTATTTCGTAACCAGAGTTTCTTTTGCCCATGTCTGTTTTTTAATAAATTAAAAACAAATACATCCAAGTTTTGACTGACAGTGTAAGAAATTAAGCTAGCAAGTATCACCCGAAAACTTCCATTTAAAATGGTCTCAAAAGACTCCTGATCTTTAAATACTGGCGCTTCAGGCAAATGGATCGTAATTGTTATAAAGCCTAAAGCAAGGATTTGTGTCATTAATCCTGCATGAATCGTCCTTTGGGCATCTTTTTTTCCATAAACCTCCGTAATGACATCAATAATAGGGTAGGTAAAAATATAGATAATTACTGCTGCAGGCAATATTACCCAACTTCCTATATGGAAAAGCTTTACTGCCGTGATGTTGGCCAAAATTAACAATCCTGTAAATATACCATTTAAATAAAAAAGCATATCTTAAACTCTTTCCTATCGATTATCTACTTTTTCAGGGTAAAGATCATGGTTCATTAAGCGATATTGAGCCATCTCTTCATACTTTGTACCCGGTTTACCATAATTACACCATGGATCAATTGAAATCCCACCGCGAGGGGTAAATTTGCCCCAAACTTCAATATATTTTGGATCAAGGAGTTTAATTAAATCATTCATGATAATATTCACACAATCCTCATGAAAGTCTCCATGGTTTCTAAAGCTGAACAGATATAATTTCAAAGATTTACTTTCCACCAGTTTTTTATCTGGAATATAAGAAATATAAATAGTAGCAAAATCTGGCTGACGTGTCAGCGGGCACAGGCTGGTAAATTCAGGACAGTTAAATTTCACGAAAAAATCCCGATTTGGGTGAAGATTATCAACTGCTTCCAGCACATCTGGGGAATATTCAAATAAGTATTTTGTTCCTTGATTCCCAAGCAATGTTAAATCCTTTAATCCTTCTTCATAAGTTCTTCCAGACATAAAAAAACCTCCTGTAAAATGTGTAATCCACTTTCACAGGAGAGGTTCGTTTCCGCTTCTCATTCAAACTAAACGGACAAAAACATAAAAAGCCACATCCAATATGGACATGGCCAGTTGTCATGAATCCATAGTTTTTTATAGAGGGTATCAGCTATGAACCTCTCCCGTTTCAGTTACGGGTATTCTTTTTTTTCTAATTATACTATAGTGATCCCCCTTATATGTGTCAATGTAAAAAAATGTTAACCACCAATAGACCTGCATATACTGGAACTAACGCATCCCAACAAGAAATTTTGGAGACATACTATCCTTTTTTTTCGTGCAAATATCCATACCTCTTTATCTCCTGATGCATATTGTATCGTATTACGGATTGGAACCATTTCGAAAGGAGAAGAGATAAAATAATGACCATTTTAGTGACAGGGGCGGCTGGCTTTATTGGATTTCATCTTTCCAAACGATTGTTAACACTTGGCCATCACGTGATTGGCATTGATAATTTAAATGACTATTATGATCCTTGTTTAAAGGTGGACAGGCTAGAACTTTTAAAGGTTTATCCTCAATTTGAATTTAATAAAATGGATCTAACCGACAGGAGCGCATTGAATTCCATTTTTAGAAATAATTCCATAAGAATTGTCATTCATTTAGCTGCTCAGGCTGGCGTTCGCTATAGTCTCGAAAATCCTCATGCCTACGTCCAATCCAATCTAGTAGGGTTTATTAATATTATAGAAGCTTGCAGACATCATCCTGTTGACCACTTCATTTATGCTTCCTCAAGTTCTGTCTATGGGGCAACTAACCATATCCCTTTTTCGACAAAAGACCCCGTTGACCAACCGGTAAGTCTTTATGCAGCTACGAAAAAAGCAAATGAATTAATCGCCCATACCTACAGCCATTTATATCAAATTCCTACTACTGGCCTTCGATTTTTTACCGTTTATGGACCGTGGGGAAGACCTGACATGGCCTACTACTCTTTTACAAAAAATATATTTGAAGGAAAAATAATAAAGGTATTTAATTATGGTGACATGAGAAGAGATTTCACCTACATCGACGATATTGTCGAAGGAATTATCCGTTTATTAAATAAGCCACCTAAAACAAGGCCATGTGGAGATAAAGAAAATCCTGGAATCAGTTTAAGTAAAGCCCCCTATAAAATTTATAATATCGGCAACAACCACCCAGAAAACTTATTGTCTTTTATTCAAGTATTAGAAAAACTGATTGGCAAAAAAGCGAAAATAGAATTATTGCCTATGCAGCCGGGCGATGTGAAGGAAACCTATGCGGATATTACTGATTTGCATAAAGATGTGGGTTTCTATCCTTCCACTACATTAGAAACAGGTCTAGGACATTTTGTCGAATGGTATAAAATGTATCACTTAAACGAGAAAAGTAAATCCCTTCAAGATTGAAGGGATTTTTTTGTGGTGTTAAAAAGAACAAAAATCTTTCTCACAGCTATCTAAGGGGAAGAATCTAAAAGTAGTGTAAACTACCTACGATTCTAAAATCTATTATTTTATTCAAACATAATAAATGAATAAAAGCGTTTGCATTATTAAAAAACTTAGTTATAATACTTGTATACAAGTATACTCGAATTAAAGAAGGTGGATGAATGTCCGAATCAATAGATTTCCTTTATCCAACAAAATGGCTTTCTAAAGCCTCAACCGGAGAGCGTGTGGCCTGTGAGCTAAGAATGCGGATTATTTCCGGTATTGTTGAAAGCGGTGCCATTCTATCAGAAAACAAATTAGCAGCAGATTTTTCCGTAAGCCGGTCTCCCGTTCGTGAAGCATTAAAAACACTGGCTTCTGAAAATCTCATTCGGTTAGAAAGAATGGGGGCCGTTGTTATAGGTTTAACCGAAAAAGAAATAAAAGAAATTTATGATGTTCGGTTGCTCATCGAAACGTTTGTCTTTGAACGATTAGTAAAAATGGATGTTCAAGAATTAGTAAAAGAACTTAGCAAAATATTAGAAATGATGAAAGTCGCAATCAAATATAAAGATGCGGATGAGTTTTCCTATCAAGATATCATGTTCCATGAAACGATTATTCGGTCTATTCATCATTCCTATATCTTGATGATTTGGGATAATTTAAAGCCGGTAATGGAAAGTCTTATTCTCTTATCGATGCGTGCTCGTATCAAAGAAAAATATGATGATTTTACTAGAATTATAAATAACCATGAACTTTATATTGAGGCCATCAGAACAAAAGATAGAGCACTAATGATTGAATCATTACACAAAAACTTTGATGATGTTCAAGAGAAAGTGGAAGATCTCTGGATGTCACAACAAATGTTAACTAAAGGAGTCGAGCAACAAGATGACTAGCTATATGTTAGGGGTAGACATTGGTACGACGAGTACGAAAGCGGTTCTATTTTCTGAGAAAGGAGAAGTCATTCAAACAGAAAATATTGGCTATCCGCTTTATACACCAGATATATCAACTGCCGAACAAAGCCCAGATGAAATTTTTCAAGCTGTATTAAAAGCCATTTCGAACATTATGAAACAGAACCCACATAAACAACCGGAATTTATTTCCTTCAGTAGCGCCATGCATAGTGTCATAGTAATGGATGAAAAAGATCAGCCAATAACTCCTTGTATTACTTGGGCAGATAACCGTAGTGAAGCATGGTCTCATAAAATTAAAAATGAATGGAATGGACATGAGGTCTATAGACGGACAGGAACGCCCATCCATCCTATGTCGCCATTAAGTAAAATTACATGGATTGTCAATGAGCGACCTGAGATCGCTACCAAAGCAAAAAAATATATTGGAATCAAGGAATATATTTTTAAAAAATTCTTTGATCAATATGTAGTCGATTATTCGATTGCTTCCGCGATGGGTTTGATGAACCTCAAAAACTTGGATTGGGATGAAGAGGCATTAAAAATAGCAGGAATTACTAGAGATCAATTACCTGAGCTTGTACCAACCACAAAAGTATTTACAAATTGTAATCCCGATCTAGCAAAACAAATTGGAATCGAACCAAACACCCCTTTTGTCATTGGTGCAAGTGATGGCGTACTCTCCAATTTGGGTGTAAATGCTATTAAAAAAGGAGAGGTTGCGGTTACCATAGGGACAAGTGGAGCCATTCGGACCATCATTGATGAGCCAAAAACGGATGAAAAGGGAAGAATTTTTTGTTATGCCTTAACCGAAAATCATTGGGTTATTGGCGGACCAGTCAATAATGGAGGAATTGTTTTACGATGGATTCGCGATGAATTTGCCTCATCTGAAATAGAAACGGCTAAAAGACTTGGAATCGATCCATATGAAGTCTTAACCAAAATCGCTGAACGTGTAAAACCAGGGGCAGAAGGATTGTTATTCCATCCCTATCTCGCTGGTGAACGCGCACCATTATGGAATCCTGACGTGCGTGGCTCCTTTTTCGGTTTAACCCTTTCACATAAAAAAGAACATATGATTCGGGCTGCATTAGAAGGGGTTATCTATAATTTATACACTGTATTTCTTGCATTAACGGAGTGCATGGATAGTCCTGTCACCCGTATCCAAGCAACTGGAGGCTTCGCTAGATCAGAGGTATGGCGGCAAATGATGTCCGACATCTTTGAATCAGAAGTGGTTGTTCCAGAAAGCTATGAGAGCTCATGTCTGGGCGCCTGTATTTTAGGACTTTATGCCTTAGGTAAAATTGAATCGTTTGAAGTCGTGTCTGACATGATCGGTAGTACCTATAAACATACACCGAATGAAAATGCAGCAAAAGAATACAGACAGTTACTGCCAATTTTTATTCATCTATCCAGAGTGTTAGAAGAGGATTATAAAAGGATCGCCGATTATCAAAGAAGTTCACTTAAATACGACTAAAAAGAACAGGGGGAACGATCAATGCCTTTAGTTATTGTCGCAATTGGAATTATAGCTTTGCTCATTCTTATCATGGGTTTCAAATTAAATACATTTATCTCATTAATCATTGTATCATTCGGTGTCGCTTTAGCACTTGGGATGCCTCTTGAAGAAATTGTTAAAACCATAGAAGCGGGATTAGGTGGAACACTTGGCCATCTCGCATTAATATTTGGACTTGGAGCCATGCTAGGTAAATTAATCGCTGACGCGGGAGGCGCACAACGGATTGCCATGACCCTCGTGAACAAGTTCGGTGAGAAAAACATTCAATGGGCTGTTGTTGTTGCTTCATTCATTATCGGGGTCGCCTTATTCTTTGAAGTAGGACTAGTATTATTGATTCCAATTGTCTTTGCTATTTCAAGAGAATTAAAGGTTTCCATCCTCTATCTTGGTATTCCAATGACCGCTGCCTTATCTGTCACACATGGTTTCCTTCCACCACACCCGGGACCAACAGTTATTGCGGGCGAATATGGTGCAAACATTGGGGAAGTTTTACTGTATGGTTTTATTATCGCCATTCCTACAGTATTATTAGCTGGACCAATCTTTACAAAATTAGCTAAAAAACTAGTCCCAGATTCCTTCCATAAAACAGGAAACATTGCCTCTTTAGGCGAACAAAAGGTTTTTAAACTTGAAGACACACCTAGTTTTGGAATTAGTGTATTTACTGCCATCCTTCCAGTTATTTTAATGTCGATTGCAACCATAATTACACTGATTCAAAAAACGATGGGATTTGATGATAATGGTTTTCTAGCGGCCATCCGTTTTATTGGTGATGCAGGTACTTCCATGTTAATCTCGTTACTTGTTGCTATTTACACGATGGGATTGGCAAGAAAAATTCCAATGAAGGATATTATGGATTCCTGTACCACTGCCATTTTGCATATTGGGATGATGCTTTTAATCATTGGAGGTGGGGGTGCCTTCAAACAAGTATTAATTGATGGTGGTGTCGGTGACTATGTTGCTGAATTATTCAAGGATACAAATATGTCACCAATTCTGCTTGCGTGGTTGATTGCAGCCATTTTACGTATATCTTTAGGATCTGCCACCGTTGCAGCCTTGACCACTGCTGGTCTAGTTATCCCCATGTTAGGACAAACGGACGTGAATCTTGCATTAGTTGTACTTGCAACAGGGGCAGGAAGCTTAATTGCCTCCCATGTCAATGATGCCGGTTTCTGGATGTTTAAAGAATATTTTGGCCTTAACATGAAAGAAACTTTTGCTACATGGACACTATTAGAAACGATTATCTCCGTTGCCGGACTAGTCTTTATCCTTTTACTAAGCTTATTTGTTTAAAAAGTATAACGTTCAATAGTTCAAAAGCCCAAATGAAGAGTATAGATCTCCTCATTTGGGCTTTCTGTATTCCACAGTTAAAAAAATGAAATCCCACATAGTTCTTACTATTATATCTAGTAAATTAGTAGTAATATGTAAGAGGAAATCTTATGTTCCAAACAACTTTCTTATATTGGAAGAAAAAGCATAAAGGTATGCAGGGGGTTATTACATGGCAAATACCTTACAAGAATCAAAGGAAAAAATAAAAAAACAACGAGTTAAGTCCCTTAAATGGTATAAAAACTGGAAGTGGATGGGACTCATTTCCCTTGTACTTCTATTTGCTGCATTTAGTTATTACCAGGGCACACATTTTAATAAAAACACCAAGATTAATGGGATAAATGTTGGTGGACTGACGGCTGAACAAGCAGTAAAAAAATTGCAAAAATCAGTATTAAAAAATGTCATCTTTATTGGCGAACAAAAAATACTAGATGGAAAAGACACAAAAATGAATATCACCGACGAGGATCTACCTGCAGTTAAAAAAATATTACAAAAGCAACGGACTTTTTTTCCTTCAACAAAAGCAAAAAACTATTCGTTAATGTCTAGCGAAACCCATTATTATCGCAGTCAGATTCTAAAAAAAGAATTGGAAGAAAAGCTTGTTGCCTTAAATAAAACTTTAAAAGCACCTCAACATGCACAAGCTCATTGGCAACGAGGAAAAATTGTCGTAACGAAAAGCAGTAACGGGGAGCAATATGACATTGCTCGTCTATTAAAAGACTATGATAAGCAAAAATATACAAGTGAAATTCATCTGAAACCTGTTTACATTCAACCAGTTAAAGAAGATAGTGAGATTGTTAAAAATCAAAAGAAAAAGCTGAAAGAACTACTTGGGCGTACCTTGGAATATAAAGTACAGGATAAAGTTTACACATTAAAAGCAAGCGAATACATCAAAAGTGCTACGGTTTCCAAAGATATGAAGATATCAATCAAAGAAAGTAATATTAAAAATAAAATTAAGGAAATCAATGATGTACAATCCACTCTAGATAAAAATTTCACTTTTAAAACTCATTCAGGAAAAGTCATATCTGTAAAGGGACAAGGATACGGCTGGGCACTGGATGTAGAAAAAGAGACTGCATTGATTCATGAAGCCTTTGAAAAAGGGAAAAAGTCACTTTCTGCAACGAATATTGTCGGCCATGGTTGGAAAGGTGAAGGCTATGGATATGAAACACTAACAAACAATGGTATTGGTGATACCTATGCAGAAGTATCCATTTCCGAACAACGGATTTGGCTCTATAAAAACGGGAAAATGGTCCTCACAACGAATGTAGTGACAGGCCGACATGACACTGGGGAGGATACGTCAAAAGGTGTGTGGTATATCCTTTATAAAAGATCGCCATACGTCCTTAAAGGGAGCAGAGCGGGGAGTTCGGCATATGAGATCGAAGTCAATTACTGGGCTCCGTTTACTAACAGTGGACAAGGATTCCACGACGCCAGCTGGCGGACAAACTGGTCAAGTAATGCCTATCTGACAGCTGGATCGGGCGGCTGTGTGAACGTCCAGCCTAATATAATGAAACAAGTATATGACAATTTAAGTGTTTACCAACCAGTTATTGTTTACTAATAAGAACCAAGAAAAGAAGCAGCTACCTGCTTCTTTCAGATTGTAGACAAAAGGCATTCCGAATAAGCTTAATTCGAAATGCCTTTTCAAATTTTAAGCAATTTTTGGTCTATATTAACTTTAATTTGACCCCTACGGGGTCAATTATTATACCATTTTTGGACTAGTCCAAGTCCAGTTTGCCAGTTTCTTTA
>NZ_JAAIUV010000038.1 GCF_010975035.1 Neobacillus thermocopriae | reverse complement strand
TAAAATCCGCATTATATTTTTTACCTGTATTTTTGTTTACCATTTGGACACAACCTTTCTATACCTAGTATGGTCAGATTTACAAAAAACTTAACTTAGTTGTGTCCATGAAACTATACTAGCATCAGTTACTTAGCTAACATACTTCTTATTAACTATAAATATCTAATATAAAGAAGCTATAACAATAACTAAAATATTAACCCTTCATACCGATAAAACAAATTAAGAATGGTTTGAGGAAATGGAGTCATGATTTGTTATTATATTTTGTTGTTTTTATAGATTAAAATAAAAAAACAAACGAATTGAAATTCGTATAAAAAATACTAACAAATGGGAGATGATATTGTGCGTGATCCACGTTTAGAAAAATTTGCTGAAGTCATTACCGGATATTCCATTGAGGTTCAACCAGGGGAAAACGTATTAATTGAAATGATAGGAGTTCAGGATCCTGAATTTCTAAAGATATTAATCGAAAAGGTCTATGAGAAAGGTGGAAATCCTTTTTACAATATTAAGGACCCACGGGTAACGCGAGCATTCTTAAAAGGGGCCAATGAAGAACAATTAAAGAATCAAATGATTGTGGATATGACACAGATGAAACTGATGGATGGCTATATTGCTGTTCGCGGTGGAGACAATATCACAGAGTTATCTGATGTTCCAAGTGAAAAGATTAATTTGTATAACAGACTATATAGTGAAGTACTAGATGAGCGTGTGAATAATACGAAATGGGTGATTATGCGGTACCCAACTCCGTCTATGGCCCAGTTATCCGGTGTACCTACAGATGTATTCGAGCAATTCTACTTTGATGTTTGTACATTAGATTACAAGAAAATGGACAAGGCGATGGATGCCCTTGAGGACCTAATGAATAGAACCAATAAAGTTCGTATCGTTTCTCCGGGAACCGATCTCACTTTTTCATTAAAGGGCCTTGGTGCTGTGAAATGTTCAGGTAAGCGAAATTTACCAGATGGAGAAGTATATAGTGCTCCAGTAAAAGATTCCGTTAATGGGGTTATTACCTATAATGCAACGACCATTTACAACGGAACAACTTTCGATAACATTCGTTTAGTATTCAAAGACGGCAAAATTATCGAAGCTACTGGATCGAATACGAAAAAACTAAATGAAATTTTAGATACAGATGAAGGTGCTCGATATATAGGGGAATTCGCCATTGGTGTGAATCCATATGTCCTTCATCCGATGAAAGATATTTTATTTGATGAAAAGATTGCCGGCAGCATTCATTTTACACCAGGCCAAGCATATGAAGGGGTAGCTGATAATGGGAACCGTTCAGCTGTTCATTGGGATATGGTGTTAATTCAACGTCCTGAATATGGTGGCGGAGAAATTTATTTTGATGATGTGTTAATTCGCAAAGATGGATTGTTCGTTGTTCCTGAATTGGAAGCTTTAAATCCAGAGAATTTAAAATAAACGAGAGTAAGTATTGCAGTAAAAAAAGCCGAGTATTCGGCTTTTTTTCATCTTTCATTTTATGTTGAGTAGATTGAACTTTAGATATAACAGTTCCAACGGTATATAAATAAGTAAGGAATCAAATTCTGCCTATCTTTGTTCCATGATCGATCAACTTGCACGATACGTCCTGTCATTCCGAAGCAAACGAAGGACTCAACTTGATTCATCGGACAGATCACGTTGCATGATGGAAGAAACATAAATGAACCAAGCAATACCATAGAATACACAAAGATTTTTTTCAGAGAAAAAACAGAGAAAATAAAGAAAAAGATCGCATCTCATGTGATTCAAACTTTATGATTAATTCTAGAACGATACGAACATTATTCAATTATTTGTAACTAACTTTTTGATTGATGATGTAAGGGATAAATAAATACAGGGCATAGGCAAAAGTCATCCATGCGGTAAAAGCAATAACTTGAGAATTATCCAATTTCGGAAAAACGAGATGATGATAAGATAATGTAAATGTGTCTAATGCTAAACCAATGATCGTACCGATAAATCCAAACTTTAATGCAGCATGGTTGGTTTTATCGAATAACAGATATACATAAGTGACACCCCACAATACAGCGGATGTTCCAATTAATAAGAGGATCGTGCTGATAAAGAACTCCACTGAACCTGAACCTGGATGAAATAAAACATATTCTCCGAAAAGCCTAAAAAACAATGTTGCCAACAACCATACGAACAACCCCCACATCGCAGTGAATAAGAAGCCTTTCATTAATTGTCCTCCTTACCTTTGAAAGTACTAAGCTCCTTAATGAAATGTTCGAATTCCTCGTATGTTTTTTCAATGGGAAAGTCTTTTTGCAATAATGCTTGAAGTGCCAATCCATCCACAATGGCATTGAATAAAATTCCCCATGTTTCAAATGAAACTCCTTTGATCGGGGATTCTACCCAAAGGCTTGATAAAATCTCGGATAGAGCCTTATTTTCGTTCCTCATCATTTCCCCGAGTTTCCTTCTTATTTCCTCATTGTTAAAACTGGAAGCAACCAAAGAAAGAAATAATTTATGGAAAAACGAATCATAGGAACAACGACTTTTAGCCGAATCAAGCGCTTGCTCTATCACGTTTTCTCTAGTTTGAGATATTTCTTGCCAACTGTTGTCACAAATGTCCTGAACGAGATCGATGAACAATTGTTCTTTCGTTCTAAAATGATAGTAAATCGTCCCTTGTGTTACTCCTGCTTTTTCAGCCACTGCTCTTAATGTGAAATTTTCAATCCCTTTCTCAACCAAACACTCCTTTGCACATTGAATAATTTCACTCTTACTCATTCCATTTGGTTTTGCCATTTGATCAACACCTTTTAGTTATTCAACTAACTAACTCTATATTAGCAACGAAATAACAAAATTACAAATATTTACATATAAAGTCTATGGGTGTACCCGATTATCCTATATGTCTTTGTAAGAGTTTTTATTCACATTTCATCTGAAAACAAAAATTTTTTTCCACCCCCCTGTCTTTTTTCATTCCTACTTCCTATATAAAGGGTGAGAGAGTTGACCTGATGGATCGGTCTTTCAACTTTACTTAGGAGCCACTCAGTGAAATAGGAAAGGGAGGAAAAAAATGAGCAAATTATTAATTCAAGAAAGTCCGGTGATGATTATTCCATCACTGGCAGTAAAAATTGGTTTGAACGAAGCGGTAATCCTGCAACAAATTCATTATTGGGTGTCCATGAGTAATCATGTGATCGAAGGGAGAAAGTGGATATACAACACGTACAAAGATTGGCAGCAACAGTTCCCATTTTGGTCAGAAAGCACGATCAAACGGACGATCCATTCGCTTGAAAAACAGGGATTAGTGATTTCTGGCAATTGGAACCGAACGAAGATGGATAAAACGAAGTGGTATACGATCCATTACGAACAGTTGGAAACATTAACAGATCTCCCTCCAGAAAAACCGGTGATCGAAACGGAACTACCCAAACGATACGATACAAATCAACCAAAACAGCCATTACCTAATGATGACAGAATGAAGGACAAAACGATCGAGCGAAATGAAAGTCCAGAGACGGAAAAACTAGTCGAGGAAGTGATCAATTATCTAAATGAAAAAACATTCTCATCCTACAAACCTCATACAAAGAAAACAAGGGAATACATCCTGGCAAGGATAGAAGATGGTTTTACATTGGAAGATTTCAAAAAAGTCATTGACATCAAAGTCCGGGAATGGCTTTATGACCCGGTGATGTGCAAATACTTGAGGCCATCAACATTATTTGGGACAAACTTCGAGTCCTATCTCAACCAAAAGATGGTGTACAAATCCCTTCAAGAGGAGGATTTTGATTTAAATGAATAAGCGTGAAACATTTACCTTGTTGAAAATGATCTGGAATTTTTATGACCAATTCGTGGTTGACCAAGATAAAGTCAATTACTGGTATGAAGCGATGAAAGAATGGCCATTAGAGGAGGTACAAAAAAACTTACTGGAATTTGTCAGACAATCCCCTTATCCTCCAAAAATATCCGAACTAGCACCGAATAAAACGACCAATGCCATGTCCGTGCCGAATCTAGAGGAAACGAAAGTCATCATCACGAGAAAGCATAAGCCAGCCAGTGAGGAAGTCGCCCAACGATCTATGGCCCAAATGAGAGCGATATTAGGAATCGAGAGGTAAAGAACATGAACGTGATGCAGAGTTTTGAACCATATAACGAACAAGCGGAAGAGGCACTAGTAGGGGCATTTTTTCTGGATGAGCAGCTAATCAAAGAATGTACGATCAAGCCTGAACAGCTATATTCTTCAAGGCTTAGACAGATTTTTTCGGCGATACGAAGCTTGGATGAAAAAGGAAAGCCGATTGATATCATCTCTATTATAGAAGAACTCGGTTTGGACCGTTTGCAGGAAGTTGGAGGGGTAAGCTACCTGAATCAGTTGGCAGGGAGTGTGCCAACAACAGCGAACTTTCATTTTTATGAAAAATTAGTCAAGGAATACGATCAAAAAAGAAAGACGATACATATTGCAGAAAAAATGATGGACCAAGCATGGTGGGGAGAAATTGGCCAAACATTAAAAGAAGGGATCCATGACCTTATGGCCATCCAGGATGAAGAGGCAATGGATGATGACGGGAATATTCAGCAAAGCTTAGTCAATTTATATGAGTATTGCGAACAAGATCATGGCGAGATGGTAGGAATTCCATCTGGGTTTTCAGACTTGGACAAGCTTACTGGAGGATTTCGGGATTCCGATCTTGTCATCATTGGAGCGCGTCCGAGTATGGGGAAAACGGCATTTGCTTTGAACTTGGCCGTTCAAGCAGCGGTCAAGGATGTGAGTGTCATTTTTTCTCTCGAGATGCCGAAAATCCAATTATTGAAACGAATGGCAGGATTGATAGGAAGAATCGACAGCTTAAAAATGCAAAATCCGAGAAAAGAGTTCCAGGAGGAGGATTGGGACCGTTTTTCCACCGCCATTGGGGATTTGTCCAATAGGAACCTTTATATTTTTGACAAAGCCGGCATGGATGTTCCTTATATTTGGTCCACGGTGCGAAAACTGAGAAGGGAATATGGTGAGCAAAAAAGAATGCTTGTAGTGATCGACTATTTGCAACTTATCCAAGGGGACCGTAAATACCATAAAACGCGCGAGGCAGAAATAAGTGAAATCAGCCGGGCACTTAAAACGATGGCAAGGGAATTAAAAATCACCGTCATCGCCCTTTCTCAATTAAGCCGAGGGGTCGAAAGCCGCAAGGACAAGCGTCCCATCTTATCAGACCTACGAGAAAGTGGCCAAATCGAACAGGATGCCGACCTCATCGCATTTCTGTATCGCGATGATTACTATTCGAATCAAACTCCAAAGAAAAATCGGATCGAACTCATCCTTGCCAAGCATCGAAACGGCCCGATTGGAACCATTGAACTCGGGTTTAGGAAAGAATATGGTTTATTTTTAAACTTGTAAGGATGCGGCAAAGTCAAGCGAGGTTGGGATTATGTAAATTTGGTAGATTGCTATTGTTGGGCAACTATATTTGTTAGAGTGAATTGAATAGGAATTGGATTTTGTATAACATAAAAATTACAAAATGAGCCCTAGATTTATTGACGATCTTTTTCTCATTATTCGAGCAGGAATATAAAAATGATATGCCATCTGATAAAAGTGGATTTTAGAAAGGGCTCATTTCGTTTCGGTACAAGTAATACTACATTTATCATAAAATGTAATAATAACCGTATCTACCGTAAAAAAAGAGGGGATGGCTCAATGATGTTCCGTTCAAAAATAGATGGTGTATTCATCACATGTTTATCGATAGCGATTTTAATTATAGCTGCTGTTACATTACTACCTCCGCTCCTTGATAAGGAAGCATCCATAACCGTCGTCATGATTATGGTCGCTATCTTTCTCATTTCAGTCAGCTTTTTATTATGGACTACTTTTTCTATTAAGTACATTTTCTATGAAGATTATTTATTCGTGAAAGGCGGACCATTCAGGAGTAAAATTGCTTATCCGTCTATCACCAAAATGACTCCAATGAACGATCTATTTACTGGTTATCGAATTTTATCCTCTAAAGAGGGACTTGAATTATTTTATCAATCTGCCACACTAGGTAGTGTTAAGATTTCTCCAAAGAATAGGGACGAGTTCATCTCGGAGTTAAAAAAACGATGCCCGAATATAGAAATATAGGGATACACATTGTGAAATCAATGGTTCATTTTCATTTGAAGGGTGTGGCAGATGGATACTAAAGTAGTGGTTTTAGGTGTAATCTTCTTAGTGCTTGCCTATTTAGTGGGTGTGAAAAAGCAAACGTATTGGTTGAGTGGTTTTAACCAACATCGTGTGAGAGATAAAAAGAAACTAGGAACTATTGTGGGCTCCTATAGTTTTGTGGTAGCTGTTGTTTTAATCATGAGTGGATTTGTGAGAATCCTACCTTTAGAAATACTTATGCCTCTTATTGTCATTGGTTATCTTCTTCTTATTGTTTATGTCAATGCTAAAATGGTCGAATAAAACTTCATTTATTCATGAATGTATTTTGAAATTGCGAGGTTATTACTTCGCAATTTTTTTGTTTTTATGACAGTGAGCCAATTTGGTTTAATGGGGGGTTTTCCCATTTTCCTAGACTTAGAAACTAGGAACATTGTATGATAGTAGTGTATTTTTTTGGATGACTAGGGAAGTATAGGAACTTCTCCCTATATCTTGGAGTTTCTTATAAATGAATAACAATAGGGAATTTCGAGAATTCTTTTTAAATTACATGTTGATTTGAAAGTGGATAGGAGAAAAACTTGCTATGACATATTCATTGGATTCGATTGCGCAGCTCGATCACTCGAAAGATTTCGCTCGTTTGCATCAAAAATTTCATCAGTTTAATCCATTAAAAGTATTGCGGGTGGATCAGTTTGAAATTCGGCACTCCAATGTATTGGCATGGTTATTGGATCCGAATGAAAACCATCAATTGGGCAGTTTTTTTATAAAAAAACTGTTGTCCCGTCTCATTATGCGTCCCGAAAATGAGGAGAAAGCGGAAGGGTGGAATTTCCTTTCCTATATCTATGCTTCTTTTTCAGACGCAGAAGTTTATCGTGAAGTGAAAACGGAAACAAACCGATACATAGATTTATTAATTATTGTCCCATCACAAAAGCTCGTTCTTTTAATAGAAAACAAATTTCATGCCGGAGAATCGTTGGGACAGCTGGAAGATTATTTAAGTTATGCTCGTAAATGTTTTGAAAAGGATGGATATACGATTCTACCAGTTTTCTTGACTTTAGCAAGCGACGCCCCATCTTTTCAAGATTACTGGGTGCTAGATTACTATGATGTTTTAGAAATCATTCAATCCCATATTGAATTCAATAGGGAAGCGATGTCTGACAATGTTTATGACTTTTTAGTGTATTATACCGCCATCCTTCAGGAACAGCTCGTTCAAGATGAAGAAGCGAATGAGCTTGCCCTTGAGGTTTATCAAGCCAATCAAGCAGCCATTGATTTATTATTTTTAAGTCAACATGAAGAGTACAGGAAACAACCGCGGTATCGTAAAGTCTTTGAGCAAATGACAGAAATAACCGATGAACAAAAAGTAGCCTTAAGAAAAATTTATGAAAAAAAGAAACAAACGATAGATTTTATTTTCAAAATCGGCAGTAATGTCCTACGGGAGGCTTTTTTATCTTTTGTTCAACTAGAAAACATCCCAAAAGAAGTTTACCGTGCTCATATTCGAGTGCCGAACTTTATTTTACCTGAATGGCAAGATTTTGCTGAAACAATAGGTGAGCCTGAAGGGGAATATTGGCTAGGGCACGGACTCATCATCTGGTTCGAACGTACTTGGGACGACCGATTAAAGATGAATGTAGAGGTTGGACCAATCCCATTTGAAAAAAGGTTGAAGTTGTTGAACGCACTAGAAAATCAAGGTGTATCGATCAGGCCATCTGCCAAACAGGAAGGGAAGAAATATACGAAAATTTATACACAAACAACCGAAATCTCAGACTGGGCTCATAAGCAAGTAATTATCGAGGGAATGGGTCGTTTATATCATAATTCTGACCTACATTCATTGTTTAAAAAAGTAGCCTTGGCGGTCGCATCAATAGAGGAATCATCAGAAGGAGTTTCAGAAGAAAGTGCGTCTTATTATGAACATTTCCCGAAAGGAAAAATTCCTGCTGATGCATTTTTAAAATTTGCTAAGTCTCAAGGAATACCAATGGATCATTATCGCATTCAAAATCGAATTGCCTCATTCCTTTTACCGGTATTTCGAAAGCTTGAAAAATCCTTTGGAGGTACCCGACACAAATGGTGGTGGCATGACAGCACCTTTACCTATTGGTTTGAGCGATTAAACGATGATCGCTTAAAGCTAACATTGGAACTAGGGCCTTTATATCCGGAAAAACGCTTAGCTATCATTCATGAACTAGAAGCCCAAGGCTTGACCATTTCAGACAAATCGAAACAACCATCCTCAAGATATACTCGTCTTTTCTCTAAATCTATATTTATAATGAATTGGGAGGATGAAGAAGAGATATATAGGGAGATGGAAGAATTGTTCAATGATCAGAAGAATCAAATGATTTTGCAAATGATTGAGACAATTCAATATAACTATGGGGGAGTAATATGATACACAATCATACACGTAATATTATTTATGTATGTTGGTTCTCTGTTCTAATTAAAAGAAAATTGCGTCTGATTTGCTAATTAAACAGATCATAAAGGATTTATAGAAGGTATTTTACCTCCTTGGATAAAGAGTAAATGATTGATGTAAATTGATTTTTTTATCTTTTAATTGGTGTACATGAAAAATTTCGTATCAATTAAAATAATGATTATAGTAAATAATGGGGAATGAATTTATTAATGATTGTCTATGAAGCGACTAAATCAGAATTTTTAAACGATGTTTTTCACGATGAATTAGTTAACAATATTTGTAGAAATTATAATGCAAAAATTGGTCGAATCAATGAGCGAGAAGTTCGGGCTTGGGATAACTCCATGCAATACATGTATAGAGTTCTTAGTGATCATGAAATTCCAGCGGATGCGGGTGTAGCAATTGAATTTAAGATTCCCTACACTTCAAAACGGGTTGATTTTTTAATATCTGGAAAACAGGGAGAAAAAAACTCAGTTGTAATAATTGAATTAAAACAATGGAAATCTGTGGAGAAGATAAGTGGGAAAGAAGCTATTGTGAAAACAGTCATTAACCGTAACTTGGTGGAAACGACTCATCCTTCTTATCAGGCGTGGTCATATGCATCATTAATCAAAGACTATAATGAAAATGCTCAAAACGATGAAATTCATCTTTATCCTTGTGCTTACCTACATAATTACATCTATCAAGGCGATTATGATCCTTTAACTGATAAGGTGTACCGGTATTATATAGAACAAGCTCCTGTTTTTTTGAAGGGGCAAGCAAAGCAACTACGTGATTTTATAAAAAAATACATACAATATGGTGATAATAAGGAAAACCTCTATAAAATTGAAAATGGGAGGATTCGTCCTTCTAAATCCCTGCAAGATTCCTTAAACAGTATGTTAAAAGGAAATCCCGAGTTTGTCATGATTGATGATCAGAAAGTGATTTTTGAACAAGCCATTTATCTTGCGAAGGAAGCATTACGGACTAATACCAAACAAGTTTTGGTGGTAACTGGTGGTCCGGGTACAGGTAAATCTGTATTGGCTATAAACTTATTAGTTGAGTTAACGAAACAACATATGGTTTGCCAATATGTCACAAAAAACGCTGCTCCTCGAAATATCTATGCAACAAAATTAAAACGTGATTTCCGTAAAGGAGTTATTGATAACTTATTCAAAGGATCTGGAAGTTATATAGATGCATCACTTGATGAGTTTGATGCATTAATAGTGGATGAAGCCCACAGGTTGAATGAGAAATCCGGAATGTTTTCCAATCTGGGTGAAAATCAAATGAAAGAAATCATCCATGCTTCGAAGTTTTCTATCTTTTTTATTGATGAAAGACAGCGTGTTACTCTAAAAGATGCGGGAAGTATAGGGGAAATAAAAAAATTCGCTTCAGAATTTGGCGCGAATTTGACTATTATGAATCTAGAATCCCAATTCCGTTGCAATGGTTCTGACGGCTATTTAGCTTGGATTGATGACGTGCTTCAAATTCGAGAAACAGCAAATGCTGATTTTATTGGTGGACAGTATGATTTCAGGGTATTTGATAATCCAAATAAACTGAGGGAAGAAATTGAAAATTTGAATAAAGTGAATAATAAATCACGAATTGTTGCTGGTTATTGCTGGAATTGGGATAAAGTTGGACAAACAAATCCGGATTATTTTGATATTGTAATTCCTGAGTTTGATTTTAAAATGAGCTGGAATTTAGGTAATACAGCTACTTGGGCAATTGATGAAAACTCAGTCAGAGAAGCAGGCTGTATTCATACATGCCAAGGTTTGGAGTTTGATTATGTAGGTGTCATTATTGGAGATGACTTAAGGTATGAAAAAGGAAGTGTAGTCACCGATTATACCAAACGTGCAAAAACAGATACTTCATTAAAAGGCTTGAAAAAAATGATAAGGGAAGAACCTGAAAAGGCATTAAAACTCGCGGATGAGATTATTAGAAATACGTACCGAACTTTAATGACACGTGGTCAAAAAGGATGCTTTGTTTTTTGTACGGATAAGAAACTGGCTGCCTATTTAAAGGAGCGGTACCAAAAAAGTAACAAATATGAAACTAATGAGTTTTTTATGTCAATGGTTGCCGAAGAGAAAGAAAAATATTAACTCTTATTTTTTTAGTTCTGTAGGGATGTTCCTTACAGAGCTTTTTAATTTGAAATTTTCCATTTTACAATATTAAAACTTTGGAACTTGATCACATTTTCAAAGGTACTGTAAAAGAGAAAACGGTAGGAAAAAACTGATATGTTTTATCATTAAAAACATTTATTTCTATTAATTATTTGGAATCATTTTGTATAATGGAAATAGATAATTTTGGAATTGTTTGGTATCAATCCAATTTAATTTAACTATTATGTATAAGTATATTTCACTAAAAGGGGTAACAAGGAAATGCCAATTTATAATAAATTAGTGCGCGATAAGATACCGGAAATTATAAAAAATAGTGGTAAAAATTTTATCATGAAGATATTGAATGATGATGAGTACATAAAAGCACTACAACAGAAAAGTTATGAAGAGCTTGAGGAGTTCATACATAGTAAGACTATAGAGCAATCTATTGAAGAGCTTGCTGATATGCTGGAAATTATTCATGCCTTGGCCGATTATCATGGGGTTTCATTTGATTATATCGATGAATGTAGAAAAAAGAAACTGCAAGAGCGTGGCGGATTTAAAAAAAGGATATGTTTAATAAAAGTAGATCATTAATTATATAACAATCATACAGGTGAAAGCTCATGAGTCATAAATTACAAGTCGGCGAAATGAAAGCAAAATATCTAACTGATAAAGAGATTTGGGGTCATTTTAATTACATATTTTCGTCGAAATCAAAAAACTCTACTACATACAAATTCGTTCTGATTAAGTCAATTTTGGAAAACTTGTACAATTTTAATGAAAAGTTAGAGATAAATTATTCTACTTTGTTTGCGAGTTTTGCAAAAATATATTGGAACTTAGTTATCCATCATAACCTAAATCAAATAAATATGACGGGAAAAAAGGCCGAAGTCCAGAAAATCCTGCTTGCTGTTCAATCTAAGTATCAGATTCCCAACACATTAGTTTTTGATAAACTTTCTGAAGAATTACAGGTGGAAATTATAAATAAAGTGAAGAGAAAATGTAAGGTTAATGTCATGGGGGCAATATATGGCGATACAGCGTGCACTATTTATGATTTTGATAATCAGAAGGAACAATTAAAACTTAACAGTACATTTTTCTCATTTATGCAGCGTTTTCAGCGAGTATTAAATTATTTAACTAATTACCATCTAGCTTTGTTTTTAGAAAAATTTAATGAAAAGGGAGATACTACGAATCTATTGTTAAAAGTTGAAAATGTCTCTAGAAGGTCATCTCTTGATCAATTTTACCAGGTTCTCTCTTCTTATTATAACGGAAAATGTTTTTATTGTGGAAAAGTCATTAGAAAGCAACATGCTCATGTCGATCATTTTATCCCATGGAGTTTTGTTCAGGCAGATCAATTGTGGAATTTAGTGATTGCATGCAGCGCATGTAATTTATCAAAAAATGATAAATTAGCGAGTAAAATCTTTTTAGAAGAAATCATTGACCGTAACGATAAATTACTTTCTATACCAGAGCTCAGAAAAAGGGGGGATATGCAGGTTTATACCAGTAAAAAACTAAAAGATCTTTACTATTATTCAAGGGAAAATGGGTTTACGGATATTTGGACACCGAAAAAAATAATTATTTAGTTTCAATTAAATGTGATGGTGGGGAATTTATTTTTCCTTAGGGCTTCTTCCTTTATGTTGGCGATGTAGGGAGATATATCTTTTATATCAGAAAGTACGTTTTTTACCAACTGACCATCTCTTAGTGCAAAATTGTACCATGGTTTATTACAATTTCTTTTAAATATATACCTCTTAACATTAAAATTTTCGTGGAATATGGGAAGAAAAACTATTAAAAAGTTTAAAGTTAATTTAATTCCTTAAACAAATTTTTAAACATTATAGAATTTTCCTTTTATAATAAATTTATAGGGGCGATTGTAGTGGAAGAATTAAAAGAACGAGTTTATTGTAGTAGATGTAAAGGGAAAACCAAACATTTAATAATTACAAGTTACAAAGAACAATCAGATGTAGATGCTGATTTCCATTGGCATGATCATTATCATATTGTACAATGCGCAGGTTGTGATAATAAATCATTTGTTCGGCAATATGGTGATGAAGACACTTGGGAATATATTAATGGTTATAGAGAATGGAAAGATATTTTTACAGTTTATCCCGAAGAGCCAAAGGTTGAAACTGATGAAGAAAGATGGAAAAGGAAATTTGAGATGTTATATTTTATGCCTCCGAAACAATTTCAATTTGTTCCAGAAAATTTAAATAAGCTATATAAGCAAACAATAAATGCATATAACTCACAACAAAATATTCTATGTGCAGCAGGACTTCGAACTATAATTGAAGGAATTTGTAACGAGTTAAATATTAAAAAGGGGCATATTTATAATAAAGATGGTTCAAAAAAGTTAAATGAGAAGAATAAAGTAATTTTTACAGATAACCTAGCGGGGAGAATATTTGGTTTATATGAAAATGGATATATCATCTTTACTCATGCTTTATTATTACAAAAAATAAAAAATATAGGTAATAAAGCTGTACATGATATTGTTGAACTGGACCTACGTCAATATTCCGGACACAAATAAATTAAATTCCAAACCACTTTCTAATTTAAATTACAGTTACCTTTCGTGGCTTGACATGGAGCCTCGGCGGGCATGAGTTCTATGCCAGGAAGCCA
>NZ_JAAIUV010000037.1 GCF_010975035.1 Neobacillus thermocopriae | reverse complement strand
TAAAATCCGCATTATATTTTTTACCTGTATTTTTGTTTACCATTTGGACACAACCTTTCTATACCTAGTATGGTCAGATTTACAAAAAACTTAACTTAGTTGTGTCCATGAAACTATACTAGCATCAGTTCATGAGGGGCAGAAGTTTCAAAATCGGTAAGAAGAAAGCCCCTTTTATATTTGAGTTTATAATATTTATTGGTACGTATCATATTTAAACCTCAAAACTTGTTTTGTAATTAATTTAAATGTATGGTATTTAGCTTTCATCCAAATAATATAGGATTAATTTATTTCTTTCAAAATATTGATTTAATTGTTCTTTTGTAGGACGCTCATCATTTGACCAGTTACCGTCTTCATTTGCAATTGAAATATATACATACCCATTACTATAAAAATCTGCTTGATTTGCTGAATCAATATCATTCGCATATATAGTTTTTACTAATACTCCATTTAGTTCGACAAAAAATTGGTTTTTTATCTGTCTCTTATTAAGGTTCATATTACATCTTACCAATTTATAGCCATTTCTATTAGAAAATAGCTCCCAAGCATCTTTAGCTTCTTTTGATTTCCCATATTGCCGGATTTTTTGTCTAAATAACTCTTCTTCGGAGTATTTTCTTACCTTTATATCGGTAAATAAATTATTGCCATATATATCGATAAAACGGAAATGGTAAAAATTATTTGCTTCATGTATTTTAACGGTATCAATATGAATACTATCATCCATTGCAAGTATTGTAAGAAACTCAATAGATTGCCCATCTTTTGTAAAATGAAGTGAGGTAATAGGATGCTTTTGATTAAAATCATATGATTGCCAGGCATAGATAGGATTTTCTTGCCCCTTAAGAATTGAAACCGATGATATATGATACATCTGCCTTAATGATATGGTTGCGTCCTCTTTTTTACTGACTAGCAAAAAATTATCATTATCTCTTTTAATAACAGATACATCTTTTCCAATATTAAAAATCTGGGTATATTGATGATGTTTATCAGAAACTATTCTATCGTGAATGATAAGGGCTTGGTCTCTTAGTTGGATCATGGTTCTATAAATTCTTATCCCAGAATATAATTCATGACATCCCTGAACAACATAGTAGGATTCACTTTGTTCATAGGAGTCGAACAAGAGTGATTTTCCTATTTGCTCTTTATTTAAAGGATAGGTTTTTCCGTCTACGGCTATTGTATTATGGGCGAAAACGCTTCTGAAATATTTTCTAAATTCATCTTTTTCTTTATAATTATATTTACCTGAGTCTACAATAAAATCAGTATTTTTGTATTGTAATTCAAATGATAGATCATCAGCATGCTTATGTATTATGGAATTAAAGGCACAACTGAAATACCAAAATATTTTATTTTTGAAATGTTTATTTAGATCGGTTCTAAATAATGCCACTCCGCTATCTAAGTAAGCAAAGAAGATTTTCTCTGGAAGAGTACCCTGCTTTCCTTTTGAAGAACGGTAAGCCCAATGTTCATTTAATATATGACCTTCCTCAATACTATTAAATGCACTAGAAAGACCTGTATCACCGACTAGTGGTAAATAACCATTGCTTTTAGTCATATAAGCCAAGAAATCTTGCATGAGATAAAGTTTTTGCGAAAAATCGGCCGGGTATTGTATCTTATGATAATCCATAAAGTCTTTTATCACGATAAAAAGATTATGGACGACAACATGATATGCGGGACTATGTTCCCTATGTACTCCGCTATTAGATACATCTTTATTAAATCGGGCTAATAAACGTGAAATAGCAATTTCTTGCCATTCATTACAATTCTTAAAATGTTTGAAAAATACAGTAAGTTCTAAAAGTGCTTGATCTTGGAAAATTCCATGATTATAGTCCTCGTAATTTTTTTGATCTGCTAAAAAATGTCCATGAGTTTCGAGGAGATCCATAAATTTTTGCCCAAAATCTTCATTATAGATGGGAGAGTTTTTATATTCTGACCAAAAGTAGATTAGATTTAACAATCTGTTTGCGGTACCATGCCCACTCCATGCCCACTCGCTTACATTTTTCTCTGGAGTAGGATTAAATTCCATCCAGCTAGTAATAAACCACACAGCTTTTTTTAAGTACTTTAGATCCTTCGTCATTTCATAACCATTTGTTAAAAAACTAACCATTCTTAAACAATGTAAATAAAACTTCCAGGTCTTATCCTTATAAGGATCTTCAGTCCAGGAAAGGTTTCCTTTAAATGAGTATGGTTCCCATATTTTAAATAGAAATATTTTATTATCTAGGATTAAATCAGCAGATTGTAATGATGATTGATTTGGTAAAGTTCTTTTAAATAGTCTCATACTTATCCCCCTGCATTTCTGTCAAATGAATTACTTCCTTATTAATTTGTGTATATAAGATAGGGTTTCATCCATATCAAGAGGGTTATGATCTTTTTCCTTATCGTAGTAGAGGTCAAACTGAATTCTTTTGTTAGCCAAAGATTCACTAACTTCCTTGAGTCCTAGGAAAAATGGAATAAGATGTTTATCCATATCATGTTCACATGCAAGGTTCTGTAGGTAGTAAATCTCTGGAATATAATTAATTTTTTTAAAGAATTCTAATGCATTAATTCGATATGAGAACTCTTTTAGTATTTCATCCTTGCTGTATTCTGGGACAACAGCTTGGAATAGCTTATTTACATGACTGGCAAAATAATTATTTACAAAAGTTTGAGGATTATTAACCAATGCCCTTGATCCTTTGATAAACCCAGCTAATAACATAGACATAAAACCACCGGCTGAACTTCCGTAGAACAGGACATTATTATTTTCTATATTAATTAAGTTTAAGAGCAGTTTAAGAATTTCAGCTACTTCTTCTAAAAAATGCCGTTCAGCATTTCCGAATCCCCACCCTAAATTCATTTTTCCTAAATAAAGTGTTGGATCATTAAAATAGATAACTGATTCCTCAAAGTGATTCATCCATGAATGTCTTTGAAATACAGGAGGGGAAAACTTATTAGAGTCATATGCACCGGATCCAAGAACAATCAATTTATCGCTGTCTTTTCTAAGTCTAATTAGAAAGTCAAATAAAATTCCATCTTTTTCAACAGAAAGTATTAATGGCTCATTATAAGGAATAGTTAATTCTCTTAATTTCTCAAATGGTATGATAGTTTTATTATATTGTTCCACTTAAATGTATCTTCCTTCCTATACTTATTATTGTATATTCAATAATAAGTATACATTTACTTAGGACTAAATCAATATGTGGTAATAGATAGCCATAATAATAAAATTACTATAAAGGCATAATTAATATGATATAATATATCATTGTGAATAAAAAATTCTTATCTTGATAATAAAAAGGAAGTTAATGAATGAAAGCTGTCTTTGAGATACTAAAAGAACAAATTTTTAATTATCATTTAATATTTCGTTTAGCAAAATATGATATAAAAAGTAAATATCAGACACATTATTTAGGGGGGGCTTGGCAGTTTTTAAATCCAGCGCTCCAAATACTAATTTATTGGTTTGTTTTCGGTATAGGGATTCGTCAAGGGAATCCTATTGATGGAGTGCCGTACCTAATTTGGATGTTAGCTGGCCTTATCCCATGGTTTTTTATTAGCCCTTCTATTATTCAAGGATCCAATAGTGTTTATACAAAGGTAAGCATGGTAGCGAAAATGAAATTTCCTGTAAGTGTATTACCGTCAATAACAATAATCAGTAATGCTTTTAATTTTGCATTTATGATTGTTATACTTTTATTAATAATTTTTCTCTATGGAATTAATCCAGGAATATATTTATTACAACTCCCTTACTATTTCCTTTGTCTTATGTTTTTTTTATACGCGGTTACATTGCTATTTTCAACCATTTCAACTGTATTTAGGGATTTTCAATTAATTTTACAATCATTAATGAGGATGATGTTGTATTTGTTGCCAATTTTATGGGATATGGAGAAATTACCTGAAATATTTGTTAAGATATTAAAGTTGAATCCTTTATATTATTTAATTGATGGTTTACGGAATACCTTTTTAGCTAAGGAATGGTTTTTTGATGATTGGATTTATATGAGCTATTTCTGGATAACTACCTTATTGCTAATATATATCGGATCCTTACTTCATATAAGATTTAGAAAACAATTTGTGGATTATTTATAAGACCGGAGGCTTAAAATGTGTGCAAGGCCAAAAGTGACTTTTAATAATGTATCTAAGAAATATACTCTTCAGCAAAAGAAGTTTGATAAGATATTAGAACTATTTGGAATAAAAAAAAATAGTAAAAGTTTTTATGCCTTAAAAAACATATCCTTTACGGTTAATGAAGGGGAGACAATTGGGGTAATAGGAATAAATGGGTCAGGTAAATCAACCCTGTCTAATATCCTGGCTCAAGTTGTACCTCCCACATCTGGTGAAATCGAAATAAATGGAGAAACTTCTCTTATTGCAATTGCTGTAGGATTAAATAATAATTTAACTGGATTAGAAAATATTGAGTTGAAATGTTTAATGCATGGTATAAAAAAAGAGGAGATAAAACGAATTACTCCTCTCATTATTGAATTTGCTGATTTGGGCGACTTCATTAATCAACCTGTAAAAACGTATTCAAGCGGGATGAAGTCAAGATTAGGTTTTGCTATTTCTGCTCACACAAATCCAGATATCATGGTAATCGATGAGGCATTATCAGTTGGTGATCAAACCTTTTATCAAAAATGTTTAGACAAAATGAATGAATTTAAAAAAGAAGGGAAAACCATTTTTTACGTCAGTCATTCGGTTTCACAAATTCGTTCTTTTTGTGATAAAACGATGTGGATACATTACGGTGAACTAAAAAAATTTGGAAATACTAAAGAAGTTCTTAATGAATATAGTAATTTTATTAAGTATTTTAATGAGTTAAGTGAAGAGGAAAAAGCAGCTTACAAAAAGGAGAAAATGTCAGAACGTCAAATAGGCAAGGATTTAAAGATCCAATCCAGAAGGGCACAAGGTAAAAAGGTTAAGAAAAATAAATTAAATAAAAAATTTATGTTGGAACTATTGGTCTTATTAACGTTCTTTTTTATTAGTACCTTTTTAATGTTTCTTGATGGTGGACATGCAAAAGGGATACAGCTGCTCAAGAAATTTGATATAAGTAAAGCAGAAAGTGAAATGATAAATGTTCCTGAAAAGAGGGAATTATCAAATAAGGAAAAATCATTTAAAGTTGAGGAAATTAACAGGGCTGGCTATATTATAAGTGAAAAGGAATCGGTTTTTAAATCATTGGATCTGGATAATCCTTTTTTCAAATTAAACTTCGCAGATAAGATTTACGTTAATAGAAAAATAAATGACCTTTATGAAATTACAAGTGACAACAAAACAGGATTTGTGAAGCAAGAAAATGTATCTATTCCTGTGATACCCTACGAACAACAAGACTTTGATTTAACACGTTATTTGGAGGCATTGCCCGAGTCCTTTGTAACCTCTTATCACTATTATTTAGCTTTCTTAAATAGTGAAGAAGAAGAAATTGAAGATAAGATTAGAGGGAAAACAGGGGAAGAGTTTGATGAAAATGGTAATAAATATATTGTGTTTGGAAAAGTAAAATATAAGTTGAATAGCGATCTTTTGTCTGTTGGAATAGTAGTAAACGATCTTGATCTGCAAAAAATAAATCTAGATCGGTTAATCGAAAATGCTACTTTAACTAGTAAAGATAAAAAAATTATTTATATCCTTGCAAACGACTATGAATACATTTTCAATCTTAATTTCAATACACTTACTATTTCTGAAGTGAAAAAATAGCAGAAAGACATGGGCGTTCTTTCTGCCTTTTCTTTTATAATAATGACTTTCATCTAAAATTGCTCAAGGGATTATCTGAAGGGAAAAGTTATTTATGAGGAGAAAATTTCTAACAATAAAAGAGAAGATTAATTATATCATTCTTTCCATATTAATAGTAGTTCTTGTTCTTATCTCCATTAAATCCTTTTTTACTAATTCACCTGAAGTAGTCAAAGAACCAAAAATACAAAAAACCTCTCCCCAAAAAGAAACCTTAGTACATACACCTGAGCAATTTGGTGCTAACGGTTTTGACAACGAACCTGATACAGAAGCCATTCAAAAGGCGATAAATAGCGGGAATACGGTTATTCTTAAGAGTGGAGCTACCTACATTATTGATGAAACACTAAAGAGCAGTCATTCAATCAATATAAAAACTGATCATTCTGAAAAGGCTAAAATAGTACAAAAGAAAAATAAGAGCGCTTTAATTGTCGATAATCAGCCGGTAGTGGAGACATACGTAACCAAACAAATACTTACTAATCAATCATTTGTAGTTTTAGCTAATACAAAAGGGATAAAACCTGGATATCTACTTCATTTAAAATCTAGTAAGCTATGGTATTGGGATGATAGGGGTTATCTTAAGAAAGGAGAACTCCATAAAGTTATAAAAGTTGAAGGAAAAAAAGTATACTTAGATCGTCCGATAGTAGAAAATTATAAGGTGGGAAAAGAAGAAAGAGTCTCAGCTTCCATTTATCCAAATATTTCTTTACAATTAGAAAACATTACATTCACTCATCCAAAACCTTTAAAAACAATTATGTTGAAAATTAATTATACAATGAATACAAATATTGAAAATGTCATTGTAAAAAATTCAAAAAGAATAGGTATACTTCTAGATACTACGTATCAAACTTTTGTAAAAAAAGTATTTATTGATTTAGGTACGACAAAAGATATTTCCTCTGGTTATGGGATACAGGATTATGGGGGCACAGAAACGTTAATTACTGATAGTGTATTTAAAAGGATACGACGCGGGGTTGACTTTTCAGGCGGTACCCCATCACGATATGGAATAGTGAGAAATTCAAGAGCATATGGAAATAAAAAAGGTGAGCTTGCAAGTGGAAACAGCGGATTTGGAACGCATTCTACTGCAGAATACATTACATTTGAAAATAATTATGTAGAGAACTTTAATTATGGATTTTTAGTTCGTGGAAGGAACATTACAGTTAAGGAAAATATTTTAAAAGGTTATTCTATAAGTTTTATAGCCATAACTTATGGAAATAATGTAAAGGTATTAAAGAATACATATCATTCAATTAATAATAGTAGCCTAGAAATGTTTATCTTATTCCTTAAAACCTATAAAGGAACGATAGATGTTCAGGGGAATGTAGTGAATTCTTTAAAAGGGCCATTTATTAAAGGGGATATAGGACAATTAGAATCCCTTATCTTAAGGAAGAATACGATTCAATCAAAATAATGATATTTTTTAGTCTCCTCATATTTAAATTCTATGATGTGCACACAATTACGGGATTAACTAGGATTCGGTGCAACGAGTTTAAAATTAGAACTACCGTTTACAAATTAATAAAATGTAGTAATACAAAAAGGCATCTGGATGATTTCATCCAAATGCCTTTTTCCTTAATTACTTGCTTGCAAATTTAATTCCAATTGGGCTTTTAATTCATTTTGAATTCGCTGCTTTTCTTCATTAGAAACGATTCCATAATAAATGCCGTTAATTTTTGTTCCTTGTTCTTTGATTTCCATTTGCTCAATGTTTTGGCCGACTTGTTTATAATTCTTTTGGATATTGACCATCTCATCAAACGTTAGGTTGGTTTTGACGTTTTTACCAAGGGCATTAAAAATACTAGAATAGTTCGTTAAAGTCGATAGGCTAGCTCCTTCATTAATGACCGCTTGGATAATTTGACGTTGTCTTGTTTGGCGGCCAAAGTCTCCGCGAGGGTCCTCTTTTCTCATTCTTGCAAAGGCTAATGCTTCTTCTCCAGTCAAGCTGATTTCCCCTTTAGCAAAATGGAAGCCATCATAACTAAAGTCTAAATCATTTCGAACAGTAACACCACCGACTGCGTCGACAATATCTTTAAATCCTTCCATATTCACTTGAATATAATAATCGATCGGAATATCAAGGAAGTTTTCCACTGTATCAATCGCCATTGGGACGCCGCCAAATGCATAGGCATGGTTAATTTTATCTTGTTTTCCTTTTCCTATAATTTCCGTACGGGTATCACGTGGAATGCTAAGCATTTTGATCGAATTGTTGTTTGGATTAACCGTCAAGACGATGATCGTATCCGAACGGCCACGATCATTTCCGCGCTGGTCCACACCAAGCATTAACACAGAAAATGGGTCTTTTTTACTAACTTCGATAGGAGTTTCACGTTTTTCTGAATGCTTTCGTTTAATAGGCTCATGCATGGTATTGACAGCGGTTTTAAATGATTTATATACAGAATATCCATAAACACCTACTCCGATAACTAGAACAAGAAAAAGGATACCAGTGATCTTTAGCCATTTTCTATTTTTTCTTCTTTCAGACCGCAACCAAATACACCTCCAAAATATTTACAAATTTCGCATACCAAAAATAGATTATCAAAAATATAGGAAAAAAGATAGAATAAAATAGTGGAATTTTGTTAATTCCTTATTTCGAATCGTTATGAAGGGATAACCTCTTTTAAAAGAAATCTACAAAGTTCACAAATGTTTTACAATTTCAGCCAACTTATTTACTTCTCCGAACTTCCTCTAGTAATATGACGCTAAATACGTTGGATGGAGGATTGAATCGTTGAATCGTAAACAAGAAAGAACCAACCAAGCAAATGTCGAGTTTACTCGGATTGTGAAAAAGGCGTACGAAAAAGGAGTTAACGAAACGGAAATCACTGTTGAGGAATTATTGGAAGATATAAAGAGGGACCTAAAGCAAATAGTTATGAACTAATGGCTGTCGAGAGGAAACTTCGGCAGTATTTTAATCGTTTAAAATGAAATAACATCCTCAATACGATGAAATCATCGTTCATAAAACTAATGAATCTGAAGCTGTGAAAGAAATTGTTTATAAAAATAGTTTACAAGCAGGATATACGAAAGAAATTCATACATTTATCCATCATTTTGTTTTGTTTTTATTATAAAAAGTACAGAAATATTTCTTAATAAGAATTACGTAGATTATTTTACTACCAAGCAAAGAAATAATGAAATTATTATTAACCCTACAGCAACTACTAAACCCTCCAATAAAATGATCTAATTTTTCCAGAGAAGATAAAATTACAAAGTAAATATAAGTGAATGTAGCGCATGGAGACGGTTTGCTCATTGTGGTGGGCAAATCTTCTATTATTCACTAATAAATTTGCTTTTTTCTTTGCACAGTTCTGCTAATTTGCGATTTACAGCAATTACAAAGAATGATAAAGGAATGGTTGTTTTTTTTATAAAAATGAATAGTTAAACTAACAAAGATAGTATTAGTTGGGGCATAATATCTGATCCAGCCCCTTGTGGAATGATAATGAAATAAAACGCTAATAAGTAAACTATGATGAACAGCCACAATTTCTCTTTTTTCTGTATGAATAATAAGAGACCGGTTTCTTGAAAGAACCGGTCTCTACTTGTCTATTAACCAATTTCGTATTCAACGACATTGCGGTCGATGACGCGGGCCCCTTTTGCGACTGCTAGTTTTCCTGTAGCTGTGAAGAACACATCCGACGCAATAATTTGTTCCATGGAAAGTTTTAGTTGAGCCTCGTCAATTGGCTCCTTTGGGTTGTCGACTGAGATCCGAGCCGTTTTTCCAAACTCTGTGCCAAACTCCAATTCTAGTGTCTTTGCCATTTAATTCACCTCCCATTTCAGTTATTTTTCCATTCCATTAACCGATGATTTGAGAGCTGTCCGTACGCTCGAGTGTGTTTAGCGGGTCATTGCATAACACAGAAAGAGCGGTGGCTGCCAAGAATAATTGATCCGCCGTTGCCCCCTTTCGAACATTGCTAAACGTTTTGGTTCTTAGAATTGGTTTGCCGTCATCATCCAATCCTGTTTGGAAAACCAATTTCAACTTGGTTCCGATTAATAAGGATTCTGCCATCCTCTTCACCTCCTTTCACCCTTTATATAGGAGTTTGGAGGGCAAAAGGACAGGGGGGTGGAAAAATTTTTTTACTTGTTTTAGTCAGGTAAATCTGGTCAGAGAGATAAAAAAGGTAAGCGTATTTACGTCTTACCTTTTCTTGCTAAATCGGAACGGTGGTTGGTTTAGTTCCTATAGTGGGGACTTATTTTCCCTTTTTTGACTTAGCAAAAACTACACATAACTATGAAACTTTTAATCAATCGTTTATTTAAATGTCAAAAATTTTAGGTGTGTATTTCGTAGAAGCTTTGCTACATTAGGAAATCCATCTTTTTTATTAATCGTTTGATTAGTCTAGGTAGTTCGGAATTTTAGCGAAGATTGTTGTTATTTGTTGGGCTTATGGTGAGAACTAAAATTTACAGACCATATTTCAACAAATTTTTCCTTAGGTGTACGAATAAAATGAAAGGATACCAATCGTTTCAACTTATTTAATCAGACGTTTGATTAAATGACATCATTTTTATGGCAAAAACCATGAAAAATTTATTCTAACAAGTCTTGTATCTAAACGAATCAAACGAAAAATTAATAAAGTAACTAGGGAATAATGTCAGATGATGTCGAGTAAGCATGGAGTTGTGGAATGCATGTATAGCTTTTGAAGGGGATTAACAACATCGAAACCATCTTGCCAAGCAGGATTAAAATCAAATATTTACTCAATATTTTTACGCACTTGTTTTGTTCATAGAAGTTGAAACTAAATTAGAGCATTGCCAACAACTGTGCTTGTTCCTTGCTAGGACAAAAATTTTATAGCATTAACAAAGGAAAGTATGATGGAAGGGAAAAGCGTAGCGTATGTATTGGGGATCAGCCTACTTAGTATGGTATTTGTATAGACTGATAAGAATCTAGTAAAAATGTAGTAACTACTTGGGCATGGGCTCGGTTTTGAACCGGGTTCATGCTTTTTATTTTGCCTTAATCTGTTTGAGGTAATTGTAATCACATAAAAATATTCCACTTTTAAAGGAAAGTATCAATGTAGCCTATATTTAAATTTCCAGTCAACTGCTTACGTACTCACATCTGTTAAATAAATATTTGTTTAAAAACTATATTTGTATTCTAAATTATTATTATAAAAAAATGAAAGGGTATATAAATCTAATAACTATTAATCACGGGTGGTGATAAACAACGTAAACAATAAGCAGATGTGTTATTTTCCTACTATAAATTTAATTTTAGTTTTGTAATCCAAAGCAATTTTTCCTATGCATTCCCTAATTTGCTCCTTTATTGGATGTAACCTATTATTACTCCTCATTTAAATGTTTACTTAATAGAAAAATTTTATTACTTACAAAAGTAAAATCGGGACATTTTGCTTATGATGTATTTAAAATTACTAAATAAATATTTCCTTCGTAGGGAAATTATTCTATAATTAGGTCGGATATACTAATACATTTTTATCAGAAAGAGGTTTTGGGATGAATTGTTCAAACTGTAATCAGATTGTTAATGGGGGAAAGTTCTGTGAAAATTGCGGTGCACCTTTAGCAGTAAGTGAAGCTGCTGCAACACAAGAGTTACCACATAGCTCTACTGTGTCTCAACAAAATAAGCAACTCGAAACCGCAAAAAAGATGTCTAAGCTGTACTTAGGTTATTTCCTATCTGTATTAAAGAAGCCATATGTGAATGCTTCAAAACTAGGACACGATCAATTTATTAATGGACTTATAACAATGATCTTATACTCTCTTATAATTCCATTCATGTTTTATTTAGGAATTGATCGATTTAGTGGTTTATTTTCAGATAGTCCATTTTTAGACATTGTTGTTAAACCTACATTAGGGTATGCTGTCTTTCTATTATTAATTGCTACCTATTCATTCATATCTATTAAACTTGGACAAGTAAATGTTGACTATAAAGTTGTCGTTGCTCGTTTCGGTGCATTTCTTGTTCCATTTGTAGCTATCTTTGCACTTGCATTTATTATGTCCATATTAAAAATTGATTGGTACGCTATCCTTCTTCTATTTGGAATCATTGGTTCCATTTTCACCGTTCCACCATTTGTGGTATCAAGCTTTAAAAAGGAAAATCCGAATGGGGTAGATACAGTTTACGGCACTCTTATTGTCTATGTATTAACATCCATTACACTAGTAATCATGAGTAAAATCCTATTATCAATGATAGGAGAAATCATTGAAAACTTTATCGGTTCGCTCTTATTTTAATTACAATCTAATTAAAAATTTAATAGACTGAGCTTGGAGGATAAAAATGAAATATTGTAAGGAATGCGGGAGTCAATTGTCCGAAACGGCATCATTTTGCAATGAGTGTGGGACTTCTGTAAATGGAACAAAAAATAATCAAGCTGCGATCGAGACACAACCTTCTATACCTAGACAACCAATGTCGAAAAGAAGCAAAGTTTTACTCATTTCAGGTATTGCTGCTTTATTATTGTTATTCGGTGTTCATAAAATCATTGAAACATTCATGTCAAAAGAACGGTTGATTGAAAAGTTTGAGACAGCGCTATTAGAAAAAGATGCAAAAGAACTCGCAAAACTATTAACTTCTAATGATAAGAAGCTGGAAATTACAGAAAAATCCGTTAAAGGTTTTATCAAGTATTTAGAAAAAAATCCTGAGAAAGAAAGAGAAATAATAGAAACTTTGGAAATACAAGCTGAATCAAATGATCAAAAGAAAAAAGAAGATTCAGATTTTCTAGAAGAATGGATGAATGAATGGAATCCATCATACAGCCCTGTAAGTCTAGAACAAAAAGGCAAATTTTTATTTTATGATAAGTATCAAATTACCATTAATGCTGTTTATTTAATAGTAGAGACAAACTATAAGGATACGGTCCTCTATATTGATGGAAAAAAGATTGCTACTGCAAATGAACCAGATTTTGAAGGTACATTCGGTCCATTTTTGCCAGGTATCCATACATTAAAAGGTACACTAAAAACTGATTTTATAGACTTAAAAGATGAAAAAGAATTTGTGATTGATGGCAATGACAACAAGGAATCAGTAGACTTATATTTTGATGCTGAAGAGGTTACTGTAGAATTACCTCATTCAGAATATCTTTCAGGTTCTGCTAAATTATATATTAACGGTAAGGATGTTGGAGTGAATGTATTAGAAAATCATACATTTGGTCCAGTTTTAACGAATGGTTCCATGAAAGTTCAAGTTGAGGTAGATCTTCCATGGGGTACTGTGAAGACAGAAGAAGCTGCCATTGAGGGTAATTATATTGAGCTAGATTATAAGATTGACGATGACGTGAAAACAACAGCCATGAATACGGTACATACCTATCTAGATGAATATATTCAAGCATATACTAGTGTTGATACAAGTAAGTTAACAACCGTTACAGATCAATACAAAGAAGAAATCCTCTCAGAAGCGACAACTGCGAAGGAAAATGAAGAAATTTTAAAAGCACAGTACTTAGGAACAGATTTTGATCTGGATTCTTTCAATTTAGACTATAACGATGGTTGGAATCTGGTTCTGACAGCGCAAAGTAAGCTAAAAGGTGTTTCCTATTATGCGAATCAAGAAGCACCAGAAATGGAAGAAACAAGTTGGGATCAAATTTATTACCTCACATATGATACGAAAGAAAAAAAATGGCTAATTAATTCCCGAGAAGATAATTGGTCTAGCTTTAATACAGAGAACATTCATAGCCTAAAATCGGAATCATCAAAATTATATACATCTGTATACGCTGATAATTAAAAGGAAAATACACTGAGACCGAATGAAAGGCTGAGAAAAGATACTGGGAGGCAGTTCAACTTATTGATGAACTTATTGGTTTGCTTTTAGTTTGAACAACTGATTATTTAAGGCATTCTTGCTTATTGCCATATGTCGAATATTGTCCAAATGGATATTTAACTAAATTATTCTGTTGTATTTGTTTTTATTAATAGTATAAAAGTTTCAAAAAACAAAGGGGAATATTAAATGAAAGTAGTATTACAAAATCCTGCGGGGTTAACAAAGCAATGCAAAATTGGTTTTAGCTGGACAACCTTCTTTTTTGGCTTTTTGCCTGCATTATTTAGAGGGGATTTGAAATGGGCAGCCATCATGTGTATAACAGCTGTAGTAGTTGGTTCATTTACTTTAGGTTTCGGGGCTTGGATTCCCGGTATTATCTTTTCATTTATTTATAATAAATTATATATTAAAGAATTGATTGAAAAAGGCTACCAACCAGCAACTACAGAAGATAGGGAGCTGTTAGAACAAAAGCAAATTATTTCAAAGGTTGCCTAAATGAAATGGAGCTTTAGGCTTTTAACCAAAACCTCCATAATCATAAGTTCCATATTCTTAAAAACATAACTAGATTAGAAATGGCCGGTTTACTTTTTAAACCAGGCCTTTAATTTTCTATTTTTATTTATTGATTCTACATCTTTCTTGGTATAAGAGAATCAAATAGGGGGTATCATTGGTAAGAATCATTTATTTCTATACTGTTTTTTCTGAAAAAGAAAAGCCAACCTATACTTTGTGAATTCAGTGCTACTGTTCGAGAATTTAGCGGTAATGTCCTGTTAGCTACTTTTAATGTTTTAATCAATTGACAAGGTAATGTGTAATGGTCTCTTTTAACCGAATCGATTATTTTTCTAGATGGAAAAAACCAAGTTACTTTGCACCAGAAGGTCCGTATAAAAGAAAAAATATCTTGTAAAGTTTGAAAGAGGAGCTGTCACTGACAGCTCCTCTCAGACTGTCGACAAAATCCTTTTTTAAAGGATTTTGTCGACATTTTTTTGTATAATTATGTCATAAAATATCGAGGTGATATTGAAATGCTTACTAAAAATACACAAGTTAATCGAGATCAATTAGAAATGATTACTTTAGACCAGCTGGTTCCTGAAAATCACTTGGTTCGTAAGATAGAAGCTGCTATTGATTTTTCATTTATATATAAATTAGTTGAGAATATGTATTCATCTG
>NZ_JAAIUV010000036.1 GCF_010975035.1 Neobacillus thermocopriae | reverse complement strand
ATTAAATAGGTCCGGTGGTAATGGCGAGAAGGTCACACCCGTTCCCATACCGAACACGGAAGTTAAGCTTCTCAGCGCCGATGGTAGTTGGGGCGAAAGCCCCTGTGAGAGTAGGACGCTGCCGGGCAAAAAAGAACAACCAAAATTGGTTGTTCTTTTTTATATCTTTTTGGCTTCAAAAGGGATCAGCTTAAATGCCCTAGCACTGTGACACCAATGTTATTCGCCCTACGAACAGTTCACATCTAATTGTTTAAGTTACCGTTGATTCTGTTGGAGTGATCGTCACAGGAAAGAAGAGATAGCATAGATATTTCTCGATCTAAACGGTAGCTTTTGAGAGGAGGGCATACCACGCTAAGTAGGTTTCTTGCGCTTTTCAATTCTATTTTTTCGTTAAATATTGATAGATTAAAAATGGACTCTTCTTCATTGTTATATGGAGAAATGAATGAATAAAAGGATAATCTCGGTTAGGCATCATTTTTGTCAGTTCACTCCACCACTCTGTTTCATAGCGAGCAATCATGCTTAAGTTATACAACAGTAAGTAATGGATAAGCAGCTCAGGAAAATGAAGATATTTACTTTTATTTAATGGTAGGGCCCAGAATTTTTCTTCCCAATTTAATTTGAATGGGGATCCTTCTGAAATCCATCCTTCTCTCCATTTTAATTGAAGAGCATCTTTTGTAAACTCCACCTTTCCGCTAAATTTTGAAGCAATAAATTCCTTAAAACGATTTTCCGTCATATGATAATGATCAAGGATTTCATTTGGAATGACTAGTTCTTCACCTGTCATTTTCAGAGGAAAATGGGTCTTTTTCCCTGTAAGTAAATAGAACAACTCATCAAGCTCTGGTATGAGCTGCAATAGTTCCTCCATCTGAATTTTTTCTCCCTCTAAATGTTTCATGTGAAACATTTTTTCTGACATAACCGGGAAAAGTCCGTTTTTTTGTAACTTCACTTCATCTTGGAAAAAAAGATAGTTTTGTTTTTTTCTTTTCCTTGTAGAAACTCCATGTGCCAAGACGGCTGTTGTTTCCGGATAGGTAGGATCAGCGGTTAAAATACACGCTTTAATTAAGTGAACAAGACCATAAAAAAGCATAATCGGTTTAATGATAAGCGGTGCTTTTTCTGCTTGATCATAGTAAATTTGTCCATGCTCTAGGTAATAAAGAAAGGCATAACAGTTTTCATAGCTTTTTTGTTCTGGATTGTCAATCTGTGCCTTTACATAGCAATTTTTTAGAAAATCTTGACAATATTCAGCTGAAAAATAACAGGAGAAACTCTCCCAGCCTTTATATGTAATTCGCACAATAAAATCACTCTTTTCAGAAAAATCTTACTTATTTTCTTCTCTTGACAGTATTTTATCCAATTGATAACCTACAAATAATATTTTTTATCGTGGAGGCCGTTAAAATGTGGGAGACTAAGTTTGTAAAAGAAGGATTAACATTTGATGATGTATTACTTATTCCCGGGAAATCTGAAGTATTGCCTAAGGATGTTAATTTACAGGTAGAACTGTCACCGGCTGTTAAGCTTAATATCCCTATTATTAGTGCCGGAATGGATACTGTTACAGAATCAGAAATGGCCATTGCTATGGCCCGTCAAGGTGGACTTGGAATTATCCATAAAAATATGTCCATTGAACAACAGGCAGAACAAGTAGAGAAGGTAAAACGTTCTGAAAGTGGAGTCATAACTGATCCATTCTTTTTGACACCTGAACATCAAGTGTTTGATGCAGAGCATTTGATGGGGAAATATCGTATTTCCGGTGTTCCGATTGTTAATAATGTTGAGGAGCAAAAGCTTGTAGGGATTATTACAAATAGGGATCTCCGTTTTATTCAAGATTATTCCTTTAAAATTTCTGATGTAATGACAAAGGAAAATTTAATTACGGCTCCGGTTGGGACAACACTGAAGGAAGCAGAAAAGATACTCCAGAAGCACAAAATTGAAAAATTACCTCTCGTAGATGAGAATGGTGTGTTAAAAGGGTTAATTACCATTAAGGATATTGAAAAAGTTATTGAGTTTCCTAATTCAGCCAAGGATGCACAAGGTCGTTTATTAGCTGGTGCAGCAGTTGGCGTTACAAAGGACACGATGAAACGCGTTGATATGCTTGTAAAGGCAAACGTGGATGCTATTGTAGTAGATACAGCACATGGTCATTCTAAAGGTGTTCTTGATACTGTTAGACAAATCCGAGAGGCATATCCAAACTTAACCATTATTGCGGGCAATGTGGCAACTGCTGAAGCAACAAAGGATTTAATCGCCGCTGGTGCTGATGTCGTAAAGGTTGGAATTGGACCTGGCTCCATCTGTACAACAAGGGTTGTTGCCGGTGTTGGTGTTCCACAAATTACGGCTATATATGATTGTGCAACAGAAGCAATGAAGCATGGAAAAACCATTATTGCTGATGGTGGAATTAAATATTCAGGAGATATTGTCAAGGCGTTAGCAGCTGGTGGACATGCAGTTATGCTTGGAAGCTTGCTTGCAGGAGTATCAGAAAGCCCTGGAGAAACAGAAATTTTCCAAGGCCGCCGCTTTAAGGTTTACCGCGGAATGGGCTCAGTCGGAGCAATGGAGAAAGGTTCTAAAGACCGTTATTTCCAAGAAGATAATAAAAAGTTTGTCCCAGAAGGTATTGAAGGACGACTTCCATATAAAGGACCATTGGCGGATACGATTTATCAATTAGTTGGTGGTTTACGAGCAGGCATGGGTTATTGCGGTACGAAAGACCTGGAAGAATTAAGGATGAAAGCACAATTCGTAAGAATGACAGGTGCTGGTTTAAGAGAAAGCCACCCGCATGATGTTCAAATTACAAAAGAAGCGCCAAACTATTCTATACAATAAGTTTTTAAAAGAGCAGATTTTAATTCTGCTCTTTTTTCTTTTTGGTGAAAAAGCCCTAGCTTAATAGGAAAAATAACAATAAGATGATTCCAACCTCTGTCTATGATTTGTAGTAGAGTTATGTTAAAATAACCAAAGTGTAATAAATGATGGAGGGCGTTATTGTGAGTAGTTTAAATTTTAGAAAATATATTGCTAGTGCTATGGCTATAATTCTATTTTTTAGCCTTTTTGCCGGAGTCGAAAAAGTTGAAGCGGCACCAGCCTTAAATATCAATGCAGACGGGGCAATATTAATTGATGCGGAAACAGGAAAAGTTTTATATGAAAAAAATGCTGACAGTGTCCTAGGCGTAGCCAGCATGACAAAAATGATGACGGAATACTTATTGCTTGATGCTATCAAACACAAAAAAGTGAAATGGAATCAAGAATATCATGTAAGTGACCTAGTATATAAAATCTCTCAAGATCGTTCCTTATCCAATGTACCATTGCGTAAGGACGGTAAATATACGGTACGGGAACTTTATGAGGCAATGGTTATTTATTCAGCTAACGGAGCAACAATTGCCATTGCTGAGATAATCGCTGGATCGGAAACGAATTTTGTAAAGATGATGAACGAAAAAGCCAAAAAGTTGGGGTTAAAGGATTTTAAATTTGTTAACTCAACAGGTTTAAATAATAAAGATTATCATGGAGGACATACCGAAGGAACTGGTGCTGAAGAAGAAAACGTGATGTCACCACGTGCGGTAGCAAAACTAGCTTTTCATCTAATTAATGAATATCCAGAAGTTTTAAAGACTGCTAGCATTCCAAGGAAAGTTTTCCGTGAAGGAACAGAAGACCGTATTGAAATGATAAACTGGAATGAGATGCTACCAACATTATTGTACAGCTATGAAGGAATTGATGGTTTAAAAACAGGTACAACGGATTTTGCCGGTTATTGTTTTACTGGGACAGCAAGCCGTGATGGCAAAAGGTTTATCACTGTTGTCCAAAACGCGGTAGATTCAAGTGGTAAAGGTAGCTATAAAGCTCGTTTTGATGAAACGAGAAAAATGATGGATTATGCTTTTAATAATACAACAAAGGAAGAAATGGTCCCTAAACATTTCCAAGTGAAGGGGAAAGAAACTCTTCCAGTATCGAAGGGTAAGGAAAAACAGGTAAAAATTCATACAAAATCAGCATTGAATATGATTATTGAAAATGGTGAAAAGGAAAACTATAAACCTGTATTAGTTCTTGATAAAAACAAAGTCAATAAAAAAGGTGAATTGACGGCTCCAATTAAAAAAGGGGAAAAGGTTGGATATATTAAGCTAGTGCCAAAGAATGGTGAGAAAATCACCTATTTAACAAAAGAAGGTCAAAAGAAGGCACAAGTAGATGTGGTTGCTGCTGAAAATGTAGAAAAAGCAAATTGGTTCATCCTTATGATAAGAGGAATTGGAAACTTCTTTGGCGATGTTTGGGATAGTATTTTCTCTACTATTAAAGGATGGTTCTAATAGTCAAAAGTGAAATATTGGAAGGATTCTTGTCTTGACAGGAATCCTTTTTTGTTGATTTAATAATTTTATGAAAAAAGTATTTCTATTAGAAAGATTAATAAAATAATAGAACTATTTTTTAATATGGTGAAGCCAAGGGGGATTATGGAAATGAGAACAGGTACTGACAGAGTAAAGCGCGGTATGGCAGAAATGCAAAAGGGCGGCGTCATTATGGACGTTGTGAATGCAGAACAGGCAAAGACTGCAGAGGAAGCGGGAGCCGTCGCTGTTATGGCTTTAGAGCGCGTTCCTTCTGATATTCGCGCAGCAGGTGGGGTAGCAAGAATGGCTGACCCGACTATTGTGGAAGAAGTTATGAACGCGGTTTCTATTCCTGTAATGGCTAAGGCTAGAATTGGTCATATTGTGGAAGCAAGAGTTCTTGAAGCTATGGGGGTAGATTATATCGATGAGAGTGAAGTATTGACCCCAGCTGATGAAGAATTCCATTTAAATAAAAAGGAATTTACGGTACCATTTGTTTGCGGTTGTCGTGACCTTGGCGAAGCAGCAAGAAGAATTGGCGAAGGTGCTTCTATGCTTCGGACAAAGGGAGAGCCAGGTACAGGCAACATTGTCGAAGCGGTTCGTCATATCCGTAAAGTAAATGCTCAAGTTCGTAAGGTTGTGTCAATGAGTGAGGATGAGCTCATGACAGAAGCGAAGCTGTTAGGCGCACCTTATGAGGTTCTACTTGAAATTAAACGACTTGGCCGCCTTCCAGTTGTAAATTTTGCGGCTGGTGGTGTTGCAACTCCTGCTGATGCAGCCTTAATGATGCAATTAGGTGCAGACGGTGTATTCGTAGGTTCTGGTATTTTCAAATCAGAAAATCCAGCAAAATTTGCACGTGCAATCGTTGAAGCGACAACTCATTACCAAGACTATGAATTAATTGCTGAGCTTTCAAAAGGGTTGGGCACACCAATGAAGGGAATTGAAATCCATACCCTTGCTCCTGAAGCACGTATGCAAGACAGAGGCTGGTAATAAGAAAAGTGGAAGCGTCTTATTTAAGGAGCCAAGATTAGCCAAGTGGATATTTAAGGTTAGCCTACTTGTTGGCTTAGCCGGGATCAAGTGCCTCTGGACGCAGGAGCTGGATAGAATTATCCTTACAAAAGGAATCGGCCAATGACGCCGATTTCTTTAATGAAAAGGGGGATTGTCATGACAAAAATTGGCGTTCTTGCATTGCAAGGTGCGGTCCGCGAGCATATCCAATCTTTAGAAGCATGCGGCGTTGAAGCAGTTGCAATTAAGCGAAAAGAAGAACTGCAAGAGGTTGATGGACTTATTCTGCCTGGCGGAGAAAGTACGACCATGCGCAGATTAATAGATAAATATGATTTCATGGATGATTTAAAAGCATTTGCTAGTAGTGGAAAACCAATGTTTGGTACATGTGCGGGCCTTATTTTATTGGCAAAAAACATTGTTGGTTATGATGAGCCTCATCTCGGTTTAATGGACGTTACGGTGGAGCGTAATTCATTCGGACGCCAAGTGGATAGCTTTGAGGCTGACCTCGCGATCAATGGAGTGGCTGATAATTTCACTGCTGTGTTTATTCGCGCTCCACACATCGTCGAGGCAGGAGAAAATGTAGAGGTACTGTCAAAGCATAATGGACGCATCGTTGCTGCACGTGAGGGTCAATTCCTTGGCTGTTCATTTCATCCGGAGCTGACTGAAGACCATCGCTTAACCGCCTACTTCGTTAAGATGGTAGAAGAGGCTAAGCAAAAGCAACTTGTTTAATATCTGAATAAATTGGTTGCTTTTGGTTTATAATTATAGTAAATTTAGTATTACACAAAATATGTTAAAGCAATGAGAGGAATTAGTAACAAGAGGTTCGTTCTAAAGAGAGCCGGTGGCTGGTGTAAACCGGTGAATGACACTTGTGAATCCATCCTTGAGTAAAGTACGGAATACTCCGGTTTTAGGAGTTAGTAAGTACTTTCGGTATTAAACCGTTATTTTTAATGAGGTGGACAGCAGCTGTTGTCAACCAGGGTGGTAACGCGGGTAACTCTCGTCCCTGTTTAGGGACGGGAGTTTTTTATTTAAAATTTAAGAATGTATATTTGACTTTGAGAATGGTCTAGAGAAGCGCTTTAGCGTCGAGATGCTTTTGCTTCCCGCCCTACGATCAGTTAATATCGAATTGCCGTCGGCTTTTCGAGTTTCCTTTTATCTCAGTTCGAGGAATCATGAGGAAATAGTTTGTGACAAAAGTGGTTGCACTAAAGAGAAAGCTATATGCCACAAACCAGGGCGACTTCGCTTTTCTAAGTCCACGTGTAGTAGGCTGAAAATGAAGAGGATAAAAAACTAATAAAGGAGTGTATTAACAATGCTAGATTTAAAATATCTACGGGCTAATTTTGCTGAAGTAAAAGAAAAACTTAAATATCGTGGAGAAGATTTAACAGATCTCGGTAAGTTTGAAGAATTGGATGTAAGAAGAAGAGAGTTAATTGTCGAAGCTGAGAAGCTTAAATCTAAGCGTAATGAGGTTTCACAGCAGGTTGCTGCATTAAAGCGAGAGAAGAAGGATGCAGATCACCTTATTCAGGAAATGCGCCAAGTTGGAGAACGTATTAAGGAGCTAGATGATGAACTTCGTGGAGTAGAAGAAACGTTAGAAACGTTACTGTTAAGCATCCCTAATATTCCGCATGAATCTGTTCCAGTTGGTGAAACAGAAGATGATAACGTAGAAATTAGAAAATGGGGGCAAATCCGAGAATTTAATTTCGAAGCTAAACCGCACTGGGAAATTGCGGATCGTTTAGGCATACTTGATTTTGAAAGAGCAGGCAAGGTTACAGGCAGTCGATTTGTTTTTTATAAAGGGCTAGGTGCTCGCCTTGAACGTGCTTTAATGAGCTTTATGCTTGATTTACATGTTGATGAACATGGCTATACGGAAATGATTCCTCCATACTTGGTGAACCGGGCCAGCATGACAGGTACAGGTCAGCTTCCTAAATTTGAAGAAGATGCTTTCCTCATTGAAAGTGAAGATTACTTCCTAGTTCCAACTGCAGAAGTACCGGTGACTAATTACTATCGTGATGAAATTCTAAATGGGGATGAGCTTCCTATTCGCTTTGCGGCTTATAGTGCTTGTTTCCGTTCTGAGGCTGGCTCAGCAGGGCGTGACACAAGGGGACTTATTCGCCAGCATCAGTTTAATAAGGTAGAGCTAGTCAAGTTTGTGAAGCCAGAGGATTCTTATGAGGAGCTTGAGAAATTGACTAACGAAGCTGAAAAGGTGCTGCAACTTTTAGAATTGCCATATCGTGTTTTGAGCATGTGTACAGGAGATCTTGGCTTTACCGCAGCGAAGAAGTATGATATTGAGGTTTGGATCCCAAGCTACGGTACCTATCGAGAAATTTCTTCTTGCAGTAATTTTGAAGCCTTTCAGGCACGACGGGCAAATATTCGCTTCCGCCGTGATCCGAAATCAAAGCCGGAGCATGTTCATACGCTTAACGGTTCAGGCCTCGCCATTGGCCGCACAGTCGCAGCCATTTTAGAAAATTATCAGCAAGAAGATGGTAGTGTTGTGATTCCAACCGTACTTCGTCCATATATGGGCAACAGGGAAGTTATTAAGCCAGTATAGTCAATCTTAACCGGGCGAATTTTCGTCCGGTTAAGGTATAATTAGCATTGACATAGGGATACTAATGTGGTAAATTATTTTTTGTTGTTACGGAGGAATACCCAAGTCTGGCTGAAGGGGTCGGTCTTGAAAACCGAGAGGCGGTGAAAGCCGCGCGGGGGTTCGAATCCCTCTTCCTCCGCCATATATCACATTTAATACGCGCATAAAAACTGGAGATAAAAATTCGTTACATGTATGTAACGGATTTTTTTTTGACTTTGAAAGTGGTTTTGTGCAAGCTTCCTCACGGCGAGACGCTTTCACACTCCGCCCTATGATCGGTTAACACCGAATTTCGTTTAGCTCATCATGTTTCTTTTCTTTAAGTTGGAGCGCTACACAATGAAAGCTTTGATCGCATATGCATCACGTGACTGAAAGCGACCGCTTTTGGCAGAAGGTTAAACACCACTTCTCAAAGCGCTTGAGTTTATTTCATAAAAATAACGCATAATGGATTATCCAATATGCGTCTTTGAGGTACTAAGAATTTCATTTAATTTTTCTTCTACTGCATGACAAACTTTTCTTGCGTCTGCCTCACTTTTGATGACATCGGTTGTATCCATGTCGATGATTAATACTTCACTTGCATTATAGCGATTCATAACCCATTCGTCGTAACCCTTCCAAACCTCGAAATAATACTCCTTTAATTCAGGATTAATTTCAAAGCTTCGTCCGCGGGACATAATCCGTTCAATAACTGTTTCAAAGGACCCTTTTAAATAAACCATTAATTCAGGTGCTTTTTTCGGGAGTTCCTCTAACTCCTCCATCATATTGTCAACTAGGTCTTCATAAATTTTGAATTCCAAATCGGAAATTCGCCCGAGGTTTTTATTTACATAAGCAAAATACCAGTCTTCATAAATGGATCGGTCTTGAATGGTATAGATCGGATTTTTCCAGTTAATGCAGTCCTTTACGGTTTTAAACCGTTTGTTTAGAAAAAACAATTGCAAGAGAAAAGGGATCCTTCTTGCCTCCAATTCTTCTGGCGTTAACTCATAATAAAGCGGAAGAATTGGATTGTCATCCACCGATTCATAAAAAACTTTACTTTCAATACCTTTATTTTGAAAGTGTTCCTTCAAAATATCCGCAACACTTGTTTTCCCAAGACCAATCATGCCGCCAATAACGATACTCACTAACATCCCCCTGTTCTATATTGTGTTTGTCCAGCTTCCGGCGCTAAGTGTTGATGCAAGTTTTTCAAAAATATATTCTAAATCTTGTCTGTTTTTTACGAAATCCAACTCATCGCCGTTAAAACGGAGGACTGGAATTTCTGGATGCTCTTTTTCGAAAATTGCCATGGTACGATCATAATCTAGCGAAAGCTGTTCTAAATAAAGTGGACTAATATTTTTTTCCACTTCTCTGCCTCTTTTCTTAATACGCTTTAATAGTGTATCAAGGCTGGCACTTAAATATATAATTACATTCGGACGCGGCATATCTTCCGTCAAGATTTGATAGATCTGATAGTATTTTTTGTATTCTTCATGATTTAAAGTCCGCTTAGCAAAAATCAAATTTTTAAAAATATGATAGTCTGCCACAACAGCTTGACTTTTGCAAATATATTGGGTATTGATATCGCTTAATTGCTTATAACGATTACAGAGGAAAAACATTTCCGTCTGGAAACTCCACTCCTCAATGTTTTCATAAAATTTTCCTAGGAATGGATTTTCATCAACAATCTCTTTCAAGAGATTGAATTTGAAATGTTCTGAAATAGCTTTTGCAAGAGATGTTTTTCCTACACCAATCGGCCCCTCAACGGTTATAAAGGGTGTCCCCCCCATTTGCTGCGCCTCCTTCTCCAATTGCCTGCACATTTTAGCATTTACCGTATGTCACCGGAAAATCTTTGCATCTATATATCTAAAAAACGATTCATGGCGACAAATATCTACAACAGGAATCGAGTAATTCTACTGTAAATTGACACAAAGAATATTGTAACACAATCTGATACAGGAAGGGATATGGAATTTTTAAGGAAGTTTTTAAAAAGAAGTAAACAAAAAAACCGCCGAAATAACGGCAGTGTGAGAAAATGATTTAATTTTCACGTTTTGTGACATTAAAGTTGTCGACAATTAATAACCAATTTTGCGGGAACGATAGTCCAAGCTTCCAATAGCTCATTCCTCTTAAATTCATTTCCTTAATTAGATCAAACTTTGCTTGAATGGAGCGAGCATCTTCAAACCAAACTTCGTGCTGCTTTCCTTCATCATCTGTATATCTGAAAAAGGGTGCCTGTGCCTTCATATCATATTGAATCGGGACATTTTCTCTAGCAGCAATTTGAATAGCCTGCTGCGGGCTGACCGCTTTTGCAACCGTACCCTGTACAAACGGAAGTGTCCAATCATAGCCATAAAGATTTTGACCCATTAGGATTTTTTCCGGAGGTATTTCGGTTACGGCATAATCAAGGACCCTTCTTACTTGATCAATTGGAGAAACGGCCATCGCAGGGCCATCACTGTATCCCCACTCATAGGTCATGATGACAACAAAATCGACTATTTCTCCATGGGCCTTATAATCGTGCGCTTCATACCATAATCCCTCTTGAGTGGCACTAGTTTTCGGTGCAAGGGCTGTTGACATGAGCCATCCTTCATTTTGAAATCTTTGTTTTGCCTTCCGAAGAAAACGATTATATGCCTCACGGTCAGCAGGACGTAAAAACTCGAAATCAAAATGAATGTCCCGAAATCCATATCTTTTTGCGGTAGCAACAATATTATCAAGGAAGCGGTCTTGAACAGTCATATCATTTAATAAAATTCGGCCTAATTCGTCACTGAATTGATCTTGTTCTTGGTTGTTGATCACCATCATTAAAACATTGCGGTTTGCTCTAGCGATAGCGGGAAAATTATTTAGTAATGGTGGTTTTAATGATCCATCCCGGTTGACTTGAAAGCTGAAGGGGGCTAAATAGGTTAAATAAGGTGCTGCTTCCCGAGCGGCGTTTTCTAATTCAGGGGCAACCGATGTTCCACGCGGCTCTACGTAGGCATTAAACTCTGCATTGCGTTTTCTACCTTGTGGAATGTAAAGACGTAAGCCGACAGAAAGGGGCTGATTAGCTGGTATTCGATTAATTCGAGCAAGTTCTTGGTATGGAATCCCAAATCTTCTACCAATAGAAAATAATGAATCACCTTGTTGGACGAAATAAAAACGGCCTACAATGGGAATAACAATGGACTGTCCTACAACTAGATCATTTGGGTTTGGTAGTTCATTTGCCTCAATAATATCTTGTACCGTTGTTTGATAGGTTCTGGCAATGGAAGATAACGTTTCATTTGGTCTTATGACATGGATTTGCATCTCTATCCCTCCTTATCAAACATACACTACAACCATTCTATGAGGGTGTGAGAGGATACATGTTATAATGTTGTTAAATTTGATGAAGGGTGTAAGGTAAAGGCGGTAAACAAATGGAAAACCAAGATGAATTATTTATGCTAGAAGCAATAAAGGAAGCACAGAAAGCTGATGAAATAAACGAAGTTCCAATCGGTGCGGTTATTGTCCATGACGGTAAAATTATTTCTCGCGCTCATAACTTAAGAGAAAGTGAACAGAATGCGCTTGCTCATGCGGAGCTATTAGCTATTGACAAAGCCTGCAAGTCAATGGGATCCTGGCGTCTTGAGGATACTACATTATATGTTACACTTGAACCTTGCCCAATGTGTGCCGGTGCCATTGTTTTATCCCGAGTTAAACGCGTGGTGTACGGTGCGGCAGACCCTAAGGGTGGCTGTGCGGGGACATTGATGAACCTTTTACAGGATTCGCGCTTTAATCACCAAAGTGAGGTTGTCCGCGGTGTGTTGGAAAAAGAATGTGGACAGATGCTTACCAATTTTTTTCGAAATATTAGAGAGCGAAAGAAATTAGAAAAAATAAATGCCAAAAAGTGAATTTACAGTAATTTACATTAGATATTCATTGCTTTTTTTTAAGAATGCTTGTATACTAAAAAGGCGTCAAATATGACGCAACTTAATAATTGGTATCAACTTTGCCGCGCTAGGTGGGGAGGTAGCGGTGCCCTGTACCCGCAATCCGCTCTAGCGGGACTGAATCCCTTCCCGAGGCTTACGACCTGTAGGGTCTGCCTTAAGTAAGTGGTGTTGACGCCTGGGTCCTGCGCAATGGGAATCCATGAACCATGTCAGGTCCGGAAGGAAGCAGCATTAAGTGGACGCTCCCATGTGCCGCAGGGGTGCCTGGGCCGAGCTAACTGCTTAAGTAACGCTTATGGGCGTAAGTCGACGGAAGGTGCGCGGTAGTGATTTTATACATAAGAGAAAAAAGTAGTCTACGTTTTTTATGGAGAAGAACGAAGTACGTTAAAAACTAAATTTCGAAAAAGTAAAAATATAACAAACTCATCTCAGTCTAGGGATGAGTTTTTTTATGAACTTTATTGATACACTTTGAAATATGAAAAAGGGATACGTTATAATAGTTTTAATGATTACTTTGAAGGGGGCGATCGACGTATGTCTTATCAAGCTTTATACCGTGTCTGGCGACCACAGGCATTTATTGATGTAGTCGGACAAGAACATGTGACAAAGACATTGCAAAACGCCCTGCTTCAGCAAAAAATATCACATGCGTATCTTTTTTCAGGTCCAAGAGGAACAGGTAAGACGAGTGCCGCTAAAATATTAGCAAAGGCAATTAACTGTGAGCATGCCCCCGTAGCGGAACCTTGTAACGAGTGTGAGGCCTGTCGTGGGATTACCAATGGCACGATTCCTGATGTCCTAGAATTTGACGCTGCATCTAACTCTAGAGTAGAAGAGATGCGGGATGTTCTGGATAAGGTAAAGTTTGCTCCAACCGCGGTTAACTACAAGGTCTACATCATTGACGAAGTGCACATGCTTTCCATTAGTGCCTTTAATGCCTTGCTTAAAACGTTGGAAGAACCGCCAAAGCATGTCATTTTTATATTAGCAACAACAGAGCCTCACAAAATACCGTTAACCATTATTTCCCGATGTCAGCGTTTTGATTTTAGACGTATTACGGCAAAATCAATTGTAAATAGGATGAAATTAATTGTAGATGAAACGGGAGTAGACTGCGACGATCGGGCACTTCAAATGATTGCCAGAGCCGCAGATGGAGGCATGCGGGACGCATTAAGTTTATTGGATCAAGCCATATCTTATAGCCAAGACCGTGTGACAGTGGAGGATGCCCTAACAGTTACAGGGGCCGTTTCGCAAGGCTTTTTAAATAAAATGGCCAGAGCATTTCAGGAAAAGGATGTAGCAAGCGGATTAGACTCTCTCGAAGAGCTTTTATTTCATGGGAAAGATCCGGTGCGATTTATTGAAGATTTGATTTTGTTTTATAGGGATATGCTCCTTTATAAAACGGCACCAAACTTGGAAGAATCGCTTGAGAGAGCTATGCTTGATGAAGATTTTCGCCTTTTAGCTGAGGCGACTTCTGCGGAACAACTTTATCAGTATATAGAATTTCTGAATAAAACCCAGCAGGAAATGCGCTGGACTAATCATCCGCGGATTTTCCTTGAAGTGGCAGTTGTCAAGCTTTGTCAAATGGAAACCAAGCAAAGAGAGGCAGCTTCATCTGAACAATTGGAAAAGTTGTTGCAGAGGATTGACCAGCTTGAACAGGAATTGAACCAATTAAAGACAAATGGCATAGCTGCAACAGCGCAAGAAACGGCACCACAACAACAAAAGCCTGCTCCAAGAACAACAAGAAATACGTTCCAAGCGCCTGTTGGAAAAATTAACGAGGTTTTAAAAGCAGCAACCAAGAGTGACTTACAGTTAGTTAAATCGAATTGGGGCGAAATGAGAGCTGGTTTGATGAAATCACACGCTGCTCTATTGAATGAGGCAGAGCCAGTGGCAGCTTCTGATACTGCAGTAATTATTAAATTTAAGCATGAGATGATCTGCCAAATGGCCATGAGCAGAAAGGATTTTCTCGAGGCTGTTTCAGCTTCCTTTAGTAAATTAACTGGTAAGAGGTTTTTAATACTAGGGGTACCTGAAGAACAATGGCTAACAATTCGGGAAAATTTTATAAACAGTCAGCATAGCGATGAAGGAGAAAACAGTGGAACTCCTGAGGAGGAAGAACCGCATATTGCTGAGGCAAAGAAACTGTTTGGTGCTGAATTTGTAGAAATTATTGATTAAGCATTGGAGGAATTATAATGATGCGTGGTATGGGAAATATGCAAAATATGATGAAACAAATGCAAAAAATGCAAAAGAAAATGCAAGAGGCTCAGGAACAATTAGGCCAAGAGAAAGTTGAAGGGACTTCTGGCGGTGGGATGGTTAAAGTTGTTGTTACCGGTCATAAAGAAGTCGTAGATGTTCAAATAAAACCGGAAGCAGTAGACCCAGATGATATCGAAATGCTCCAAGACCTTGTTCTTGCTGCTGTAAATGATGCGCTTAAGAAAGCAGATGAATTGACAAATAATACAATGGGTCAATTTACAAAAGGATTAAATCTTCCGTTTTAGTATTAGTATAAAAACAATGCGCGGATTTTGCGTTAAAAATCAGATCAACAGAGCAGAGTGCCTTACTAATATAAGGGAAAACCTTAGTTAAAAGGCACTTTCATTTTTTGTGAGAGGAAAATTGAACATGCATTATCCTGAACCGATTTCAAAGTTGATTGATAGTTTTATGAAACTGCCCGGCATTGGCCCTAAAACAGCTGCACGTCTAGCTTTTTTCGTCTTAAGTATGAAAGAGGATACCGTCCTCGATTTTGCTAAAGCGTTAGTCAATGCGAAACGAAATTTAACTTATTGCTCAGTCTGCGGCCATATCACAGATCAAAATCCTTGTTATATTTGTGAAGATCAGCGTCGAGATAGGAGCATCATATGTGTAGTGCAGGATCCGAAAGATGTAATTGCTATGGAAAAAATGAAGGAATTTAACGGGTTATACCATGTCTTGCATGGAGCAATTTCTCCTATGGATGGGATTGGGCCCGAGGATATAAATATTCCTGATTTGTTAAAGCGTCTCCAAGATGAAACGGTACAAGAGGTAATTCTAGCAACGAATCCTAATATTGAAGGCGAAGCAACAGCTATGTATATTTCACGTTTGTTAAAGCCTTCAGGTATTAAAACAACAAGAATTGCCCATGGTCTGCCGGTTGGAGGGGATCTTGAATACGCAGATGAGGTTACCTTATCGAAAGCTTTAGAGGGCAGAAGGGAAGTATAATAAAGTAACAGTTCATTCCGGGGGTATTGTGAATGTTTTTTCGGCGCAAAGGGCGGCTTAAAAAAGAGTATGATGAAAAGGTAATTATGCAATTAAATCGTTTCAAGGAGAATTGGCAGAAAGAAAAACTTTTTTTGGAAAGAAGCCTTGATCCCTCCGAAGAGGTCGTCTGCCAGACTAAAATTGCAGAAGCGAAATACATTTTTCTTTTAAAAGAAGCAAAAAACAGAAATGTCAGTTTGAAATGAGCTCAAGTTAATACTTGGGCTTTTTTTGGTCTATATTTTATGGCTTGTACATATTTTTTATTGAAAGATACCTTTGGAGGAGGTAAGTCTTATTGAATCCAATTCTCATCATAGCTGTATTAGGGGGATTAATTATTTTATTATTGTTCTCAGGAGCGCCAATTAAGCCTGCTCGATTTGTGGGCTTAGCCGCGATAAAGATATTAATTGGAGCCCTATTTTTATTTTTTTTAAACACATTAGGCAATCAGTACGGTATTCATGTACCAATTAATTTTATCACTTCCGCTATCTCCGGATTTTTAGGCATTCCCGGTTTATTTGCTTTGGTAGCTATTCAACAATGGGTTCTTTAATACCAACCCGCTGAATTCAGTGGGTTTATTTTTTTGAAAAAAGGAGTTGACGGATAGATATAGATATAGTAATATATAAAAGGTCGCTGAGTTAATAGCGACAAACAAAAAAGTTGTTGACAAAAACAACTTCACATGATATATTAAAAAAGTCGTTTTGATTACGATGGAATATCGATCTTTGAAAACTAAACAACCTAAAACGTCAACAAATCACAACATTCGTTTCTATTGAAACGAAGCCAACGTTAATTTATGAGCTAATCAACTTTTTTGGAGAGTTTGATCCTGGCTCAGGACGAACGCTGGCGGCGTGCCTAATACATGCAAGTCGAGCGGATCAATAGAAGCTTGCTTCTGTTGGTTAGCGGCGGACGGGTGAGTAACACGTGGGCAACCTGCCTGTAAGACTGGGATAACTTCGGGAAACCGGAGCTAATACCGGATAATTCATCCCCTCGCATGAGG
>NZ_JAAIUV010000035.1 GCF_010975035.1 Neobacillus thermocopriae | reverse complement strand
TAAAATCCGCATTATATTTTTTACCTGTATTTTTGTTTACCATTTGGACACAACCTTTCTATACCTAGTATGGTCAGATTTACAAAAAACTTAACTTAGTTGTGTCCATGAAACTATACTAGCATCACTTTCTTCTTTCTCTAAAAGAAAAGATAGGTTAGAAGCTATCACTCCAAATTTTCTGCTGTAACACAAAAAATATAATATATATGTTATTAATTTTAAATTAATTGTAATAATTAATTCTCCAGATTAAATTTGTTACTTCTTGACTAAGAATTAAATCATACAATCTCTTTGCCTGATCATATGCTTTTTGAATACCACCGTCACTTTAAAAAACTCTTTTTTAGGATTAATTTGTACTTGATAAAGTAATTAATTATAACAATGTAAAACCTACTGAAAGAGCTAGGTCCCATCTAAACAATATTAAATATTTAGAAAAAATATTAGTAAATATTTATGTTTGTTCTCAAGAAATCAATGAACCTAATTTATAAAATAAATATCTCTGTTTTAGCCAGACCCAGCAAGATATTCAAAAACAATTTCTCCTTGCTGAGCGCTGAGCCTTATAGCCATACAAAGAAATAATTCTGTTAAAGAAAATAGCTCTTAAGCAATAAAGAATTGATATGGCTTACAAAAACAAAGACTGGTAATACAGCAGAAAATGAAAGTCTGTTATCATTTTCATTAGAGATCATTGAACACAAAATTCTTATGAAATGTTGCAAATGTTAAGGTATTTTTTTAGATATACAATTAAGTAATTTAACATTAAGAAAAAAATGTTTTACAGAACCACTTATCAAATTAGAAAAACTTATAAATATTCAAGAAGTGCAGAGATTTTGAAGGATAAGGAATACTGTACAATACTCAACTATGTATTATTGTTAATAAGACATAACTTTAAAACTTCAAAACTACATTTTTAGAAGAGAACATAAGGAGATCCAATAAACAGTTGAACGATTAATGACCATTCACTTTATACTTCTAATAAATTTTAAAACATATCTTGATTAACACAATCAACTGCTTTGTATTTCCCCATTTATCTATAATCAAGAGATTACAATATTGTGGTCACCAATTTAAATCCAAGGTTAAGATCTTTTTATTTAACTATTGTGGAAAATTTGAGGCAAAAAAGAATGTCAACCAATTAATTATTGAATCATAGGAAATAAAAATATGATTAATTATATTTTGAACTAGCTAAAATTACTGAAGCACGAAATTGCTTAAATATCCTTGTCCATAGCTATTAAACAGAACATAGAAACTGAAATTTAAATTCTACAATTTTATACTCGCTCGTATTGCTAAACAAAAAGGACACTCTTAGTTAGAGTGCCCTCAACAATAAACAACAATATACTTATTTATTTTTGATAGATTTCACATGAATCATAGCTTAACAGATTCATCTGATTACTTTGACTGCCTAATCCCATGAACTAAATTCATTACTTGCCTTGTTTGCTCAAAAAGAAATTCCTCTGCCCGCTCCATACATTCCTCAATAGGAACTGGATGATTAATGATAGAAAAACATCCACTAAACTTTTCTAAAAGTGGGGTAAGATTCCCTTTAAGGCTACCGGAAATGAGAATGACAGGTACATGATATTTTCTAGCTAATTCAGCAATATAACCGGGGGCTTTTCCAAATAGTGTTTGTTCATCACTTTGACCTTCTCCTGTAATAACTATATCTGCTTGTTGAATTGCCTCTTCTACTTGAGAGATTTCACCTACTAATTTTGCTCCTGATACAAGCTCTGCGTTCAAGGTAAGAAAAGCAAATCCTAGTCCCCCTGCAGCCCCTGCTCCAGGAATTTCACTTAATCTTTTATTTGAAAACAGTTGGGAAAATCGCTCCATCGCTTTATCGTATGCCACCACTTGTTCTGGAGATGCGCCTTTTTGCGGACCATAAATGGCACTAGCTCCCATTTCTCCTGTCAAAGGATTCTCTACATCACAAGCGACTTTAATTATTACTTCTTTAAGCCGGGAATCAAGATGATCCAAATTAATCTGAGCAACTTCAAGAAGGTGTCTGCCAAATATTCCAATTTCCTCGCCATGCTTGTTGTAAGCTTTCATTCCAAGTGCAATAAGCATACCAAGACCAGCATCGTTCGTCGCACTACCACCAAGACCTATAATTAATGTTTTACAGCCATGGTCGAGTGCATCTTTTATGGCTTCTCCAAGTCCAAACGTCGTGGTATAATCTGGATTTCTCTTTTCTTTTGCCACTTGGGGGAGTCCAGCAATGTTAGCTATTTCAATTACTGCCGTATTCTTTTCCATAATGGCATAGTAGGTAGTTATTTTCTTACCATCTGGACCAGTACAATTGATGGTAATCTTTTCTCCTCCTGATGCAGCAATTAATGCATCAACAGTACCTTCTCCCCCATCCGCCATCGGTTTCTCTATAATTTCATCATGCTTACCAAGATTTTGTATTGCACGCTTCATTACTTTGGTTGCCTCAAGGGAAGTTAAGCTTCCTTTAAATGAATCGGGTGCTAAAACAATTTTCATTCTACATTCCTCCTATTCTCATGCCCCTCTACTTTATTAGTTATACATAAAAAACTCCTCCACCTTATCATTTTACAAGCTATTATAGTTCATATTTTAAAAATTTTCATAAAATAAAATCTTCCTAGTTTTAAAAAACGTTTAGGTAAACTATTAGTAACCGGTAACTAATTCACAGTTATCTAGGAGCTGAATAAAATGAAAAAATATTATGTAACAACTAACAATAACTACCGCCTTCATGCTAGGAACTTTCACCAATAGACTCCCCCCCTGCCAGGCACATACGAAAAAGGGCACTCTATCATAGAGCGCCCTCAATTATCTCATTTTGATCGTTATTCACCTTTTTTCTTTACTGGAATCCAGATTTCACTTCGATACTTCGGATTTCCAGTGTCTGGACTTTCATTCCACAAAATTTCAGGACCTTCAACCTCTTCATATCCTGATGATGGAAACCACTCTGAGTATATCCTTCCCCATACATTTTGGAGTGTTTCTGGGAATGGTCCGATAGATTCAAAAACAGCCCATGTACCAGCTTCTACATTCAATACATCGAATGTTCCTGTTTCATCACTTGAAGTTGCTACACCAATATAATGATCAAGCATCCCTTTTTCTTCCATTCTTCCTTCTGAGAAGTTAACCGATGCACTTATAATCCCTCTTGGTTCAACATTGGAAAGTGCTTTTAATTGTTTAACAACCTCAGGGGTTAAAAGTTGAGTCATTTTTGCAATCTCTGGATTGACACCTTCAAAAACAATGGGAACTCTTTTCTTAAATCCGACTACCTTAAAAGGTCCTTTCTCCACAATGCGATAATTCATTTCGCATCCTCCTTTAATTGATAATTGAAAGGTCATTCTAGGAAACGCTTTTACCTGTGCATTCTCACCTCTAGCTTCAGAAGGAAGAATGCCATGAATCGAATGAAAAGCACGGGAGAATGAATCTGCTGAATCATAACCATATTTAATAGCAATATCGATGATCCTCAAATTTGTATCCTTTAAATCAAGAGCAGCCAACGTTAATCTCCTTCTTCGGATATACTCTGATAAACCAATTCCTGATAAAAAAGAAAACATTCTTTTAAAATGATACTCAGAACAATGAGCAATTTTTGCTACTTCACGATAATCAATCTCCTCCGTAAGGTGCTCTTCAATATATGCCAATGCTTTATTCATCCTACTTAACGAATCCATAAAATAACCTCCTTTCATCATCGATATTATCAAAGGATGCGCGAACCAACCCGACATTCTGTGCACAGTATAGTCGAATTCCTTTCATTCCCACGGTGCAATTTGATCGCTGGAAATTTATCTGATATTCACAATCTCCCCTATGAAACTGCAGTTTCCATAAGAATTACTAAATTGATATCTGCTAGTCGAACCTTAATGAAATCCCGAATAAATAAGATTATGCTTTTTTCCACCGTTTTAGGGTAGGTAATAGTGTTGTTAGCTCTTTTCTAGCTTTTTCTTCTCCCATTGATTCTCCCAGAATAGGTACAAGCATTTCAATCATTTCTTGAAGTGTTAGATTATGATGAATGAATTTCCCATCTTTATAGCAATTTGTACAGTAAATACTTTCTTTACCATCAGGTTCTTATGCTATAAAATGTGCGTGTTCTTCATTAAAAGGTAAACCACAACTTTGACACATTGGTACTTTTTCCATTTTCATCATTCCGATCTTAATAAATTAGTTTCACACCAATACAGAACGTATGTTCCTGTTTGAAGAATACTATAAATTTTAAGATGTTGTCAATTATAGGTACCATAAATATAAACGATCCACAATTATTTTCAGGATAATGTCTAAATATTAGGTTTCAATTTCATAATCACTACTGTCCTTTTTACTGTAATTCCACACGATCCCTCCTATTAAACCTCTAATAATCAAAATGATCCATTTTATTGCTTTTTTTCATCCTATAAACCCCCTTTTCATTTTTAAATTCAATTACCCAACTCTATTTCAGAATAGAATCAAAGACCCATACAACTACAATAAACACCCATAGGAAGTCCCTTGGGTGTTATAATGAAAAATCGTTGTAACTGAATGTAAAAATAATGAAGTATGCAAATGTTAATCCTGCTTTCCTACACATTAACTCCCCAATTTTAAGAAATTAATTTGTGGACCTACGGAAATAACCTCTTTTCGGTAAAATTATGACATTTTTTAATATCCTTAAAAGCCAGAAACCAAAAATACTGCCAATCATATTCAAAATGACATCATCAATATCAAATTGCCCAATTTTTAAAACGAGCTGAATAGTTTCAATTGAAAAGCTGATAACTATGGAAGTTACTATTATTTTCGAAACTCTACTATATTTTTTAAATAGTAAAGGAAGAAAAATACCTAATGGTAGGAAAATTAAAATATTCCCCAATGTATTATTAATAATGATATCTAGATTAAAATGGTCAGAGCCAATTATGTATTTAATCGTATTTTTAAAGGGAATGATATTCGTATTGAACTTTAAAAATTCTATAATTCCTTCTGAATTTTCGGGAGGAATTATATATCGGTTCCAGTCCATTCCATGTATGGAATCAAAAATACGTACGATTATTCTTTCAAATAGCAACTTAAATAACACAACGAAAGAGTATAAAACAAACAAAATCCACGTTCCTATCTTAAATACCTTATAGTATGGAAATAGTGAATCTTGTAAACCTTTTGTTAGTTCTTTTTGTTCCCCAAAACTTTCTAATGCCTTTTGTGTTGCTTTTTCCTCTGTTAATCCTTCATCTAAGTATTCATTCTTCAATAAATGAAGATGATCTCTCATTTCATCAATTAATTCTCTTTTTTCTTCCTCATCACAATTTAATTGGTTTACAATTTTATGAATATAGGTGTCAATTTTTTTATCCAAGCGACTCCCTCCGAACACACTTTAATTAAATTACTAATCAAATTCCATTCTTTTAATTTCTTATCTAATTCTTTCTTTCCATCTTGTGTAATCCTATAGTATTTCCTTCTTCCACCAGTCTCAGAATTGCCCCAATATGATTCAAGCCATCCTTTATTTTCTAAGCGCTTCAAGGCGGGATATAATGTTCCTTCACTCATGTTATATAGTTCATTACTATTTTCTTTTAACGTTTTTACAATTTCATAACCATACATATCCCGTTTATTTACTAGTGATAAAAGGAGAATATCAATACTTCCTTTCATGATTTCCTTATCCATGACTACACCTCGCTTTCAATACTCATCTTATTTACATCGTATCACATTGGTACATCGCATTACAAGGTCATAAATAGAAATTTTATCCTTTTTTGTAAAATACCAAACACTATTTAATGGAAATATTTTCATTATTTATATCCTCCACAGCTCCAGCAAATGAAATATCACTCGGGCATCTTCGTGATAAATTCTTTATTAACTTAAAATAAGATATATTTCAAATGTATGAAAATTTTGTTTAAAAATAAACAAACATTATAAATATTTGTTTATTATTTTATTGACTACACTCAAACTCTGCATATAAAATATAGAAGGATATTTAAACAAATGACACTATTGTTTGTTTTAAAAATAGATAGGATGTGCATATACCAATGGAACTATCAAATGTTTTTTGGAGTGCCTCACTAGAAGAGTTAAAAAATGGGTACATTGAAGAAAGCGAATCCTTTACTTGTCTTTTATGTGGAGAAAAAGTAGAAAAAGGAATCATATATCCTTACGAAAATAGACTTTACGAAGCGGAAAGGTATATACGTATTCATATTGAGAATACCCACCATTCCGTATTTGAATATTTACTTTCCATGGACAAAAAACTTACGGGTCTTACTGACCATCAAAAGAAACTGTTATCCCTTTTTTATCAAGGAAAAAGTGATAAAGAAATTCAAAAAGAGTTAGGCATTGGAAGTACTTCTACTATACGTCATCATCGTTTTGCATTAAAAGAAAAAGAACGTCAGGCAAAGCTATTTTTAGCAATGATGGAATTACTTAAAGAAAAAGACCAACATGCCCCAGCTTTTGTTCCTGTGCATAAAACCGCCACAATGGTAGATGAAAGATATAACATTACTCAAGAAGAACAAGAGCAAATTGTTAATAAGTACTTCTCTGATGGGGTATTAACAAAGTTTCCAAATAAAGAGAAACAAAGATTGATTATCCTTAGAGAAATTTCGAAGCAATTAAAATTGGATTACCACTATGATGAAAAAGAATTAAATCAAACTTTAAAAGACATCTATGAGGATTATGTTTTAATTAGAAGATATTTAGTAGATTACGGATTTTTAAACCGTAAACCAGACGGAAGCAGTTATTGGAGAAACAAATAATGAAAAATGTAGGTGAAAAAACATGGATCGTAAAAAAATGCTGAAACAACAATTTAAAGAAACATCTGTTGAGGCTGGTATTTATCAAATTGTAAATACGATTAACCATAAAGTTCTCGTTGGAAGTACGTTAAACTTAAAAACTCTAAATGGAATTAAATTCATGCTCGAAACGAATGCCTATACAACTAATAAAGAGCTACAAAATGATTGGAACCAATACGGAAAAGATGCTTTCAAGTTTGAAATCCTAGAAAAATTGAAGAAAAAGGATGATCCTTATTTTAATGAAAAAGAGGCATTACTCTCCCTTGAAGAAAAATGGTTAGAAAAGTTACAACCATATGGAGAGCGTGGTTATAACAAAAAACAGTCTTAAATATTTATCGTTTGAGTTATAACACCTTAACCGAGATCGAAGATTGATAGGTGGTAAAATACTATAATAATACTAAAATCAGATAAATTAGGATGTGTCTTTTTAAATATATTTAATTATTTTTAACAAAGGATTGATACCAATGAAAAAAGCAGACAAGTCTGCCTCCTAAATTTACTTAAATAAAAATTTAGGAGGCAAATCAATGAACTTTACTAAGATTGATCTAGACAATTGGGATAGAAAAGAAGTTTTTAATCATTTTTTGAATCAACAAACAACTTTTAGTTTAACAACGGAAATTGATGTTAGTGCTTTATATCAAAACATAAAGCAAAATAAATATAAATTTTATCCTGCATTTATCTACTTAGTGGCAAAAGTGATTAACTCAAATATAACATTAAGAACTGGTTTCAATAGTAAAGGTGAGTTAGGTTATTGGGATAAATTAGACCCTCTTTATACCATTTTTGATGATGTATCAAAGACTTTCTCTGGTATTTCGACTCCTGTTAAGGATGACTTTAAAGAGTTTTATCATTTATACCTTTCTGATGTAGAAAAATATAATGGTACAGGAAAATTGTTTCCAAAAACCCCTATACCTGAGAACACTTTTTCTATTTCAGTTATTCCATGGACATCCTTTACCGGATTTAATTTGAATATCAATAATAATAAGAACTATCTTCTCCCCATCATTACAGCAGGAAAATTCATTCAAAAAGGTAATTCCATATATTTACCGCTATCTATACAGGTACATCATTCAGTTTGTGATGGGTATCATGTAGGACTATTTATAAACACTATACAAGAATTATCTAATAGGCCAAATGACTGGCTCTTTTAATAAAAAAAGCCGACTGTACTTTCTACAGTCGGTTATTTTTATGCACTAATCGTTCCTATTGGTATTATTTTGATATAGCTCCCTTTTTCATCCATAAATTAGTTGAAACGAGTAACCTTTTAACACTTAAGATAAACAACTGGCGGCATACTTATCCTCTTTAATCCATTCAGCATAGTAAATTTTAATAAAATTATTATTATCTACCCAATAAAAAGAGCATAATTTAATTCTCACTGTGCTCATTCCCCTGACAAAGTGGAATCATCAAGTTATCATATGTATTTTTTCAATCTTCATCGATGATTCGTCCAATAATCATTTCGGCATAACCAAGAACCTTTTTATGTTTTAGTGGAAAAGGTAATTCTAATATTTGGCTCAAAGGAATTCGCTCAGGTAAAGGGAAGAGATGGGATGAGAAAGACAAAATATAAAACCTGGATTAGAACAAAAGCCATCATACTATTTTCGATTTAAACTTATTTTATATACTCACTCTTTTACCTGAAAAAACTTTCACCTTTTTTATAAATGTTTAAAGTTTAACAAGTGAAAGCAGTGGAAAACCAATCGTAACATAGTTTGGATAAAAAAGACCCGGTTTGTCGGAAGTTTATTTTATTAACGAAAACCGGGTCTAAAATAAAATTTTATATTCATTAAGATACAATTTTTTCCATCAGCACTCTGACGTCATATAGCTCAAGTTTATGGAATTTGATGTCATGATGCGACTTATCCATTAGACATTTAATACTCCTATTTCCATCTCTATATGCTAAATAAAAATATATAGCGAGATAATATTATTTAACACGATTTGCCCGTTCCATAATCTCCTGAACAATTGATGTTTTGGCATCTGCATAGTGCTGAACATGCCTCCACTTTTTCTTTGCTAGATTTCGCTTGACTTGTGCATATTTCTCTCGGTCCGTTTCGTTTGTTCGTAACCAGTCTCGAAAGCGTAACATTCTATCAATCTCGGATGAACCCAAACTGAATACATGCAAATTGATATCGGTATCGGGACCTTTAAACATACGATGCTCGAACCAATCAGGCTCCCGTATCTTTAACATGTATCCAGCTGCTTCCAATGCTGGAACATAGGAGGCCTCATCAGTAGAATTCTTGACTACTAGCAACATATCAATGATTGGTTTTGCACAAAGCCCAGGTACCGAGGTTGAACCCACATGTTCAATCCGTAACACTTTGTTTCCAAGGACTGACCGAATCCTACTTGCTTCCCGTTTAAACAAAACTGGCCAAATCGGATTGTATTCGACAAGAGTAATCGGTGCGTTATGTGCCTTTAGTTCAACTAACATTAGTTTCTGAAGTTCTTCATCACTTTTTAACGAGAAGCTATTGTCTGATCCCATTTTATCGGACTCCTTTACGGTTTATCTTTTGGACTTAATGAAAATTTTCTTATATACCTTAATACCACCTTCTATGATTACTTCCTTCAATAAATCTCATCAGCATGATAAAAATCTGACATTTTATACATTTAATACTACGATCCGTTTATTATACTAGTGTTTTAACATGTTAGACCCTATAGCTGTGCCTACTAGTTTATTTGTCAAAAATAGGGCGGGCAATATACTAATGATCATGAAGATTAGGCTTGTAATAAAACCGATATGATAAGCACCAACCATATTGTTTACTATTGCTTCATTCTTATTTAGAGCATTGCTAACTACCGTTGCCAAAATCGCGGAGCCAGAAGCAGCTCCAACATTTTGGATGATGCGAGTAGCAATACTTGCTGCTGGGATTTGTGGCTGTTGTAGTCCTACAAAAGAATCGCTCATTACAGGGAGCGTAATCCCTCCCACACCAATTCCACGTATGAATAGGACAATCCATATGATCCACGGCGCTATGTCAGCATCAAAGAAAACAAAAGGAAGTGTCCCGATGATCGTGATAGCAATTGATGGTATTACTACAAACCGAGCCCCGAACTTATCCGTCATTTTTCCGACCAAAGGCCGTATAACCAACATTCCCACACCTTGAGGAATTAGCCAAAGGGCTGAAGTAATGACATTTAGACCGAGTACATTTTGAAAAAACATAGGGAAGAGAAGCATAGGACCATTGGTGGCAAATCCCGCTAAGAACAGGGAAAGAAACGCTGCACTGAAATTTTTGGATTTGAACAGATCTAGTGGAAGCAAGGCCTGATTCTTTCTCTTCCATGCATAAAGCAAGTATGAAATCAGTGAGACAGCAGCGATAACAAAAGCCAAGCTGCCTATTGTTCGAGTGCTCTCCGTCCTAATCTCCGTGATACCAAAGATAAACATTCCCGATACCATTGCCAGCAACAGTATACCGATCCAATCTAATTTTGCAGATTTATTCATTGCTTCAAACTTAGGTAGTTTCCATTGCGTGATGTATAAAGCAATGGACCCTATAGGAAGGTTTACAAAAAATAGCCACTGCCACTGTAAGTGCTGTAAAATAAGTCCCCCGATGACCGGTCCGGCAATTGGTCCAAAAACAATAGGAATTCCCACAACTGACATGACACGACCGATATTTTCACTGCCCGCTGCTTGTGCTATTAATGCCGTCAGCGTTGGCATGATAATACCGGAAGCGAACCCTTGCAGCACACGAAAGATTATTAAGCTTTGCATATCCCAGGCAAGACCAGCGAGGAGCGAGCTTATCAAAAACAATCCCAATGCGCCCATGTAAACTCTCTTCCCGTCATATTTTTGCATCAACCAACCAGAAAATGGGACAGCCATTCCCAAGGCTAGAACATATCCGGTCACAACCCATTGAGTAACAGCAAAAGTGGATGAGAACACTTTTGCCAAATCATTTACCGCAATATTAACGATCGTTGAGTCCAACATTGGTAGAATGGCACCCAATACCAAAATCCACGCGATGCTGGCCATACCTTTTGGCAATTTTTCTTTTTCCATATCTCCATCTCCTTAAGATACAGTGTGTACCTTAATTAGTATACATATTTTCTTTATAAGGTTCAATATGTACCTTATATATTTTTTTAAATATGTTATAATGTTTTAAAATTCTATAGCCGGAATATCCAATTTTAAAAAATTTGTATTTTATCCAGAGAGGATGGACATAGAATGAAAGTCACTGGCAGGAATACGCGCAGGCGTGGAGACATACTAAACGAAAGCATTTATAACGCCACTATAGAATTAATCAAAAAAGTTGGTTATCACAATCTTACGTTCCAGCAAATCGCGAATGCTGCAGAAACTAGCCGTACTGTCTTATACCGCCGCTGGAAAACTACCTATGATTTAATTCGCGAAATCATCGAATATAAAGTAACAAACGTGCTCGGCGGGCCATTGATTGATAAGATTGAGGACACAGGAAGTTTGCGTGGGGACTTAATGCATTTGCTTTCACTCTACCAAAGTCTTTATGTAGAGGTTGATCATGAAATAATGAATGCGATTTTATTTGAGATGGGGCAAAATAAAGACAAAATCTCTGAGATAGAAATAAACGCAACAAATAAAAATATCTTGGTCATGCGTAAACTGCTTCAGTTCGCAAAAAACCGTGGGGAAAAAATAAAAGAGGTCAGCGATGCGACATTGACCCTGCCTTTTGACTTAATCCGTGTGGAAAATATCTTGCGGAAAGATGGTATTGATACAAAACGATTAGAGTTATTGGTTGATGAAATATTGCTTCCAGTTTTCCTTGCCTAACACAAAAATAGCGGGTGTATTTTCAATTTAAATATGCCCGCTCATAGTATTGGTAAAAAATTATTTTAAAAACAAAAACAGCCCTATGTGATGAATACAAGTAATGATAATTAAAAAGTTAAAAAATAAATGACAAAAAAGTTGTTACATAAAAATATCTATCATAACAACTTTTTTGTCATAATCCTTTTATCGTCCTTTATGTTTTTGTTTAGCTTTTTGTTTTTTTAACTCCCATTTCTTTTGTTTCAAAGCCTCGTTACACTCTTTTTTCCGCTTTTTACTTTCTAGTTTACGTAGCTCCATTTCTTGTTTGATTGCCTCTTGTGCCTTTGTCGATACCCCAAAATTCTGCATTTCTTTAGCTACTTCTCGTTGAAGACGTTTAGGATTTATTTTTTTCTTTAACTTTTTTTTATCCTCGATTCCAATTTGTTTCCTATTGTTAATTATGTTAAGTAACCTATCGTTTACGAATTCTAACACTTCTGTATCATTTGGTTCTGCACCAAATATGTGACGAAAAGCCTTTAATTTTTCGTTTTCGTGAAATTCAATCACTCCAATCCAAAACTGACCATCGTAATAAATCGTCAATGTCACGACGATTCCCTCCTCTAAAAGATAAATCTTGGAATGATGGACAACCCGAGGAAGGGAAGGTTACTGACATCAATATGATAATTGATGCATCCGGACTACCAACCGGATCGTGTTTTTACATTCCTTACTTTATATACTATAACAATTTCCAATAAATAGATACAAATCTTCAGGAATTATACTTTATATAATTCTGAAAAGGGAAAAGTCGAAAATTGAGGCACAAGAAAAGGAGTAAATTTTTCAGTCTTCCTTAAGATCTTATTCTTGCATAAACATACATATTAAACAAAAAGCCCGTTTTAGTTTTAGTACATATTTTCACAGTCCTATTTAAGAAATAATTATTAGTTGAAATATTACTAGGATGATAGATATTCTATATAAGTATTTGCTTATAAATTTATTTTGAAAACAACAACCTAGGAGGAAAGTGCAGACATTTTAAAGTTATTAGGTGATGTAACCCTTCTTTCAATATTAGGGTTACTTTAAAGAAAACCTTTTGTGTATGTGTATTTGATCTCTTCAAAATGACGCCACCTGCAATTAGCCCACATCTACGCAAACGAAAAGATGTAGGCTAGTGAAGAATAAAGAAAAGGCCAATGGATTCATTATTCTCTTAATCGCAATAGTGATTATTTTCAATTATATTAATCATTTTAGAACAACAAAGTTCAAAGATGACGTGTAAATAAGGAGGAACATCTAGTTTGTTACAACCAGTTTTAGCTTCCGTAATATTTCTAATTACACTGATCCTTGTTATATGGCAGCCTAAAAACTTATCTATTGGCTGGTCTGCTTGCGGTGGTGCTATTCTAGCACTCCTAGTTGGAGTCGTGAATTTTCAAGATGTGTGGAATGTAACAAGTATTGTTTGGAACGCCACTCTAGCGTTTATTGCTATTATTATTATTTCATTAATTCTAGACGAAATTGGATTCTTTGAATGGTCTGCTCTTCACATGGCAAGAGTAGCAAAAGGGAATGGAGTGAAAATGTTTGTATATATCACCATTTTAGGGGCCATAGTAGCAGCACTTTTTGCAAATGATGGTGCAGCACTCATATTAACTCCTATTGTTTTATCAATGGTAAGGGCATTAAACTTTGATGAAAAAATGGTATTCCCCTTCATCATAGCAAGCGGTTTTATTTCAGATACAACATCTCTACCTCTAGTTGTAAGTAACTTGGTGAACATTGTATCGGCTGACTACTTTGGCATTGGATTTAACGAATATACTTCACATATGATTATTCCAACAATATTTTCGCTGATTGGAAGTATTTTAGTTTTGTATCTATACTTCAGAAAAAGTATCCTAAATCGATACGATATAAAGAATTTAAAACATCCCTTTCAAGCTATTCGAGATCAAAAAATGTTCCATATATCCTGGTTTGTACTAGCAGTTCTCTTCATTGGCTATTTTGTAAGTGAATTTTTAAATATTCCAGTGTCAATCATAGCTGGAATCATTACCATATTCTTCTTAGTAATGGCTAAAAGGAGCTCCTCTGTTAATACTAAGAAAATTATTAAAGGGGCTCCTTGGAATATCGTTTTCTTCTCTATTGGTATGTACGTTGTTGTTTATGGCCTTCGAAATGCCGGATTAACCAATATCCTAGCTGATATTATCCAAATTGGGGTGGACAAGGGGTTATTTTCAGCTACGATGTTAATGGGCTTCCTAGCAGCTATTCTTTCATCTGTTATGAACAACTTGCCTACAGTAATGATTGATGCGTTGGCCATATCTGATACCACTGCAACAGGTACAATTAAAGAAGCTTTAATATATGCAAATGTAATAGGATCGGATTTAGGGCCAAAGATTACTCCAATTGGTTCTTTAGCAACCCTTTTATGGTTGCACGTCTTGTCACGAAAGGGTGTAATAATATCTTGGGGAACCTATTTTAAGACGGGAATAATACTAACAACTCCCGTTCTGTTTTTCACTTTATTAGGGCTTTATCTTTGGTTATTCTTCGTTTAATAAAAAAAATTAGAATAGGAGAAGTAGTAGAATGTCTAAAAAAACAATCTATTTTTTATGTACGGGAAACTCTTGTAGAAGCCAAATGGCAGAAGGTTGGGCAAAGAAATACTTAAGTAATGAATGGATGGTTAAAAGTGCGGGAATTGAAGCACACGGACTAAATCCCAACGCTGTCAAAGCAATGAAAGAGGTCGGTATTGATATTTCCAACCAAACATCGGACATTATTGACAATGAAATTTTAAACAATACTGATTTTGTTGTAACATTGTGTGGAGATGCAGCCGATAAGTGCCCGATGACTCCACCCCATGTTAAACGCGTCCATTGGGGATTTGATGATCCGGCTAAAGCAAAAGGAACAGAAGAAGAAATATGGTCCGTTTTCCGACGTATCCGCGATGAAATTGGAAATAGAATTAAACGGTTTGCTGAAACAGGTGAATAATGAAATCGTATTCACAAGTGGTTCAATATCTTTTTCTTTTGACAATTTAATAAATGAAAGTACCTTTAACACGGAATGAGCAAGAATAAATGATAAAATCTAATCCACATACGATTTCAAATAGTTATCGAACATTTTAGATAAACAAATTAAGGTGCGTGTAGAAAATTTCTACACGCACCTTTTTTTACTTAAAAATAGGTACCTATCAAATAGTGGTGAGATTCAGCTGACCATCTTTCATGAAATAAAATTGTGCTTTTTTAAACACTCCAAGTTAAATTGAAATCCCCTATCATTGACATTGTTTAAAACCATTTCTCTCTTAGGTAAGCCAATAAGAGCAACAAGATACATTGTTAAATATTCAGAAAAGCCGTAGACTCCTGCATGACTTACATGAATACCGTCCTCAGATTCCAACACTATAGATATCCTATAACCTTTATTATGTTCATCGATTAAATTATTATTTGTTATTTCATCACGAGGAACATCTATCTCTGTTTTATCATTACGCTCATCTTCGAATATTTCTTTTTCTTCATTGTTACATATCTTATTTAATATGTCTGGATTCGTGATGGTAAATAATTTATAAATTTTTGATTCATCCACTTCATCATCATTTTTATAATCATCTGGATGAATACTATATAATGGTATTTCAATTGCTTTGAATTTTTTCATTAAAATATGTTCAATAAATTCTTTTGTTGGTGGAGATAATTTCAAGTTTTTTAGCTTATTTGCCAATTTAATATAATCATAAATCCATCATTAATTCCTCAATTTCCCTTCATCCTATTGAGCAACCCCATAAAAAAGAATACATTTTTGGTGTCCTTTTAAACGGATGCCAATGATAATATTTTCTTTTTTTACTATCTATTTCATGTATAGGTTTAGCTTTTGGATTTGCTGATGCTACAATTTCCTTTGCTTTATTTTTAAAAGTAGTTAGATTTTTTTGCTCTTTTAATTGCTTCAGATTTTGATAATTCTTTACCAATGTATAAACTATTATTTTTCAGTACTGCAAATGATTATATTGTTTTTTCTTAAGTTTAGGAATCGCCTCTGTAGCAACAAGATAAGCTGATCCTGAAACAATCATAATCACAAACCGTTAGCTATTAAGGTTAATAACGCTCCAGAAATTTCTATACCCGCAATTGCAATAACCGGTGCAACTGAAGCAGTTACTTTTGTAGAATCATAGTAGATTTCACATCTGTTTCAACATATTAAAAAAGGAATTACTCCAATTCCTAAATTTTGATGACGTAACTGAGGAAATGCTTCACCGCTTGATTGAGCGAATCGAGGTAAAAGCAACGGTTCACCGATTATTTACTATCGATTAATTGAAAAAATGAACACTCGATTATTTATTCCAGTGTCTCTAATACAAAGATATAGTGATCTGTAGAGTCTTTTTACAAATATATAGCAATGTTGATAGACAGAATTTCGTTTGCTATGCTTATATAAGCATAACGATATTAATTTACATATTTAATTCTTGACTGATTATTGATTTCCCCTATCTTTAAATATCCGTTTTATTATCATTTACTACTCTAAGGAGACAGCAATTTAATGAAATTAAAAAAAACGTATTCATTTATGTTTTTAATTCTATATATTTTTATTCTATTTTTCTTTATAGTTTGGAGTAATTCTGACTTATTAGTTTGGTTATATACAATCGTATTCATCTTTTCAATCAGTTATCTTTGGAAAACATTTAATACAAAAAGAACAAAAAGACTGTTGTTACTTGGTTATCTCATCATATTTATGATCCAACTAACCTATAATGCTATAGTAATCTATCCATTGAATGACAGCCATTCACTTGAATTCACAAAAAAGGCTATTGCTGTGTTTTTAATTTTTTTACCCTTTTCATTACTCTATATTAACTATCTTTATGTACTACAAAATAAATTTTTTCCATCAAATAGAGATGGCTACGTATTAACATTTGAAGCAATAAAGTTATTGCAGAATAAAGGCAAATCTTTCATTCACGCGACAAGAGAAACGAAAGGAAAGATAAATAGAGCAAATCTTGAACAGATTTTGTCGGATATTCCAAAGCACCGGTATACGAAGTACACAAGTTATAATAACCTACCTAATACTTTCTTTGAACAATGTGAGCTTTCAATCGAAGAAGATAATAAAATATATATCATTGTATCAAGTACCGGAAGCCCGGCCAGTGAACTGATTTCAGTATTTACTAAAAAAGAATATAACCATGTATCAATTAGTTTTGATAAAGATTTAAAAACAATAATTAGTTATAACGGCGGGAATCATGTCCAACAACCGGGTCTAAATGTAGAAGATTTACAATCGTTCTATCAAAAAGAAGATAGTAATATTCTTGTTTATAGTCTTCAAGCTACAAGAGAACAAAAACAAAAGCTCCTAAATAAAATAAGAAATATTAATTCAGAAGGAAGTGCTGATGCTAGTATAGTTTCATGGACACAACTAAGTTAAGTTTTTTGTAAATCTGACCATACTAGGTATAGAAAGGTTGTGTCCAAATGGTAAACAAAAATACAGGTAAAAAATATAATGCGGATTTTA
>NZ_JAAIUV010000034.1 GCF_010975035.1 Neobacillus thermocopriae | reverse complement strand
CTCCACCTATGTGATGAAAGATTCGTTTCAATCCTTCTAAAAAGCAATCCCGATTTTCAGATGGAAACACCTGAACGTAAAAGGTATTACTATAGGGAAACGATAAAACCAAATATGGCCATGTCACTACTTCTCCACGATATTTAAATGGTGCCTCCCCAAAGTCCACTTGAGCTGTTCCTGGCTTCGACTCTAATGGCAATGCAGCTGTTTCTGTCTCTTCGGAAAGATGTTTTTTACGTTGGGATACATAATGCCGAACGGATCGTGCGGAACCTTCAAACCCATATTCTTCGACAAGTTGCGTATACATCCGTTGAGCAGTTCGTTGAAACTTCTTTTTCTTCTTCAAGTCTTCTTGAAGCCATTGATCTAGAATCGGTTTCACAGGATCCATGACTTTTGCTTTTCGTTTTTGCTTTGGTACTTCTGAAGGACTAAAATCCTCCATCTCTGCATATTTCCGAACCGTTCTACGGTCTCGACTCATTTGTTTGGCAATAGAGCTATACGAACGCCCTTTTTTATTTGCTTCATGTCTGATATAATTAATTTCTGCCACTGCTAACATCTCCTTCATCGCCTCCTGTCATTTTTGCCCAATAACAGGAAGTGTATTTGAATGTAGGAATGTTGGCAAGTGGTTTTTTTATGCCCGAAAAGGGCTACATAAATTAATTGCCAAACTGTACATTTTTAGTTTGCCATAAACAGGATTGCAGGTACCTCTGTTGGATTGTTTTTAAAACGACTCAATTTTGAAGTGGAAATATATGAAGCATATGAAAAGAGGAAAGATATTGGAGGCGGTTTTCAAATTGCTCCCAATGGAATGAAAGTCATGGCTGAACTTGGCCTTGCTGATGTGATTTTGAAAAATGGGGTGGAGTGCCCAGTCATGCAGTTCCAAAATGATAAAGGGAAGGTCCTTGCTCGCGTTCCACAAATGGGACGTGAAAAATTTGGCTTGCCATCCGTGAATATTGCTAGAAGTACCTTCCATGAGATTCTTGTTGATGCAGTGAAGAAAAACGGAATAACCATCCATTACAAAAAACGATTAACAAGTATCATAGAAAACGATGAAAGTGTGACCGCGATTTTTGAGGACGGAACGGAAGTGAGTGGAACATTTTTAATTGGCGCCGATGGGGTTCATTCTAAAACAAGGGTATATGTGACTGAAAACGGTCCGAAGCCGGTTTATACGGGTCTCCAAAATGTTGGTGGATTTGCCCCAGCGTCCTCCATTGGTGAATTACGTTTACAAAATGAATACCCTACTTTTTTAACATTTGGAAAAAGGGGATTCTTCGGATATACGTTATGTAATAAAGGCGATGGAGAGGAAGTCATGTGGTGGAGTAATACCCCAGAAAGTAGGGAATTATCTAGAGAACAACTTCGGCAAATTGGAACCGGAGAGATTCGAAAAGAGCTATTGAATCTTCATCAAAATTGGCATCCTCCGATTGAAACGATTATTCAGCAATCTCGATCCATTTTTAAAAGTAATATTTATGAAATGGTTCGCCTTCCGAATTGGTCTAGAAATAGAGTTGTCCTTATTGGAGATGCTGCCCATGCGATAAGTCCCCATGCAGGACAAGGAGCTTCGGTTGCCCTTGAAGACAGCATGTACTTAGCCAAACTGATGAAAGATTCCAACTTGCCCATCGAACGTATCTTTCAACTTTTTGAAGCTCACAGAAAGAAACGGGCGGAAAAAATGATTAAAACTGCCAGAAGAAATGGAAGCGGAAAAAAGGAACTAAGCCCTGTCGCCTGTTGGTTTAGAGACAAATTTTTATCCATCGCTCTTCCGCTTTTTGCAGGCAAAGGTCAAGACTGGATTCACGGCTATGAAATTCATTGGGATTTATAAAAAGTTAGTTAAGATTTTTTATCTAGTTGATAGGGAAATAGAAAAAGAGCAGCCCTAGTCAGTAACCCTTATACTGACAGGGCCCTAATTTGAGTTTTTAATATTAAAATCAGATAGAAATCCTGTTTCATTTGGGCCTTATTTATTAACTGGAAAGGAAGAAAAGAATTTTGACATCATACCTATAGGGGTATATAATAAGGTTATCAACTTTATTTGTTAGCTTTTACCTTTTCTGATTGTGAGAATTGATAAGTTATAAAACGTTCTTTAGAAAAGTTTTTCGTATTTTTGTTTATCTAACACAAGATTCAGCAAAAGGCAACGAAAAAGTTCAATTAACAGATGAATAATGGAGGAAACATAAATGGAATACAATGATCAGATGAAAAATAGAGTAAAGCGAATTGAAGGTCAGTTGAGAGGTATTTTACGCTTAATGGAAGAAAATAAGGATTGTAAAGAGGTTATTACGCAGTTATCTGCTGCTAGAACCGCCATCGATCGAACCATTGGAGTCATTGTAAGTTCCAATTTAGTGGAATGTGTCCGAAAAGCTGAAGAAATGAATGGAAGAAGTGCAGAAGAGTTGGTGAAAGAAGCTGTTGATTTATTGGTAAGAAGTCGATAAAAAAGGGTTGACACCCTCTTTTATTTTCTTTATTATATACCCATAGGGGTAATGGTAGAAAGTAGAGGTGGGAATGGAGACAATGCTATTCTAGGTCAATCTAAAAAGAATGGATTTTAGGATTAGGTGAAATGAGTGTTAAAGTTTTAGAGGAAATAAATAGTATTTTTTTATTTTTATAAATACCCATAGGGGTATGTGTAATAAAGGAGGAGTAACCATGACAAAAAAGAAAAAAACAACCATTATCTTATTTAGTGGTGATTATGATAAAGTGATGGCAGCTTATATCATCGCAAATGGTGCTGCAGCTTATGATCATGAAGTAACCATTTTCCATACATTTTGGGGATTAAATGCTTTGCGAAAAGATGAGAATATTCATGTGAAAAAAGGATTGTTAGAAAAAATGTTTGGAAAATTAATGCCAAGAGGCGTGAATAAAATGGGCCTTTCTAAAATGAATTTTGCCGGTTTTGGTCCTAAAATGATAAGAAATGTCATGAAAAAACACAATGTCCTATCACTACCAGAGTTGATTGAAATGGCGAAAGATCAAGGTATAAACCTTGTTGCATGTACAATGACGATGGATTTATTGGGACTTCAAAAAGAAGAATTGTTGGATCATGTTGAATATGCGGGTGTTGCTGCTTATTTAGCTGATGCAGAAGATGGGAATATAAACTTATTTATATAACTGAAAGGAGGGAGGGGAATGGAATAGTAAATGATCTCTTCATGACGATGATCCTATTTTTCTATGAAAATGAGGATTGCTTGCGTGACAAGGTAAAACAAAATATATTTTTTTAATAAACTATATACCCATAGGGGTAACTGTAGGAGGGTAAACATGAAATTATTAAAAACGGATTTTGTTTTAGATGCCAAAGGGTTATCTTGCCCAATGCCAATCGTAAAAACGAAAAAGGTCATGAATGAATTACAAGCGGGGCAAGTCATAGAAGTTCAAGCAACCGATAAAGGATCGAAAGCTGATCTTCAAGCTTGGGCAAACAGTGCTGGTCATCAGTATCTTGGGACCATTGATGAAGGAGAGGTATTCAAACATTATCTTAGAAAATCATCTAATGAAGGCTTCATTGAAAGAAAACATCCCCGTGTAGCAAGTAATGAAGAATTAGAAACGAAGTTAGAAATGAATGAAAAGATTGTCGTTCTTGATGTAAGAGAAGAAGCTGAATATGCATTTTGCCATATACCTAATGCCATTTCCATACCATTAGGGGAATTGGAAGCGCGTTTAAGCGAACTAAATAAAGAAGATAAAATCTATGTGGTCTGTCGTACAGGAAACCGCAGTGATCTGGCTGCTCAAAAATTAGCTGAAAAAGGTTTTGTTGATGTGATAAACGTCGTTCCTGGTATGAGTGCTTGGACTGGAAAAACCGATTCTTTAAATAAGGAGGGGAGGAAATAAAGATGAACAAAGTGGCAATTCATACAACTACACTTTGTCCATCATGTGTGAGGCTAAATACCTTTTTCATAGCTCAAAACATTTCCTTAAAAATGTAATATTACACTAACATTCTAAAAATAATATTTATTTTTTTTTATTTACCAATATACCATAGGGGGTAATGTGAATGACGGTAAAAGCAATGACTGCAAAAGAAGTAACAAGAAAGGTTTTTCATAAAGAAGAATTATTTATTCTCGATGTACGAAACGAAAGTGATTTTCTAGATTGGAAAATTGAAGGGAAAAACTTTGACTATTTAAATATCCCTTATTTTGAATTATTGGATGGAGTGGATAGGATTTTAGAAAAGCTTCCATCTGATAAGGAGATTCTGGTGGTCTGTGCTAAAGAAGGGTCTTCAGTGATGGTGGCAGAGATGCTCTCAGAAAAAGGGTTGAATGTCTCTTATTTAAAAGGTGGAATGAAAGCATGGAGTGAACACCTCGAACCAGTAAAGGTAGGGGAATTAACGGATGGTGGAGAAATTTATCAATTTGTCCGTATTGGAAAAGGTTGTCTATCCTATATGGTAATTTCTAACGGGGAAGCGGCCATTATAGATGCTACTCGTATGACGGATATTTTTTTGGACTTCGCGAAAGAAAAGGGAGCAAAGATTACACATGTTTTCGATACCCATCTACATGCTGACCATATTTCTGGGGGTAGAACGATGGCGAAAGAAACAGGTGCAACATACTGGTTGCCACCAAAGGATGCAATGGAGGTAACTTTCGAATACATGCCATTAGAAGGTGGAAACGTAGTGACAATTGGAAATACCGCAATCGATATTCATGCACTATATAGCCCTGGGCACACTATCGGATCTACTTCCTTGGTCGTTGATGGGAAGTTCCTTCTTTCAGGAGACATCCTATTTATTAATTCAATTGGAAGACCGGATTTAGCAGGAAAGGCCGAAGACTGGGTCACAGATTTACGAGAAAGCCTTTATTCCCGATATAGAGAACTTTCCGCTGATCTTGTGGTTTTACCAGCTCACTTCATGATCATGGATGAATTAAAGGAAGATGGAAGTGTATCGGAAAAATTAGGCACTCTGTTTGTGAACAATCATGGATTGAATATAGAAGATGAAAATGAATTTAGAAAATTGGTAACAGAAAACTTACCGCCTCAACCAAATGCATACCAAGAAATTCGAAAAACAAACATGGGGAAAATGAACCCTGATCTAGAGAAACAACGCGAAATGGAAATTGGACCAAACCGTTGTGCGGTTCGTTAAAATCTAAATAATAAGGAGTCTATAACCTATGGAATCTACAAAAATTTTAAATGTCAAAGGATTAGCTTGTCCCATGCCCATTGTAAAAACAAAAAAAGCAATGAATGAGTTACATCTAGGTGATGTTTTAGAAATTCATGCAACAGACAAAGGAGCAAAAAAAGACCTTACTGCTTGGGCAAAAGTAAGTGGACATGAGATGTTGAAATATGAAGAAGATGGAGAAGTCCTAAAGTTCTGGATGAAGAAAGGGAACTAATCTTATCATGGGGAACCTGCTTGGGTTCCCTTTTTTAGGAGGGAAGGAATATGGAATTTATGATTATCATTTTTTTCATCGGTTTTATTGGTTCCTTTATTTCTGGGATGTTAGGAATCGGTGGATCCATCATTAAATACCCTATGCTTCTTTATATACCGCCATTATTTGGTTTTGCTACCTTTAGTGCTCACGAGGTTTCAGGCATAAGTGCGATACAGGTATTTTTTGCAACGATCGGAGGGGTATGGGCTTTTCGGAAAGGTGGATATTTAAATAAATCCTTAATTACAAATATGGGGATTAATATTTTAATAGGAAGTTTTATTGGCGGATATGGCTCAAAGCTAATGTCTGAAGCAGGCATCAATTTGGTATATGGAATACTTGCATTAACTGCAGCGGTCATGATGTTTATTCCTAAAAAAGGTTTGGATGACATTCCATTTGATCAAGTGAAGTTTAATAAATGGCTTGCAGCCATCCTCTCTTTGATAGTTGGGATTGGGTCAGGAATCGTTGGGGCGGCAGGTGCCTTTTTATTAGTACCTATTATGTTGGTTGTCCTAAAAATACCAACAAGGATGACCATTGCCTCTTCTATGGCCATTACTTTTATTTCTTCCATCGGAGCTACAGTTGGTAAAATGACAACAGGCCAAGTCGATTATGGTCCCGCCATCATTATGATTGTAGCAAGTCTTATTGCATCTCCATTAGGGGCCGTGACTGGGAAAAAGATAAAGACGAAAATTCTTCGAATCATTTTGGCATTCATGATCCTAGCAACTGCCGTAAAGATTTGGATGGATATTTTGTAGTAGATTCAATGTAGATAAGAAAGGGAAGAGAAATCGTTATTAGAAAACTCCTCTCCATTTATTCATGGTTAAAACTCAGGGAGTCTCTTTTCATTTTTTTTATAAACTTTCCATCATGGATTTATCATCTTTTTATGTAATGATCTATTTAAATGAAGTGTATGATATTTTGAGTTTTATGATATATATTTTTACAATGGAAGTAAATCTCTATTAGGAAAAATTAGAGTAAGATGGAGGACGGAGAATGAAAATTATCGAACTTCCTATTCATTATGAATTTAATGGCCAAAAAGATACGATTTACCCGACCTTAATCATCATGAATAATGAGCTTACCTTAGTAGATACTGGGCATAAAAATTTTTTGCCGCTGATTACCAATGAAATTCTCAAATATGGCTATCAAATGGAGCAACTAAAAAATATTATTATCACACATTATGATAACGATCATATCGGTTCTTTATATGATTTTAAGAAAGAGTATCCATGGGTAAAGATTATAGCTAGCGAAAAAGAATCGAAATACATCAGTGGGGAAGTCAAATCAGAGAGATTAGCGCAAGCCGAAGCGTTGTTAGAAAACATGTCAGCGGAAGAAATCGACTTTGGAAAATGTTTTATCCAACAATTAAAGAGTTTAAAACATGTTCCCGTAGATCAAACGGTCCGTGATGGGGATTTGATTTTAGATGACCAATGTAGAGTCATCGCCACACCAGGTCATACTTCCGGCCATATTTCACTCTATATTCCTAGCTTAAATAGTGTCATTACCGGTGATGCGGCTGTGAAGGAGAAGGCTGAATTAGTGGTAGCCAATCCACAGTTTTGTTTAAATCTTGAAAAAGCGGAAAAATCTTTGGCTAAGCTTAAAGATCTTCAAGCGAAAAATTACTATTGTTACCATGGAGGGAAATACGTTTCTAGTTCCTAACAAAATTTGAACGATTCGATTCATACATGTGATATTTAAGGAGGATCATCCCATAAGGTATTGTAGGAGCATTTCGGGGATGATCTTTTCTTTTGACTGTTTCGTAAGGTTGTACCAAATGATTCAAAAGGGAATTATTTTCTTCTTCAATGAAAGGGATGGTTCGTTTAAGAAGGGATATTCCTATCTTTAGTCGAATTTTGTTTTTTAGATACCTATTTAAGGGGTGAAGTGTGTGGAGGAAATAATGAATGGGATAAACCACTGGATACAAATATTACCGCAAGAATTAACTCCAGTCAGAAACAGAAATATCCAAGCGGCCATTACCAAATAAATGGTCAAAAAAAGAGATTTTAGGATATCTATGTGACTTCGCCATAAATAATATTCATCGGTTTATAAACATTCAATATGAAGAACAACCATTGGTCATCCAATCTTATAACCAAGATCAATGGGTCAAACTTCAAAATTATCAAGAAAGACCACTCGATGAGATATGTAGCCTTTTTATCACATTAAATAAACAAATCATCAATATTATTTCTAATATTCCGAAAGAAAAGTTATCGAATCTTTGTGATATAGGTAACAATCAATTGAAAACAGTAGAGTGGTTAATTAAAGATTATCTTAAACATATGGAACATCATATTAACAACCAAATTTTGATGAAAAATAATGTGTAATAGGGATCCTGCTAAGCTACTTCTTTTTGGAAGTGGCTGTTTTTACCTTTCAAGAGATATTGAATCATATTGAAATGGATTTTTGACAAACACATGGCCGCACTTGCCCTTGGTCGCCATTTTTTATTCTATTGAAGGAAATGGAATCAGTAGAGGTAGTTCCAGATAATTGGTTGCCACAACCTGATACGGCTCCATCCAATCTTACATACAAATTATAACCATTGTAAACATGAAGTTGCTACTTGGATTTTCCTGAAAAATGAAGGTGCAACAGGAGGTTGCCCCTAGATGCACCTATTAAGAGCTTTACTTTAACCACTATTTTCCTCGATAATGGAAAGGAAGAAAGGTGAGGTTGAACAATGATTTTTAGTGAACGATTAAAAAGAGAAAGAGAAAAAAGGGGATGGTCACAAGCCGACCTTGCAGACAAACTTCATGTGAGTCGTCAGTCTGTTTCGAAATGGGAAACGGGTAAGAATTATCCAAGTATCGAAATCATCATTGAGTTGAGTGATTTATTCGGTATTACGATAGATGAATTGTTGAGGAGTGACAAAGAATTGACGGAAAAAGTGATTAATGATAGTAAGCAATTGGCCTATCCAAAATGGAAAACATTTTTTGATACGGTATTCATGTTAGGCGTATTTTTATTAATCATCAAACTATCCATTCTCGGCTTCAATTATTTTGTTGGTACAAAAATAACGATATTAGAAGGCTTGCCAAAATTTGTCGTAAACTTTTTACCATTCGTATTAATGGTTGTTGGTGGCATTGGCTCAGACAGTTTGAAAAATAAATATAAAGATTGACAATAAAAACCGTCGGAATTTTTATCTAGATAAGTGATGCCAGGTAAGGGAGGTGGTAAGTGTATACCACTTCCTTTTCTATTTTTAAATATGAAAAGGATTTATGAAAATTATCCTTTGTTGCCCTGGAAATGATTGAGCATGCTCGTGTTTAGGTGAGACAATGCAATCATTTTTTTAGTTGGGATATTTATAAATAAAAAAATAGGGGGAAGTAAAACATGATTCGAAAGTTGGACCTTCGTGTGAAGGAAACCGCGGAGAAGGTTTTAAACATTCAAATCCCTGCCTATCAAGTAGAGGCTGAGATGATTGTTTCTTTTGAGATCCCGCCATTAAAAGACACAGTGGAAACTTTGCAAACATGTGGAGAGACTTTCTTTGGCTATTACTCAGATGAACAACTTTGTGGAGTCATTTCTTTTAAAGCCAACAATGAGGAAGTAGATATACATCGATTAATCGTCCACCCGGATCATTTTCGGAAAGGGATTGCTCAAGCACTATTAGATTTCATAGAAGCCAATTTTAAGATGAATCGAATGATCGTGGCCACCGCTTCCAAAAATGTCCCAGCCGTCCGTTTTTATAAAAAGAATGGGTTTCAAGTGATAAAGGAAGTCATAGTTAATGGAAATCTCTCCTTAACCTTTTTTGAAAAGCAATTGAATTGGTGAAAAACCCTATTAATAATAAGGAAATTTGATGGCGGGTTATCGAAGGTGGCTTGTGAGTTAGTAAGAATTATTGTTCTATTTGGTATTCTTAGTAGCATTTTCCGTTGCATATGTAATCAGTTATATTTAGCAGTTCGTGTTATGGTAATCATTACGGCTGAATAAGGTTTATCGCCATTCTCCTTTTTTTGTACTATATAGAAGGAAAGGTGAGAGAAAAACTTCCAAAGAATGTTCGCTCTGATCCATTATATGGTTGATTCAGTATTTATAATGACCTTCTCAAGCTAAGAAGGTCATTTTCGTTATTGATTCCTTTTTCGATTGTAAATCACCCTTGACCAAAAATAAACAGCACAACCTATTAGTAAAATAGTCATTTGCCATCCAGCGTCACCACTGGTGAAAAAACTGTATAAGGACCAAATCAGTAATGCAATGGTATAAAAAATAAATCCATATTTTGCTGATTGGTCGCTTTGATACTTTTCCATTTCATCGGCTTTTCATAGTTTCATTGATTCTCCCCCTCGTAAATAAATAATTCTTCAATTGGTGTATTTAGATGTATAGATAACTTGAACGCTAAAAGTAATGTTGGGTCTATTTATTATTTTCAATGGCATTAATGGTTTGTCTTGTTACACCACATTTATTTGCAAGTTCTTCTTGTGCGTTTTAAGGCAGACAATATTTTGTATTCCAATAAAAAAGGGGAATAAAATGAACATCACCATTATGGTCTGTGGATACAGACTGTATGCCACAGAAAATCCCCTGAAAAAAGTGAATATTTCATAAAATTATTACTATAAGTACACCGGGTTTCCCAAAAATCTTTTGTTTACACCTAAAATTTTTATCTTTTTTCCGAAGTTTTTGTAGTATTTTTCTGAATATTTAAATTTTATAATACATTTATTAATAGGTATTTTGGTGTGAGGAGATCTAGGTACAACTTCATGCCTAGGAAGATTTAAACCGTAGCAGCACACCGGGTTTGGTTTCACCGTCTTGATCTGGAAGTGGTGGAAAGACCAGGGTAGGCAGTCTTTAGCTGGGGATCTTTTACATGAACATGTAAGCGCTTTTATTTTTTAAAATTCCATGTATTAAAGGGGGAAGGTGTATGACAAATTTTCCAGTGGAACAAGAAAAAAAGATGAAGCCGGAGTTACGTGCAAATAACTTGGGGAATATGGCAAAGTTTTTTGTCTATAGCGCGATTGGTATTTTTGTCTTTTTTATTCCGGTCACGTTGAATGGCAAATCTTCCATCATGCTTGACCATATTGTTTCCTATATTCAAACGTCAGTACCAGGTGTCTTGCCTTATTACGCTCTCCTTGTGATCTTATTAGGAGCCATTTACCCATTTGTAAAGGGGACATGGAAAAAAGATACCGTTTCACTCATTTTTTCGATTTTAAAAGTAATTGGTTTAGTGGCAGGGGCCATGCTTGTCTTCAATATTGGACCGAAATGGTTTTTTGATCCTGATATGGCACCGTTTTTGTTTAACAAACTGGTCGTGTCCGTAGGCTTGCTCGTTCCTATCGGTTCCGTGTTTCTTGCCTTATTGGTAGGGTATGGTCTATTAGAATTTGTCGGAATTTTCATGCAACCGGTCATGAGGCCGGTATGGAAGACACCTGGACGTTCGGCTATTGATGCGGTGGCCTCCTTTGTTGGAAGTTACTCCATTGGCTTATTAATTACCAACCGGGTGTTTAAGGAAGGAAAATATACGATCAAGGAAGCTGCCATTATTGCCACTGGCTTCTCCACTGTTTCGGCCACCTTTATGATTGTCGTAGCTAAAACCCTGAACTTAATGGAAATTTGGAACACCTATTTCTGGGTCACCTTTGTCGTCACATTTTTGGTAACGGCGATTACGGTTCGGATATGGCCATTGTCCAAAATGAGCGATGCATATTATCAAGATATGGAGGGCGATGAAGAGGTCATTATAAAAAAAGATCGAGTCAAAACAGCATGGAAAGAGGCCATGAAGACAGCCAATCATTCTTTAAGTCTCTGGAAAAATATTTGGGAAAACTTAAAAGACGGGTTCGTTATGACGATGGGAATTTTGCCTTCGATTATGTCGGTAGGCTTATTGGGTCTTGTCTTAGCGGAATATACGCCGGTATTTGATTGGCTCGGTTATATTTTCTACCCGTTTGTAAAACTCGTTCAACTGCCAGATGCGATGCTTACTTCTAAGGCAAGTGCTCTCAGTATAGCCGAGATGTTCTTACCTGCACTTTTAGTGACAAAAGCCGCCCTTGTGACGAAGTTTGTCATCGCTGTCGTGTCTGTATCATCCATCATCTTCTTCTCGGCAGTAGTTCCATGTATTCTTTCTACAGAAATTCCGCTCACTGTCGGCAAACTGATTATCATCTGGTTCGAACGGGTGATATTAACCATCCTTCTTACCGCACCAATTGCTTATTTACTTTTATAACAGGAAAAAGCACTTAAAAAACCTTGTCCAAGTGGCGAGGTTTTTTCATGAGTGGATGTAAACTAATAGACAAAATAAATCAAAATGGAACTGACGATTCCGATCCAAATGGCGAGCAAGATACAATATCCCATGATGTGACGTATATGGAGGCCGACAATACTTAAGATGGGTAATGCCCAGAATGGTTGGATGAGATTCGTCCAAGCATCTCCCCAGCCTACGACCATGGCAATCACACCAGGATCGACTCCTAGCTCCATTCCAGCGGGGACGGAGAGAGGCCCTTGTAGTGCCCATTGGCCCCCACCAGATGGGGCGAGCAGGTTGACAAGTCCGGCTGTCCAATAAGTAATAACCCCAAATGACTCCGTACTTGAAATGGAGATCATTCCTTTAATAATGATATCGGCAAGCCCTGAGCTTCCCAGTAGTGCAATGATTCCAGCATAGAATGGAAATTGAAGAATAATCGGTGAAATAGAACCTGCTGCTTCCTGAAAGGCTTTACCGTACTGATTCAGTGAACGGTGAAACATTAGACCTAATGATAAAAACAAAATATTAATGAGATTTAAATTAAGGTCCGTTCCTTTTCCCAACTGTAAAATCGTATAAATGAGACCCACCAATCCAATTAAGATTCCAAGGATAGGGGTGTTTTCTAACGAAGTGGCAAAAGTTTTTTCTTCTTCTTTTTCCGTTTTAATCGGTTGTTGCTCTTTTTCTTTTGGTGTATAAGGAATGATATTTTTCTTGGGCGCCATGAATAGAATGAAAATCGGCATGGTGATGACGAGAGTGATAAGGATGAGAATGGTACCTGGATGAAAAATCGTATCTGAAGTAGGTATAACGCCCATGACATCAGCAAGAAAATGGTCTTTTGTTGCAACGGTTAAACCGATAGAGCTGGATAATCCAGCTGTGTAGAGGGCAGTTGGCGCATAGGCACAGGCTACCAATAATGGGAAATGGGCATTTTGATTTCGTTTCCCAACCTCACGTGCGACAATCGCACCAACAATGACAGCCAACCCCCAGTTAATATAATAAGCGGCGGATGTAATGAGAAAGGTATAAAGATAGGCTTTGTTTGCGGTATTGGCCTTTGCTGAAAGGGCCTCTAAACCTTTACGGATAAATGGAACCGAGGCAAGGACCATCCCTGTCATGAGCAAGAGCACCATTTGCATCGTAAAAGCTAAATAGGTCCAAAATCCATCCCCATACGACTGAAATAATTCTAATGGATCCGTAGGAGTCACAATAATGGCCAACACAAATACAAACAAGGTCATCAACACAGCAATGACGAACGCATCTGGCAAAAATCGTTGGACCACCTTAGAAAAGCGTTCAGATACTCTGTTTAACATATTATCTCCCCCCTTTTTACTACTCAACGTATGACAAAAGAGATAGTGTTATAACCCAATTTGTTCATAGAAGGATTTCCCTCGTTTTAGTAGGAGGAGGGGCCTTGTCCCTATTTCGTACCAAAGTCTTGGGGATGATAGATTGAAAAAATACTAAAATAGTATATAATCATATAGTCAAGTAAATAAAATCCGCATGATGCGGGAGAGGTTCTAGCTACCCTCTATAAAAAACTAAGGAAAACAGGACTGCTTTCTTTAGTAGTCCTGTTTTTCTGTTAAAAGGAGAGATTTTCATGATAAAGAAAGAGAAAGCAGTTGTTGTTTTTAGTGGAGGACAGGATAGTACAACCTGTCTGTTCTGGGCAATGGAACGTTTTGAAGAAGTCATCGCTGTTACGTTTAACTATAACCAAAGGCATAAGCTTGAAATTGAATGTGCTCAGAACATCGCGAAAGAACTTGGAATTCAACATCATATTTTAGATATGTCTTTATTAAACCAACTGGCACCAAATGCCTTAACTCGAAACGATATTGAGGTGAAGGAAGGGGAGAATGGAGCACTTCCTTCGACCTTTGTACCGGGAAGAAACCTCATATTTATCTCATTCGCAGGCATATTTGCTAGTCAGATTGGGGCGAAGCATATTGTCACTGGTGTATGTGAAACAGACTTTAGCGGATATCCAGATTGTCGGGATGTTTTTATTAAATCATTAAATGTCACATTAAACTTATCTATGGACCAGCAATTTGTCATCCATACACCATTAATGTGGTTGAATAAAGCAGAAACTTGGGAATTAGCGGATCAATTAAATGCCTTGGAATTTGTCCGGGAAAAAACATTAACTTGTTATAACGGAATCATGGCTGATGGGTGTGGGGAATGCCCGGCATGTCTATTGCGTAATCGGGGATTGGACCAATATTTAAGCACGAGAAAGGAGTTATAAGCCTATGTATGGATTTCGCATCGTAGATAAACTCCAAAAAATTGATGAAGATATTCAGCGTAATCAATTAAAATACCATTCAAAAAGAGTGTTAGTAAGTAAAGAATTTACTTTTGATGCCGCCCATCATCTACACTGTTATGAGGGAAAATGTAAAAATCTTCACGGTCATACGTACAAAGTTATTTTTGGTATAAGTGGGTATGTGGATGATCGTGGATTGATGATGGATTTTGGAGATATTAAAGAGATTTGGAAAAAAGAAATTGAAATCTATCTCGACCACCGCTATTTAAATGAAACTTTGCCTCCAATGAATACGACGGCCGAAAATATGGTAGTTTGGATGTATGAAAAAATGGCGGAGGCTATAAAGACACAGGATCCATTAAGAGGGGCAAGAGTGGAATTTGTCCGCTTATATGAAACACCAACTAGCTATGCCGAAGCGAGACGGGAGTGGATGGAAGATGAGTAAAATCCCTGTCATGGAGATTTTCGGCCCCACCATTCAGGGAGAAGGGATGGTCATCGGTCAAAAAACGATGTTTGTGAGAACAGCAGGCTGTGATTATTCCTGTAGCTGGTGCGATTCTTCTTTTACTTGGGATGGTTCTGGGAAAAAGGATATTCGAATGATGGAACCTATGGAGATTTGGCAAGAACTAGAGAGAATTGGTGGGAACAATTTCTCCTTTGTCACGATTTCTGGTGGGAATCCAGCGCTTTTAACGAATTTAAGTGAATTGATTCAACTACTTAAAGAAAAGCAAATTAAAACAGGTTTGGAAACGCAAGGGAGTAAGTGGCAGGATTGGTTTTATGAAATTGATGAACTAACCATCTCTCCAAAACCACCGAGCTCCAAAATGGAAACCAATTTTGAAATATTAGATGTAATCATTACGAAATTAAAACAAAATGAACAATCAAAATTTAGTTTAAAGGTTGTTGTCTTTGATGAGGAAGATTATCGATATGCCCAAAAAGTGCATTCACGTTATCCAGACATCCCGTTCTTCTTACAAGTGGGTAATGATGATCTAACCACGATGGATCATAAAGAATTACTTCTTCATTTGCTGGATAAATATGAAAGACTAATAGAAAAAGTCATCCAAGATCCAACATTAAATAACGTGAAAGTATTACCGCAAATGCATACATTATTATGGGGAAATAAACGAGGAGTGTAGTTGATAAAAAAAGTCACTCAGCTTGCCCCATTCATGAGGGAGGCGTCTCGGATCCTATTCCGAGACGCTTTTTATATTGGTTAGCCATGGATGTTTAGTACGGATAGGGGTACGGATATCCCGTTGGGTATGGATAGCCATAATAGGGATAAGGATATGGGTATGGGTAGGGTGCTGGATACGGGCCAGGTGTGGCTGCTGCGCCTAATGCCAATCCAGTTAGTGCCCCAGCCGTAAATCCTGGAAAGAACCCGCCGTGAGGATGAAACCCATGTCCTCCGTGTCCTCCGTGCCCCCATTGACCATGACTGCCTCCATGTCCCCAACCATGGCCTCCACCTTGTTGATGTGGTCTTACGTTGTTTGGATGAATATTCATTACATGTCACACCTCCACCTATGAGCTTTTATATCCTATGCCTATTAGGCTACAATTGCTATATGTATTTTAAATTGTTGCTCATTTTATGGTGCTTTAGTTAAATTTTTACATGAAATATCAAAACATCTGTTCCTATTTTCTGGTGGACATGGTATACTAAAAATGCAATAGTAAGGGATTTCTCAAGGGTGGTCGGCACACTCCCCATTAGAAAGGGGGTGATGCTGTGTGACAGTTTTCGAATCATTAATGCTGGCAATTTCATTTGCTAGTTTAATCATAACGGTACTGTCATTTCATAACCATAATAAATAATCCACCCTTGAGTTAGCGGCTCCGGGTGGATTATTTTCGCCTAAGGCCGATTCCCTTTGAGGGAACCTTCTATTGCTGACCGGACATGTGCCAGCATGTTCGGTCTTTTTTTACTTTTTGTATTATTTACTATTATTATAACGCATTCGCGGAAAAAAGAAACTAGAAACTTTACACAAATCAAGCGGTAATCAAGAAAATTTGAATCAAATTGGAACATAACATCACCAACTATTTGTTAGTCGAAAAAAGGAAAATCATCTTTTATACAAAAAATAGTTGACAATATTGGAAAATGCTGATACATTTAATTCACAGTTAACCAATCGGAATAATTGAGGTTCGATCAGACTACTGAAGGCCTTGTAATGAGATAATCATCAGATTATGCATTACAGGGCCTCCTTGCATTTAGATGAATCGGAGGAGGGAATCAAATGGGGAACATCCTAAGAAAAGCCGTAGAACAAAAACGGCAAAAATTAATCGACTTATTGATTGCACATAATGTTTATAAGAAGGTGGATAAACATCTATTTGAATTATCACTAACCGAATTAGAGCATGAATATAGGCGATTTAAACAGACATGTCATCCCCATCAAAATGTTGGTTCCATTAAATAATAATGAAAATGACCGATCAGACCACTGAAGGTCCTTAACTATTTGGAATAGATAGTTAAGGACCTTTTTATTTTTACATAAAGGAGAGAAGAATGATGTCTAAAATTTTAATCATTTCAGGGAGCCCTTCGAAAGTTTCACGAACCGAAGCCATTTCCACTTACATTCGGAACATCCTGAAAGAAGGTGGAAATCAGGTAGAGAAGCTTGTTTTACGTGAACTGCCAGCGGAAGCATTGGTCCATGCCCAATTTAACCATCCTGAAATTAAAAAAGCCCAAAAATTAGTGGAAGAGTCGGACGCTCTTGTGGTGGTGAGTCCGATATATAAGGCCAGTTATCCTGGGATGCTAAAGAGCTTTTTTGATTTGATCCCTGAGAAAGGTCTTGTTGGCAAAAAAGTGCTACCCATCACCTCAGGTGGAACAATTTCCCATCTATTGTCACTAGAATATGCGTTTAAGCCTTTATTTTCTATCTTGGGAGCACGGGAAATCTTTCAAGGGGTATATCTTGTCGACTCACAGGTCAGCTATTCAGAGGACGAAATTACTTTCATGGACGAGCAGATGAAGGAACGATTGGAATGGGCCATAAACGAATTACAGTCAGCCTTAGAGGCAAAAGTCGTTTCTGTATTAGGAGGAAATTAATCATACTAAAAAGTTGTATAGGAGGGAATACCATGAAAGCCAAATCAAAAATATCGATGATGATTTTATTAAGTTTCCTACTCTTCATCCTTGGTGGTTGCACCACTCATAGTGCATCAGGAAAGAAGACGGACGAAAAGGATGGAGATAAGACGATTCACATTGGTTATCAAAAGTTTGGCTCCTTAAATTTTCTAAAAGCAAAGGAAGTATTGGAAAAGAAGCTAAAACCACTTGGGTATAAGGTGAAATGGACCGAATTTCCAGGAGGTCCACAGTTATTGGAAGCACTCAATGTTGGCAGCTTGGATTTTGGACATACCGGTGAAGCACCACCCATTTTCGCCCAAGCTGCCGATGCACCACTCGTTTATTTTGCCAATGAGCCAGCTAATCCGAAGGGTGAAGCTATTCTTGTTCCAAAAGATTCCAAGATTAAAAGTATAAAAGATTTAAAGGGGAAAAAAG
>NZ_JAAIUV010000033.1 GCF_010975035.1 Neobacillus thermocopriae | reverse complement strand
TCTTGCCAAAGGCACCGCTGGGTAGCTATGTGCGGAAGGGATAAGTGCTGAAAGCATCTAAGCATGAAGCCCCCCTCAAGATGAGATTTCCCATAGCGTTAAGCTAGTAAGATCCCTGAAAGATGATCAGGTTGATAGGTCAGAGGTGGAAGCATGGTGACGTGTGGAGCTGACTGATACTAATCGATCGAGGACTTAACCAAGTATAAAAGTGATTGATTTCGCTTTTGGCGTACTCGTTCTTCCAGACTTCTTCCGTATTATCTAGTTTTGAGGGAATGAACCTCAATTAAATAGGTCCGGTGGTAATGGCGAGAAGGTCACACTCGTTCCCATACCGAACACGAAAGTTAAGCTTCTCAGCGCCGATGGTAGTTGGGGCGAAAGCCCCCGTGAGAGTAGGACGCTGCCGGGCCTTCTTAAAAAATTTATAATCCTTGTTCTCAAGCCGGCTTAGCTCAATTGGTAGAGCACGGCCGAATGGACAACTTGAATAGACTACAGCATACCGACCGAGCTGCAACTTGTAAAAACATACTGAGGTCGGGATGACGAAAATAAAGTGTGTGTTGTAATATGATTTTTTAAACGAATAAAAAATGCCGGCTTAGCTCAATTGGTAGAGCAACTGACTTGTAATCAGTAGGTTGGGGGTTCAAGTCCTCTAGCCGGCACTGTATACTTGCGGGTGTGGCGGAATTGGCAGACGCACCAGACTTAGGATCTGGCGCCGTAAGGCGTGGGGGTTCGACTCCCTTCACCCGCACCATTCAATATTGCGGAAGTAGTTCAGTGGTAGAACACCACCTTGCCAAGGTGGGGGTCGCGGGTTCGAATCCCGTCTTCCGCTCCAATATTGCCGGGGTGGCGGAACTGGCAGACGCACAGGACTTAAAATCCTGCGGTAGGTGACTACCGTACCGGTTCGATTCCGGTCCTCGGCACCATATTTTAGACGGGAAGTAGCTCAGCTTGGTAGAGCACTTGGTTTGGGACCAAGGGGTCGCAGGTTCGAATCCTGTCTTCCCGACCATTGTAATTTGGGGCCTTAGCTCAGCTGGGAGAGCGCCTGCTTTGCACGCAGGAGGTCAGCGGTTCGATCCCGCTAGGCTCCACCAATTTAGAACCATTATTTTGGCGGTGTAGCTCAGCTGGCTAGAGCGTACGGTTCATACCCGTAAGGTCGGGGGTTCGATTCCCTCCGCCGCTACCAAGTTACTTTATATGGAGGAATACCCAAGTCTGGCTGAAGGGGTCGGTCTTGAAAACCGAGAGGCGGTGAAAGCCGCGCGGGGGTTCGAATCCCTCTTCCTCCGCCATATATCTATTTTATACATACATATCAGGAGGGGTAGCGAAGTGGCTAAACGCGGCGGACTGTAAATCCGCTCCCTCAGGGTTCGGCGGTTCGAATCCGTCCCCCTCCACCATAAATTAAGGGGTATAGTTTAATGGTAAAACGGAGGTCTCCAAAACCTTTGATGTGGGTTCGATTCCTACTACCCCTGTAATAAAATGCGGGTGTAGTTTAGTGGTAAAACCACAGCCTTCCAAGCTGTTGTTGTGGGTTCGATTCCCATCACCCGCTCCATTATGGGCCTATAGCTCAGCTGGTTAGAGCGCACGCCTGATAAGCGTGAGGTCGATGGTTCAAGTCCATTTAGGCCCACTATATATGATTTCCGAGCTTACAATAAGCTCGGTTTTTTTTATGAATGGTTTTAACAACATAATAATATGAAAGAGTAGAATGAAGCTCATCACGAACTCCTCCCTTGTCCATAAGAAAATAGAAAAAATCTCGTTTGTTTAACGAGATTTTTTTTTGGCTAAAAAATTGTAAAAAATAGTTAAATGTAAAAATAATAGTTAAATTTTAAAAATGTATAAATGACTATTTCACATTTTGTATAAATGTTATATACTATATATAAATAGTATAACACATTTGTTGATATGTAACATAATTATTAGAAGAGTTTTTTTGAATCTAATGGTAATGTTACTTCAATTAGTAAAATAGAATGTCTTATTTAAAAGAACAGAAATTTAAGGAAGACCAATGAACGAAGGGGAGTTGCTTTCATTTTGGTACATAAGCAAGTTGTTTATGTCGTTTCAGATTCAGTTGGAGAGAGACCGCAGAACTGGTTGTGAAGGCTGTTGCAACACAGTTTAACGGCGGACAGACAGAAATTCGAAGAAATTCATATGTTGAAAATATCGAGGATATAGAAGAAATCATTTCTTTAGCTAAAAAATATCAATCTATTATTGCTTACACCATAGTTATATCCTCTTTAAAAGAGTACTTGGATAAAAGGGCAAAAGAAGAGGGAATTGTTGCGGTTGATTTACTTAATCCGCTTATGAATGCATTTAAAACGGCATTTAATAAGGAACCACATCATCGTCCAGGCTTAATGAGAAAATTAGATGAAGAATATTTTCGTAAAATTGAAGCCATTGAATTTGCAGTAAAATACGATGATGGTCGAGATCCGCGAGGAATAACAAAAGCTGACATTGTTTTAATAGGTGTTTCCCGCACCTCAAAAACGCCGTTGTCGATGTATTTAGCTCATAAACGGTTTAAAGTTGCCAATGTCCCCCTTGTTCCGGAAGTGCCGCCACCAGATGAATTATTTCATATCCCAAGAAAAAATTGTATTGGGCTAATTATATCACCAGACAAGTTAAATGAAATTCGAAAAGAGCGGCTAAAGGCATTAGGATTGGCATCACAATCAAATTATGCTAGTTTCCAAAGAATATTAGATGAACTAGATTACGCAGAAAAAATCATGAAGCGTGTTGGATGTCCTGTCATTGATGTTTCCAATAAAGCAGTGGAGGAAACAGCTGGAATTATTATGGATATGTTGAAAAAGGAGAGGAATTTATAAAATGGAAAAGTTTGTTTATTTGTTTCATGAAGGAAATGGAAACATGAAAGAGACTCTTGGAGGAAAAGGGGCCAACCTGGCAGAGATGACTAGAATTGGCCTACCAGTACCTTTTGGTTTTACCATTAGTACACAAGCTTGTAATGCTTTCTATAATTCTGGAAAAATCATCCCAAAAGAAGTAGAAAAGCAGATTCTTGAAGCACTCAACCTTTTAGAAGAAAAAATGGGTAAAAAACTTGGTGATCCCAATAATCCGCTACTAGTCTCCGTTCGTTCTGGTTCTGTATTCTCGATGCCAGGAATGATGGACACGATCTTGAATTTAGGTATGAATGATGAGACGGTTATTGGTTTGGCGAAATTAACAAATAATCCTCGTTTTGCCTATGATTCCTATCGCCGTTTCATTCAAATGTTTAGTAATGTTGTTCTAGAAATTGATTCTTATTTCTTTGAACAATTTTTAGAAGAGAAGCGTGAACTAAAAGGGTATACATCAGACCCAGAAATGACAGCAGAAGATTGGCAGGAGGTTATTAAGGGCTATAAGGAAATCGTGAAACAACATAAGAAAATAGATTTTCCTCAGGATCCAAAAGAGCAGCTATTCTTAGCCATTCATGCCGTGTTTAAATCTTGGAATAACCAGCGCGCGATTGTTTATCGCCGATTGAATAAAATTCCTGATCACTTAGGAACAGCGGTTAATGTGCAAAGTATGGTATTCGGAAATATGGGTGATGATTCTGGTACTGGTGTAGCCTTTACTAGGAATCCTTCGACGGGGGAACGTATATTATACGGTGAATACTTGATGAATGCTCAAGGAGAAGATGTAGTGGCAGGGATTCGTACTCCTCAGCCAATTGCAACTTTAAAGGAAGAAATGCCTAGTGTTTATCAACAATTTGAAGACACATGCCAACTTCTTGAGCAACATTATAAAGATATGCAGGATATTGAGTTTACCGTTGAGCGTGGCAAGCTGTTCATCTTACAAACACGGAATGGTAAGCGTACTGCCCAGGCAGCAATTCGTATTGCGGTTGAAATGGTAAAGGAAGGTATTATTGACAAAAAAACGGCACTTATGCGTGTGGATTCTGATCAATTAAATCAGCTTCTTCATCGTCGAATTGATGATACCGTTGATAAAAAAGTACTGGCAAAAGGTTTGCCGGCATCACCTGGAGCAGCCACGGGTATGGTTGTATTTAGTGCGGATGAGGCTGAACAACTTGGCAATGATGGTAAAAAAGTAATTCTTGTTAGCCCAGAGACCACTCCGGATGATATTCATGGGATGGTAGCTGCACAAGCGATTTTAACCAGCCGCGGGGGAATGACAAGCCATGCTGCTGTAGTTGCTCGCGGAATGGGGAAAGCTTGTATATGTGGTTGTGAAGCGATCAAGATAGACATGAAAAATAAACAATTTACCGTTGGCGATACCATTGTAAAATATGGGGATGTGATAACGGTAGATGGGTCAACCGGTGAAATAATGCTTGGTGAAATTCCGATGATTGACCCAGAGTTATCAGAGGAATTCCAGCTTCTGCTTTCTTGGGCTGATGAGGTAAGAAAAATAGGGGTGCGTGCTAATGCAGACACGCCAGAAGATGCAAAAAAAGCATTTGAATTTGGGGCAAGTGGGATTGGCTTGTGCCGAACTGAACATATGTTTATGGATTTGAAACGGATTCCAATTGTGCAAAAAATGATTTTAGCTGAATCCTATAGTGAGAGAATGGAAGCCCTTGAACAGTTATTACCAATGCAACAGGGTGATTTTGAAGGGATTTTTGAAGCAATGCAAGGTCATCCGGTAACAATTCGTTTGCTTGATCCTCCACTTCATGAGTTCTTGCCAAACAAGGAGGAGTTATTAGTAGAGGTTACAAAGTTACAAATGACAGATTCTCAATCAGATGAATTAAAAATGAAAGAGCAATTGTTGAAAAAAGTTCGTCAACTGGACGAATTTAATCCAATGCTTGGTCATCGTGGATGCCGTCTTGGTATGATTTATCCAGAAATTTATGAAATGCAAGTGAAAGCTATTTTCTATGCAGCGGCAAAAATAGCTGAAAAAGGTATGAAAGTAAAGCCTGAAATTATGATTCCACTAGTCGGGCATGTAAATGAATTAAAGCAAATGAGACAGTTAGTCGTGGATACGGCCATGACTATTCAAGAAGAAACAGGTAAGGTTACTGAATATACGATTGGGACAATGATTGAAGTTCCACGTGCTGCATTGACGGCTGATCAAATAGCGGAGGAAGCAGATTTCTTCTCTTTTGGTACGAATGACTTAACACAAACCACTTTTGGCTATAGCCGTGATGATGCAGAAGGAAAATTCTTGCAAGCCTATATCGATAACAAAGTTTTACCAGAAAATCCATTTGCTGTATTGGATCAAGATGGTGTAGGAAAACTTGTAGAAACTGGTGTCAAACTTGGCCGCTCAACCAAGGCTTCGTTAAAGACAGGGATTTGCGGTGAACACGGTGGTGAAAAGAATTCGATTGATTTCTTCTACCGTATTGGTTTGGATTATGTTAGCTGTTCACCATACCGTGTACCACTTGCTAGATTGGCTGCTGCACAAGCCACCATTCGTCATGAGGTAAATAATAAAGAAGTGCTTACCACAGCATAATTTTAAAGGGACAGGGAGTTTAGGACCTGTCCCTTCTTTGGCATAGTCACCTATTATTTGCTCATACTATTAAAAAATAGTGATAAGAAGGGGAATAAAAATGGGGGCTATTCAATACAACGGGTACCGCTTTGTTCCTGAGTATAGTGTCATACAGAAAAAGGGAGTCATTCATGTCTATAATGGAGATCAATTTATTGAAGATATCCATTTTGATTTCTTAGGTAATTTTCCTGAACATGATCAAATTGAAGAACTTGTGAATCACTATTGCAAGCAACATAAGATATAAGGAACAGTCGTTTGGTATTCGGATAAATGGTATAATAATGCAATAGTAAAGGAATTCTCAAGGGTGAGAGACTTGTTTCTATTTAAATGAAATGTTGATTATTTGACTGTATATCATCTTTTCAAAAAAAGATACTCCACCCTTGATACTGCGAGCATTTGGATTGAATTTGACCCATTTTGTCGTTCCAATGATGAGAATGAGCTATTGCATGACCGAGCTGCTTATAAATCATGATCGGTTTTTTTACTTTAAAATAATTTTTATCGGAACCATATACATAACAACAAATTATTTTTATAAAAATATATCAAACTATGAGGCGATTTTATGAGCAAACTAACTGCGATATATCCTCAAGCAGTAGAACATACGAAAATGAAAGTATATCAGGATATTGATCGTTATTTGGAAATGAAAGAAACACTGCCGTCATTTGAACAATATCTTGAAGATCGTAAGCACTACCTTCAGCAAATTTGGATAAATGTTTGGTTAAATAAATCGACCAATGATGTTTCTAAAAAGGAAAAAAAGCAATTTTTAATGGAGAGAGATTATCACGTTGACGGAGTTGACCGAAAACTGATCAATAAGCTGTTTCGAGATGAAATGAGATCCTATCAGCCCTTTGATGTGTTAGAGTGGGTAAAACAAACATTTGGAACACAAAAAGAGCAATGGGAATCCCGATATCTGCAAGCGAAAGAACAGTTTATCAAACGTGAAGAGCAAAAACGTTTAGAAAGTGAATTGGCAGATTATCGTAAAAAAATGGAAGAAATAGCTACCAAGATCTTAGAAACGGAGTACAAGCATTTTTATTTATATGTCCGCCAATTTGTTGCCAAACAATTAGCTGCGGATCTAAAGAAAAATACAAAATATCAAACCTTAGATCCTGCGGCTCTAGAAGAAAAGCTGGTTCCACTGGGTGTTTTTCAACCATTTGAATACAAGACAATGGCAGATTTTTTTGAAGAGCTGACCGGTGATATACATAAACCACCTCATGAGTGGGGTGGTACTTATTTTGAATATGAAACGTATTATTACGTATATGAAGGCTTAGTCTATGATTATCTTTCAGAACTAATTCCTCAAAAAATACTGGAACTTTTGCCTATAGAGATAAAAGGGGATTATTTTAAAAAATTTAATAAGGACTTAACTGTCCATTTTGTAAAGGATAGCCTAAAAAATCTCATTTATGATATGGTTGGATTTATATTCGAGGATATCCAGGAGGAATACGTTTCCGATTTATTAAGACTTTCGGACATTCCATTTCATTTGTCTGTACATGATGAGATTTTCGAACGTGATTTAAAAGATCGGGAAAGAAAACAGGCTGAAGAATTGGCAGAATTAGAAAGGAAAAAAGCAGAAGAGGAACGGATCATGAAGGATATTTTCGGAATGGAATATGATCCATCCTTAAAGCGGAATGTTCGTTATGTCCTTCATATCGGGGAAACGAATACGGGCAAAACCTTTCATGCATTAGAAAAAATGAAACAAGCTTCCAGTGGTTTGTACTTGGCTCCACTGAGACTGCTTGCCCTTGAGGTATATGATAAATTGAATGCAGAAGGGACAACATGTTCCTTAAAAACGGGAGAAGAAGAGAAAATTGTACCAGGAGCTAACCATATTTCTTGTACAGTTGAGATGTTTCATGAAAAGGAATTTTATGAGGTAGTGGTCATTGATGAAGCTCAGATGATTACAGATAAAGATAGAGGGTTTTCTTGGTATAAGGCTATTACCAAAGCCAATGCAAATGAGGTCCATATCATTGGGAGTCGTAATTCAAAGGAAATGATGATCGAACTACTTGGTGATTCGATCATTGAAATAAAGGAATATACTCGGGATACACCATTAAAGGTCGAGAAGAAAGAATTTCATATAAAAAATGTGAAAAGAGGGGATGCCCTCATTTGTTTTTCAAGAAGGAGAGTGCTTGAGCTGGCATCAAGGTTACAAAATGACGGCCATTCTGTCAGTATGATTTATGGGAGTATGCCTCCTGAAACAAGAAAAAAGCAAATCCAGCAATTTTACGAAGGAAAAACGAAAGTGATCGTCGCAACGGATGCTATTGGGATGGGATTAAATCTCCCTATCCGGCGTATTGTTTTTTTAGAAAATGAGAAGTTTGATGGTACGAGAAGGCGGCTTCTCACTTCTCAAGAAGTGAAGCAAATTGCAGGGCGGGCCGGGCGCAAAGGAATTTATGATGTTGGTAAGGTCGCTTTTACGAGTAACATAAAGAAAATGAAAAATTTATTGTTCCAAGAGGATCAGCCTGTCCAAACTTTTGCCATTGCACCAACAAACTCTGTATTAGAAAGATTTCAGCGTTACTACCACGACTTAGGGACTTTTTTTGAACTATGGGAAAAATTTAAAAGTCCAAAGGGGACAAAAAAAGCTTCCTTAACCGAAGAACGAGCCCTTTATGAAAAAATAGCAGGTACTGAAATCGAAGCCCGTCTTTCGCTGAAAGATTTATATGGCTTTCTGCACCTACCCTTCTCCAAAAATGAACCAGCCTTAACAAGGCAATGGGAAGAGACGATGTATGCGATTATCCATGGCAGAGAGCTCCCTGAGCCGCCGATAAAGGAGAGGAACTTAGAGGAGTTGGAGTTAAGTTACAAAGCGATCGGGTTACATCTGTTATTTTTATACAGACTAGGTCATCGGACAGAAGCATTGTACTGGGAACGATTGCGAGAGGAAATTAGTGACAAAGTACAAGAACGATTAAAATCAGATATTAAGAAATTTATAAAAAAATGTAAAAAATGTGGAAAAAAGCTCCCATGGGATCACTCATTTCCAACATGTGACACCTGTTATAAACATAGAAATAAAACATTTTGGGATGAGGATCGATATGAATATTAAAAGATAAACCTTGGTCATATTCATGAACCAAGGTTTAATTTTTCATGGATTTTGTTTCTCTAAAATACTGATAAGCCAGTTTTCCGATTTTTAAATAAATAATATAGACAATAAAAATAAAGAAATACGCTACGGCAGAGTAGCCTAAATGCCAGTTATGATAATGATAAACATGGAGTTGATGGGAAATCCATTCTAGGAGCAGAGATAATCCAATCCAAGTCAAAAAATGAAAAACCCATAAAAACCGGCGGAGTTTCCATTTATCATAACAGTACATAAAAAAGTAGCCTATTAGAGTGTAATTGAAACTATCCATAATAAAATCGAAAAATTCGTATTTTTCTGTATCTAGCGCATCATAAAAATTAAATGGAAAACTAGATCCAAGAATTATATCAACCGAAATGGCTAATTGTGCATTAAAGAGCAAAAGCAAAAAAGTTAAGACTGGCGGGAAATGTCTTGGTACAAGAAGGAATAACGATAATAAAAGAAAAAAACCTGCAATTACCCACCATTCATTTTCGTCGAAATTCACTAAGGTGAAATAAGGCATTTTATCTACTTCCCTTCGTATGTAAGTAATATAGAAAACGATGACATAAGAGGGAAGCGATGATGACAAACAACCATTCCATTAAGGAATACCATATATTCCAGCGTATGAAATGGAAAATACTAAGATGTTCAACAATATATTCGAAACTGGTTAATAAGATAATCCAAAAAACAATCACAATAATTTTGCCCGTCATCGTTTTAGAATGGGTGTATATATCTAGAAATATGACAACCAATAATGGTATAACCAAAGTTCGGTAAACAAATGCTTCAAAGAATTCATTTACTTCCTTGGGTATTCGAATCAACTTCATATTTACTGTAACAATATTTAAAATGTTTTGGTTTATTGTTGAGGAAAGTAAAAAAATAGCTAACCCTTCAAACAATGTGAGATTTTTTCTCTTCCAAATAAATATGGTAAGTAATGTGAAAATTAATATACAAACGATCCAAAACATATTTTTCCTCCAAGGGTTAAAAAACGAAAATATTTGTTTATTAAGGAAAAGCATACTTGTATTATTAGGATATTTGCTCCATTTATTCCAGAAGAAATCTTTAAAGTGAAAATAGGTTTTTTACATTACTTTTTTCATAAAACATAATTAATTCTAGCCACTGGTTAAAAAGAAAAAGTATGGAATACAAGTATAAATCAAACGGTGCTCCATATGATGTATAAAAGGGGGTGATTATGGATGGCTATTCATGTGGTGCAATCTGGCGAAAGTTTATGGAAAATATCGCAACAAACGGGAGTCCCTATCCATACGATCATTCCATTAAATGGTCTGCCGACTACTACTTCTCTTGTTCCAGGTCTTGCGATTTATCTTCCTGACGCTACACAGCAGATTCGAGCTTATCGAATAAAACCCGGTGACCAAATTTGGAAGTTGGCACAGCAGTTTCGTACTTCTGAAACAGCGATCAGAACAGCGAACCCCGGAATCAACCCGAACCACCTCACCATCGGACAAATCATCCAAATTCCATCGCCACTCAAATTACAAATGAATACGCTTGGATTTATCGTCCCTTCTCCTGGCACCGTTCCTGAGATATTAACCACAATAGCCAATCAGCTGACCTATTTGGCTGTTGTAGCCTATTCTTTTACCGAGGAAGGTTATGCCTATAACGAAATGGATGACAGGAATCTTGTTGCTCATTGTAAGCAATTAAACATTACCCCATTATTAATGATTCGTAATTTTTTAAGAGGGAACTTTAGTGCAGAACTTGCAGGAACGGTCCTCGGAAATCCAACCTATAGAAGAAATTTAATAGTAAGTATCGTCAATTTAACAAAGCAAAGAGGTTTTGGCGGTGTCAGTATCGACTTTGAATTTATCCCACCTCCAAGACGAAATGACTTTAATCAATTTTTACGAGATTTAAAAAGGGAATTAGGAAACCTTATTTTACAGGTGAATGTTCACGCAAAAACAGAAGACCTTCCAACGAATCGTATCGTTGGTGCATATGATTATGCTGGAATAGGGAGAGCTGCTGATTACGTTGCGGTGATGACCATTGATTATGGTTATCCGGGTGGACCTCCGGACCCTATTGCACCAATTACGTGGATGGAAGAGGTCATTCAATACGCGATTACACAAATCCCGCCTCACAAAATACAGATAGCGATGGCACTGTATGGGTATGATAAAGTGGTAGGGACAAACAGGACGCAAGGATTATCCGTTCTTGCGGCTCAAAATCAGGCGATATCTACCGGTGCTCCCATTCGATTCGATTTATCTGCTCAAGCTCCTTGGTATCAATATTGGCGCGGAACAGAACAGCATATTGTCTGGTTTGAAGATATTCGGAGTTACGTGGAGAAATATCGATTAATAGATATATACCAATTGTCAGGAACGACTTTTTGGCAAATCACTTTACCAGCACCGCAAAATTGGGCTTATTTGAAAGATCACATTTTTGTTTTGAAAAAATAAAAAAGAATGTCCATTTTCATTGACCAATTTTTAATGAAATTTTGGACAAACTCTCAGAAAAGGAAAGGTTGGATTTTGGATTGTTGATGAGAGTTTTATTATTTGTTATGGCTTTATGTTTTGTGTTTCCTTCTTTTAATCCAAGTAATGTCTTAGCAATAAATTCATCTGTATTGGAGGATCGAATGAATGATTTAATAAATAATTCCCCTGATTTACAAGGGGGAGTTATTGGAATTAGCATTCGTTCAGCGGCTGATGGTCAAATTCTCTATCAGCATCAAGGGGATGTTCGTCTTCGACCGGCCTCCAATATGAAACTTTTAACAGCTGCGGCAGCCCTTAATGTTCTAGGAGAAAATTATACTTTTACCACGGAAGTACATACAGACGGTCAATTGAAAAAGAAAACACTACAAGGCAATCTTTATTTGAAAGGGAAGGGAGATCCGACTCTGTTAAAATCGGATTTTGATCAATTAGCTAAGAAATTATTAAAACAGGGAATACAAAAAATTAAAGGACAATTGGTTGGAGATGATACTTGGTATGATCATAGCCGATATTCGATTGACCTACCTTGGAGTGATGAAACAACCTATTATGGTGCACAAATTTCAGCATTAACTGCTGCACCTACTTCGGATTATGAGACAGGATCGATAGAAATTAAGGTTACGCCTGGAGAAAAAGAGGGGGAAAAAGTAAAAGCAGTAGTCAATCCGAAAACCAACTACGTAAAAATCATAAACAAGGCTGTTACAACAAGTGCAAATGAGAAAAAGGATATCATCATTGAGCGGGAACACGCAAAAAATTCCATTATTATTGAAGGAACACTTCCAGTCGGTTCAAAAACCATTAAGGAAAAGGTAGGAATTTGGAACCCTACTCGATATGCATTGTCCCTTTTTAAACAATCGTTAGAAGAACATGGAATCAAAGTGACTGGGAAGATCAAAATAGGGAAAGTGCCTAATCATACAAAAATCTTAACTATCCATCACTCCATGCCATTATCTCAGTTGATGGTTCCATATATGAAATTAAGTAATAATGTACATGCGGAAGTATTGGTGAAAGAAATGGGGAAGGTCATTCATGGGGATGGTAGTTGGGAAAAGGGATTGGAAGTGTTAAATGCTGAATTGAAAAAATTTGGTCTGCAGCCAAACAATATGGTGATACGAGATGGATCTGGAGTTTCACACGTGACTTTAATATCTGCTAACCAAATTTCACAGCTACTGTATGCGGTGCAGAAGGAAAAATGGTTTCATTCTTTTCTTCATTCCCTTCCAGTCAGTGGAGAGTCAGAGAAAATGGTGGGTGGTTCACTTCGAAATCGAATGAAAACGGCTGATGTTAAAGGGAGAGTAAAAGCGAAGACCGGTACACTCACCACTGTCAGCTCTTTATCTGGATATGTTACAACAAAAAGTGGAGAGACATTCATTTTCTCCATTCTATTAAACAACTTGCTTGATGAGTCAAAAGGGAAAAAAATTGAAGATCAATTGGTTTCGATTATGGCAAATCAATGACAAGGCTAATGTTTTGATCTAAGAAAGGATAGGGAAAGGGCGTGTTCCTTTCCCAAAATATTCTCCATTACTATTTGTTTCGGATCCTTAATACATACATATTCCCGTCTTTCCAGCAACTTTTTATGAGCTTATGATCTTTGCAATGCCACTCCGTACAATAAAAATCTTCCTTTTGAGGTTTTTCATACGATATTTCCTCCTGTGAGGAGGATTCTGTTTCCATAGAGGAAGATTCAGTAGGATTTTCTTCATCGTGGCGATTACGTTTCAAAAACATAAATTCCCCAAAATCAAAATCTTCTCGTTTTTTAATATGAAAGAGACTTTGAAACTCATTTTGAGAGGATTCCATTTCAGACATGTTTTCACCTCCTTATCAAGAAAGGAATGGAATACACTGAAATAGATAAATCCCTATTCCTTTCCTAATAAATTACGTATGGAACCCTGTTTTTGTATCAGATAATAGCCTAAGAGGAATGAAGTATTTGGGCTTTTAACGAATTGAATATTATAGAAGAATTATGTTATGAAAGGAGAATTGTTTTTAATTTGTGAAACCTTAGGTAACAAGTTAAAAATTATCTCAAGAAAATAAAATAAACAAAAAAGGAAAGAGTTGTATTTAATAGACATCTCTTTCCTTTTTTGTATTATTTCTACCATTTAAAAGGTGTGCTTAAAAAAATTGAATTTACTATAATAATATAATCCATTCATAAAAGCCAATAAAAAAAGGTGAGATTTTTATTTATTTCTTTTTGTTTTTGAACATTTTGTGACACATTTCACATTTAAATGTTCATTCGAAAAAAATATTATATGATAGTAATGCTAGCGTGTGATTTATATCACTTACAAAAAATTGTGTATATGTTTTTACCTTCTAAAAACCTAGAAAGGGGTATTGACTTGAAACGGTTTGGTGCTTTATTGACTTTAGTTTTCACTATTATCACAGTGCTTACAGGATGTGAATCATTACTCGTTTTAGATCCTAAAGGCCCACAGGCAGAAGTACAAGCCAATGACATCAAGATGTCGATTTACATCATGTCATTTATTGTCTTGGTCGTGTTTGGGCTTTTAGCATACATGCTAATAAAATATCGCGCATCGAAACAAGGAAAGGATTATGAACCACCTCACATTGAAGGCAACATTGTTGTTGAAGCCATTTGTGTAGGTATCCCAATTTTAATTGTAGCATTCCTTTCTTTTATGTCAGTTAAATCAAATTATGCGGTGGAATCTACACCAAAAGGATATGAAAATAAGAAACCTTTGGTCGTTTATGCGACATCCTCGAATTGGAAATGGCATTTTAGTTATCCGGAAGAAAACATTGAAACAGTGAATTATTTATACATTCCTACCAATCGCCCGATTGAGTTTAAGCTTTATTCTCACGGACCAATAACAAGCTTCTGGATTCCGCAGCTTGGCGGCCAAAAATATGCGATGGCAGACATGGTTACTACATTGCATTTAGCAGCTGATGTACCAGGGGAATATATGGGCCGTAATGCTAACTTCAGTGGAAAAGGATTTGCGGAAAATACATTTAATGTAAAGGCTATGCCACAAGATGAATTTGAAGATTGGGTGAAAGAAGTTAAAGGAACGGCAAAACCTTTAACAGAACAAAAATTTAATGAATTATTGGAACCAGGTCATCTTGGACAATTAACTTTTACAGGAACCCATTTAGGATTTTTACCACCTCCTGAAGGAGAAAATGGAGGTCATAACCATGGTTCACACAATGCAAAAATGGGGACCGAAAAAAATGAAGCTAGCGAATCAATATTAGAATCAGAACATAATCATCATTAATTTGTAAGAGTTTGATATATTCCTATTTAATAATCCGAAAGGAGTCAATAAACAATGGATTTCTTTGATCGTTTTGCCATTCCCCATCCAAGTCTAGCGATCTATGCATCGATGGTGGCTATCGTACTGACTGTCATTGCCATCGTCGTTGGACTAACGTACTTTAAAAAATGGGGATATTTATGGCGTGAATGGTTAACTACAGTAGATCATAAACGAATCGGGATTATGTATTTAATTTCCGCTTTACTCATGCTATTCCGGGGCGGTGTCGATGCATTAATGATGCGTGCCCAGTTAGCTGTACCGGAAAATACACTACTAGATGCACAGCACTATAATGAAGTTTTCACCACACATGGAGTGGTTATGATTCTATTTATGGCGATGCCATTTATCATGGCGCTTATGAACTTTGTAGTTCCTTTACAAATCGGGGCTCGTGATGTGGCATTCCCAAGATTAAATGCACTAAGCTTTTGGTTATTCTTTTTTGGAGCCATGTTATTTAATATTTCGTTCGTTGTCGGTGGTTCTCCTGATGCCGGATGGACATCTTACTTCCCGCTAGCTGGCAATGAATTTAGTACTTCCGTAGGGACGAACTATTATATGATTGCCATCCAAATCGCAGGTATCGGAACGTTAATGACGGGAATTAACTTTATTACGACGATTTTGAAAATGAGAGCGCCTGGCATGACATTAATGAAAATGCCAATGTTTACTTGGTCTTCCTTAATTGCCAACGTGATTATTGTTTTTGCTTTCCCAGTATTAACTGTAGCATTGGCGATGGGGACTTTAGACCGTCTGTTCGGAACACATTTCTTTACCACTAATAATGGTGGTATGGATATGCTTTGGGCTAACCTATTTTGGGTTTGGGGTCACCCTGAAGTATACATTTTGATTTTACCAGCATTCGGAATTTACAGTGAGGTAATCTCTACTTTTGCACGCCGTAATCTATATGGCTACAAATCGATGGTTGCCTCCATGGTTATCATTTCGCTCTTATCTTTCTTAGTTTGGGTTCACCATTTCTTTACAATGGGTCAAGGAGCGTTAACAAATAGTATCTTCTCCATCACAACGATGGCTATTGCAGTTCCTACAGGGGTTAAGATTTTTAACTGGCTGTTTACTCTTTATAAAGGAAAAATTGAAATAACCACTCCAATGCTTTATGCATTGTTGTTTATTCCGTTATTTACAATCGGAGGAGTTACCGGGGTTATGCTTGGTATGTCAGCGGCTGACTATCAATACCATAACACGATGTTCCTAGTAGCTCATTTCCATATGGTTATTATTCCTGGTGTTGTATTTGCTATGTTGGCTGGCTTAACGTATTATTGGCCTAAAATGTTTGGTTTCATGTTAAATGAACGTATTGGTAAAATTACGGCTTGGACGATTGGTATTAGTACACTTGTTGCATTTATGCCAATGTTCTTTACCGGCTTGGACGGTCAAGCTCGCCGTATGTACACTTATTCAGAGTCAACTGGTTTTGGACCATTAAATATGGTATCCTTTGTCGGGGCAATCGGTCTAGCCATCGGTTTTATCCTACTTGTTTATAACGTTTACTACAGCATCCGTTATGCATCAAGAGACATCAGTGCAGATCCATGGGATGCAAGAACATTGGAGTGGGCGACACACAGTCCAGTTCCTGAATATAACTTTGCCATCGTGCCTCATGTAAAATCAGAAGAAGCACTTTGGGATGCGAAGAAAAAGCGTCATATTTTATTCCAAGGTAATTATGAAAAAATTCATATGCCGAATAATAGCGGTGTACCGTTTATTATGGGTTCTATCTTCTTTATCTGGGGATTTGCGTTAGTATTTAGTTTATGGCCATTAGCTATTATTGCCACAATTGGAATATTGGCTTGCATGGCGCACCGTTCGATGGAAATCGATCATGGACGATATATTTCAGTGAAAGAAATTGAGGAAACAGAAACAAAATTGCGAGGTGCAAAATAATGAAAATCGATCACTCGCTACCATTAGAATATAGTACCGAAGAAAACAGATTGAAAATTTTAGGCTTCTGGATTTTTCTTGGTGCAGAAATTATGTTGTTTGGAACTCTGTTCGCTTCCTATTTCACTTTAGTTGACCGGATTGGAAGCGGACCATCTGGTAAAGAGATTTTTGAAATTACACCTGTATTAATTGAAACGATTGTTTTGTTAACAAGTAGTTTTACCATTGGACTAGGGGTTCATGCGATGAGGATTGGACGAAAAAAAGCAATGATGTCCTTTTTCGTGATTACACTCCTATTAGGTCTTGTTTTCTTAGGTGTGGAAATTTTTGAATTTATTCATTATGTTCATATAGGGGCAGGGCTGCAAACGAGCGCGTTTACAGCCATCCTCCTATCCACATTGGGAACGCACGGATTGCACGTAACTTTTGGGTTATTCTGGGGTTTATTTATCCTTCTTCAAGTAAAAAAACGAGGGCTGACACCAGAAACAGCTAATAAATCATTTATTTTCTCTCTTTACTGGCATTTCTTAGACGTTGTTTGGATCTTTATTTTCAGCTTCGTCTACCTGAAAGGAATGATGTAATAATGAAAGAATTATTTCCTATGAAGCAAATATTAGGGTTTGTCTTCTCGCTGCTTCTAACTGTCATTGCCCTTGCTGTATACTTTTTAGATATGTCTTTTTCCACAGGAATGACAATCTTGCTTGCTACAGCCTTTATTCAGGCAGCAGTGCAATTGGTCGTATTTATGCATGCTGGTGAAACAAAAGATAAAGGTGCAATTTACACGAACGTTTATTATGGTGTATTTATTGCTTTAGCTACTGTCTTTGGTACATTATTAACCATGATATGGGGTTATAATTGATTTACCTAGCGGAAGGAGCGTCGATATGGACGTTCCTTTTTTACTATAACGGCAACACCTTTAAATGATTTCTCAAGCATTTCTTCGGTTGCCACAAAGAAGATGCCCATGAGAAAAATAAAAACCGCTCCAACAATGGTTCCGACTCCAACTCCAGCTAACATGTTGGAATCGCTTACATAGAGGCTGTATGAAAGAATGATTAGTCCAATGAGAAGCAAAGAACCTCCAACTAACTTTGCTGCATGTAGAACTTTTGTGTTTGAATTCATATTTACCATTCCCCCTTTCTTTCTATTTTGAATTTTGTTCACAGAATTGTCAAATTTTTTTGATTCCCTTAAAAATGTATATTTATTTATTGACATGAGATTAGATAAGTTTATAAGTGAAAAAAGCGATTGTTCATTAGATTGAATAAATCAAGAAATAGAGTGGGAGAATGATTATTTTGACTTATTATAAGTGGCATCATCATTGGTGTAGGGAAAATGTGAAAGGAGAATCATTATTGCATTTTCTGTACAAAATGAAAACAAGGTAGAAAAATGGAATGAATAAATATAGATTTCCATTTAAGATTTATTCACATTCTTTTTAGTAATTTAAAAATTATCAAAATAATCACTGAAATGTATTGCCTTTTAAAAGTAGTAGTAGTAAAATTGGTAACTGTGATTAGGGTGACTAGACAAATTTCGACAAATTTTTTAAACAAGGGGTTTAATAAATGGATAATAAATTATCATTTTCGAAATATTTTGTAGTTGGTGTCATGTTATTTGCATTGTTTTTTGGAGCTGGAAACTTAATCTTTCCTGCTACACTTGGCCAACAATCTGGAACAAATATATGGGAAGCAGTCACAGGATTTTTAATAACTGGTATTGGATTGCCATTACTTGGGATTTTGGCAATGGGGGTATCAGGAAGTAAAAATTTACAAGAATTGGCTGGTAGAGTTCATCCGATGTATGGGGTGATTTTTACTTCGCTTCTTTACTTAACGATTGGACCGTTTTTTGCTGCACCTAGAACAGGTGCCGTCTCTTATGATATCGGGATTGCACCGTTTTTAGGGGAAGGAGCTGGACAAACAGGATTATTGATTTTCTCGTTGGTATTTTTCTTAGTTACCATTTGGTTCTCCTTAAACCCAGCAAAAATTGTGGACAATGTTGGAAAAATCTTGTCACCTCTCATTATTATTTTGCTATTTGTTTTATTATTTATGGCCCTGATCAATCCAATGGGATCTATTGAAGCGCCACAAGAAGCATATACAAATGGAGCCTTTATTAAAGGATTTATGGAAGGTTATAACACGATGGATGCGCTTGCTTCCCTTGTATTTGGAATTATTGTCATTAATGCTATTCGATCAATGGGAGTTACTTCCACACGCGGTATTCTTTCTGCGTCAGCAAAATCTGGAATTATTGCTGTTCTCTTTTTAGGGACTATATATTTAGGTGTTGCATATTTAGGAGCATCTAGTACAGAAAAGTTTGGGATACTGGAAACAGGTGGACTTGTTTTAGGGAAAGCTGCCGCTCATTATTTTGGTTCAGCGGGCGGTGTGATGTTGTCAATCATTATCATTTTAGCATGTCTAACGACCAGTATTGGGTTAATCACTGCTTGTGCTGAATATTTTCATACATTAGTTCCAAAGGTAAGCTATAAAATGTGGGTACTTATTTTTTCTTTCGTTTCTTTCATTATTGCGAACTTTGGACTTTCTAACATTATAAACTATTCTATACCGGTATTAATGCTTTTATATCCGTTGGCAATTGTCTTAATCATACTAACCTTTTTATCGAAATTATATAATCATTCACCAATCGTTTATGTGACTGCAACCGTAGTGACATTTATGATTAGTGTTATTGATGGTTTTAAAACTTTATGTCAGCTGCTTGAAATCGAACCATTTGGGTGGCTTGCGTCGATCATATCTATTTATGAACGTACATTACCACTATATAATGAAGGACTTGGTTGGCTCCTTCCGGCAATCATTGCGATTTTGATCAGTGGAATGATTGTTCGTACGCAAAAGCCTTCTAGCGTCCTTAAGTAGAAAAATCATTGAAAAACATCTCCAACAGTGTAGGGGATGTTTTTTTTTATAGGGAAATGGGTATTTACGATTTTATGTATTTCTAAATCTGTCCGACACCTAACGAAAAGTTCAGATCGTTTTACGCCGCTAAGCAGGGCACTTGCGCTTTTCTAGTTTTCTGATATATTTTAATACTTAAATATGGTAAAATATTAAAAAATAAAAGTGAGGACGGAAAGATGGTAAAGGCAATTTTTTTTGATTTAGATGATACCCTGTTATGGGATCAGAAATGTGTGAAGGAAGCATTTGTAGCTACTTGTAAGGTGGCAGAGGAACGATATGGGATTGATCCAATCCTACTTGAAGAAAAGGTTCGCAAAGCTGCGAGGGACTTATATTCTTCCTATGAAATTTACCCTTTTACACAAATGATTGGGATTAATCCATTTGAAGGATTATGGGGGAATTTCTTAGATGATCATGAAGAATTTCGTAAAATGAAAGAGATTGTTCCAACCTATCGAAAAGAAGCGTGGATAGCTGGTTTAAAGGCGATGGGTGTGGATGATCCAGATTTTGGATTTGAACTAGGTGAGCGATTTCCGGCAGAGCGTAGGAAGTTGTCCTATGTATATGAAGAAACTTTTCAAACGCTAGATAAATTAAAGGGAAAATATAGGTTATTATTATTAACGAATGGTTCACCAGATTTACAAAATACGAAGTTATCCATTACACCTGAGTTACGCCCATATTTTGAACAAATTGTCATTTCTGGTGATTTCGGACGTGGAAAGCCTGATCCGGCAATTTTTGAATATGCGTTGTCTCTCATGTCACTTACAAATGAGGAAGTCATTATGGTAGGGGATAACTTGATGACAGATATTCTTGGTGCCAATCGTGCTGGAATCAGATCCGTATGGGTTAACCGTCACAATAAAGAGAAAAATGAAGTGATCCCTACTTTTGAAATCAAACATTTAGAAGAACTTTTTCCGATATTGGAAGAATCGAGTAGGAGGGGGTGATTAACCCCCGTCCTCTCACACCACCGTACGTACGGTTCCGTATACGGCGGTTCAATCAAGATAAATGACGCAAGAATTCATAACGTTTCTGTAGACTTTTAAGCCCTTGGTTACTCCAATAGGAGTTTCCAAGGGTTCTGTGTAATATGGGACTTTTTGAGATTCGCCAATAACCTTTACGACTGTTCCCCCATTTATAAGCTTTCCATTCAGGAACTCCTAGTTTTATGAGGTTGCGTATCCTGGTCTTTGAGGTCTTCCAGTTTTTCCATAAACACATCCGGAGTCTTCGTCGAATCCAGCCATCCAAATCTTCAAAGATACTCTTTGTGTCTACTAATGCAAAATATCCACACCATCCAAATAGATATTGGTTAAGTTTCTTAATCCGATATTCCATTGGGTATGGCATTTTTCTTGACGTGATTTCTCGCACCTTTTTCTTCATTCGTTTTAGACTTTGCTTGGCAATCCGAACTTTTG
>NZ_JAAIUV010000032.1 GCF_010975035.1 Neobacillus thermocopriae | reverse complement strand
CGTGTCTCAGTCCCAGTGTGGCCGATCACCCTCTCAGGTCGGCTACGCATCGTCGCCTTGGTGAGCCATTACCTCACCAACTAGCTAATGCGCCGCGGGCCCATCTGTAAGTGTCAGCGCGAACCGACTTTCAACACTCCCTCATGCGAGGGGGTGAATTATCCGGTATTAGCTCCGGTTTCCCGAAGTTATCCCAGTCTTACAGGCAGGTTGCCCACGTGTTACTCACCCGTCCGCCGCTAACCAATAGAAGCAAGCTTCTATTGGTCCGCTCGACTTGCATGTATTAGGCACGCCGCCAGCGTTCGTCCTGAGCCAGGATCAAACTCTCCAAAAAAAGTTGATTAGCTCATAAAATTAACGTTGGCTTCGTTTCAATCGAAACGAATGTTGTGATTTATTGACGTTTTTGTTTGTTTAGTTTTCAAAGAACAATACTTCACAATCTATCAGTCTATAAAATAACGACGTTTATTATTATAATATAATATTTCACTGATGTCAACTGTCTTTAATCATTAATTAAAACACATAATCAAAGGTTTTATTCGATTATCAAACAGCGACATAGATAATAATACAAGCCATTAACTTGTTAGTCAACTACTTTTTTATTGTTTTTATTTTTTACTCAAAGTTTAGTTTTTCCTCTTTAGGATAAAATAATTTTGAAATGAACTATCTCAATCCATATAGGAGTGAAATGAATGGTACAAAAAAAAGACTTCGAAAAAGATATTAATCCTATAAATGATTCTGAGCTTACAGAGCAAGCCGTTGAAAATGAAAAATCGTCAGAATTTGATGAAATTGGAACCCCATTAAATGAAATCTAAAAAGAACGATCCTTTGCAAGAAATATTCCATCCCATCTTGCAAAGGATAACGAAGTTATTTTAATTCAAGAAGAATCGGACAGTGGTCACTACCCATAATATGAGAATGGATTTCAGCATTTTTTAATTTTCCACTAAGAGCCTCCGAAACAATAAAGTAGTCAATTCGCCAACCGATGTTTCGTTCCCGAACATTTCTCATATATGACCACCATGTATATGAACCTTCTTGTTCAGGATAGAAATATCGATAACTATCAATAAAACCAGACGCAAGTAATGTCGTCATTTTCCCACGTTCTTCTTCTGTAAATCCTGAATTTCCTATATTGGATTTTGGATTGCGCAAATCTATTTCTTTATGTGCAACATTCAAGTCTCCGCAAAGAATTACAGGCTTCCTTGCGTTTAATTGTAGAAGATGATCAAGCATCCGATTTTCCCATTCTAAACGATAGTTTAAACGTGCTAAATCTCTTTGTGAATTCGGAGAATATACATTCACTAGATAAAAATCATCATACTCCAATGTTAGAATTCTTCCTTCATGTTCGAAATTTTGTTCCCCTAGTCCATACCTTACTAAAAGTGGTTCTTTCTTTGTGAAAACGGCCGTACCGGAATATCCTTTTTTAACTGCATAATTCCAATACTGATAATAACCTGTAAGATCCAATTTGATTTGACCCTCTTGTAGTTTTGTTTCCTGTATACAAAATATATCAGCATCAATGTCATGAAAATAATCTAAAAATCCTTTATTCACACATGCCCTAAGGCCATTAACATTCCAAGAAACTAACTTCATAATAAAATACCCTTTCATTCTCTACTTTACTAATTGCATTTTACCAGCTTAATATTCTCATATAAAGAATACTGTTTGAATGAAATATACTTTTGTTTATATTAATGTGCATTACATCCACGTTCTATAGTTATTCCCCTTTTCCAAGTAATGTTTACATCGCTTAAGCTATTGAATACTTACTGTGATTCGATTTTCCTAAAATATTGAAGATTCCCTTTTACTTTTTGTAAAGTAATGAGCGAGGGTAGAAAATCACTAAGGTATTTGCACTTAACCATTCATACATTCGTAATGATTTTTTAGGTAAAAAAAAGAGAGCAAGCTGCTCCCTTTTATTACTTTATTCTTGATCAAATACTCTTACTTCTTTCATTGTGTCACCATTTTTCATATTTCTCACTGTTTCAAGTCCAGAAGTAACTTGACCAAATACCGTATGAACTCCATCTAAATGTGGTTGTGATTCATGAACAATAAAAAATTGGCTACCACCTGTATCTTTTCCTGCATGCGCCATAGAAATAGCTCCTGGAATATGCTTGTGCGGATTTCCTTCTGTCTCACATTTAATCGTGTAGCCTGGGCCGCCCATTCCTGTTCCCGTTGGGTCGCCACCTTGTGATACAAACCCTGGAATTACACGGTGAAAGATTACCCCATCATAGAACCCTTCATTCGCTAATTTCTCAAAATTTGCTACTGTTCCAGGGGCTTCATTAGGAAATAGATCAAATTCAATTTTTTCTCCATTTTCCATTAATATGTACCCTTTTTTTGCCATTTGAAACAACTCCTTATGTAAAATTAATTTTATCATACACTTTTTATAAAAGAATTAAAAGATGGATACGCATTCCAGTCATATTTCTACTACAAATATGATAAAATAATCTATGGGTTCCCTTCCAACAATTCGCTTGTTGCGGAACACTTAACCACTGTACGGATGGAAGGGACCCTGATGTCGTATTTGCAAGACTCAAAAAAGCCGGGCATTTGTCCCGGCTTATTGTTTTTGACCTTCCTTTTCTTTTTCCAACCATAGATAAAATCCATAAATAAAAGATAGAAATAGCATATAGCCAAAAAATGAGTAGATATGCTCCCATTTCTCTGAATGAGCAAACCATCCAAACATTTCCGATAAACGTTCCATGATCGGCATCAATAAACTAATAAATAGAATCATTCCCGCTTTACCTCTTGGATGAATCTGTGTAACATAATGCAAAAATACAATAACAAAAACGGGTAAAATGACTAAAGTAAACCAAAGATTAACCGAGAAAATATTTGACCAAGGTCTTATTGGAAACCAATAAACTCCTTTCCCTATAAAGTACAGATCCAAATATGTCCCAATTAACGAAGCAAACACAGCACAAATGACATAATTTTTATTTAAGAAAGTTAATCGTCTTTTTTGCAAGAGTAGCGATTTCGAGTCGTTCAAGGGTCTTACAATACTCATCCATAATCTCCCCATTAATCATTTCAAGATCATTTACCAAATAGTCAACCACTCGCCAATCATTAAACCAATCTCCACTTTCAGCCGCAGGGTGGCTGACATTTTTCCAAGCATTTTTTAATGTTGGACTGTAAAATCTTCTGGAACCCTTTCTAAGTTTGCATGATTTTAAGCGTAACGGATAAGTAAAACCAGGAACTCCCTCATTCACATCATTAAATATATGAGGCCAATAATCCTTTCTTGAGCCTGAGTGGGGATGACTTTTCGCCCACTCTACAACCTGTTTAAGTAAATCTTTATTATAAAAAAGGATGGAATATAACCTTTTTCCAAGTATAATTCGTTCATGCAAAGATTCAAATTGATGAAGCGTCACCCCTTTTATTTTCTTGTCACCATAAGGAAAAAGAATGTGATTAAAAGACAGTAAATCTTGAAGTAAAAACTCAAGCTTATGCAATACATCCTTTTGATAGATCGGATTTTGAATAACCCTTTTTTCCAAATAGCTTTGTTCATTAATAATAAGGGCAATACAATGAATAGTAGTGTCTTGATTTTGCCAAAAATGATTCCAAATCGTCTCCATAAAAGTTGATACATTTAAATAGGATAATAGGTAAAATAATGGTTTTTCTTGTTTTAAACTTTCCTCGTAAAGTAATAATTGTGGATAAACATCTTGAAAAATTAGCCAATTTCCGCGTTCAAGAAATTGAAAAAAGGATTTCCTTTCTTTATTGGAAAGTAACTTTGTAAGAAACTCCCCTTTTAAATCGGTCATATTCCAACCGCCATTCCTTGAGACCATATGCCCTAGAAATGCCCAGTGAATTTCTGGATGACGCAAATAATACTCAAGATACGCCCTTGTTCTTGTAACATTGTTTAAATTATGATAGTCCGTTTCCTTTTTTATTTTCTTTAACAATATTTGATCCTGTAACGTTAGTTGATAGGAAGAAAAAGGTTTGATTTTAAGTTTCTTTTTTAGTTCCTCTCTAATCTCTTCAATCGGTGTTTTCTTACGTTTTCTTGCAAAAATAATGACAGTCTCCTCCTTTGTGAATGGTACTTGCACGAAGAGAATATGTATAGCTAAAGGAAAAACTAATGGGAGAGGAGCAATATTAAATGTCAAATATAACAAATGGGATAAAATGGATAGTTGATAAACTAAGAAAAGACCAATCTCCCGACGGCTCTTGGAATTATCCATTTGAAACAGGGATCTCTACTGACGCTTATATGATCATTTTATTAAGGACATTGGAAATAAATGATGAAGAATTAATCAGAGGTCTTTGCAAAAGAATTTTAAACCAACAAGAAAAGAATGGTGCTTGGAAACTCTTTTATGATGAAAAAGAAGGTAATCTTTCGACTACACTCGAAGCTTACTATTCATTGCTGTTTTCCGGCTATTATTGTAAGGATCATCAATCATTACAAGCTGCAAAAAAATTTATTCTAGCAAAAGGTGGGTTAAAAAATGTCAGTACGTTTACAAAAATCATGCTGGCCATAACCGGAGAATACAAATGGCCTTCCCGTTCCTCTTTACCAATAGAAGTCATTCTATTACCACCACTATTTCCCGTCAATTTTTATTCGTTTTCCGTTTTTGGGAGAGCCAACTTAACACCTATCATGATCCTCGCCACAAAAAAATTTTCTATAAGAACGAAATATACACCAAACCTTACTGAATTACACCTTAAACGAGATGAAGAGGAACAATGGAATTACTCAAATGAATGGCGCTCGATCTTATCATCTATTGAGGATGGCGTAAAGAGGTTAGTCGGCATTCCAAAAGAACTTCGAAACTTGGCTTTGAAACGTGCAGAGAAATATATGCTGGATCGGATTGAACCTGATGGTACCTTTTACAGCTATTTCAGTAGTACTTTTTTAATGATATTCGCACTACTTTCTTTAGGTTATAAGAAATCCGATTCAATCATCACTCGGGCCATTGAAGGATTAAAAGCAATGAAGTGCAAGATTGAGGGTTTCCCGCACATGCAATACACTACCGCCAATGTATGGAATACTTCTTTGATCAGCTTTGCCCTCCAGTCAGCTGGCATGTCCCCAGAAGACCCGATGATAAAAAGAGCAAATGATTATCTCCTAAAACGGCAACATCAAAAGTTCGGTGATTGGGTAATTCATAATCCAAATAGTTTACCTGGAGGTTGGGGATTTTCCGATGTTAATACGATGAATCCTGATGTCGATGATACAACAGCCTCTCTTCGTTCGATTTCTAGGATTTCTCCCCCAGAACTAGCTGCATGGAATAGCGGAATTCGTTGGACCATATCCATGCAAAATGATGATGGGGGCTGGCCAGCTTTTGAAAAAAATACCGACTCCAAATTATTGACCTATCTCCCCCTTGAAAAAGGTGAATTTTTACTAATCGACCCATCATGTGCCGACCTGACTGGTAGAACGTTAGAATTTTTCGGGAATTATACCAATCTATCAAGGAATCATCCAATTATCGCAAAGGGAATAAGTTGGTTACTAAATAATCAACAAAAAAATGGTTCTTGGTATGGACGTTGGGGAATTTGTTATACTTACGGAACATGGGCAGCTATCACAGGATTAAAAGCAGTTGGAATTTCCTCTTCCCATCCAAGCATTCAAAAAGCTGTGAAGTGGCTATACAGTATTCAAAACGATGATGGAGGTTTCGGAGAATCGTGTTACAGTGACATAAAAAATGAATACATTCCATTGAAATATAGTACAATAACACACACCTCATGGGTGCTTGATGCCCTCATCTCAGTCTCAGATAAACCAACACCAGCCATTCGTAAAGGAATGGTTCACCTATTGGATTCACTAGACAAAAATGACTGGACAACTGCTTACCCGAAAGGACAAGGGATGGGAGGAGCCTTTTACATCCACTACCACAGTTATCGATATATTTTTCCACTACTCGCATTATCACACTATCAAAAAAAATTTCAGGAATAACAGGAAACATCGACTGCACCTGAAAGCTGGCAATGTTGCTTTTCGTTCAGGCCATTACAAATGCTCTTAACTAAACTCTAATGGACCTTGCCATCCTATTTAAAAAGCTGTCAGACCTATCTGACAGCTTCACTCGTTTCTGATTGTTTTGGAAACGAAATGACGAATTTTGTGCCTTTCCCTTTTTCACTATAGACATCAATTTCTCCATTGTGTAGGAGAACTAATTGTTTCACTATCGATAGTCCAAGGCCAAATTCGCCATATGGGTTGCTCGTTCGTGAAATATCTGCCTTATAAAAACGGCGCCAAATTTTTTCAATTTCATCTGGATCAAGACCAATTCCTGTATCCTCAACCTCTATGATGACAAAACGTTCATTTTCTCTACCACGTAGCCAGATGAATCCATCGTCTGTAAATTGGATACTATTTTTCGTAATGTTAATTAATATTTGAACTAACCTGTCGTAATCTGCGTGGATATATATATTTGGCGGGGCATCCACTACAATCTGATTATTCTTTTCTTCAGCTTGAAACCCTAGTTGGTCTTGAATAATCTCCAGCACTTCTAATAATTGAATATCCTCTTTCAACATTTGAATTTGATTCGAACGAATTTTCTCGTAATCAAGATTTTCGTTCACTAACCGAATCAAACGTTTTGCTTCCTGACTCACTAATTGAAGGCCTCTTTCTTTATCTTCCTCTGAGATCATATCATTTTTCAACCCTTCAATGACACCACTGATGGTCGTTAATGGAGTGCGCATTTCATGGGAAACGTCCGCCATAAATTGCCTTCTTCGATTTTCAAGACTTTCAATTTCTTCCCTCGATTTATTCAACTGATCGACCATATGGTTAAAATCATTCGCCAGTTCCCCAATTTCATCAAATACGGAAGATTGAACCTTTACATCATAATTTCCTGCAGATACTTGAGACGTCGCTTCCCGTAGTCTCTTGATCCGCTGAACATGGATTCGTGATAAAACCATACTTTGCAGGAATGATACACCAAAACCGATAAGAATGGTATACAAAAGAAACTTATTGATTTGTTTTATCATTCCAATAGAGCCACTGATTGGCGATGTTAATAAAACTCCTCCATAAAATCGCCCTTCATCTACATAAGGGACAACAACAAAGGTGACTCCATCTTGATCAAATGTTTTATAATCACTATATACAGCAAGGATTTCACCTTTTTTTATTTTCTCCCATTCGTCATCAGATAAGCCTTTAAGAACAAGGCCATCTCGATTAACTAAGTATAATTTTCCAGTCTTGTCAAACATACTAAAGCTTATCTTTCTCGCTGACAAAACATTACTATATTGTTTGATTATTTGATCAGCATCTAAAGGAGTTTCATTTATATCGGACAAAAATGCTTTTCCATAAGAAATCAGTTCATCTGCCTTATTCTTATACACCAAATCTTCCACATAATATGCAAATATCATGCTTAATAATAAGAAGGCTACGATAATAATACTTATGTGACTAAAAAACTGTTGGTAAAAATAACGAAACTTAATTTGCTTTATTTGAGTCATCAAATTTATACCCTACTCCCCATACAGTATGGAAAAACGGTTGCTGAGATGTCTCGACTTTTTTCCTTAGTCTCTTAATATGAACATCTACTGTACGCTCATCACCATAAAACTGATAACCCCAGACCCTTTCTAGTAATTGTTCTCTGGAAAACACTTGCCTAGGATGCTCGACTAAATAATAAAGTAAATCGAATTCCTTTGGAGTTAAATTGGTAATCAATTCGCCGTCGACCATTACTTCCCTTGTATTTTTATTAACCTTAAAATGGTCTGTCTGTAAAATCCCATTCTGTTCTTGTGGAACATGGTTTTGATAACGTCTTGTCACTGCTTTAATTCTAGCCATCAAGGTTAATGGGCTAAATGGTTTGGTTACATAATCATCGGCTCCCATTTCTAGCCCTAGCACTTGATCGGACTCACTATCCTTGGCGGTTAACATAATTATTGGGATGGTATACTTTTCTTCCCTAATTTTCCGACAAATAGTGACCCCATCCATACTAGGAAGCATCCAGTCAACGATTAAGGCATCCCAATGTCCTGTTTTAAAACGCTCATATCCCTCTAGCCCATCATTGACAAATTCACCAATAATTCCTTCCTTCGCAAAGAACATCTCTATCATTGAACAAACGCTTTTATTATCTTCTATCACCAATATTTTCAAATTCACTCACTCCCAAAGAGTAATACTTTTCTTTCATTCGTTCTTCGTCATATTAAAACTTTCATTCTTAACTAACTATATCTTCTAGCTCCTATACTTACATAAATTTATTGTTTGTTCCAAGATTTTTGATCTGGACGTGAAATAATCGGCTTAACTAGATACAAATACGACGTTTACCCAATATTTTATAAAGTACAGCCTCCAGCTATTATCTACAAATTGATCTAATGATCGTTCGGAATAAAAATAGTCGCAAATGTTCTTCTTTTCCTTCCATTTTTCGGCTTTTTTTCTGCTGCCTTTTGAAATAATCTCCTCAAATCATAAACAAATTCACGAAATTCTTCGTCAGATAAATAAAGGGAATTTTGACGATACCCCACTCCGTCGGCTGCCAAATCTATATTTCCTTTATTTAAATATCTTTCATATTCCCCCATTAAATTCGCCAAAAATTGAATAAATAAGCCCATATGTTCCTCTTTTGACAACTTATTCAATTCTTCTGGACTAATTTCCAACCCTGGCTTATGGATCGAATAAACCTTTTCCACCGTTCCTCTAACAGGTATTTCATTTACAACATATATAACTTCTGAATCCGTCAATTTTTTTATATTTCTATATAATGATGCTTGAGGGATGTCAGGTAATAATTCCTTTAATTGCTGAGCAGTTAGTTCCTGATGGATTAAATGTTGGATAATTCTCATCCTTACCGGATGCAGGATTACGTCGACTTTTGATTCTTTCATGAATGCTTTGCCCCCAAACTATTATCATTATTAATAACGATAATATAATGGATGAAAGATGTAAAGTAACATTGGAATTTATTACATTACTTCTATTAGCAAAATTAGTACATCAAATTATTTTATATTAGCAAAATTAAAATGAAGGGGGTACTCGAAATGCTACTATCGTATATGTTCAGCTTTTTACTCGCAACTCAAATAATCACATCACCAAACGAAATAACCATTACAAAGAATGGGAAACCAATTACAAGACTAGACAGTATGGACTTTTTTCATCCATATTTTGACTTACCGATTATGGACTCTAAAAAGGTTGATCAAATAGTAGATCAACTTAATAAACAATATTCCATTCCACCTAAAAATGCTCAGCTTGATCCAAATGGAAATATAATTCCAGAAAAAGCTGGGATGGAAATCGATCGACAAGCATTATTAAAACAAGTTTATTCACACTATATTCACCAAAAACCATCGAACATAGAATTACCCATGCGAACGGTTTATCCGAATGTGGATAGCGAATTACTAAATGATCTCCGTTCACTTCGGATTGGGCTCTATATTACTTCCTTTAATCCGCGAAATAAAAACCGTTCCACCAATATCAAATTAGCTACTGAATCTATAAATAATTATGTCGTTTTTCCCGGCGAAACTTTTTCATTTAACAAAGTAGTAGGCAAAAGAACGAAAGAACGAGGATATTTACGTGCGAAAGTTATTGTAAAGGGGGAATATGCAGAAGATATTGGAGGAGGAATTTGCCAAGTTTCCTCAACTCTTTTCAATGCTGTCGATAATGCAGGATTACAAATCGTGCAGCGTTTTTCTCATAGTAGAGAGGTACCATATATTCCACGTGGTCGAGATGCTACGGTTAGCTGGTACGGTCCAGATTTTCAATTTAAAAATGAATACAATCAACCTGTATTAATTCGTGCGAAAACAGTAAATGGTCTGCTTATTATCGCGATTTACTCTTCGGAAAATATCCAATATACCCCTAGAAAAATTCCCTATACTACATAAAAAAGTCCGCAATATGCGGACTTTTTATTGCTTCTTATTCATTGCATTTTTAATCAATTCATCAGAAAACTCTGTTAAAGCAGCATTGTCCATTCGATTTATATTAAGGTTCGGAGGGACCATATTTTTGACGGCATTGGTCACCCCTTCGCGATTAAGTTTAGGTGCAAAATGTTTAACAGCATTGGTGGATGGAAGCATCGTTTTTTTACCTTTCCCTCTTGTTAGTCCATAAACTAAAGCACTTAAACCAATGCTTAATACTGATGCCCATATTGAGCCTCTATTTCTTCTTTTTGGCCTAAACAAGCGGTGAAACGGCATTCTTCTTCTCATTTTAGCACCCCTTTAAACTTTATATGGAAGTTAATTACCCTTCCATTTAATTAATTTGCACTATAATGATTTGTTTATGTTTTTGTTGGAGTGTCTTGATGATGTTAACTGTTGGGAATAAGCAAATAATTTGTACTTTTTCCTTCTTTCTCCTTTAGAGAACCTCTTTTCGTACCTTATCATAAGATACCTAAAAGGAATGAGGGTGGTGTCTATGGGAGGCTTAACATATATTGATTTTTTAGCTAAATTCGGAATTGGCGGGGCACATCCAGGTGGATTTGGTTTGACTAAATACATTTTATCGAAAGAAAATATAACAAATAATTCCTGGGTCCTAGATGCTGGCTGCGGTACTGGACAAACAGCAGCATATATTTATGAACAGTATAAAGCAAAAGTTTTTGGATTGGATATAAATCCAATTATGCTCGAAAAAGCAGCTACACGATTTAAAAACTTGAACTTTCCTATCCAATTAATACAGGGATCAGTTGAACAAATCCCTTTTGAAGATCATACTTTTGACTATGTTTTATCAGAATCTGTATTAGCCTTTGTCAATAAACCAAAAGCATTAAAAGAATTTTATAGAGTATTAAAAAAAGGCGGTCGTCTTATCGCAAATGAAATGACATTAAATTCCGTTCTAAATAAATTTGAGGAACAAGAAATTAAAAATTTTTATAATGTGGACAGTTTATACCTTGAAAAAGATTGGATTACCCTTTTACAAGATACTGGATTTCAATCAATCAATGTCAGCAGCCAACAAGTTGATTTTCTTTATGGGAACAACAAACAGGAATTTAACTTTTCCCCCAATTTTGAGCCAGAGCTTTTTGAAGTATTGAATAAACATGGTCATATGCTTATTAAGTATCACAATATTTTAAGTCATCGTATTTTTACTTGTACGAAATAAAATCGAATAATTGTATTTTTTTGAGATGACTAAATTCCTTTTGCATTTTAAACTCGCAATATTTCCATATCCTTTTGTACTCCTTATTCATTCACTAGCTTTTCGACGAATATTACACGAATCTGGATATAAAATAATGGAGTGAAAGGAATGATATTTATGGATAAAACATTAGGATATTTAAGGGAAATATTATCCAATTATACGGATAAGCATGCTGAAGGTAAACTCTTATACAAAAAATTGATTGAGGGAAATTATGATTCAGAAGAAACCTTTGTAAGAAATTTAAACAGAAAAGAGGTAGATTTTTTAAACAAAATCCTACCAGATGAAATTAAATATGCGCTTGCTGAACAAGATAAACTAAGGGCTTATCAGTTAAATGAAGTATATGAATTACTTATTTAATAAAAAATGATGACAGCTAAACTGTCATCATTTTTGCAAATATTTTAATATTCGCGCAATTATTTCCTCGGCAAGCGCATAATGCGACATAATCTGATTTATTCAACCAATTCGACTCTTCATCTTACGACATAAACCACGAAAATCCTACACTAATTTATATGAAAAAAATTAAAACAGTCTTCAATAATAAATACATTCTTATTTCCAGCCCATATGAAACTGAACTGTTTTTAATGAATATCCCGCTTTTTAAATCTACCTCCGCGAACCTCTGCAATATCAGCCACAGCTAGAAAAGCATTTATATCATATTCCGTGACGATTTCTTTCAATTTTGCTTCCTCAAGACGATTGATCACGCAAAAGATCACTTTTTTATCATCCCCTGAAAATGCACCTTCCCCATTTAAATATGTGACACCTCGGCCAAGTCGATGCATGATGGCTTCACCAATTACCTTTGCATTATCACTAATGATCCAAACTGACTTTGATTCATCCAAACCAGTGATCGTAATATCAATCGTCTTGTAGGCGACAAAATAGGCAAGTAGTGAATACATAGCTCGATCCCAAGAAAATACAAATCCTGCACTTCCTAGGATGAACAAATTAAAAAACATAATTATTTCCCCAACTGAAAATGGGGTTTTCTTATTAAACAAGATCGCCAAGATTTCAGTTCCGTCCAATGAACCTCCGTAACGTATTACCAAACCAACACCAAATCCAAGGATAACGCCGCCGAATATTGTGGCAAGAAGAATATCTTGGGTAAAAGCAGGTACAGGATGGAGTAAAGAAGTGGCGATGGAAAGAATGATAATACCATAAAGTGTGGATATGGCAAATGTTTTTCCAATCTGTTTGTATCCAATAAAGAAAAAAGGAAGATTAAATAATAAAAGGAAAATTCCTAATTTCCATCCAGTCAGATATGATAACATAATGGAAATCCCAGTTATCCCACCATCAATAACATGATTAGGCACAAGAAAAACTTCAAGACCTATTCCCATTAAGATTGCACCTAGCGTAATAAACACGACACGCTGCAGTATCTTCTGCTTAGTTAATTTGCGATGTTGTATTTTCTCCAAAGCAGCTTCTAACAATTCATTTTCTTTTTTTACTTCCATTTCTTGGATTCCTGTCATTATCTGGCCCCTTTCCTTTTAGATTGAAGAGTGAATTGGTTCCGTTTACATCGCTTTCCATTAGGTACGACTAATCCGTTCTACCTAATCAAGCTAATATAAGCTTCCTAACTAATTATAAGTCTTATTTTTAACAAAAATAAACCATTTTGCTTAGTTTGAAAATAACAATAATTCCCACCAATAAGACTACTTCGAAATATCTGGATATAAGTATATTTGAAATTTAATGAAATAAATACCACAAAACAATTATTACCAAACATATATCGGTAATAATATCAAATACTTATCATTGTAAGACACACAGATGAAAGAAGGGAAAAGAATGACTGTAGGGACTCAAGTTAAACAAACACTAGCTGGTTTAAAATCTGCACAGGCGAGCTTCGAAACCTTTGCATTACAAACAGAAAATAAAAATGCAAAACAACTTTATCAAAATGCAGCCCAACAAACTCAGGCCATCATTGACAGCATAGAACCACGTCTTCAGGAAATTATCACTGAAGAGCCTCAATATAACCAATAAATAAATATGGTTGGCACCTTCTGCCAACCCTTTCTTTTCTAATTCATTTTGGCAGGAGGGATAATATGACGGTTGCTTCAAATGTTAAACAATGTCTCGCTTCATTGAAAGGAATTGAATCACAATTATCCATATTAGCATTAAACGCTTTGGATGAAGAAGCAAAAACAGCTTTTCATGAATCCATGTTAGTCATTGGAGATATAAAAAAAGATCTTGAATATCGTGTTCTTGAACTCGAACGTCTAGAACCACAATATAAAGGTTCCTAACATGAGGTGTTATTATGAATGAATGGTCAGAATTATTATTTCGGACATTCTTATTTATTTTATCTTTATTTCTCGTAACAAAATTACTAGGAAAAAAACAAATTTCTCAATTAACACTCTTTGAATATATTTCAGGGATTACCATAGGAAGCATTGCTGGTGAAGCCATTACGGGGCTAGAAAAAAATTACTTACAAGGTCTAACAGCCATTGTCATTTTTGGTGTGATTACCTTTTTAGCTGACTATTTATCACTAAAAAGTAAAAAATTTCGTGATTGGGTTGAAGGAAAAGGTACGGTTGTCATTAAGGATGGGAAAATACTTGAAGATAATTTAAAAAAGGAAAGATATACAGTTGATGAGTTATCTTCCCTACTTAGACAGCAAAATATTTTTAATGTGGCAGATGTTGAATTTGCCTTGATTGAACCTGAAGGAAGAATTAGCGCCCTTTTGAAAAAAGAAAATCGCCCTTTAACACCTAAGGATCTTCAAATGAAAATGCCAAATGAAAAAGAACCGCAGACGGTCATTATTGATGGAAAGATCCTTGACGGCGAACTTACAGAAGCAGGTAAAGGGCGAGGCTGGCTTTATAGTGAATTAGAAAAACTAGGGGTTACACTAGATAATGTGTTTATGGCCCAGGTGAATTCTTACGGTGAACTTACTGTTGATTTATACGATGATAAAATTCAAGTGCCTTCCCCTGCTCAACGGCCATTATTGTTGGCATCATTGAAAAAAGCCCAAGCTGATTTGGAAATTTTCTCTCTCTCAACAGATTGTGAAAAAACAAAAGCCATGTACAAAAAGAATGCAGACCTATTGCAAGAAACGATAAATAAACTAAGTCCATATTTAAATGGTTAATTTCCAAAAAATCCTATTGATATAGAATGGAAATTATATTTAGGCACTAACTTTTCTGCCATCTGGCAGATCTTTTTTATGTGTTACATAACTATGAAGAACCATACCTCCCATTACTAAGATGATTCCTACCCATGATAAAGGGGTAGGTAAAGCGGTATGTAACAGTAAAAGTTCACCGATGAGGGAAAATAACACTTCCATTGATTGAGTAGCTTCTACTGCAGCGAGTTTTTGCATATTTCCTCTCACAAGATCAGTGGCTCGGAAAAATAGTACGGTTGCAATGACACCAGAACTTATCGCCACTAAACCAGATTGGATTGATTGCGCTATGCTTGGAGGTCCTACCGTTAATAGGCCATATAGGGATAAAATGATCCATACCGGCATACTAGCTAAAGTCATTCCTAATACACGCTGAAAAACATCTAAACGTCCTTCGCACTCATCCATCATTTTTCGATTACCTAATGGGTAAGCAAATGAAGCTACTACAACAGGAAGAATTCCAAGAGTCAATTCAATCATGGTAAGACTACTAGCGTGTTCAAGCTGCATTAAAATAATTCCAAACAAAATAATGAAAGACATCGTTAATCCTTTAAATGGGATTTTGCCTTTAACTTGTACTTTTCCTTTTTCCGTTTCAATGGTTTCATAAAATAAAGGAGCTAATAGTGATCCTGAGATAATGGTTATTTGCCAAGTTGCAGCAATCAGCCATCCAGGTGCATAGGCAGCAGAAAAACAAATAGGTGCATAAAACAAACCGAAACCTACTGTACTCCACAAAACCCAGGTACCGGGTTTTCGTTTCATTTCTAACCATAGTGGCTTCAAATTTTTCCTTCCCAATACGATAAGGAAAAGGAATGGTACCATAAAAAAATACCGTAAAGATGCGCTCCAAATCCAACTTCCACCTGCGAGATCCATTGAACGATTTAAAATAAAAGTAAAAGCAAAAAAGAAGGCAGAAAAGATCCCTAAAATAATTGGTCGCATGGTTCCACTTCCTTTACCTCTTATAGCCAAAAGTATAACAGAATTCTGAATTATTTGTTAATAAACCATTCAAAAAATTACCAATCGATAAAGTAATATTGTATATGTTATTTTAGTAATAAACAGAAAATAATAATACAAATGATTTCATTCCTTTGTTCATCTTTATAATAGTTAATTTTTGAGTAATTGGATTTTAGGAAAAATACCATCATCTTTAGTTAGGTTAAATTTGAAGATTTAAATAATTAATTCCATTCCAATCATTGTGTTTTTTTCATGATTTTTCATTAGAAAGACTTGATATGAGGAGTAATTTTGTAAATCCTCTATTGACTATATGAAAAAAATAAATATAATTTAATAGTATATTAATTTCATAATAAAAATCCTCATCAAAACCGATGAGGTAGAGGTCGCGGTTTTTATTAGTAAAATGGACTAGATGCAGAGACATCAATGACCCCATTTGAAAGGAAAAGCCGCCGAAGTGTGCCATTTATCTCTGTAAATGCATGCTGGGGCTGTCTCCGAATAGGGACAGAACTGTCACGCTTGGCCTTACCATCCATGCGTGAAGAGCTATCTTTCGGAAGGTATGATGCGGGGTATTCACAATGCCATCGAGTCGTCCTCGGTGGCATTTTTTATTCCAAACTCCTTCCAAATACATCAAAAAGGAGTCATAGTTATGCAGACAGCACAAGGTAGAAAAGAAATTAAATTGGAAAATGAAAACAACGAATTAAAACGTAAATTAAAATCCCGTCACTTGACGATGATCTCACTTGGAGGAACGATCGGTACCGGCCTATTTTTAGCCACTGGTGGCGCGATTCATACAGCTGGTCCGGGAGGGGCTCTTGTTGCCTATTTAGTTATCGGCATGATGGTATACTTTTTAATGACCAGTCTTGCCGAAATGGGAGCATATATGCCAGTTGCCGGAAGCTTTAGTACGTATGCTACGAAGTTTGTTGACCCTGCACTTGGTTTCGCTCTCGGCTGGAACTACTGGTACAATTGGGCTATTACAATTGCTGCCGAGCTTGCAGCCGTAACCATGATCATGAAGTTTTGGTTTCCTGATAGCCCCTCATTCATTTGGAGCGCCATCTTTTTAACTGCCATTTTCCTTATTAACTATCTATCTGTAAAAGGATTTGGTGAAGCAGAATACTGGTTCTCCTTAATCAAAGTCGTTACGGTTATCGTTTTTATCATTTCTGGGACATTAATGATTTTTGGTATTATGGGTGACCACGCTGTCGGATTTAAAAACTTTACCATCGGGGATGCACCATTTAATGGCGGATTTATGGCTATGTTTGGAATCTTTTTAGCAGCCGGATTTTCTTTCCAAGGAACCGAGCTTCTAGGTGTGGCAGCAGGTGAAACCGAAAACCCTGGTAAATCCATCCCTAAAGCTGTTCGTTCTGTCTTTTGGCGAATATTACTATTTTATGTTTTAGCCATATTAGTCATTGGTTTACTTATCCCATATACCGATAAAAATTTAGCTAATGAAGATATTACCGTTAGCCCATTCACACTTGTATTTAAAAATGCAGGAATTGCTTTTGCTGCTTCCGTTATGAATGCGATCATTTTAACTGCCTTATTATCAGCTGGTAATTCAGGGATGTATGCTTCTGCACGTATGCTTTGGCAATTGGCCCGTGAAGGAAAGGCTCCTAAATTCCTTGGAAAACTGAACAAACGTGGTGTACCAGTTAATGCTTTAATAGCAACAACCCTTGTTGGGACATTAGCTTTCCTTGCTTCTTTCTTCGGAGATGGAACAGTTTATGTTTGGCTGTTAAACGCTTCTGGTATGTCAGGCTTCATCGCCTGGCTTGGAATTGCCATTTGCCATTATCGTTTCCGTCGGGCATATGTAGCTCAAGGTAAGGATGTAAATTTATTACCTTATAAATCGAGATTCTTTCCATTCGGACCGCTTTTTGCCCTTGCGATTTGTGGGATTGTGGTCTTAGGACAAAATTACACTGCCTTTTTAGGAGAACAAATCGACTGGCATGGTGTACTTGTTTCTTACATCGGTTTACCATTATTCCTCCTTTTATGGTTTGGATATAAAATTACTAAAAAAACAAAGATTATTCCTTTGGAACAATGCGATTTAAATAATGAAAATCAATCGAGTAGGATTAGGTGACTAGCCCCGATCTCTCACACCACCGTACGTGCCGTTCGATAAACGGCGGTTCTATTAAGATTGACGAAGAAATTCATTACGATCATATAGACTTTTCAACCCTCGTTGGCTCCAGTAGGAGTTCTCGAGGGTTTTGTGTAGAATTGGGCTGCAGGCAATTCTACAATATTTCTGTCTAGAGTTGCCCCATTCATGTACTTTGTAGTCAGGCACACCAAAACCGATTAGTTTCCTCACTTTCGTTATAGGATTTTCCACTGTTTCCATTGTTTCCACTTGCACATTCTTTGCCTTCTTCTTATCCATTTATCTAATTCTTTGAATTTGCTTGGAGTATCGGCTTAAGCGAAGTATCAGCACCATCCGATTAGATATCGGTTTAACCTTCAATCCTTACTTCCGTTGGAAGAGGTTTTGACCGTGAGGTAATCTCTCGAATCTTCATCTTAAAGCGCTTCATACTTTGTTGATCAATTCGTACCTTCGGTTCTTTATTAATGTAAAGCTGAAACCAAGAAAACTCCGTATCCATGGTTAATCAACGGATCACTTGTCCCTATTTACCTTCAACTTTAGTTTCTGCTCAATGAACGCCGTAATGGAGTCCATTACACGTTCCCCTGCTTTTCGTGACTTTACATAGATGTTGCAGTCGTCCGCATAACGAACAAACTTATGCCCTCTTGCTTCTAATTCTTTATCCATTTTGTCAAGGATGATGTTTGAAAGCAGGGGACTGAGAGGTCCCTCCTTGCGCTAATATTCGCTGTGAATCTCCAAAATTTAGTAATATCAATACCAAAAATACGCGCAAGTGCATTCACGATATCACAAACTGCAGATGCTAAAGTAATGGTGCCATTATTTAAGTCCCAATTCATAATCACACCTCCTTTCAAGTAAGATATTTCTATCCTTTACTACATTAATTTTTTATGACTTTCCAAGATTTTGTTTATAACTACAGTTTGAATAACTTAAATCACATTACTAACAATCCAATATATAAATATTACAGATGGGATAACAAAACTATTAAAAGCGTAAATAAACAAGCAATTGATCCTAATATCTTTGTTAATTTAGCTGTTTTCACTTCTTTCATATTTAATTTTAAATATATTAGATAAAAAATTATTGAAATCACAGGTAGAATAAAAAACCTATCAGGATTAGAAAGTTCAAACCACAAATATTTGTAATGCAAAAGTTGCTCAGTCTTTTTTTATCATATAAAGTAAATAAATGTAATAAAATAGCATTTTAAATAACAAAATCCTCTAGAATGACAAAAAGTTTTAAAAACTCACTTTGTCATTCTAGAGGGATAATTAGATATTTATTATTCCTGTATTAAAAGATGGATTCCCTTAAATACAGCAACCCATAATAGAAATTCCATATTTAAAGAATTATAAATAGATACTTTATAATTCTTTAATCCTATGATTCCTTTAATAGTTGAAGAAGATCTTTCAGCTTTCAATATAAGATTATCACCATCCTTCAGTTCAATATTTTTGTATGCAAGACTTGTCTTTACCCTATAATTTTTTTCTTTATATAGAAAATCCAATTCTTTAAACACTGATTTTTTTTGATAAACTGATAATTCAGATATTTTGGCTGTTAAATTTTCTGTTGCATCAACAATTTTAAAAGTATTCTTTAACAAATTACTTTTTTCTTTAGTGGAAATACCTTTATATGTATGTATTTGATCAGTAAAAACGAATTTTGCTGCTGGAAAACTTATTTTTGGTTCTATACGAATTTCTTGTCCAGTTATGACATCTATAATCGTTTGCTTTTTTATGTCTAATAGTGTTGAATTAAAATCAAATTCATGTACTTTTTGCATTATTATTTACACCTCATTTTTCAAATAAGTGATCCTTTTAATTTATATATTTTGCTATATAAAAATACAATACTTCGCGGATTCACAGCACCAAACTGGAAATTATGTAAAAGACATTTAAATATAATAAACTTGATACAGAACCTCTGCGAAATGTTCTTTTGCCAAAAGACAAACATAATAAAGTTTGATACCTGAACAATGCTATCATGTCCATTACTCCATGTAAAATTTCCAAAAATAGTCTTATAAAAGAACTGCTTTGTCCAATTAGGTCAAAAAATAATAACCTGCTTCATTTATAAAGCAGGTTATTATTTTATTTTGACTAACTATATTCAATTAATACAATCATGCATTAATATAGATTTTAATTTTGTTCATGCTCACTTTAATTTCTTCACTACAACCTTCCATAATATTATACGATCGCATAAATGGATCAGGTTGAAGCACTTTTATTTTGTTAATAGGTATTAGATAAGACTTATGAGGTCTATAGTAGCCAAAGTACGGATAAATTCTCGTTTGAAACAATACGGTTAGTATTATCTAAGTATATAATACTTTTACGACCATCCTTTTCAATAAATAATATTCTGCTTATTGGAATTAAAGTGAATGCCCCATTTTTTTAATTACAATTTTTACATTATCAATCCTTCTACTATTTTTTCTTTTACAAGATTTTGGGTAGATTTTTCCAACCTAAATAAATTTAAAGACTTTGTAATAAAATCAATCGGATAAACTTCAAGGCTGTTAAATGCGTATTTTGGAAAAGCTGAAATAAAGATAAAATTTATACCCTGGTGGTTATTGGAAATTTCTTTGGCGATATCAATAATTGCACTAACTACTTCCATTAGGGCAATGTAGATTTGTTTTCCCGCACCATCTGCCCCGTTCCACGGCATCCAGTCACTAAAAGTATCTACATAAGTATCCAGTGGTACCTAACCTTATATGAAGTTCGTGTTCCTCAGACTGGAGGTTTGCCGCCGGCTTCCTTCAGATTCCATGTTACCACGGACATCCTTGCGCTAAGCTAACCATTACTACTGCCTTCAAGGCTCGGGACTTTCTCCCTATAGACTATACCCGTGCCGGGCGCACATTAAAAAACAGACTCTTAACCAGAGTCTGTTTACATAATATAATTATTAGAATTCTGCATTTCCTGGTGTTCTTGGGAACGGGATGACATCTCTTATGTTTGTCATTCCTGTTAAATACATGATTAATCGCTCAAAACCAACTCCGAAGCCAGAGTGCTTAGTACCGCCATATTTTCTCAATTCTAAATACCACCAATAATCTGCTTCATTCATTCCAAGCTCTTTGATTTTATCGGCGAGGACTTCTTCACGTTCTTCACGCTGACTGCCCCCCACTAATTCACCAATTCCAGGAACTAGTAAATCGGTAGCAGCAACCGTTTTGTTATCATCATTTAAACGCATATAAAAAGCTTTGATTTCCTTCGGATAATCGGTGACAAATACCGGCTTCTTAAACACTTTTTCACATAAATAACGCTCGTGCTCCGTTTGGAGGTCTGCTCCCCATTCAACAGGGTAAGTAAATTTCTCGCCTGATTTTTGTAACAATTCAATAGCTTCTGTATAGGTTACACGTCCAAACTCAGCATTTAAAGCATTATTTAGTCGATCCAACAATCCTTTTTCTATAAAGTTGTTAAAGAAATTCATTTCTTCCGGTGCATGTTCTAAAACATAAGAAATGACATACTTCACCATTTTTTCTGCAAGGTCCATAATATCAGGTAATTCTGCAAAAGCTACTTCCGGTTCAATCATCCAAAATTCAGCCGCATGTCGAGCAGTATTGGAATTTTCCGCTCTAAAAGTCGGACCAAAGGTGTATACATTGCGGAAAGCTAAAGCAAAAGCCTCTGCAGAAAGCTGCCCACTAACTGTTAAATTCGTATCTCTACCAAAGAAATCTTTTGAATTGTCCACATTTCCATTTTCATCTTTTGGAAGATTATTCAAGTCCAATGTGGTGACTCTAAACATTTCACCAGCACCCTCTGTATCACTTCCGGTGATAATAGGTGAGTGAACATAAACAAATCCTTGATCCTGGAAGAATTTATGAATAGCATAGGAAGCAATAGACCTAACGCGAAAAACGGCTGAAAATGTATTCGTTCTAGGTCTTAAATGAGCAATCGTCCGTAAATATTCAAACGTATGACGCTTTTTTTGCAATGGATAATCCACATTGGATGTACCCTCAATGACGATGTTCGTTGCTCTGATCTCAAAAGGCTGTTTCGCCTGAGGAGTATAGATAAAATCCCCCTCCACTTTAATGGATGAACTAATTGGCAATTTGGCAATTTCCTTGAAATTCTCTAACTTATCATCAAAAACGATTTGAACACTTTTAAAGAAACTACCATCATTCAATTCAATAAATCCAAAGGCTTTAGAATCACGGATCGTCCGAATCCATCCTGAAACTTGAACCTTTTGATCAATAAAACTTTCTGTATTTCTGTACAAATCCTTTATTAAGGTCACTTTCACCTGGGTTTCCTCCTATGTATGTATATGATCAACACCAGCTCTAATTTTTCAGCTGATGTCAGCAGCTAAATAAAAAACCTCCCATCCCGATGGGACGAAAGGTAAATTCCCTATTGTTACCGTATTATATCCCTTACATATTATATTAAAATCAACATCATTAAGCAATATTCAACAAATTCCCCTTGTTACTATCATAACCTAACAATCATATTACCAAATTCAAACTAAAAATATACGTCATTATTGTCTCTTTGTTTGAGCAAATTAATAAATTTGAATTTCATTCTTCCATCAAAATAACCTACCACTTTCCATTACCCACCCTATTTACCCGCATTGGTTCTCTTTGATATAAATTTCATTCTTTTATAAGACTATTCATTTAAAATTGTTACAATATTTGTTAAATTCTATAAAAATAGAAGGAGTTTTATGGCATTTAATCGAAATCTTAAACATACGTTCGATTCTTTACGAAGGGAAGTGTGTAGGATGGACAAAATTACTTGTATTGCCTATTTACTATTCAGTTCTTCTAAGAATCAAGAAATTAAAGAAAAAGCCATCCAATTGCTGAATGGCGATGTATCTATTCGTGATTTAAAAAGAAATACGTTAACTCAATCCCATCTAGTCATAGCAGAATCTATTTTAAGAAAAAAGAAGATAGATAAAAACCTAGTACAGCAATTCGCAGAAACATATATGACAGTTGAAATATAATTCCTTTTGTTTAAGGAATATTACCGATATTTCAAACTAAAATTTTTCTGAAAGGAAGGTGATAATATTGATACAAATAGAAGTAACCATCACATTCAACGGAAAATCGTACTTAACGAATGTTATTACAGACCGTGACACATCAGAAGAAGAAATTTTACGACTGGCTTTTGAACAAGTTCAAAAGCAATGGGCAAAATAAATTCCTTGAATTTAAAGAATAGAGGATATCCAAAAAAACCTTTTAGGATCTTTCATGTTATTTACACTACACATCACATTGACTTTTCTTACTCCAGGTATAAAGGTATCTTTTCGTCAACTACACTGTTGTAGAGTTCTACTTATATTGATCTCAAAAAACTGAATCGGCTACACTTAACTGGACAATAAAAATAAGGTCAAGTAGACTAACCACCAAATTTGGGCATACTGCTTACTGTCATAAGAGATCCATTCTAGAAACTTTACGTGGAGAAGCGGGTATGCTAGCCTTGTCGGCGGGGCCAGGTGTACTTATCAGCTGGCTTCCTGGTCGGGAAAGCATGTCCGCAGAGGCTCCATGTCAAGTTTCGGCATTATTCCACTGTTGTTGCAGTCTACGTTACCCCTATTTAGTTAAGGAGAGACTTACATGAGAGAAAGAAGAACTTTTACTTCCGAATTTAAAGCTCAAATGGTCAAGTTATACGAAAGCGGAAAGCCCAGAAAAGATATCATTAGTGAATACGATTTAACGCCTTCGGCATTGGACAAATGGATTAAACAAAGCAAAACATCTGGTTCGTTTAAAGAGAAGGATAATAGGACACCAGAACAAACAGAGTTGATCAAACTTCGTAAAGAAAACCAACGTTTATTGATGGAAAATGATATTTTAAAGCAAGCTGCGCTGATACTAGGACGAAAGTAAATGTGATCAAAAATAACCGACACAAATACTCGATATCAGCAATGTGTGACGTCCTACAACTCCCAAG
>NZ_JAAIUV010000031.1 GCF_010975035.1 Neobacillus thermocopriae | reverse complement strand
ATTTACGTTTATTTGCACTTGCTTTAACATGCGTAGAATCAATAAATACATGTTCAGCACTAATCAACTTTTTATCAGAAGCTTCTTTTAGAATGCGGTAGAAGATTTTTTGAAATAGATCTGTATCCTTGAAACGTCTTTCATAGTTTTTTCCGAAGGTTGAGAAGTGGGGGACTTTATCATGAAACCCAAAACCTAAGAACCAACGATAAGCAAGGTTTGTTTCAATTTCTTCAATAGTTTTGCGCATAGAGCGAATACCGAAGGTATATTGAATAAAAGCCATCTTAATTAATACAACAGGGTCAATACTTGGACGACCACGTTCAGATGAATACATATTCTCAACTAATTTATATATAAATGAAAAATCAATAGCAGCTTCTATCTTACGAACCAAGTGATTTTCAGGAACCAGCTGGTCTAAAGTAATCATTTCTAATTGATCTCGATTTACTTGTGTATTTTTAGTAAGCATTTCAATATCACCTCGATATTCTATGACATAATTATACAAAAAATGTCGACAAAATCCTTTAAAAAAGGATTTTGTCGACAGTCTGAGACAATCAAAATGATTGTCTTTTTTTGTTATTGTCTGATGAAAGCTAAATGTTTAAAAAAGGAAAAGAGAGGGACTTTTACACAATAGTTGATACAGATAGTCATCGAAGACTAAAATAGTTTATTTCTCAATTTGCTCCGTTATATAAGCTAAATACTTCTTCCCAACTCCACCGATCGTAATATGAGTTTGCCACAGTTAAACCTTTTATCCATGTTTCTTCTTTTATTTGATCCATACTAGATATCAATACATCGGCTTTCTTTCTATCAGTTCTAATCCACACAAGTTGTTTTTTCTTAACATCAATGACAAAATCACCATTTTTTTGAGGAGGAAAAGTAATCTGTTTTTGAGAGTTTGTAAAAATATTCACTTCATACAAATTAGGTAATGACCTCTCTTCAAGGTTATCCGATTTCTTTTCTTTCGAGCGAGATACATAAATGATGTTGTTATTTTTCCAAGTCAAATCACGGTCAACAAATCCCTTTGGCGTAATGAATTTTTTTTGAATAGAAGGGGGTCTGACAAGTGTTAACTTTTTATTATTTGTTGCTTCCCTGCCTCCGCCGCTAATGTATCCGAGAAATGTGGATGATGGAGCCCACTTAAACCAGTCATTTTCATTTAATACTTCTTTATCAATACGGTGGAAAACTTTGCCATCACTAGTTAACAAACACAGAGTATTACTGTCTGCAGAAATAGATGCTGTAGGAACTAATAAAAAGCTAATCCACTTACGATCGTGAGACCATTTAAACTGGCTAGTACCAGCAATTAGTTCATCATTTCTAATTGGAATTGTAAAAAAAAGGGATCTGGTAGGTATATTCCTATCGTTAACGATAATTTTCGATAATATGATATTGGAATGAAGGTTTTCATTTTCTCTAGTTGAGACTAAAAACCCCTCTTCATTAGGAAGCCAAGAAAAGTTATCTACTTGTTCCGCTACAAGGAAAGGAACAAAAGAATGGGTAGATGCTGTATTCAAAACATATAAACTTTTATTAACAAGAAATCCAATTTTATTGTGATCATGAGACCACTGAAAGTTGTTATTAACATTAGACTTAATATGAATATGTTTATTGAATCTAATATGAAATAGCCACAACTCTCCATTGTTAACCATGTTTCCATCTTTCTTTGATTTTATATAGGCAATCCATTGGCCATCAGGAGACCATTTCGGATACCTAACATATTCACCAGCCGTAATCTGCTTTTCTTTATTTCCAATTTTTATCCACAAATCATCATTTCTAATAAATGCCGCTTTTAATTGATTTTGGTTATTCACAGCCTCTGGTTGGATGGGGCTTAAATGAACAAAAAGAATCATGAATAACAAGATGGTCCTTATCATGCAATCGCCTCTTTTTATTGTAGTTAGTTTTATCTTAATTTTCCCTAATAGATTATAAATTTTCATCTTCACAAAAAAGAAAGATTGGTGTATAAATGGGATTATTTGAAAAAGACGACTATTACTGCATAAGTATGATTAGTGATTGTCATAAAAAGGAAATGGTAATTTTAGCTTAAACTGAAATTGTTGATAAAGAAGGAATTTCGTCTATGATCGAAAAGAGTAATTTGTTAAAGTGGAGAGAGCATAATAAAAGGGGGATTATTGTATGCTGGAAAACAGCCTTATAATGGTTGCTATCATATTAATTATTAATATTGTTTATGTATCTTTTTTTACTATCCGGATGATTTTGACCTTAAAGGGGCAACGATATTTAGCCGCATTTATAAGCATGATTGAGGTTGTCATTTATGTACTTGGGTTAGGGCTTGTGTTAAACAATCTTAATGAAATTCAAAACTTGATTGCCTATGCCGTCGGTTATGGTATTGGTGTTATTGTAGGAATGAAAATTGAAGAAAAGCTGGCATTGGGGTACATAACGGTCAATGTGATTACGAAGGAATTTGACAAAAACTTGCCCAAAGTGTTGAGAGAAAAAGGATACGGGGTAACGAACTGGGAGGCAAATGGGCTTGAAGGCGGCCGGATGGCCATGCAAATTTTGACACCAAGAAAATTTGAGTTAAAGTTGTATGATACGATTAAGGAAATCGACCCTAAGGCATTTATTATTGCTTATGAGCCAAAAACAATCCACGGTGGCTTTTGGGTGAAATCCGTGAAAAGAGGGAAATTGTTTAAATGAGTAAGAAAAAAGTTCAATTTGAAGTTCAGGAAAATGAAAGTATTGATGAATGTTTAGATCGAATTAAACAGAAAGGATATATGCCTATTAGGCGGATTGAGAAGCCGATATTTCAAGAGATAAAAAAAGATGGAGAAACAATTTATCAACCAATAGGACGGCAAATTGTTTTTGAGGCAAAATTGTTCGAATAAGCGATAGCTTTGAAAACCAGTTCCTTATATATTTCGAATATATTCGGCGTGCTGTGTTTCGTTTATCTTAGTTGGAAGTCACTACAAGGAAGGATATACATCGTACGCTTGAAAGCAATAGCTTTGGAAAGTGCCCTACGCCGCTGACTAGAGCACTTGCGCTTTTCTGATAAAACACTAACAATAATATATAAAATAGGTATTATAATAGTGCGAAAAACGAACATTATAGTATAAATTAAAAATAACGTTCGAAAATTTGGTTGACATCCATGGGATTGACTTGTTAAGATAGGGATGTGAATGACAGATAATCTTACCCTCATATATCTATGGGAATATGGCCCATAAGTCTCTACCCAATAACCGTAAATTATTGGACTATGAGGGAAAGTCAATATGTTCGGTATGATGAGGGGCAGTGCCTTTACTTTGTTATTGACGGAATTTTTATACCCGGACAAATGGCTTTCTCTTTGAGGGAATCCATTTGATCCGGGTTTTTTAATTATACAGTTCCAACGCTAACTAGTTTTCAATTTGAGCAAGCTTTTGAAATTTAAATTTTTCTGATCGAAATAGAAGTTTGATAGGGGGAGAAAAAATGGCCAAGCTGGTCGGCGTCATCATGGGAAGTAAGTCAGACTGGGATACAATGAAGCATGCATGCGATATTCTAGAACAACTCGAAATCCCTTATGAAAAACAGGTCGTATCTGCACATCGAACACCTGATTTAATGTTTACTTATGCTGAAGAGGCTAGAGGTAGAGGGATAAAGGTGATCATTGCAGGAGCCGGCGGCGCGGCACATCTGCCTGGAATGGTAGCAGCTAAAACTACTCTTCCGGTAATCGGGGTTCCTGTTCAGAGTAAAGCCTTAAATGGGTTGGACTCTTTGTTGTCAATAGTACAGATGCCGGGCGGGGTACCGGTAGCAACAGTCGCTATTGGCAAAGCAGGGGCGATAAATGCAGGACTGTTGGCGGCGCAAATATTAGCAGTAGAAGATGTTGAGCTTGCAGGTAAGCTGGAAGCAAGACGTGAAGCCATTAAAAAAGAAGTGTTAGAAAGCAGTGATGAGCTTGTATAATCCAATCATTTTACCTGGTTCAACAATTGGGATTATCGGAGGCGGGCAGCTTGGGAGAATGATGGCTCTAGCTGCAAAAGCACAAGGTTACCGGATTGCAGTGTTGGAACCAACAGAAGATTCTCCGTGTGGACAAGTTGCTGATATAGAAGTGATTGGAGCTTACGATGACCGTGAGGCAATCAGTAGACTTGCGGAGGTATCAGATGTCATTACGTATGAATTTGAAAATATTGATGCAGATACATTACGATGGATTTGTGAGCAGGCCCATGTCCCTCAAGGATCGGAGCTTTTAACAATTACTCAGAATCGTATCACGGAAAAGGCTGCGATACAAAAGGCTGGTGTGGAAGTCGCCCCCTATGAAGTAATTAACAGTATGGAAGATTTATGGTTAAAAATAGGTACAGTCGGATACCCGTCGGTGTTGAAAACAGCCCGAGGCGGTTATGATGGAAAAGGCCAGCTGGTCATTCGTTCGGAACGGGACTTGGTTAAAGGAGAGGCTCTCTTGGAGCATGGAGCATGTGTATTAGAGAAATGGATCCCTTTTGAAAAAGAAATTTCCGTGATCGTGACTCGTAAAGTGGACGGGGAGACGGCCATTTTTCCTGTAGCGGAAAATATTCATATTGAAAATATTTTGCATCAAACAATTGTTCCAGCACGAATTTCGGAAGAAACTAAGAATTTGGCTATAAAAAAGGCGAGGCAGATTGCTGATTCTGTGGGATTGGTTGGAACCCTTGCCGTGGAGATGTTTGTGACGAAGGATGAGTTTATCTACATCAACGAGCTCGCACCAAGACCCCATAATTCCGGGCATTATTCGATTGAAGCTTGCATGACATCTCAGTTTGAGCAGCATATCCGTGCGGTCTGCAACTTACCATTAGGAAGCACGAAGCTATTAAAACCTGTAGTTATGGTCAACCTATTGGGAGAGCATCTTGAGACATTAACTTCCGAAATTCCATCGTTGCCAGACTGGAAAATTCATTTATATGGGAAAAAAGAGCCGAAATTGAAGCGAAAAATGGGCCATGTCACCATTTTAAGAGATAAAATAGAAGATGCTCTTCAAGAAATTGAAGAAAGCAACATTTGGAAGACAGCGAAAGAAAAGATCGGAGGATAAGACATGATTGAACGTTACACAAGACCGGAAATGGGAGCGATTTGGACGGAGGAAAACCGTTTTAATGCCTGGCTAGAGGTTGAAATTTTAGCCTGTGAAGCATGGGCAGAACTTGGAGAAATACCAAAGGAAGATGTGGCGAAACTACGTGCGAATGCTTCCTTCAATATTGATCGAATTAAAGAGATTGAAGAGGAAACTAGACATGATGTTGTCGCTTTTACCCGCGCAGTTTCGGAAACATTGGGTGAAGAGAAGAAATGGGTGCATTACGGTTTAACTTCAACAGATGTGGTGGATACTGCACTTTCTTACTTGTTAAAGCAGGCAAATGCCATTCTATTAAAAGACATTGAAAACTTTATTGAGATTTTAAAGAACAAGGCGAAGGAACATAAATACACCGTCATGATGGGACGTACCCATGGAGTGCATGCCGAACCGACAACTTTTGGTTTAAAGCTTGCTTTATGGTATGAGGAAATGAAACGGAACCTAGAGAGGTTTAAACAGGCTGCAAAGGGAGTGGAGGTTGGAAAAATCTCTGGTGCAGTTGGTACGTATGCCAATATTGACCCATTTGTTGAGCAGTATGTATGTGAAAAACTAGGCCTTGAGCGTGCGCCGATTTCGACTCAGACTTTACAGCGTGACCGCCATGCACATTACATGTCTACGCTAGCGCTGATTGCTACTTCGATTGAGAAGTTTGCGGTTGAGGTTCGAGGACTTCAGAAAAGCGAGACTCGGGAGGTGGAAGAGTTTTTTGCTAAAGGCCAAAAAGGATCTTCTGCCATGCCGCATAAACGAAATCCGATTGGTTCTGAAAACATGACTGGTATGGCCCGAGTGATTCGTGGCTATATGATGACAGCTTATGAAAATGTACCGTTATGGCATGAACGTGACATTTCACATTCTTCAGCAGAACGGATTATTTTGCCTGATGCAACCATTGCGTTAAATTACATGCTTAACCGTTTTGGCAATATCATTAAGAACCTGACTGTATTTCCGGAAAATATGAAACGGAATATGGACCGCACGCTCGGTTTAATCTACTCCCAGCGAGTCCTACTTGCACTAATTGATAAGGGCTTATCTCGTGAAGAAGCCTATGACACGGTACAGCCTAAAGCAATGGAGGCATGGGAAAAGCAGGTTCCATTCCGCAGTTTAATTGAAGCAGATGAAAAAATTACTTCACGGTTGTCTGAAGAGGAGATTGCAGATTGCTTTGATTACAAATATCATCTCCAGCACGTGGATACTATATTTGATCGTCTAGGGTTGAATGGGTAAGTTCATTTCCGTAACAAGGGGTTAGGGGAGCTATTCGACTTAAATTTGAAAAAATGGGCGGCTGAACATAGAGCTAATAGGGGATGGAAAATTCTCCCTGTCCTATATTAAAAATTCCCTGCTCTAAACAAAAATTATACATGAGGGGCATTACCAATTTGGGAAGGCCCCTTTGTTATCAAAAATATTCCCAATATTGAGAATAAGGAGTGTGTCCGATGAAAGAATTGCTTTATGAAGGAAAGGCAAAACGGATTTATAAAACAGAAGATCCGGAGATTGTCCTTGTTGAATACAAGGATTCTGCCACCGCCTTTAATGGACAAAAAAAGGCTGAGATTACCGGTAAAGGCCGTCTAAATAACGAGATTACTAGTTTGATATTTTTAAAACTGAAAGAAAAAGGGATTGACTCACATTTTATCAAGCGCATATCAGAAACTGAACAGCTAGTTAAAAAGGTAACGATTATCCCGCTTGAGGTGGTTGTCCGCAATACAGCAGCTGGAACACTCTCCAAAAGATTGGGAATTGAAGAAGGCCGCCAGCTTTCGTCACCTATCGTTGAATTTTATCTTAAAGACGACCGTTTAGGAGACCCGCTCGTTACAGAGAGCCACATCTTTGAAATCAAAGCGGCAACTGCTGAAGAAATCAATATTTTACGTGAAAAAGCTTTACAAATTAATACTGTTTTATCCAGCTTTTTCAATGAACTTGGCATCAACCTCATCGATTTTAAGCTTGAATTTGGTAAAGATCGCGAGGGGCAAATTTTACTCGCAGATGAAATTTCACCTGACACTTGCAGACTATGGGATAAGCAAACCAATGAAAAGCTCGATAAAGATGTATTTCGTCGCGATTTAGGAAGTTTGACTGAAGCCTATGAAACTATTTTTAAAAGACTTGGAGGTCATCAGCATGTATAAAGTTAAGGTATTTGTCACTTTAAGAGAAAGCGTATTGGATCCTCAGGGAAAGGCGGTTACTAACTCACTTCACTCCTTAAATTATCCGGAAGTGGCGGATGTCCGCATTGGTAAATATATGGAATTGACTATTGAAAAGTCAGATCGTGATATCGATGAAGTTGTGAATGAGATTTGCAGCAAGTTGCTCGCGAACCCGGTAATTGAAAATTACCGTTACGAAGTAGAGGAGGTTGTAGCCCAGTGAAATTTGCGGTCATCGTCTTTCCTGGATCCAATTGTGATATAGACATGTACCATGCGATTAAGGATGAACTCGGGGAAGAAGTCGAATATGTTTGGCATGATACAGAAAGCCTTGAGGAATATGATGGAATCCTTCTCCCTGGCGGTTTTTCGTATGGAGACTACCTTCGTTCAGGAGCCATTGCACGCTTTAGTAGAGTAATGCAAGAGGTGGTTAAAGCGGCAAATGATGGGAAACCAGTACTTGGTGTTTGTAATGGATTCCAAATCTTGCTCGAATCAGGCTTGCTACCTGGGGCAATGAGACGAAACGAAAGCCTTTCATTTATTTGCAAGCCAGTGCAATTAAAGGTTGAAAACAATCAAACCATGTTTACAGGAGAATACGAACTAGGGCAAACCATCACCATCCCTGTCGCACACGGGGAAGGAAACTATTATTGTGATAAAGATACTCTTGCGCGCTTAAAAGCTAATAACCAAATCGTCTTCACATACGAGCAAAACCCTAACGGAAGTCTGGAAAATATTGCTGGAATTATTAATGAAAAAGGCAATGTTCTAGGAATGATGCCGCATCCTGAGAGGGCGGTTGATGAGCTGTTGGGCAGTGCAGACGGTCTAAAAATGTTTCAATCAATCGTAAAAACTTGGAGGGAAGCACATGTTGTTAAAGCTTGAACCAAATCCGGAACAGATTAAAACAGAAAAACTATATCAACAGATGGGATTATCAGATGATGAATTTGCGATGATTGAAAACATTCTTGGCCGGACACCAAACTGGACGGAAACAGGGTTATTTTCTGTCATGTGGTCCGAACACTGCAGCTATAAGAACTCTAAGCCGGTGCTAAAAAAATTCCCGACCACTGGTGAACGCGTCCTTCAAGGACCTGGTGAAGGGGCAGGTATTGTTGACATAGGCGACCAACAGGCGGTGGTATTTAAAATCGAAAGTCATAACCATCCGTCAGCAATTGAACCATATCAAGGAGCGGCTACAGGTGTCGGTGGCATTATTCGCGATGTTTTTTCAATGGGGGCACGCCCAATTGCTCTATTAAACTCCCTTCGTTTTGGGGAACTAGAGTCACCAAGGGTGAAATACTTATTTAAAGAAGTAGTTGCCGGAATTGCTGGTTATGGAAACTGTATTGGAATTCCAACTGTTGGGGGCGAAGTGCAGTTTGATTCTTCTTATGAAGGAAATCCTCTTGTCAACGCTATGTGTGTCGGTCTAATTGATCATAAGGATATCAAAAAGGGTCAGGCACATGGTGTAGGCAATACAGTGATGTATGTCGGTGCAAAAACAGGCCGTGACGGTATCCACGGGGCTACATTTGCTTCAGAAGAATTAACAGAACAATCGGACAAAGACCGCCCAGCTGTTCAGGTTGGCGACCCGTTTATGGAAAAACTTCTATTGGAAGCATGTTTAGAGTTAGTACAATCAGATGCTTTAGTTGGCATTCAGGATATGGGTGCGGCTGGTTTAACTAGTTCCTCTGCTGAAATGGCGAGCAAAGCAGGTATGGGAATTGAAATGAATCTAGATTTAGTTCCACAGCGTGAAACTGGAATGACTGCTTATGAAATGATGCTTTCTGAATCGCAAGAACGGATGTTGATTGTCGTTAAAAAAGGTCGCGAGCAGGAGATCGTTGATTTATTTAACAAATATAATTTAGAAGCTGTTGCTATTGGTAAAGTAACCGATGATAAAAGACTTCGACTGATTCATAATGGAGAAATTGTTGCCGATGTCCCAGTAGATGCTTTAGCTGAGGATGCCCCGGTTTACCATAAGCCATCAAAGGAACCAGCCTACTTTGCTGAATTCCAAGGAATGAAGCCTGAGATTCCACAAGTAGATGATTTAAAAGATACCTTATTAAAACTTTTGAGCCAGCCGACGATAGCAAGCAAGGAATGGGTATATGAACAATATGATTACATGGTTCGTACGAATACCGTAGTTGCACCAGGCTCAGATGCATCAGTTGTCCGAATTCGCGGTACTCGTAAAGCTTTAGCGATGACCACGGATTGTAATTCCCGCTACGTCTATTTAGACCCGGAAACTGGTGGGAAAATTGCAGTAGCAGAAGCGGCACGTAACATTGTTTGTTCCGGAGCAGAGCCATTGGCGATCACGGACAATCTCAACTTTGGAAACCCAGAAAAGCCGGAAGTGTTCTGGCAAATTGAAAAAGCAGCAGACGGAATCAGTGAGGCTTGTCGTGTACTCGACACTCCGGTCATTGGAGGAAATGTTTCTTTATACAACGAAACAAGCGGTACAGCGATTTATCCAACGCCGGTTATCGGTATGGTTGGCCTTGTGACTGATCTTGATCATATTACTACCCAACATTTTAAACAAAAAGGAGACCTAATTTATTTAGTCGGTGAAACGAAGGATGAATTTGGTGGTAGCGAGTTGCAAAAACTCGTTCATGGACGAATTTTTGGTAAGGCACCTGAATTAAATATCCAGCTAGAAAAAGAAAGACAAAGTCAAATTTTGACGGCCATTCGTGCTGGTGTGGTGCAGTCTGCCCATGACGTATCAGAAGGTGGATTAGGAACGGCTTTGGCGGAATGCCTGTTTACCGAAGGCGGACTTGGAGCAGAAGTTAACATTACCGGAAACCCTGTCTCTGCTTTATTCAGTGAAACACAATCCCGTTTCCTCTTATCAGTAAAAAGGGAACATCAAGCAGAGTTTGAAAGTTTAGTAGATGCCAAGCTGATTGGAGAAGTCAATGAGTCAGGCACATTACGCGTGATGGCGGACAATCAGCCTGTACTTGAAGCTTCAGTAGAAGAATTAAAAGCCGCCTGGAAAGGAGCCATCCCATGCTTGCTGAAATCAAGGGATTAAATGAAGAATGTGGTGTGTTTGGTGTGTGGGGACATAAAGATGCATCCCAGCTTACGTATTACGGGCTGCATGCCTTGCAACATCGCGGCCAGGAAGGGACCGGCATTGTGGTCTCTGATGGAAAATCTCTAAAATGCGTAAAAGGCGAAGGGTTAGTAACGGAAATTTTTACAGCAGATCGCATGGCGGAATTAACCGGTACAACTGCTATTGGCCATGTTCGTTATGCCACAGCAGGTGGTGGTGGCTATGAAAATGTCCAGCCGCTCTTGTTCCGCTCGCAAAGCGGAAGCCTAGCATTGGCTCATAATGGAAATCTGGTAAATGCTAATTCTCTTAAGCATCAACTTGAAGCTCAAGGTAGCATTTTTCAAACAAGTTCCGATTCAGAGGTGCTTGCCCATTTGATAAGAAGAAGTGGTTTTTCCAATATGAGCGATAAGGTGAAAAATGCTCTTTCCATGTTAAAAGGAGCATATGCCTATTTAATTTTAACTGAAAATGAATTAATGGTGGCTCTTGATCCACATGGACTAAGGCCGTTGTCATTGGGTTGTCTTGGGGACGCCTATGTGGTTGCATCAGAAACTTGTGCCTTCGACGTAATCGGTGCAGAGTATATCCGTGATATTTTGCCTGGGGAACTTTTGATTATTAACGAGAAAGGACTGACGTCCGAAAGGTTTTCCCACAGTTCAACCAAAGCTATTTGTACAATGGAATATGTTTATTTTTCAAGACCGGATAGCAATATTCAAGGAATCAATGTCCATACCGCTCGTAAAAACATGGGCAAGATATTGGCTCTTGAGGCGCCAATTGATGCGGATGTCGTTACGGGTGTTCCGGATTCAAGCATTTCTGCAGCGATTGGTTATGCGGAGGAAGCGGGAATACCTTATGAAATGGGCCTAATTAAAAACAAATATGTCGGAAGAACCTTTATCCAACCTTCTCAATCCCTCAGAGAGCAAGGGGTAAAAATGAAACTTTCAGCTGTACGCGGAGTTGTGGAGGGCAAGCGGGTTATTATGGTGGATGACTCAATTGTTCGTGGAACAACAAGCAAAAGGATTGTAAATCTGCTGAAAGAAGCGGGAGCAACAGAGGTGCATGTGGTAATCAGCTCTCCTCCAATTAAAAATCCTTGTTTTTACGGAATTGATACGTCAACGAAAGAGGAATTAATTGCTTCTGATAAATCGGTCGAAGAGATTAGACAGATCATTGGTGCCGACTCTTTAACATTTCTTAGCCTTGAAGGCATGATGAAGGCGCTTGGCCAAACAGAAGGAACTCAAGGTTTTTGCACGGGATGTTTTACCGGTGATTACCCGACCGAAATTTATTCTGATACACTGCAATATTACTACCAAAAGGGGTGACAGCCGTGGCAAATGCATACAAACAAGCAGGTGTAGATATCGAAGCAGGCTATGAAGCGGTGGAAAGAATGAAAAAGCATGTGCAAAAAACAGCCAGAGCCGGCGTGCTTGGAGGACTTGGTGGCTTTGGTGGCATGTTTGACCTATCTGCCTTAAATGTCAAAGAACCTGTATTGGTGTCAGGCACCGATGGGGTCGGTACGAAACTTAAGATTGCTTTCATGATGGACCGTCATGATACGATTGGAATGGACGCAGTGGCGATGTGTGTGAATGATATTGTTGTTCAAGGGGCAGAGCCACTATATTTTTTAGATTATATTGCCTGCGGTAAAGCCGTTCCTGAAAAAATCGAGGCGATTGTCAAAGGTGTTGCTGAAGGATGCGAGCAGGCTGGATGTGCATTGATCGGGGGAGAAACAGCGGAAATGCCGGGACTCTATCGGGAAAATGAATATGATCTTGCCGGATTTGCGGTAGGAGTTTGTGAAAAATCGGCATTGATTACCGGAGAATCTATTAAACCGGGAGATGTTCTTATCGGGCTAGCCTCAAGCGGCATACACAGTAATGGCTATTCTCTTGTTCGGAAAGTTTTTAATAATTGGTCATTAATTGAGTTTGTCGATGAGCTTGGCTGCACTTTAGGTGAAGAACTATTGAAGCCAACAAAAATTTATGTAAAACCGATATTGTCTTTATTGAAGAAAGTTAACGTCAAAGGCATGGCTCACATCACTGGCGGCGGTTTTATAGAAAATATCCCGAGAATGTTGCCAGCTGGTCTTGGGGCGGAAATAAATGAAAAAAGCTGGGACATTCCAAATATTTTTAAACTGATTTCCGAGATTGGACAAATTGAGTACAGCCAAATGTATAACATTTTTAATATGGGGATCGGAATGGTAATTGCCGTCGAACCGAAAGATGCGGATGCGGTACTTGAGCATTTTCAACAATGTGGCGAAACGGCAAAGAAAATCGGTGTGGTAACCGATCAAGAAGGCATCATCATTAATGGACGTGGTGGCCTCCTATGAAAAATTTTGCGGTATTTGCATCAGGGAGTGGAAGTAATTTTCAAGCTATTGTTGATGCCGTTAAAGCGGGTGAAATAACAGCGAACCTCTCCTTGCTTGTTTGTGATAAGCCGGGAGCTTATGTGGTCCAAAGAGCGAATCAAGCCAGAATTCCAACCTTCGTGTTTAATCCGAAAGACTATCCAACCAAAGCTGATTTTGAAAAAGAAATTGTTATGCTTTTAAAGGATAGAAATATTGACCTCATTGTACTAGCTGGTTATATGCGTTTGATCGGGCCGACTCTTCTTAAAGAATACGAGGGACGAATTGTAAATATTCATCCTTCACTTCTGCCAGACTTTCCGGGCAAAGATGCGATTGGCCAAGCATTAGCCGCAAAAGCAAAATGGAGCGGTGTGACCATTCATTATGTGGATGAAGGAATGGATACAGGCCCTATCATTGTAAGAGAACGGGTACGGATTGAAGAGAATGAAACTAGAGAAAGCTTGCAAAAGAAAATCCAAGAGAAAGAACATAAGCTTTATCCATCGATACTGCAAATGCTGTTGACAAGAGAGGATGTAAATCATGACAAAAAAACGTGCGCTAATTAGTGTCTCAGATAAAAGTGGTGTAGGTGAATTTGCTAAGGAATTAGCCAGCTTAGGCTTTGAAATTATTTCTACCGGTGGTACGAAAAAAATGCTTGAGGAACAAGGGATACCGGTAATCGGAGTTAGCGATGTTACTGGGTTTCCAGAAATATTAGAGGGACGTGTCAAAACGTTAAATCCAATGATTCATGGTGGCCTGCTGGCTAAACAGGATGATGAAAACCATAGAAAGCAGCTTGAAGAGCATGGAATTGACCCAATTCAGATTGTTTGTGTCAATTTATATCCATTCCAGCAGACAATTGAAAAGCCGGATGTTACAGTGGAGGATGCGATAGAAAATATTGATATTGGTGGACCGGCAATGCTTCGTGCCTCTGCGAAAAATCATGACTATATTACAGTTGTGGTTGATCCGGCTGATTATAGGACGGTACTTGAAGAATTAAAAGCGGACGGTAAAACTACACTTGAAACGAGAAGAAGGTTAGCGGCCAAGGTCTTCCGACATACAGCAGCTTATGATGCGTTAATTGCAGAATACATGACGAACCTAGCGCAGGAGGAAACGCCAGAAAAATTAACGGTTACTTATGAATTAAAGCAACCTCTACGCTATGGTGAAAATCCACATCAACAGGCAGCATTTTATCAAAAACCACTTGGCTCTAAGTTCTCGATTGCCTATGCCAAACAGCTTCATGGAAAGGAACTATCCTATAATAATATCAATGATGCGGATGCGGCTCTGCAAATTGTGAAGGAATTCCAAAAGCCAGCGGCAGTCGCGGTGAAGCATATGAATCCTTGCGGTGTCGGAACAGGGGAAACCTTGTTTGAGGCATTTGAGAAAGCTTTTTCAGCAGACCCTGTATCTATTTTTGGTGGAATCATTGCCTTGAACCGTGAAGTGGATGTGGAAACAGCCAAGAAATTGCATGAAATTTTTCTAGAGATTATTATTGCTCCATCGTTTACAGAAGAAGCGCTGACAGTGTTGACAGCCAAAAAGAATTTGCGTCTTTTAACTATTTCGTTTGATCATGGGTCTAAAAAGGAAAAGAAATTAACTTCCATTGAGGGTGGATTACTTGTACAAGATCAAGACTGTTTCACCTTAGATGATGCCAATATCACCATCCCAACCAAAAGACAGCCAACAGATGAAGAGTGGGAAGCCTTGAAGCTTGGCTGGAAGGTTGTAAAACATGTCAAGTCCAATGCTATTGTGGTGTCTCAAAAGGATATGACAATTGGGATCGGCGCTGGACAAATGAACCGTGTCGGTGCAGCAGAAATTGCGCTTAAGCAGGCGGGCAGCAAAGCAGAAGGAGCAGCCCTTGCTTCTGATGCCTTTTTCCCAATGGATGATACAGTAGAAGCTGCAGCGAAAGCAGGTATCACTGCGATTATTCAGCCTGGCGGCTCCATCCGTGATGCAGATTCCATAAAGAAAGCTGATGAATATGGAATTGCCATGGTGTTTACTGGGGTAAGACATTTCAAACATTAATCCGAGGTGAAGAATGGTGAAGGTTTTAGTGATTGGCCGCGGTGGTCGTGAGCATGCGATTTGCCGAAAAGTCAGTGAAAGTCCATTGGTAGAGAAAGTTTATGTTGCACCAGGTAATGTTGGAATGACAGATGTGGCAGAGCTTGTACCGATTGAGGAGTCCAGCCATGATCAGCTAATTCAGTTTGCAAAAGATAAAGAGGTTGGTTTAACCATTATTGGACCTGAGGTTCCGTTGCTTGAAGGACTGGCAGATCGATTCTTGGACGCCGGTTTAAAGGTTTTTGGTCCTTGTAAAGTAGCGGCGGAAATTGAAGGTAGCAAGTCATTTGCCAAAGAATTAATGAAAAAATATCAAATTCCAACGGCTAATTATGCGGTATTTACTAACTTTGAAGAAGCTCGGCTTTATGTGGAAGAAAAGGGCGCGCCTATTGTGATAAAAGCGGACGGACTAGCGGCAGGAAAAGGGGTTACCGTCGCTATGACTAAAGAGGAAGCAATTGCAAGCCTTGAAAGTATGCTTTTGGGAAAACAGTTTGGTGATGCCTCTTCCCAAGTGGTAATAGAAGAATTTTTAAGCGGTGAGGAATTTTCCTTAATGGCTTTTGTAAACGGAGACGTGGTTATTCCACTAGAAATCGCCCAAGATCATAAGCGGGCGTTTGATGGTGATCAAGGTCCAAATACAGGTGGTATGGGTGCTTACTCACCTGTCCCGCAAATTGGCTCAGATATCGTAAAGACAGCAGTTGATACGATTTTAATTCCTACTGCTAAAGCGATGGTTGCTGAAGGACGGAGTTTTACTGGAATTTTATACGCGGGCCTTATCAAGACAGTAGACGGCCCTAAAGTCATTGAATTTAACGCCCGTTTCGGAGACCCAGAAACACAGGTGATTTTGCCAAGGTTAAAATCTGATTTAGTTCAAGTCATTTTAGAGCTTTTGGATGGTGGCTGTCCGGAGCTTAATTGGGATCATCAAGCAATGCTTGGAGTAATTGTTGCTTCCAATGGGTATCCTGAGGCTTATCAAAAAGGTGCCGTCATAAAGGGACTATCTGAAATGGATACAACTACTTATGTATTCCATGCAGGGACGGCAAAAAACGATGCAGATGAATTGGTCACTGCAGGCGGTCGCGTCCTCCTTGTTGGTGCCAAGGCTGGCACTCTCCATGAAGCCAAGGATAAAGTGTACAATGAGCTTAAAAAATTGAACTGTGATGGAGTGTTTTATCGAAAGGACATTGGTTCGAAAGCTATTGCACATGCATGATCAAAAAGTAAAGTAATAAGGCTACTGACAATTCCAATAAGAGCAAACGATAGTTGAAAGAACTATTCCTCAATCACATCTTCCTTTCAAGGGCTGCCTGTCCATTGGCAGCCCTTTGATACTTTACTGGTATCCCTTAATAAAGATTAAGTCGGGTTATACGGTACCATCTCATCAGTTGTTTTGCTATCGGTATTTGTGGATACAGAATCGGATTCCTTTGTCATCCCCTGACATTTTTGCAGAAATGCCGTCATCGGGCAGTAACGGACAATTCCTTCAGCTACCTTCATAGCCGAGCAAATGGCTACCAAAAAATACGAATCCTTCCATGGCCATTTTACCATTTTTGCAGTACTCCAAGATAAGAAGGTTAAGCCAAGTGTGATGCGAACTAGCGCATTTAATATTCCGATATTTGGTTTTACATTCATTTTGTTCACCCTTTCACAACTTTTTTACATTATTTATCAATTCTTCACTGCTTAAATAGATGAAATATGGTAGTATAATTTTGTAAGGGTTTTCTTTATTGAAATTAATGAATCATTTTATATATATAGAACAATTTAAGAGGGAGGGACTGTGTATGCTTGAGCAACGTTACCGCTGGAAAAATAAACAATTACGCATGCATGTATCCGTTTTGGATGGGAAGGCTTCTCCCACCATTTTGTTGAAAAACGCCTTATATTTAAATCAGACGTTTCGAAAGTGGATGAGAGCTAATATATGGATTTATGAAGATCGGATTGTTTATGTAGGAGATCAAATGCCTTCATTATTAAATAATTGTGAAATCATCGATTGTACGAACGAAATTCTTGTACCAGGGTATATTGAACCACATGCACATCCGTTTCAATTATATAATCCCCATACACTTGCTGCTTATGCATCGCAATTTGGTACAACTACACTAATTAATGACAATATGGCCCTTGCTTTAAACTTTAAGAAAAGGGAAGCGTTTTCATTATTAAGAGATCTTCGTACAATTCCAACTACGATGTTTTGGTGGTGTCGATTTGACTCCCAAACAGAGATTTTAAATGAGGAAGAAAAATTTTCACACAGTAATGTTAAGTCGTGGCTTGAACATGATGCCGTGCTGCAAGGAGGAGAGTTGACCGGCTGGCCGAAGCTGCTTGATGGTGATGACATGATGCTTCATTGGATTCAAGAAGCCAAGCGTTTGCGTAAGAAAATTGAAGGACATTTTCCAGGCGCTTCTGAAAAAACATTGGCGAAAATGATGCTGCTTGGGGCAGATTGCGACCATGAAGCAATGACAGGAGAAGAGGTCTATCACCGATTAATGCAGGGATATATGGTATCTTTGAGGCATTCGTCTATACGGCCTGACTTGCCAACCCTTTTGGATGATTTGAAGAGGTTGGGGATTGACACTTATGATCGATTCATCTTTAATACAGATGGTTCTTCATCTTCCTTTTACGAGCAGGGGATGACTGACCATATGATTCGGATGGCCATTGAAAAAGGGATACCGACTATCGATGCTTATAATATGGCTACTATTAATATTGCTCGATACTACAATATCGATTATTTAATTGGGATGATTGCTACCGGCCGGGTTGCGAATATCAACTTTTTATCAAGTATGGAAAACCCTACTCCTGTTTCCGTCCTTGCAAAAGGAAAATGGGTAAAGAGAGATGGATTAAAGGTGGAGGATGCATATCCAGCCATTGATTGGATCGAGTATGGATTAAAGTCAATGGAATTGGATTGGGAATTATCGATGGATGATCTGCAATTTTCAATGCCTTTTGGAATAAAAATGGAAAATTCAGTTATTACCAAACCGTATTCCATTTCCATTGATGTGTCAGGTGATCATCTTTCAAACGATCATGATGAATGTTTCTTTACATTGATTGACCGAAAGGGAAAATGGAGAATTAACACATTATTAAAAGGTTTCGCAACTAATTTGTCAGCACTTTCTAGTTCATTTTCAAATACAGGCGATATTATTTTAATAGGGAAAAATAAACATGACATGATGTTTGCTTTTAATAGAATGAGAGAATTAGGCGGGGGAATTGTTTTAGTAGAAAATGGAGAAATCGTATGTGAATTGCCGCTTCCTTTAGGAGGCATCATGTCAGATCTATTTATTGAAGATTTAATGGTCCAGGAAAAAAGGCTGTTCGAAGAGTTGGCCAAACGCGGTTATTCTTTCTCTGATCCCATTTACAGTTTACTATTCTTCTCTTCGACTCATTTGCCATACATTCGAATTACTCAACAAGGAATGTATGATGTTATGAAAAAAACGGTACTCTTTCCTTCAATAATGCGTTAAACTATAATTAATTAAAGTTTTAAAGTATGAAAGAAAGGTGACCGGGAAGGGATATAGGGGGATAAGGCATGAAAAAGTGGGCTATTGTTGCAGCAGCATTTCTAATGCTGCTTACTGGATGTAGTGAGAAAAAATCAGTAGAAAAGCCGAAAGAGAATGGAAAAGTGGTTGACCACGTGACTGGACAGGAAGAGGAACATCAAGAGCCTGCTTATTCTTATCCACTAACAGGTAAGAAATCTGAAGAAAAAACGGATGGAAGAGCAGTGGCGGTTATGATTAACAATCATCCTAAAGCAAGGCCACAATCAGGATTAAATAAAGCTGATCTCATCTATGAAATTTTGGCGGAAGGGGATGTGACACGCTTCCTTGCTGTATTTCAAAGTGAAATGCCGGTTAATATAGGACCGGTACGAAGTGCAAGAGATTACTACATTGAGCTTGCCAAGGGGTTAAAAGCCTTATTTATTGCTCACGGATACAGCCCAGAAGCCAAGAAAATGCTTGAAAGCAATTATATTGATAATATAAACGGAATAGCTTATGATGGTACATTGTTCAAACGGTCCACTTCCCGTAAAGCACCACATAATTCTTATATTACTTATGAAAATGTATTAAAAGGGGTGGAGTTGAAAAATTACTCCATGGACGAAACTCCGCCAAGTTTTCACTTTTTAACGGAAGAACAACAAACTGCATTAACAGGTAGTGAGGCAAAAATAATCAAGGTTACTTATTCCAAAAGAGGAACTTCCAATTCGACTTATGAGTTTGATCCTAGTTTGGGTAAGTACAAAAGGTTTTCTGGAGGAGAACTAACGATTGATTTGGACTCCAAGGAACCAGTGCTGCTCGATAATATTTTCATCATTGAGGCTGAACATAAGGTGATTGATTCAGAAGGCCGTAGGGAGATTGACTTAGCAACGGGTGGAAAAGCTTATTTATTTCAGATGGGAAAAGTGAATGAAATAACCTGGGAAAATAAAGAAGGAAGGATCATTCCAGTTAAGGATGGCAATGAGGTTCCACTCGTTCCAGGAAAAACATGGGTCAATGTGGTACCGCGATTATCAGAAAGCGTTTCATTCGATGGCCAATAAATTCTGATCGGTAAAGGAGTAAAGTAAATGCAAATAGATAAATTACGAGGCAAAGAATTGGATCAACTATTTAAAGCAGTCCTTTCACTGAAGGATTTGGAAGAATGTTATCGTTTTTTTGATGATTTATGCACAATCAATGAAATTCAAGCATTGGCTCAACGTTTAGATGTGGCAAGAATGCTTCGTGAAGGGAATACGTATCATAAAATTGAAGCAGAAACAGGAGCAAGTACAGCTACTATTTCACGGGTGAAGCGATGCTTGAATTTTGGAAATGATAGTTATGAAATGGTGTTAGAACGTATTAAAGAAGAAGAGAATAGTAAAGCTTCAGAAGTATAATCCGGCCGAAGAGAGTACTCTTCGGTTTTTCTTTTTGAATGGGCGGCGTTGCCCTGATTTTCCAATTATAGATTCATTGTTTTGTTTTTGTATCGATTAGGCTAATGCTATAATGTTTTAATGGAAAGATTTAAGGGAGGCTCCATATATGTATGACTTTCGTGAATGGCGTCATGTGTTTAAACTTGATCCAAATAAAGAAATTTCCGATGAACATCTCGAAAAGATATGCGAGTCTGGAACAGATGCTGTAATTGTCGGTGGAACAGATGGGGTAACCCTTGAAAATGTTCTGGATTTAATGGCGAGAATCCGCCGCTATACCGTTCCATGTGTCTTGGAGGTTTCGAGAATAGAAACGGTTACACCGGGATTTGATCTTTACTTTATCCCGACTGTACTAAACAGCAATGACCCAAAATGGATTACCGGTCTTCACCATCAGGCTGTGAAGGAATTTGGAGAGATCATGAATTGGGACGAAATTGTCATGGAGGGTTATTGCATTCTTAATGGTGATTGCAAAGCGGCCAAGCTGACCTCGGCAAAGGTCGATTTAATGAAAGATGATGTAAAGGCATATGCAATGATGGCTGAAAAGATGTTTCAGCTTCCTATATTTTATATCGAATATAGTGGAAAATTGGGCGATGCAGAGCTCGTGGCCGAAGTAAAAAAACAGCTTAAAAACACGACTCTTTTCTATGGTGGAGGAATTTCTACATTGGAGCAGGCTCAAGAAATGGCTAAGCACGCCGATGTAATTGTAGTAGGAAACATCATTTATGAGAACCTAGATCAAGCTTTAGAGACAGTAAACAGTGTCCGCTAGAACTCGCTTGAAAGAGGGATAAATGATAAAATTAGAACAAATGTTTGTTTCTGGTGGTGAAAAAATTGCAATATTTAACTGATAAATTGTTAAACGGCTTAAACCCCGAGCAGAAAAGAGCTGTGAAGACTACAGAAGGTCCGTTATTGATTATGGCCGGCGCGGGAAGTGGTAAAACGAGAGTATTAACTCACCGGATTGCTTATTTAATTGTGGAAAAGCGAGTAAACCCGTATAACATATTGGCGATCACTTTTACCAATAAAGCAGCTCGAGAAATGAAGGAAAGAATTGCAAAGATGATGGGCGGTGCTGCTAATGACATCTGGATTTCCACGTTTCACTCCATGTGCGTAAGAATTCTTCGAAGAGATATCGATCGGATTGGTTTTAACCGAAACTTTACAATTTTAGACACTGGAGATCAACAATCAGTAATAAAAGGAATATTAAAGGAGAAAAACCTTGATCCGAAAAAATTTGATCCTCGTGCGATTTTGGGATCGATTAGTTCGGCTAAAAATGAGCTTATTACACCGGAGGAATATACGAAAACGGCTGGTGGGTACTATGAACAGGTCGTAAGCGAAATATATGAGGAATACCAGAAAAAGCTGAGGAAAAATCAGGCGCTGGATTTTGACGATTTAATTATGAAAACTATTCAATTGTTTCAGCGTGTTCCGGAAGTACTTGAATATTATCAACGTAAGTTTCAGTATATTCATGTAGATGAGTATCAAGATACGAACAAAGCTCAATATTTGCTTGTAAAGCTGTTGGCTAACCGCTTCAAAAACCTATGCGTTGTTGGGGATTCCGACCAATCCATTTACCGGTGGAGAGGGGCGGATATTACCAATATCCTTTCGTTTGAAAAAGATTACCCCAATGCTACGGTTATACTCCTTGAACAAAACTACCGCTCTACGAAAAGAATTCTCCAAGCGGCAAATAAGGTCATTGAAAACAATTTAAATCGGAAGCCGAAGAACTTATGGACAGAAAACCCGGAAGGAAATAAAATTGTTTATTACCGTGCGGACAGTGAGCAAGGGGAAGCACAATTTGTTGCTGGAAAAATTAAAGAACTTACCCGTGAAGGCGGACATAAACTATCCGATATGGCCATTCTTTATCGGACGAATGCTCAATCCCGTGTAATGGAGGAAGTACTCTTAAAATCAAACATAAACTACACGATTGTTGGCGGTACGAAATTCTATGACAGAAAAGAAATAAAGGATATGCTTGCCTATTTGCGCCTCATCTCCAATCCTGACGATGATATCAGCTTGATCCGAGTCATCAACGTACCTAAGCGCGGAATAGGTTCCAGTTCTCTTGACAAAATTGCTGACTTCGCAGCGATGCATGATATGTCTATTTTTCAGGCACTCGAGTCCATTGAATTAATTGGCTTAAGCCCGAAAATCACTAAGGCTGCCGCTGGGTTTCGGGATTTAATAAAAAACTATACACAAATGCAGGAGTATCTTTCTGTCACGGAATTGGTTGAAGAAATTCTTGAAAAAACCGGCTATTTGGACATGCTAAAGGCGGAAAAGTCACTGGAAGCTCAAAGCCGTATTGAAAACTTAGAAGAATTTTTATCGGTAACCAAAAACTTTGAGGAAACCAATGAGGATAAGAGTTTGGTGGCGTTCCTAACAGATTTGGCTCTTGTAGCTGATATCGATTCCATGGATGATGATGAAGAAAAGGCAGATGCCGTTGTTCTGATGACTTTGCACTCCGCAAAAGGGCTTGAATTTCCGGTCGTTTTCCTTATCGGGATGGAAGAAGGAGTATTCCCGCATACTCGATCGCTTACAGAAGAAGCCGAAATGGAAGAAGAACGCCGTCTTGCTTATGTCGGGATTACAAGGGCAGAGGAGAGCCTATTCTTGACAAACGCCAAAATGAGAACATTATTTGGACGTACCAATATGAATCCGGCTTCTCGTTTCATAAGTGAAATTCCTGAAGATCTTTTAGAAGAAGTTGAACCTGTAATAAGGAATTCATCATTTGGGTCTAGAGGATTCGGTTCGTCGGGGCCTTCGTATAAAATGGCCACAAGTACTTTTGGCGGAGGAGGTTTTTCATCAGCCTCTCCTAGAAAACCAGTAATGCGTCCCGTTTCAGCAACTTCTAGCGGTAATGATGTAGTCTGGAAGGTTGGCGATAAAGCCGAACACGGTAAATGGGGAGTCGGAACAGTGGTAAGTGTCAAAGGCGAAGGGGAAGGAACCGAGCTTGATATTGCTTTTCCAAGTCCAACGGGTATCAAACGCCTTTTGGCTAAATTTGCTCCGATTAAAAAAGTATAAGGAGAAAAATACCTGAAAGTTTGCAAGTTAGCAGCAAAAATCAACAGTCATGCTTTTTAATAAAACGGTGGAATTTGTTAGGAAAGGGCTGGATTTATGGATTTGCGAAACGCTGAAAAGAGAATCATTGAATTACGAAACTTATTAAACCAATATGGCTATGAATATTATGTTTTAGATAAACCGTCCGTTCCTGATGCGGAATATGACCGCTTAATGCAGGAACTTTTGGCGCTTGAAGAGCAGTTTCCTGAACTGAAAACACCGGATTCACCTTCCGAAAGGGTGGGCGGTGCTGTCCTTGACATGTTTGAAAAAGTTGAACACCGGACACCGATGTTAAGCTTGGGAAATGCGTTTAATGAACAAGACCTTAGGGATTTTGACCGCCGTATCCGGCAAGCTGTTGGCAATGATTTTTCCTATGTATGTGAGCTGAAAATTGATGGTCTAGCTGTTTCATTGCGATATGAGGACGGATTATTTATACAAGGTGCTACCCGTGGTGATGGGACTATTGGAGAAGATATTACGGCAAATCTAAAAACAATTAAGTCGATTCCACTCCGTTTAACAGAACCTGTTTCTATTGAAGTTCGTGGTGAGGCTTTTATGCCTAAGCGTTCCTTTGAAGCATTGAATGAGGCAAGGAAGGAGCGGGGAGAGGAGCTATTTGCCAATCCTCGCAATGCGGCAGCAGGATCACTCCGTCAGTTGGACCCGAAAATTGCCGCTTCAAGAAAGTTAGATATCTTTTTATACGGGATCGGAAATGTCTCAGAAATAGGGATTGAATCCCATAGTGAAGGACTAGATTACTTAGATCAGCTTGGATTTAAAACAAATAAGGAACGGAAAAAGTGTGCAACGATCGAAGATGTCATCGAGTTTGTTAATAGCTGGGTAGAGAAACGTCCACATCTGCCATACGAAATTGATGGGATTGTTATAAAGGTGGATTCTTTTGCTCAGCAGGCAGCACTTGGAACAACAGCCAAAAGCCCACGCTGGGCCATTGCTTATAAATTTCCTGCTGAAGAAGTAATTACTACATTAAAGGACATTGAACTAAGTGTCGGTAGAACAGGAGTAGTTACGCCAACAGCCATTTTAGAGCCAGTCAAAGTAGCTGGTACTACTGTTCAGCGGGCATCCTTGCACAATGAAGATTTAATCCGGGAAAAAGATATAAAAATCGGAGATAAAGTAGTTATTAAAAAAGCCGGAGATATTATTCCGGAAGTAGTTAATGTACTGGCTGATCAACGTACGGGTGAAGAGAAAGATTTTTACATGCCGACTCATTGTCCAGAATGTGAAAGTGAGCTCGTCCGTCTTGAAGGAGAAGTTGCCTTACGTTGTATTAATCCGAAATGTCCGGCCCAAATTCGTGAAGGATTAATTCATTTTGTCTCAAGAGATGCTATGAATATTGAAGGCTTGGGAGAAAAAGTCATCAGCCAGCTTTTTGCCAATCAATTAATCAGCAATGTCGCTGATATTTATAAACTGACAAGAGAACAGCTTATTGGACTTGAACGGATGGGAGAAAAATCTATATCCAATTTGTTAAAGGCTATTGAAGCTTCAAAGAGTAATTCACTAGAAAAACTTTTATTTGGCCTTGGTATACGTCATGTTGGAGCAAAAGCAGCAAAAACATTGGCACAAGAATTCGGCACCATGGAAAAGTTGGCCTCTGCTTCAAAAGAACAGTTAATGGCCATTAATGAGATTGGTAATAAAATGGCTGATTCGATTGTGAGCTTTTTTGAACAAGAAGAAGCGAAAGAACTTTTACAGGAGTTATCAGCCGTTGGTGTAAACATGGAATATAAAGGGGCAAAACCTGTTTCGGCTCAGGAATCCGATTCCATTTTTTCAGGAAAAACAGTTGTCCTTACAGGAAAATTAGAACAGTTAACAAGAAATGAAGCGAAAGAAAAAATTGAAGCCCTTGGTGGTAAGGTTACAGGCAGTGTCAGCAAAAAGACCGATCTTGTCATAGCTGGAACAGAGGCAGGATCGAAACTCACAAAGGCACAAGAGCTGGGAATAGAAGTTTGGGACGAGGAGAAGCTTCTTGAAGAATTAAATAAGTAGAGGTGGAACAAAGTGAGAAAACTCTCATTGGTCGCACTCTCTCTTATCTTTCTGCTAAGTGCTTGTGCACCAAGCATTGGAAAACAAAATGAAGTAGTCCAAACAAAGGAGAAGGATAAAGGAAAGGCGATTATTCCAAAGTATAATATTTCTGATAATTATTATCGAACTATTTTGCCCTTTGAATCAGGAGCAGCGCGCGGTTTGGTGGTTAATAATATAAATACAAGATTTGACTTAAATGAATTCGAGATCGGGTTAATGAGAATTGCGCAAAATAGTTTTGATACAGAAAAGTATTTTTTTCGCGAGGGTCAGGAAATTAAGGAAAAGACCATTAAACAGTGGCTTAATCGTAAATATACGCCAGAACAAGCCAAGGCTAATGGAATAAAAGAATCTGAAAATATTGGCTTAAACCCGGTAGACACGGGCCCTGTTGGCGAACCGAGCAGCCCCATCTATTTAGCTCATATTTTAGAACATGACTACTTAACAAAAGACGATGACGGAAATGTTTCACTTGCTGGCATGACCATTGGGCTTGCCTTAAATTCAACCTATTATTATAAAATTCAAGCTGAAAACGGTGGAACGATCCAAAAAGAACAGAAAATTGACCATGATGATATGGTGCGAGAAGGGAAAAAAATAGCGGAGGAAGTAGTGAAAAGAATTCGTAATATGAAAAACCTTGCTGATATTCCAATCACTATTGGTCTGTTTGCCCAAGAGAGCAAAACATCAGTTGTACCTGGGAATTTCTTCGCCTATACAACGGTGGATAAAGGAAGTTCAACCATTAATGGATGGGAACCTATTAATGAAAAATACTTCTTATTCCCTTCAAGCAAAGCAGAGGAAGCCCATAGAGATGATGTCATTGCTTTTAAAAACTTTAAGCAAGATGTAGAAAAATATTTTCCTAACTTTAACGGTGTGATTGGGCGAGCTTTTTATGTAGGTGACCAGTTGCATGAACTGAATATTACCATCCCAATCCAATTTTATGGAAAAACAGAGGGGATCGGTTTCACACAATATGTAACAGGTCTAGTGATGGAGCATTTTCCAGAATATATTTCTGTCACTGTGAGTGTAACCTCTGTTGATGGCCCTGAATCGCTTATTGTCCGAAAAGCGAATGAAAAGGAACCATTTGTTCACATATATCAATAAAAATAATCCGACTTTTTGTCGGATTATTTCAGACTGTCGACAAAATCCTTTTTTAAAGGATTTTGTCGACATTTTTTGTATAATTATGTCATAGAATATCGAGGTGATATTGAAATGCTTACTAAAAATACACAAGTAAATCGAGATCAATTAGAAATGATTACTTTAGACCAGCTGGTTCCTGAAAATCACTTGGTTCGTAAGATAGAAGCTGCTATTGATTTTTCATTTATATATAAATTAGTTGAGAATATGTATTCATCTGAACGTGGTCGTCCAAGTATTGACCCTGTTGTATTAATTAAGATGGCTTTTATTCAATATACCTTCGGTATTCGCTCTATGCGCAAAACTATTGAAGAAATTGAAACAAACCTTGCTTATCGTTGGTTCTTAGGTTTTGGGTTTCATGATAAAGTCCCCCACTTCTCAACCTTCGGAAAAAACTATGAAAGACGTTTCAAGGATACAGATCTATTTCAAAAAATCTTCTACCGCATTCTAAAAGAAGCTTCTGATAAAAAGTTGATTAGTGCTGAACATGTATTTATTGATTCTACGCATGTTAAAGCAAGTGCAAATAAACGTAAAT
>NZ_JAAIUV010000030.1 GCF_010975035.1 Neobacillus thermocopriae | reverse complement strand
ATTAAATAGGTCCGGTGGTAATGGCGAGAAGGTCACACCCGTTCCCATACCGAACACGGAAGTTAAGCTTCTCAGCGCCGATGGTAGTTGGGGCGAAAGCCCCTGTGAGAGTAGGACGCTGCCGGGCTATTTAATTTAATAATAGTATTATCGCGGGGTGGAGCAACAAGCGTTACTTCACTGAATAATCCGCGAGTTGTACCGACTGAGTTACTGCTTAAGCATACTTTCTGAAGTCGGGACAGTCCATGCAAACTTTGAGCATGATAAAAACTATATTATTAATATTATCGCGGGGTGGAGCAGTCCGGTAGCTCGTCGGGCTCATAACCCGAAGGTCGCAGGTTCAAATCCTGCCCCCGCAATACGGTCTGGTAGTTCAGTTGGTTAGAATGCCTGCCTGTCACGCAGGAGGTCGCGGGTTCGAGTCCCGTCCAGACCGCCATGAATATGAGTAATCAAGTTCGAAACAGTGTTTCGACTTTTTTATTATTAGCTTACATATGAAATATACACCTTAGGAGAGCATCCTAAGGTTTTTTTTACGCGTATTTAAGGTAAAATGAAGATATATATTTGGTAAAGTAAAAAGGTGATTAAATGCAGCAATATGAGTATAAAACAAAAAACTCTGAGGAAACTGCCCAATTTGCTGAGAGATTAGCTAGGTTTCTAAAGCCCGGAGATGTGATCGCTTTAGAGGGTGATTTAGGTGCGGGCAAAACAACTTTCACAAAAGGGTTAGCAAAAGGTTTGGAGATAAAAAGGACGGTAAACAGTCCGACTTTTACGATTATTAAAGAATATAGAGGTAGATTGCCTCTATATCATATGGATGTTTATCGTGTGGCCGATTCCATGGAGGACTTAGGTTTTGATGAATACTTTGAAGGTGATGGTGTAACAGTAGTAGAATGGGCACACTTAATTGAAGAACAGCTGCCTGAGGAATTATTGACTATATTTATCTATCGTGAGGAAGAAGATAATAGAAGGCTGGTTCTAGAACCTAAGGGAGAACGATACCAGCAATTATGTAAGGAGATTTTTTCATGACAGTTTTAGCAATAGATACTTCAAATTATGCTTTAGGGGTTGCGCTGTTAGAGGATCATCAAGTGCTTGGCGAATACATAACCAATTTAAAAAAGAATCACTCCATAAGAGTTATGCCTGCGATACAAATGTTAATGAGAGACTGTGAGAAGACACCTGCAGATTTAAGGAAAATTGTGGTGGCAAAAGGCCCTGGCTCTTACACAGGCGTTAGAATTGGTGTTACGATTGCCAAGACTTTAGCATGGACATTAAATATTCCTCTAGTAGGTATTTCTAGTCTTGAAATATTAGCAGCAGGAACAGGTCGCTACTTTGATGGGTATATTTCTCCTATATTTGATGCCAGAAGAGGTCAAGTCTATACTGGTTTATATCAGTTTGAGGGTGGCCGGCTTGAAGTAGTAAAAGAAGATCAGCTAGCTATGTTGGTAGATTGGTCAACAAAATTAATGGAATGTAGCCTACCGATTTTATTTGTAGGTAACGACTTATCAATTCATCAAAATAAGATTGCTGAAATTTTAGGGCCTAAAGCCAAGTTTGCCAGCATAACAGAGCATAATCCGCGTCCTTCTGAACTTGCTTTGCTCGGAAAGGACAAACCTGGAGAGGATGTCCATTCTTTTGTACCGAATTATATCCGATTAGCGGAAGCTGAAGCAAAATGGTTGGAGGCCAATGGGAAAACATTAAATGGATAAGGATAGAGACAAATGAACGGTACATATGTTTTTCGTTTCATGAGGGAAGAGGATATCAACCAAGTTTATGAGGTTGAAAAGGCCTCCTTTACCACCCCGTGGAGTATTGAAGCGTTTTATAATGAATTATACAATAATAAGTTTGCTGTTTATATCGTTGTTGAACAAGATCATCGAGTTATTGGCTATAGCGGAATGTGGCTAGTTATTGATGAGGCACATGTGACTAATGTGGCAATTCTTCCCGAGTATAGAGGCAGAAAATTGGGAGAGGCGATGATGCGAAAGCTTATGGCTGTTGCCCGTGAAATGGGGGCTAAAAGCATGACGCTTGAGGTTAGGGTGACGAACGAGGTTGCACAATCTCTTTATCGAAAACTTGGTTTTCAAAATGGGGGCATTCGGAAAAATTATTATTCAGATAATCAAGAGGATGCCTTAGTGATGTGGGTGAATTTATGAAAAAGGATCAATGGATATTAGGAATTGAAACAAGTTGTGACGAGACAGCGGTAGCAATTATAAAAAATGGTCGTGAAATTGTGGCAAATGTTGTCGCGTCACAAATAGAAAGCCATAAACGTTTTGGTGGAGTGGTACCAGAAATTGCTTCACGACATCATGTAGAACAAATCACCATCGTGATGGAAGAGGCCTTAAAGCAGGCTAATATTACCTTTGCAGAAATTGATGCCATTGCAGTAACGGAGGGGCCTGGATTAGTGGGCGCCCTATTGATAGGTGTTAATGCAGCAAAGGCGCTTGCATTTGCCCATAATAAACCACTGGTACCTGTACACCATATTGCTGGTCACATTTATGCTAACCGATTAGTGACCGAGCTAAAGTTTCCACTTTTAGCGTTAGTAGTCTCAGGCGGTCATACCGAGCTGGTTTATATGAAAGAACATGGCCATTTTGAGGTAATAGGGGAAACGCGTGATGATGCTGCAGGAGAAGCTTACGATAAGGTAGCAAGAACATTAAACTTGCCTTACCCTGGTGGCCCTCATATTGATCGCCTAGCACATGAAGGATGTCCAGTAATTGATTTGCCACGTGCCTGGCTTGAGGAAGGTTCTTATGATTTTAGCTTTAGTGGATTAAAATCCGCTGTTATTAATACCGTTCATAATGCCGCTCAGCGAGGGGAGACCATTGCTCCCGAGGATCTAGCAGCCAGTTTTCAGGAAAGTGTTATTGATGTTTTAGTAACTAAAACCAAAAAGGCTGTTGAGGAATATGGAGTGAAGCAATTACTGGTTGCAGGTGGTGTGGCTGCTAATAAGGGACTTAGAAGTGCCCTTGAAAAAACCTTCTCTGATGGAAAGATAGAGTTAGTGATTCCACCATTATCACTTTGTACGGATAATGCGGCCATGATCGCTGCGGCTGGCAGTGTTATGTTTGAAAAAGGAATCAGAGCAGATCTGTCACTTAACGCTATTCCAGGTCTGGACATTGAAATTTATAATACTTGACCCTTCCTATGTGGAAGGGTTTTTTCATGACAGAAAATAGCTTCTAAGTTTATTTGAAAAGTTGGAGTAAGTATATTAAAGAGTTAATCATACGTTTGATTAAATAAATCGAAAAACTAATCAAACGATTAGTTAATAAATTAAAATGGTTTATTTCTTACTATATATGGAAATCTATGAGGCTAATGAACTGTTTAATTGGGAGCGGAATTTTTACAAAATTCATTTAAGTTGTGGATAAAGTTTGGAAAGATAAATCAAAATATTCTTTATTTGTTGATAAGTTTATAAATTTTGTTGATATTGTGGATAAATACGCTTTTTGTTGTGGATATAGTGGATAAGCTTTATGGATAATTGAAATAAATGATTTTTAGATGTGAATAAGTCTGTGGAAGAAACGGGGCTTTTGTTCTACGTAAAATAAAGAACCGGGCTCTTTCAGACCCGGTTATCCACATTATTCGGCTAACGTAGCCCATTCTTCCATTAACTGTTCGAGCTCCGCTTTTGCTTTTTCATTTTTTATGTTAATCTCCATTACTTTTTCATGATCTTGAAAGACTTCAGGTTGGCATAATTGCTGTTCTAAATCTTGTATTAGCTCCTCAAGCTCTTCAATTCGTAACTCTATTTCTTCTAATTTTCGCTTACGTTGACGTTCTAGTTTTTTCGATTCCTTATCTTGCTGATAATTCCTTTTTGTGGAGGAGTCAGCTGCAACCACTTCACTTTTTTTCGAAGCTTTTTGAGAGAGAGCCGCAAGTTCTTCTTGCTCTAGTTTTTTCTCTACATAATAATCATAATCTCCAAGATATTCCGTGCTGCCTTCAGGGCTTAGCTCCAGTATTTTAGTAGCAATTCGATTAATGAAATATCTGTCATGGGAAACAAACACAATTGTTCCCGGATAATCGATTAAGGCATTTTCAAGAACTTCCTTACTGTCAATATCCAAATGGTTGGTCGGTTCGTCCAATATTAGCAAGTTTGCCTTTTTTAACATAAGCTTGGCTAGAGCCAATCTCGCTTTTTCACCGCCACTTAACGAAGAGACATTTTTTAAAACATCATCACCGGAAAATAAGAAGTTCCCTAAAACAGTTCGGATTTCCTTTTCCGTCATTAACGGGTATTCATCCCAAAGCTCATTTAACACACGTTTATTTGAGGTTAAGTTGGCATGTTCTTGATCGTAATAACCAATGGAGAGATTTGTTCCATAGCGAACCTCTCCGGATAGGGCAGGAAGTTTTTTTAGGAGCGTTTTTAATAATGTAGACTTACCTATACCGTTAGGTCCAACGACGGCAATACTGTCTCCTCGATATACCCGAAAGGAAATATTCTCAGAAACTTTTTTCCCGTTATACCCAATGGCGAGTGAATCTACAGCTAGTACGTCGTTGCCACTTTGTTTGTCAATTTCAAATGAAAAGGAAGCAGATTTTTCGTCTCCTAATGGACGGTCCATAATTTCCATTTTCTCTAGCTTTTTTCGGCGGCTTTGAGCACGTTTTGTCGTAGAGGCCCGTGCTAAGTTCCGCTGGATAAAGTCCTTTAAGGCCGCTATTTCTTCCTGTTGCTTTTCATAGAGCTTCATTTCCCGTTCAAAATTGGCCGCCTTTTGCTCTAGATATGAGCTATAATTGCCAATGTAGCGTTGGATTTGTGTGCGGGAAATTTCATATACTTGAGTAACGATTTTATCTAAAAAATATCGGTCGTGAGAGACAATTAATATCGCACCATCATAACCCTGTAAGTATTGCTCGAGCCAGGAAAGTGTTTCAATATCCAGATGGTTGGTCGGCTCGTCCAAAATTAAAATGTCTGGTTTTGTTAAAAGTAGTTTCCCCAGGGCGAGGCGTGTTTTTTGACCACCGCTTAAACTGGAGATCATGACAGACGAATCTGGAAAGCTTAAACCGTGAAGGACAGATCGTATTTCGGCTTCATATTGATAGCCACCTTGCTCTTTAAATGTTACTTGAAGCTGGTCATATTCTTTAAGGATTTTTTCATATTTTTCTTGATCCTCAAAAACACTTGGGTCAGACATTTGCTCTTCCAGTCTTCGCAAGGACTTTTCCATCGTGCGAAGCTCTTCAAATACAGTCAGCATTTCTTCCCAAATGGATAAATTGGATTCTAGTCCAGTGTTTTGGGCTAAATAACCAATAGTGACATCCTTTGGTTTAATGATTTCCCCGCCGTCATAACTGAGTTGGCCGGCGATAATCTTAAGCAAAGTTGATTTTCCCGCGCCGTTTCGGCCAACAAGGGCGACTCGGTCCCGGGATTGTAATTCTAACTTTATATTCGATAAAATAAGGTCAGCACCATAATATTTTTGTAGTTGATTAACTTGTAATAAAATCATTATTTTTCACCTCTATACATAGGAATAGTGTACCGTATTCCCGATAGGTCATCAATAAAGTAAAAAAATGTCATCATGCGTACAAACTTACCCACACATATCGGTCAAAATATTGTATGATTTTATGGGAGGCTTTTTTAAATGGCTGAATTTACTCACTTTAATGAACAAGGCAGAGCAAAGATGGTGGATGTTAGCGAAAAACCGGAAACGGCACGAACGGCCATTGCTCGATCCAGTATCACTGTTAGCAAGGAAATTTATGATAAAATAGTGAACAATGAAATGAAAAAAGGCGATGTTCTGGCTGTGGCTCAAGTAGCGGCTATTATGGCAGCCAAAAAAACATGGGATCTTATTCCTATGTGCCACCCAATTCCTTTAACAGGTGTCGATATCCGTTTTTCTTGGGAACAAATCGTGAATGGACAATATACTTTGCATATCGAAGCATTGGTTAAAACAAAAGGAAGTACAGGTGTAGAGATGGAAGCGCTCACAGCTGCGTCTGTTTGTGCTTTAACTATTTATGATATGTGTAAAGCAGTAGATAAAGGTATGGTAATTGGATCGACTTTTTTGGTAGAGAAAACTGGCGGGAAAAATGGTGATTTTAAAAGAGAAATGTAATGAATAAATTGTGCGGGGTGAAGGAGTATATGACAAATGAAACGACGAAAATACCGCAGGCAACGGCCAAGAGGCTACCCTTATATTATCGTTTTATCAAAAACCTGCATTCGTCAGGTAAACAAAGGGTCTCTTCGGCCGAACTTAGTGAAGCGGTAAAGGTTGATTCAGCTACAATAAGAAGAGATTTTTCTTATTTCGGCGCTTTGGGGAAAAAAGGATATGGTTATAATGTCAATTATCTGCTCAGTTTTTTCCGAAAAACGCTTGACCAGGATGAATTAACGAAGGTTGCCTTAATAGGGGTAGGGAACCTTGGTACTGCATTTTTACATTATAATTTTTTAAAAAATAATAATACAAAAATAGAGTGTGCCTTTGATGTAGACCCTGCAAAAATTGGTACATCTATAGGAGAAGTTCCAGTTTATTCCATGGATGAGTTGGAACGAATTTTGATGGAGGAAAATATCCAGGTAGTCATTTTAACCGTACCTGCAAATGTGGCACAAGTGATTACTGATCAAATTGTAAAAACGAATGTCAAAGGGATCTTGAATTTCACCCCTGCGAGGTTAAATGTCCCTCCGTCCATTCGCGTTCATCACATCGACTTGGCCATCGAGCTACAGTCATTAGTATATTTTTTAAAGCATTATCCAAATAATGAGGAAATAGAGGAATAAAATTAAAAGGGTTTTTCACTATTAAAGTGAAAAGCCTTTTTCTTTAAATTGATGGAATTCTCTTAGGAATAAACAAGATCATGCCTTAAGCAAAAGAAAAAGGTGACAGGCACAATGTAAATTTTTTACACGGTGCCTGTCACCTTATTTTTTGAGCTGATCCTTAAATTTAAAATGAAAGTGGATCATTTTTAGGCCGGAGCCAAAATCAAAAGTGGCGAGGATGACTAAGAGATAGCTGAAAAAACCCCAGCCGTTATTCTGGACATCCTCAATGGCAAAATAGGTAAATAAGCTTCCAAGTAGAAAGTAGATTAATCCGGAAAACAAAGGTGAACGTCTCATTAGAAGAATCCTCCGATAAAGTTTTGAACCGCTTCTGCCTCTTTAAGCAGTCGCTCAATGTCTTCTTTGTAAACAGACTGCACCAAAACGACCAATGTATTCATGGATACATGGGCAAAAATTGGTACAAGGATGGTTTTTGTTTTTACATATAGATAGGCAAATGAAAAGCCCATCGCAGAATAAATGAGAATATGTACTGGCTCCATATGAACGATAGCAAAAATAACAGAACTAATTAATGCTGCGATAAAGAAATGAAACCTTTTATGTAAAGCTCCGAAAATAATTTTTCGAAAAACAATCTCTTCCAAAATCGGCCCAATAATACTGGTAACTAGGACGGCAAGTGGAAAGGTTTCAATAATGCCTATTATTTGTTGGGTATTTTCAGAACCCATTTCAATACCGAGAAGATTTTCTATTATAGCTGCTGCATATTGGGCAAATAAGGCGAGAAAAAATCCTAAAATGGCCCACTTGATCAAGCTCCCGGCTGATAAGCTTCTATCATTTTTCCCTACAGCTCTTATTTCTTTTCTTAGTATAAATAAAATAATGATGAGCGCAATAGTAAAACTAGCTATGAGCCAAATAGGGGTGGCCAATCCCGGATCAACTCCCGTATATTTAAAGCTAAGCATCAATACGGGAATCGCGACAAGGCTGGATAGTTGCATACAAATATACACAATTAAAATCATCCAATATTCCCTTTTCAATAGTATGTCTCCTTTAGTTCTAATATTTTATTACCATTCTAACGTTAAAAGTTATTTCGTTTCAATGTAGAATACCTTTAAAAAGGTGAAATAAATATTCAATTATTGACATACGATAGTAGGGTGGAAAAAAATACATACTTTTTCAAAAAAATTTAAACATGATACTTGCAAAAGATTTTTAGATTCTTTATTATATTAATTGTGTTAGCACTCATTGAGTGCGAGTGCTAATAATGAACCTAAGCACATAGATTTGAGGAGGTTGTTTTTAGTGTTAAGACCATTAGGTGATCGCATTATCATCGAACTAGTTGAAACAGAAGAAAAAACTGCAAGCGGTATCGTTTTACCTGATACAGCAAAAGAAAAGCCTCAGGAAGGAAAAGTTGTAGCTGTAGGTACTGGCCGCGTGCTTGACAACGGTGAGCGCGTAGCTGTTGAAGTTTCTGTAGGCGATCGCATCATCTTCTCAAAATACGCTGGTACTGAAGTGAAATACCAAGGTACTGAATACTTAATTTTACGTGAAAGTGATATTCTTGCTGTAGTAGAGTAAGATTTAAGACTTAAAAAATAACAAGTTTCTAATATACGAGGAGGTTCTTTAACATGGCTAAAGAGATTAAGTTTAGTGAAGATGCTCGCCGTGCGATGCTTCGCGGTGTAGATACACTTGCAAATGCAGTAAAAGTAACTCTTGGACCTAAAGGACGTAACGTGGTTCTTGAGAAAAAATTCGGTTCTCCACTTATCACTAACGATGGTGTAACCATTGCAAAAGAGATCGAATTAGAAGATGCATTTGAAAACATGGGTGCTAAGCTTGTTGCTGAAGTTGCAAGCAAAACAAACGATGTTGCTGGTGACGGTACAACAACTGCAACTGTTCTTGCTCAAGCAATGATCCGCGAAGGCTTAAAGAACGTTACTGCTGGTGCGAACCCAATGGGTATCCGCAAAGGTATTGAAAAAGCAGTAGCTACTGCTGTTGAAGAATTAAAAGCAATCTCCAAGCCAATCGAAGGTAAATCTTCAATCGCACAAGTTGCTTCCATCTCTGCTGCTGACGAAGAAGTTGGCCAATTAATCGCTGAAGCAATGGAACGTGTTGGTAACGACGGTGTTATCACAATCGAAGAATCTAAAGGCTTCACTACTGAATTAGATGTAGTTGAAGGTATGCAATTTGATCGCGGTTATGCTTCTCCATACATGGTAACTAACACAGACAAAATGGAAGCAGTTTTAGAAAATCCATACATTTTAATCACTGATAAGAAGATCTCAAACATTCAAGAAATTCTTCCAGTTCTTGAGCAAGTTGTACAACAAGGTAAGCCATTACTTTTAATTGCTGAAGATATTGAAGGTGAAGCACTTGCTACTCTAGTATTGAACAAGCTTCGCGGTACTTTCAATGCAGTAGCTGTTAAGGCTCCAGGCTTTGGTGACCGTCGTAAAGCAATGCTTGAAGACATCGCTACATTAACTGGTGGTGAAGTCATCACTGAAGACCTTGGTCGTGAACTTAAATCTACAACAATCGCTCAACTAGGACGCGCTGGTAAAGTTGTTGTTACAAAAGAAAACACAACAATCGTTGAAGGTGCTGGTGACGCTGAAGCAATCCAAGCTCGTGTAAACCAAATCCGCGTTCAATTAGAAGAAACTACTTCTGAATTCGATCGTGAAAAATTACAAGAACGTCTTGCTAAATTAGCTGGTGGCGTTGCGGTAATCAAAGTTGGTGCTGCAACTGAAACAGAATTAAAAGAGCGTAAGCTTCGCATCGAAGACGCATTAAACTCAACTCGTGCGGCTGTTGAAGAAGGTATTGTATCTGGTGGTGGCGTTGCGCTTCTAAATGTTTACAACAAAGTGGCTCAACTTCAAGAAGAAGGCGATGTAGCAACAGGTGTGAACATCGTATTACGTGCGATGGAAGCTCCAGTTCGTACAATCGTTGAAAATGCTGGCCTTGAAGGTTCTGTTGTCGTTGAACGCTTAAAACGCGAAGAAGTTGGCGTAGGTTTCAACGCAGCAACTGGCGAGTGGGTAAACATGATCGAAGCTGGTATCGTTGACCCAACAAAAGTTACTCGTTCTGCTCTTCAAAACGCAGCTTCTGTAGCGGCTATGTTCTTAACAACTGAAGCAGTCGTTGCAGACAAGCCTGAAGAAAACAAAGGCGGCATGCCTGACATGAGCGGAATGGGTGGCATGGGCGGCATGATGTAATAGTTCTCTTTGAGAATTATTAGAACAATTGCCAATCATGAATGTTTTATCTTCAATAGACTACCTCTCATAAATGGAGAGGTAGTCTTTTTTTAGTTCTTTTAAATTTACTAACCTATTAAAAACCCACCAAGAGTCGTCATAAGAACATTCTTGGTGGGTTGCATTTGCTAGACATATCTGTTGAACACTTTACGCTGTAAATGTCTCCAAGAAGTGTTCGATTGTAATGGAGGCTGCACCCAATGCTGGTGCATTTTGACCGAGTGTTGAAAACAGTAGATCATAGTTGTGATCTAACTGATGATAGATTCGTGAAGAAATTGCATTTCTAATTGAGTTCAATACCATTGGCAACGCTTCGGCGATTTCATTACGGATAATAATGGCCTCGGGATTAAACGTATTTAAAATATTTGTTAGCCCAATCCCCAAATAGAAACCGAAATTCTGTAGCTCCATAAGAATTTCTGGATTATTTTGATTTGCTAAACTAATCATTTCCTTCACTGATACTTCCTTATATTTTTCAGGAAGAGATTTCATTAATGCCTTTTCTGAAGCATACAGCTCCCAGCAACCTCGATTTCCACAGTTACATTTTTGACCGTTTAAATCAATGGTCATATGGCCCATTTCTCCAGCAAACCCATTAACACCCCGATATAGATTATTATTCATAATAATTCCAATCCCAATCCCAGTTCCGACACTGACATAGATCAGATTTTCAAAATTTTTGGCTGATCCAAAGACCTTCTCACCGTATGCACCTGCATTTGCTTCATTTTCAATGAAAACAGGCACATTAAATTCCTCCGTAATCAGACCTTTCAAATCCATCTTGTCATCCCATTTTAAATTGGGAGTGAAAACAATTTTTTCATCGTTATTAACCAGTCCAGGAACGCAAACTCCAATCCCAACTAATCCATAAGGTGACTCCGGCATTTTTTGGATTAATTTTCGGATCATTGACAATAATAAATCCATCGTTTTCTCGGGGGATGGGTTTTTATATTCCTCAGATTGCTCAAGGACAATATTTCCTTCTAAATCGGTCAAGATCCCAATAATATTATGTACTCCAATATCAATACCAATTGAGTATCCTGCATTTTTATTAAATACGAGAAGGACCGGCTTTCTTCCTCCACTGGATTGCCCCTGGCCAATTTCAAAGATCAGATTCTTTTCAATTAAGGTATTAACCTGAGAAGAAACAGTTGATTTATTCAATCCGGTTATTTCAGATAGTCGTGCTCTTGAAATAGGGGAGTTTGCCAGGATTTGATTTAATACTGTTTTTTGGTTAATTTTTTTCACTAAGTTTTGGTCTGCAATATACATTCCATAACACCCCGTTTGTTTTTCCGTTAAATTAAGTGTAACAGTACTTTTATAAATATTGTACTATAGTTTTCATAATTTATCTTACTTTACACAAAAAATTTGAAAATTCACTCTTGAAAAAAGCGCTAACATTTTATATGATGAATTTAAGTTAGTTTATCCAAACAACAAACTAACTTAAAAACGAAGAAATTATTCAAAAACTTTAGCTCTCATGAAAATCAACCTACATTATTTTTTATCAGGAGGAAGAGACCATGACTCAGACAAAAGCAAACACTTACTTTGGAAGCGTAAACAAAATCGCTTTCGAAGGAAAAGATTCAAAAAATCCATTTGCATTCAAGTATTACAATCCTGAAGAACAAATTGGCGGAAAAACGATGAAGGAGCATCTGCGTTTTTCAGTTGCCTATTGGCATACATTCACCGCTGATGGTAGTGATCCATTCGGAGCAGGTACCATGTTACGGCCATGGGACAAATACAAAGGAATGGACCTAGCAAAAGCAAGAGTTGAGGCAGCGTTTGAATTATTTGAAAAGCTTGATGTTCCATTTTTCACTTTCCACGACCGTGATATTGCCCCTGAAGGCAACACATTGAGAGAAACCAATAAAAATTTAGATACAATCATTGAAATGATTAAAGACTATATGAAAACAAGCAACACGAAACTTTTATGGAATACAGCTAACATGTTCACCAACCCACGATTCGTACATGGTGCAGCAACTTCTTGCAATGCAGACGTTTTTGCCTATGCTGCAGCTCAAGTAAAAAAAGGTTTAGAGACAGCAAAAGAATTGGGGGCTGAAAACTATGTATTTTGGGGAGGTCGTGAAGGTTATGAAACTTTATTAAACACGGATCTTAAGCTAGAGCTTGATAACCTTGCACGATTTATGCACATGGCAGTGGATTATGCAAAAGAAATCGGATATACGGGGCAATTCCTAATTGAACCAAAACCAAAAGAGCCAACCACTCACCAATATGATACGGATGCACAAACGACGATTTCGTTCTTAAAAACATACGGCCTAGAGGAATATTTCAAATTAAACCTTGAAGCCAACCATGCTACCCTTGCCGGACATACATTTGAGCATGAATTACGTGTAGCTAGAATAAACGGAATGCTCGGATCAGTAGATGCCAACCAAGGAAACACATTACTTGGCTGGGATACAGATGAATTCCCTACCGATTTGTATACTACGACATTAGCGATGTATGAAATTCTTCAAAACGGCGGACTTGGCAAAGGCGGATTAAACTTCGATGCAAAAGTAAGAAGAACCTCATTTGAACCAGAAGATTTGTTCTATGCTCATATTGCCGGAATGGATGCATTCGCAAGAGGTTTGAAGGTGGCACACAAATTAATCGAAGACCATGTAATTGAAGACGCTATCGCAAAACGCTATTCAAGCTTCACAGAGGGAATTGGTTTAGACATCGTTCAGGGAAAAGCAAATTTCCATACGCTTGAAGCATATGCATTGAACAATGAAATCAAAAATGTTTCTGGAAAAACTGAATATTTAAAAGCCATTTTAAATCAATACCTCTTAGAGGTGTAAAGTTACAAATGCTCTGTTTTCAAATAGGATTACATGGACTCTTTTAGGAGTTTAAATGGTTTAAATCTTCTATTCTAGTACTATCCTCTCATGGACCCGTGAACACGAAATGAAGAAATATTAAAGAGCGGGTCCCTATTTTCTACTAATATTAATAAAAAGGAGGATAAAGGTAGTTTTTTATTTTTTGATAGAATGAAAGCGTTGTAGTTTTGTAGTCAATCAAAAATGAAATTCTACCTTTAATTAGACTATGGAGCAAAAATCACATTCCTTATACCTTCTTGGAATTACCTTAGTTGCGGCGATTGGTGGCTTGTTGTTCGGATATGATACGGCAGTGATTTCCGGTGCCGAGGAATCTTTAAGACTATATTTAATTGATAGCTTAGGTTTAGGTGCGTTTATTCATGGGGCAACTGTCTCCAGTGCCTTAATTGGATGTATTATCGGTGGGGTCATTTCCGGATATTTCGCTAGCCGGTTTGGTCGGAAAAACTCACTCATCATTGCCTCCCTCTTCTTTTTAGTTTCATCAATAGGTTCGGCGTACCCTGAGTTTTTATTTTTTGAGAAGAATGAACCAACAGTTGGTCTTTTGTTGGCATTTAATCTTTATCGGATTTTAGGAGGGATCGGTGTCGGATTGGCGTCTGCAGTTTGTCCAATGTACATTGGTGAAGTGGCTCCAGCACATGTTCGGGGGCGCTTGGTTTCTTTTAACCAATTCATGATTATTCTAGGAATGCTTGTTGCTTATTTTGTCAATTTTTCGATTGCGAATGGTGAAAGCCAGGCATGGGTTAATGACATTGGTTGGAGATACATGTTCTTGTCATGTGGTGTTCCAGCAGCTTTGTTTGGTTTGTTACTTTTATTAGTACCTGAAACCCCGCGTTACTTATCTTTGAAAAATCAAGATGATAAAGCGTTGAAGGTTTTATCAAAAATCAATGGAATAAAAGCTGCAAAATTGATTCTTAAGCAAATTAAAGAAACGGTGGATGAAGTTTCATCAGAAAAGTTGTTTGCTTATGGCAAAATGGTTATTATCATTGGGATTTTATTATCGGTGTTCCAGCAGTTCGTAGGTATTAACGTGGCATTGTATTACGCTCCACGCATTTTTGAAAGTATGGGCGCAGGAAAAGATGCTTCCTTGTTGCAAACGACTGTGATGGGCTTGGTTAACGTTATTTTTACCATTGTTGCCATTATGACTGTAGATAAATGGGGACGTAAGCCGCTCTTAATGGTAGGTTCAATTGGGATGGCAATCGGAATGTTTGGTGTAAGTACTTTAGCGTATTTTAATGTGATTGGCGTAAGTACGCTTGTTTTTATCATTATTTACACTGCCTCCTTTATGATGTCATGGGGACCGATTTGCTGGGTGCTTATTTCTGAAATCTTCCCGAATAAAATTCGAGGTCGTGCGGTGGCTATTGCAGTAGCCGCACAGTGGGCAGCCAACTACCTAATTTCTTCCACTTATCCAATGATGATGGAATACAGCGGTGCCATGACATATGGTTTTTATGGATTAATGAGTGTCCTATCTGCTATTTTCGTGTGGAAATTTGTTCCTGAAACGAAGGGCAAAACACTTGAGGAAATGGAAGCACAATGGAATCAAATCGCTTAAGTTTTTAGACTTAAAAATAGTTTGGAGAGACGGTCAATGAAATATGTTATTGGAATAGACCTTGGGACGAGTTCGGTTAAGGTGTTACTAGTCGATCAGGAAGGAACGGTGAAGGGAGAGGTTTCGAAGGATTATCCCTTGGTTCACCAACAACCAGGATATAGTGAACAGAATCCGGAAGAATGGGTTGAAAAGACAATTGCTGCTTTAAAACAACTTGTCAGTTCATCTGGAGTGGATCCGGTTAATATTGAAGGGCTTAGTTTTTCCGGCCAAATGCATGGATTGGTGTTGCTTGATAAAAACAATTCGGTCATTCGAAATGCCATCCTCTGGAATGACACTAGAACAACTTCGCAATGCAAGAAAATTGATCAGCAACTAGGCGGCAAGTTGTTAGATATTACGAAGAATCCAGCTCTCGAGGGGTTTACTTTACCAAAAATTATGTGGGTTAAAGAGAACGAACCGGAAAATTTAGAGAAGGCAAGTGTATTCCTGCTTCCGAAAGATTATTTGCGTTACCGATTAACGGGGGCTATCCATATGGATTACTCTGATGCAGCCGGAACGCTCCTTTTGGATGTGGTCAATAAATCATGGAGTGCTGATATCTTAAGAACTTTTGAGATTCCTAGTCATATTTGTCCTCCATTAGTGGAAACAGAGGACTTTGTTGGGACAATCTTACCAGAGATTGCTAGAGCAACAGGTCTATCACGAAAAACTAAGGTGTTTGCTGGTGGAGCTGATAATGCCTGTGGTGCGATTGGGGCAGGAATATTATCTGAGGGAACGGCCCTTTGCAGTATTGGTACATCAGGTGTATTCCTGTCCTATGAAAAGGACCGAACAAAGAACTATGGTGGAAAGGTCCATTTCTTCAATCATGGGGAAAAGGACGCCTACTACACAATGGGTGTTACATTAGCTGCAGGCTATAGTTTATCTTGGTTTAAAGAAACGTTTGCTAAGGATCAGTCATTTACTAGTTTGTTAGAGGATGCTGCACATTCAACCATTGGTGCCAATGGCCTTCTGTTTACTCCGTTTTTGGTAGGGGAGCGTACTCCTTATGCAGATGCAAAAATCAGAGGTACTTTTACTGGAATTGATGGTTCGCATAATAAAAGTGACTTTACACGTGCAGTTATGGAAGGGATTGTATTCTCAATTAATGAGAGTGTAGAGATTTTCAGGAATTATGGAAAAACGATTGATACGGTTATTTCAATTGGAGGCGGAGCTAAGAGTGAGCTATGGCTTCAAATTCAGGCAGATGTTTTTAAGACAAGAGTGATAAAGTTGCAAAATGAACAAGGTCCTGGAATGGGAGCGGCAATGATTGCTGCAGTTGGACTTGGATGGTTTAGATCTCTTAAGGAATGTGCTGAAAAGTTTATTAAAATGGACAAAGTCTATGAGCCAATTCCGGAAAACGTTGAACGTTACAATAAATACTTCCGTGCCTATAAAGATATATATCCTCATACTGTTGCGATCAACCACGAACTGTTTGATATAAAAAATAAGGCATGAGAACAGTCTGATTGCTTATATAGAGGTGATTCAGTGAAGTTTGTTGAAAGTGTCTATGGGGTCGTTAATGGTCGGAGTGTAAAATCGTTTACGGTAGAAACATCGAGAGGCATGGAGTTTACTTGCATAGAGTATGGATGTATTATTACGGAAATCCTCTTTCCTGATTCTAACGGATTAAAAGAGAATGTTGTTCTGGGGTTTGATACAATAGAGGAGTATATCGACCATTCCCCGTATTTCGGTTGTGTTATTGGCCGTAATGCTGGTCGAATCGGTGGTTCAGCATTTGAAATAGATGGGGTAACCTATCATTTAACGAAAAATGAAGGTGAAAATAATCTTCATAGTGGACCTACCGGATTTCACAATGTTATTTGGGATTCGGAAGTGGTTGTAAGAGATACAGAGATTAGTATTATTTTTTCTTATATGAGCCCAGATGGTGAAGGGGGTTTTCCAGGTAATCTTCATGTTGAAGTCACTTATATGATCAATGAAAATAATGAGCTACTAATTCAGTATCAAGCTCAATCTGATCAAAAAACAATCGTGAATTTGACAAATCATTCCTATTTTAATTTAAGTGGAAACCTGAAAAGAACTATTTTGGACCATGAGTTGATGTTGCAAAGTAATGAATTTTTAGAGTTAGATCATTCGTTAATTCCAACTGGTGAAATTATTTCAGTAGAGGGGACCCCTTTTGATTTTAGAAAAAGCAAACAAATCGGGAAAGGGATTGAAGAAGGGCATCCACAGATCTCATTAGTTGGAGGCGGCTATGACCACCCTTTTTTGCTTACCCCCCTACAAAAACAAAACCAAATGACATTAATCGATCGAGAAAGCGGAAGGAAGTTGGAGGTTGAAACTGTAGAACCAGCTGTGGTGTTTTATTCAGGAAATATGCTTACAGATAAATTCAAAATCCGTGGTAAGCAATCACAAAATTATTTAGGGCTTTGTCTTGAAACCCAGAAGCCTCCCAACATGATTAAGAATCCCAGATTCCCATCTATCCTCTTAGAAAAAGATCAACTATACACCACCCAAACAAAATTTAAGTTTGGATTAATCAAAAACAGCTAATCTTTAATAACATATAGGTAATGAACAGGGGCTTCTCAATCAGTTCACTGAACTTCTGAGAAGCCATTCTCATTTTTATATCTTGTTAAATCGGATATATGGATACCTGTTCTCGCGTCCCTTCAAAAAGTTATTCTAGGATATCCGGTTCTTCAGTACGATTATACAATTCAGCAACTCTATAGATTATAATTTTGGATAAAAGCTTAACAGATCGGCTCTTAAAAAAGATAGACCTCCTAATTGCCGTTCAAAGCTCAAGGAGGTCTATTACTCGTGTCATTCATTTTTTACATCTTTTTTTGAGTTGTCAAAAATATTTAAAATAAAGTCCGAACTAAAGAAAAGGACTGGTATCCCTATGATAAAATAAAGAACATTTTTCGGCATAAACATATTATAAAAATATAAAAATAATACTGCCCAAATAAATAGGACAACGTATTTGATTAAACTTTTCATTTCCAATCTTTCATCCTTTGTTTTACGATTATTGCTTAATTCCTTTACTTTGAACGAATTAATACAATTAATATTCCACTACCTATATATCCAAATCCAACTGAACCAACCAAAATGTTATACGTATCCTTCACTGTTCCAGGATTATTAAATATATTGTTTTTGATGGCCATCATGACGATAAAGGCAATGATGACGATGCCAATACCAAGTAGACTTGCCCAAATATATGTCTTCGTCGTCTGGATTTCTTTGTTTAATAGTTTTGGTGATGCAAGGATGAACATTACGAACGCTAAAATAGCAATGATAATCAGGTACTGTATTAACGAAAAGGACATAAAGTGAACATTCTCTTGAATGGTACCTTCCTCAACACCAGATTCATACATCACATTTGAGGTGAAGAAAAGCAAAATGCTAATCAAGATGGCGTAAATACCACTGAAGATCCCCATCGGTCGATTACCTCTAGCTTTGCTTCGTAACCAAAAACCATATATGAAAAAGATGACACTCATAAACATCATACTATACACAGTGTTAACTAACGATTGATTAGAAATCTCGTCTGAAAATTGATAGGTAATGAATGTAGCGAAGGATGTAATTGCAAAGAATGCCACATTTACAATAAGTAAACTCTTCTTTAGTGTAGTCATTTGGGTATCAGAATGTTTTTGTTTATTCATGGCGATTCTCTCTTTCAATAAATCTAGAATGATTCTAGGAATTCTGTCTAAAGGGCTTTGGATTAACAACTCCTCAGCAGTAATCAATTTAACTATCAATAATATCCACCTTTATCCTACAAAACATAAATTCTCCAAATACGTGGAAATTACTTCCTTAATGCTAACTGATGTTACTCTATAGTGTGAGACAAACAATCCAATTACTATTCTCTCCTACATATCTAAGCATTTTTAAAATAAAATGCATGAAGAATCAATGCGATAATTTTCTCTGGAGAATCTCCTTAACATTAATTACATTCACATGACTTATTATATGATTTCTCTTATGCAGCAATTAAAAATATGTAATTCGATCCATAAGAAATTGGATCAAATGCATCATAGACTACATATCTAGCTAAAATAGCTAGTTGGACTAATACAAAAAGAATAAGTAATCTATACACTCTTTCACTTAGCAGTGCTTCCCCCAGGTTAATATACGGAAATATTTAGTAAATTGTTTCAATAAGTAAAAAACTTTCCATATTTTATATCACAATGTAGATAAGGAAAAATTCATTTTGCATGGAACTATTATAGTATTCATAAATAGCCCGAATTTGAGAAATACCACCGCTTGGACCCTTACAAGACACAAGATTAAAGAAAAAACAGAACTTAAAAAATCTATTAGATTTGATTGATTTTCAATTAAAAAATTGTAGATTGAATGACTTCTTAATTTGTAAAAAAACCGAAGGTCTACCGGAAATGACCGGAAAACCTTCAGTATGAGTATATTCATATAACCTTAATTTAATAAATTCAGAGATTGAAGTTAATCCACCATTCTCTTTTGTAGGAGTATTTAGTAAAAAATCAATTATATCTTTACTATTCTTTTGTTTAATTTTTTTATGTATTAATTTTGTTCGATCCTCCTCATAAAAAGTAGACGAATGTACGAAAGCTTAATATAGTTTCTCTTGTAGTATTTACTACACCTAGTTTCAAGTGTCTTGAATAAGATAATTTTACAATAAATACAAGTTTTTATAATGATGATTACACTTCCCCAACAGGAGAAAAAGTGACTAATCATAAATGGGTAACTGAAAGTGAACTAACAGCTAAATAAAAGGACTAAATGCAATAGTATAGTGGAAGTGATTCCATTGTATTACTGGTGCTTTTCTTTAGTCTTGGAGATAATTTAGCATTAAATAGAGTTAAGAAACCGGGAGAAAAAACTGACTTAATGTTATAGGGTAATAAAATAGAGGTTTTGTGGAATGGTAGGAGAGTTAAAACCCAGATAGGCAAACATTATCTTTTTAGACTAGAGTAATAGTATTGAGTGTTTATGTATAGGAGAAAAAATAGTATTTAAGAAATGAAAAATGTTAGGTAGATAGAGAAAAATTTCTTCTTCATTTTTGCATGATTGAATTCTGAAGAATACAGCGTTCCATCCCTTCCCCAGTTTCCATTTGGTGTCATTAAGATTTTTAAATACTATAATAGACTTGGACAGGTATCAAGAATGAATGGCAGGTAAGGGGGAGAACTTTTGATTATTACACTGACTATGTTCCTTATGGGGATTTTATTAGGTTTTATTGGGGCTGGAGGATCGGGCTTTATCATTGCTCTTTTAACGGTTATTTTTGATGTGCCTATCCATACAGCTTTAGGTACTTCTTTGGCAGCAATGGTATTTACGACATTATCCGGAGCTTATAGTCATTATCGACAAGGAAATATAGATATGAAAGCAGGAATTACTGTAGGAGTTTCCGGAGCGATTATGTCCTTTGTTGGTTCTAAAATAGCCGTATGGATACCGGTCCATTCACTCCATTGGCTTACAGCCGGAATGTTATTCTTATCTGCCGTTATGTTAATAGTCCGGCTGTTTATCGTTGACGGGTTAAAAGAGTCAGATAAAAAGAAAACGAAAACTGCTGGCAAGTTTCTAATAATGGCAGTTTCAATTGGGTTTATGACAGGTATTTTATCTGGCACATTTGGTATAGGGGCGGCTCCATTCATTCAGCTTGGGTTGATGATTGCATTGGGATTGCCTGTACAGGTATCAGTTGGTACGACCATGCTCGTTATTCTTCCAATCGCAATAGCTGGTGGAGCAGGTTACTATTTTGAGGGTTACTTTAATGCCTTGCTTCTGTTCCAGGTACTAGCAGGAACAATGATTGGTTCTTATATAGGAGCTAAATTTACCAATAGTGTCCCCCTTTCTATATTAAAAAGTGCGATGGTTCTTACTCCCATTTTGGCAGGGGTCATTTTACTAATTAATTGATTCCTACCTAAATGGTATATGCAAGAATGAGTAAAAGGGTATGAAGAGAGTGGGATTTAGACAAGGCTTTTCCTAGGTAAAACAACTAAGGAAAATCATTTTTGTTTTATGTGGCCATGATGCAAAAATGTTTGTCAGAAAGGAATGGATTTGATTATACGAATAAGCGGTCTGCAGAGGTTTCTAACCTACTAGTAAAGAAAGACAAAAATTCGTTATTTTCGAGCATTTTGTGTCCTCCTAATAAAGAATTACACCTTCCAAAATCGAAATAATCTTCCAGATGGTACTTAGGAAAAGGTGAGGAAATTGTGGGAAAATTTAATTAAAAAGACAATTGCTTGACCAAACAAACATCCTATTTTACAATGAGTTGGAATTTAATAGAGATGTACCTTCATATATCCTCGATAATAGGGTTCGAGAGTCTCTACCAGGCCACCGTAAATGGCCTGACTATGAAGGCAGAATTTATATTAGTGATTTTTATGAGAACTAGAATTCTGCCTTCCTAAAGAGAAGTGAAGGGAATTCTAGTTTTTTTATATTTAAATTTTTATGTTTAAAATTGGTAATAACTAAAATATCCATACAAAAATGAGGTGGCCGTTTTGACTCAAAAGCAAGATATGATCATTGTATTAGACTTTGGCAGCCAATATAATCAGTTGATTACACGCCGTATTCGCGAGTTTGGTGTGTACAGCGAACTTCATCCACATACCATTACAGCAGAAGAAATCCGTAAGATGAATCCAAAAGGGATTATTTTTTCTGGTGGACCAAATAGCGTGTATGATGAAAATTCATTCCGCTGTGATGAAGAAATTTTTGAACTGGGCCTTCCTATCCTAGGCATTTGCTATGGAATGCAGTTAATGACTGTTCATTTTGGTGGCAAGGTCGAAAAAGCAAAGCACCGTGAATATGGAAAAGCAACCATGACGGTGAAAAACCAATCTGCTCTATTTGGCGGCCTGCCGGAAGAGCAAGTCGTGTGGATGAGCCATGGCGACTTGGTTGTGGAAGCTCCTGCTGGATTTAGGATTGATGCAACAAGTCCGTCTTGCCCGATTACTTCAATGAGTGATGAGAATAGAAAACTTTATGCAGTTCAGTTCCATCCGGAAGTACGCCATTCTGTTTACGGTAATGATATGCTTAAGAATTTTGTGTTCAATGTCTGTGATTGCAGTGGCAATTGGTCCATGGAAAACTTTATTGAGATGGAAATAAAGAAAATCCGTGAAACGGTAGGCGATAAAAAGGTTCTTTGCGCCCTAAGTGGTGGGGTAGATTCTTCTGTTGTTGCTGTGTTAATCCATAAAGCGATTGGTGACCAATTAACATGTATTTTTGTCGATCATGGATTGTTACGGAAAAATGAAGCGGAAAGTGTTATGAAAACTTTCTCCGAAGGCTTCCATATGAATGTCATTAAAGTAGACGCAAAAGATCGCTTCTTATCAAAACTAAAAGGAGTTACTGATCCTGAACAGAAGCGGAAAATTATTGGAAACGAATTTATTTATGTTTTTGATGATGAAGCGTCAAAACTGGAAGGTATTGAATTTTTAGCTCAAGGAACACTTTATACCGATATTATCGAAAGTGGCACGGCTACTGCTCAAACAATTAAATCACATCATAATGTAGGCGGATTACCAGAAGATATGCAATTTAAATTAATTGAACCTTTAAACACCTTGTTTAAGGATGAGGTCCGTGCACTTGGTACTGAACTTGGCATTCCTGATGAGATTGTATGGAGACAGCCTTTCCCTGGTCCTGGGTTAGGAATTCGTGTTCTTGGCGAGGTTACAGAAGATAAGCTGGAAATCGTCCGAGAATCAGATTGGATCTTACGCGAAGAAATTAAAAAAGCTGGTCTAGACCGTGACATATGGCAATACTTCACTGTGCTTCCGGATATTCGCAGTGTAGGTGTCATGGGTGATGCGAGAACCTATGATTATACAATCGGCATTCGTGCGGTTACCTCTATTGATGGAATGACCTCTGATTGGGCTCGTATTCCATGGGATGTTCTTGAAGTCATTTCCACTCGTATTGTCAATGAAGTACCACATGTTAACCGTGTAGTTTATGACATCACGAGCAAGCCACCAGCAACAATTGAATGGGAATAAAGATGATAAATACGAACGATGCAAAAAAAGTTTTTTGTATCGTTCGTATTTTTTATTGACGAATACGTAGGTCGTTGGTATGATAAGAGTGAAGTTCATATTGTCGAATCGCGTCGTATAATGTTGGGGATATGGCCCAAGAGTTTCTACCGAGCCACCGTAAATGGCTTGACTACGAGGCAGTGATAAATGGTGAGAGACAGTTTTTTTCCTCCGTTTATTTCATTTGCCTAAAGTCAAAAGCTTCGGTAGAATGCCGAAGCATTTTTTATTGCAAAATAATAAGAAATAGATGGAGGGAAAGGGAAATGCATAAGTACTTTGAGTTTGAAAAATACGGTACAAATTACCGCCGTGAATTTATTGGCGGATTAACGACCTTCTTGGCAATGGCCTATATATTAGTAGTGAACCCATTAACACTTTCACTGGCATCTATAGAGGATCTACCTGATGCTCTAAGGATGGATTATGGAGCTGTGTTTGTTGCGACGGCATTAGCTTCCGCATTAGGTTCCATTATTATGGGGCTTTTAGGAAAATACCCGCTCGCTTTGGCACCGGGCATGGGGTTAAATGCATTTTTTGCCTATACTGTTGTTCTTGGAAGTGGGATTCCGTGGCAGCATGCCCTTGGTGCAGTGTTCATCTCTGGAGTATTTTTCTTAATTCTGACATTAACAGGGCTTCGTGAAAAAATCATTAATGCAATACCGGTTGAATTGAAATATGCAGTAGGTGCAGGAATTGGTTTGTTTATTACCTTTGTCGGTCTACAAAATGCGAAAATTATTGTGAATAACGATGCGACTCTTGTAGGATTAGGCGATTTATCAAATCCTGATACCCTGCTAGCAATTTTTGGATTAATTATTACAGTGATCATGATGACAAGAGGAATCACTGGAGCGGTATTTTACGGCATGGTGATTACGGTAATTGTCGGAATGATATTTAAATTAATCGATGTCCCAACCCAAGTAGTCGGCAGTGTTCCAAGTTTAGCTCCTACATTTGGTGCTGCATTTTCATCTTTTAGTGATAGTTCTTTTTATACGACTGCCATGCTAGGTGTGATCCTTACCTTCTTTTTTGTAGACTTTTTTGACAATGCCGGTACATTGGTTGCGGTAGCTAACCAAGCGGGATTGATGAAAGATGGCAAGCTTGAGAATGCGGGAAGGGCATTGATTTCTGATTCGGTTGCTTCCACAGCTGGAGCCGTTTTAGGAACTTCAACAGTTACCTCTTATATTGAATCATCAGCTGGGGTAGCGGCTGGAGCGAGAACAGGATTTGCTTCATTGGTAACTGCAGGGCTGTTTATTTTATCGATCTTTTTCTTCCCGTTATTATCTGTGGTCACTGCACCTGTAACGGCGCCAGCATTAATTATTGTCGGTGTGTTAATGGTATCTTCTTTAGGTAAAATTGATTGGACACGTTTTGAAATCGCTGTTCCAGCCTTCTTAACAATTATTGCGATGCCGTTATCCTACAGTATTGCTACAGGAATTGCGATTGGCTTTATCTTTTATCCAATTACAATGCTTATCAAAGGCCGTGGCAAAGACATTCATCCAATTATGTACTTTTTCTTTGTGATTTTTGTTCTCTATTTTATATTTTTACAACATTAATGAGCTGCGTTTATCGCAGCTTTTTTTCTATCCTTTAGAGGAGAATGGATTTTTGACTTAGAGATTGATCTAGAGTAATAGTGCGACGATATTGTACTCCGCTCTTTGTATATACATCATTTCAATTGGAGTGTATTGGAAAGCAAATAGGCATTGCATGAACAAAAGTGTCCATTGGGGCGGAAGTATAATTTATTGACCAAGTTTATAGTTAACTGATTAATGAAATATTCATTTTCATTTTTTTAGGATATGTCGAATTTTGTCGGTTGACTTCGCGAGACCTCTCAGATACATTTTTTAATATAGTGGAATGGCAAAGAGAGGCTAATGGGATGGCGAACCTAAGAATTGAAAAAGTTTTAAATAACAATGTATTAATTGCTGAACACCCCAAATTTAAAGAAGTGATTTTAATCGGTAAAGGGATCGGTTTTAACCGAAAACGAGGGGACTTTATCGACACGGATCGAGTTGAAAAGTTGTTTGTTCTTAAAAACGAAAAAGAACAAGAAAATTATATCAAGTTGCTTCCTTATATGGATCAAGAATTCCATGAAGTTATTATTTCGACAATGGAGCTAATTAAGCAGCGAACGAACTCTGGGTTAAATGAACATATCCATGTAGCCTTAACAGATCATTTAATGTTTGCGCTCTCAAGGGCATCCCAGGGAATGAAAATAAATAATCCGTTCTTAGTTGAAACCAAAACACTTTATAGGCATGAGTATGAAATCGCTTCAGAAGTAGTGGAGCTCATTAAAGAAAAGACGGGAGTTGCCCTTCCTGTTGGTGAGATTGGTTTTATTGCTTTGCATATCCATAGTGCTCTTACCAACAAAAATCTATCTGAGGTAAACCAGGACTCCCAACTTGTCAGCCGGTTGGTGGAGATGGTGGAGGAGCAATTTGATATTCAAATTGATAAAGAAAGTATTGATTACATGAGACTTGTTCGCCATCTTCGCTTTGCGATTGAACGTGTAAAGAAGGGCGAGATGGTGGCAGAGCCAGAAAAAATTGCAACCCTCTTGAAAGAGGAATATCCGGTATGTTATAATCTTGCGTGGAAGCTCATTAAAGTAATGCAGCAAACGTTAAAATTGAAAGTTTTTGAAGCAGAAGCGGTTTATTTAACCATGCATTTGCAACGTATACAAAATAAATTTAAATAGCCATTATTATTACGTGTTACTGATTCGATCAGGCATGAGTAAAAAGTATTGATTGAAATAAGGATTATGGGGAATTCTATGCCCATACCTTCATTCAATTGATCTTTTTCTCATGCCTTTTTGTTTTACTTACCTAGAAAAAGCATTTGTTTAATGAGCTAGAAAAATATAGGAGGTTTCAAAATGTTCAAAAAAGCTTTTGGCGTTTTGCAAAAGGTTGGACGAGCTTTAATGCTACCAGTTGCCCTTTTGCCTGCAGCCGGTATCTTACTTGCTTTAGGGGCTGCTCTACGAAACCCTACATTATTAGAGCTTGCTCCATTCCTAGATAACAGTGTTGTAGACCTTATTGCAGCAGTAATGCAAAAGGCTGGAGGTATAGTATTTAGTAATCTTCCACTGTTATTTGCAGTAGGTGTTGCCATCGGTTTAGCTGGTGGGGAAGGGGTTGCTGGTTTAGCAGCAATTATCGGCTACCTTATTATGAATGTTACAATGGGAACTGTCCTTGGAATTGAAGCTGCGGATGTTGAAGGAAATGCAGCTTATACGCTTTCCTTAGGAGTTCCTACTTTAGCTACAGGGGTATTTGGCGGGATTATTGTTGGTATTATTGCCGCCTTTATGTATAACAAGTTCTATGAAATCGAGTTACCTTCTTACTTAGGATTTTTTGCTGGAAAAAGATTTGTTCCTATTATTACAGCGGGAAGTGCAGTTATTTTAGGTCTTATTATGATTTTTGTTTGGCCGCCAATTCAAGCAGGACTAAACGCATTCTCGCAAAATATGGTTCATGCTAATTTAACGTTATCTGCATTTATTTTTGGTGTTATTGAACGTGCATTAATTCCTTTCGGTCTACACCATATTTTCTATTCACCTTTCTGGTATGAATTTGGTGAATACGTGAATAAGGCTGGAGATATCGTTCGTGGTGACCAAAGGATATTTATGGCACAAATTACGGATAACGTACAAAACTTGACGGCTGGTACATTTATGACTGGTAAATTCCCATTCATGATGTTTGGATTACCAGCAGCCGCTTTAGCGATTTATCATGAAGCTAGACCTGAAAAGAAAGTAGTAGTAGGGGGATTAATGGCATCTGCTGCTCTTACATCTTTCTTAACAGGTATTACAGAGCCAATTGAGTTCTCATTCTTGTTTGTGGCGCCTGTGTTATTTGCGATTCATACCATTTTTGCTGGTCTGTCCTTTATGACCATGCACCTATTAGATGTAAAAATTGGAATGACTTTTTCAGGTGGATTAATCGATTATATCTTATTTGGATTAATTAATCCGCAGACAAATGCATGGATTGTTATCCCAGTTGGTCTAGTTTTTGCGATTATTTACTACTTTGGATTCCGTTTTGCTATTCGTAAATTCAATTTGAAAACACCAGGTCGTGAGCTTGATAATGAAGAAAACGAGGAGCCAACTGGTAAAGCTGGATCAGCAGACCTAGCGGCTAATATTTTAGATGCAATGGGCGGTAAAGAGAATATTGCACACTTAGATGCTTGTATCACACGTCTTCGTGTATCAGTTAATGATATTAGCAAAGTAGATAAAGACCAATTGAAAAAACTTGGTGCAGCTGGTGTGTTAGAAGTTGGAAATAACATACAAGCAATTTTTGGGCCACGTTCTGAAACGATTAAAGGTCAAATGAAAGATATTATGGAAGGAAAACGTCCTCGTACAACGGCTGTTGTAGAACCTGAAAAAGGTGTGGAACAACAAATTGAAGTTGTAAATCCAGAGGCATTGCAAACTGAGCATAAAAATGAGGAACAGTTTGTTGCGCCAATTAAAGGTGAAATTAAACCAATTACTGAAGTACCAGACCAAGTGTTTGCAGGAAAAATGATGGGAGATGGCTTTGCGATTGTTCCGGAAGAAGGTACAGTTGTTTCTCCTGTTGATGGAAAAATCGTTAACCTATTCCCAACAAAACATGCTCTTGGTATTTTATCTGACGGTGGCCGTGAGATTCTAATCCATGTCGGAATCGATACAGTGAATCTAAAAGGTGAAGGTTTTGAGGCGTTAGTGTCTGAAAATGACCGGGTAACAAAAGGTCAGCCATTATTGAAATTTGATATTCAATACATTAAAGAACATGCGAAATCAACAATTACACCTATTGTCTTTACGAACTTGGCCGAAGGTGAAAAAGTAGAAATTGAAAAACAAGGCCTTGTTGATCTGAAGCAAGAGGGAATAATTAAAATTACAAAATAGATGATAGCCGACCTGTTTTTGACAGGTCGGCTATTTTTTGTTTCATTTTTATAAAATGTAGGATATTATTACGGAAAAGTGCAATTGATCCGGACGAGGATACATACCACTTCTCAAGAAGACTGCTTTTAATAATGTAATTGTTATTCTGACAAAATTTTATCGGGAGGAGATCTGTCTAAGATATAGAGAACAAGAAGAACGGATGACGAGGTAGAAAGGCGGGTGTAGCTAGGAATCATGCGTTAGATAATTCTTTTAAAAAAATTTTTTCAAAAAATGTTGACGATATTTTAATATGGTGTTACTATAGTAAAGCAGTCGTTACTTGAGTTAACAATTTGAAATAAGTTAAAAATAATTGTTGACAACAAGCGATTAATGTGATATATTAATATAGTTGTTTCTGATAAAACAACTTAAAAGATTGTTCTTTGAAAACTAAACAACCAAAAACGTCAATAAATTACAACATTCGTTTCTATCGAAACGAAGCCAACGTTAATTTTATGAGCTAATCAACTTTTTTGGAGAGTTTGATCCTGGCTCAGGACGAACGCTGGCGGCGTGCCTAATACATGCAAGTCGAGCGGACCAATAGAAGCTTGCTTCTGTTGGTTAGCGGCGGACGGGTGAGTAACACGTGGGCA
>NZ_JAAIUV010000003.1 GCF_010975035.1 Neobacillus thermocopriae | reverse complement strand
GTTCTTTTTTCGTTAATAGTCTCTTCGTCATTCTAGTTCCGCTCCAACATCTTTTTTCTCATTATAAACAAAAGTACCCTACAAGAAGGACTTTTTTCAAAGTGTCCATCTTATAGGGTACATTTTACGGATTCATTCCCGTCAGAGGCTTTTTTTATTTTCTTCTCCCCTATCACCTTTGGATCAATTTTTTGTCAACAATATGAAAGTTTACGTCAGCGACATTTTTTATAAATTGCTTATCGTGGGATACAAATAAGATTGTACCTTCATAGGCAGAGATAAACCGTTCTAATGCTTCAATCGCATGAATATCTAAGAAATTAGTTGGTTCATCTAATAACAAAATGTTGTATTCCCCAAGGAACAACTGACAAAGTTGAAGGCGAATAGCCTCTCCTCCACTTAATGACTTCACACTTTTTACTAAATCCGTACCGACAAACTGCATCGAATGTAAAACACTACGTAGAAATCCTTCATCATATTCTGAACGATTTTTCAAAAATTGTAAAACCGTTTCATCATTCATAAATTGATAACTCATTTGACGAAAATATCCAAACTGAGCTTTTGGTGATATGGTTAATCCATTTCCCTTATGGGCAATATGGTGCAACAAGGTACTTTTCCCGCAACCATTGCTGCCGGTAATAGCAATTTTCTTACCTAAAGGTATTTGGAAACTTACTTCATCCAATAGCACTTGATCCTGAACACGAAGTGTTAGTCTGTTGGCCATAACGGGAAATTTATTATGCAATTCAAGCGCCTTCGATTGACGGAATTGAATGGGCCTTTCTTCTTGTACGGCTTCCACTACCTTAAGCTTTTCCATCCGATGTTCAATAGCTTTTGCAGCACGCTGGACAGCTTTTTGGCTCGTGCCTTTTGATTTTGTCATATACATCTTATTCGGTTTGGCATTCGCTTCTTTTTTAGACATGCTGCCTGCCTGAACAATTTTTTCCGCTTTTTTCATTTTTTCCTGAGCTGCTTTTTCCAGCCGGCTTTTTTCTTTCAAGTATTGTTCGCGAGCTTGGAGCTGTTGTTCACGTTCTAATTGTTTTTGAGCCATGTAATCACTATAATTACCTGAATAAATGTTGATTTTTCCCCCATCTACTTCCCAAATTGTAGTGACAAGTTCATCCAACAAGGCACGGTCATGACTAATGACAATCAATGCTCCATAATAATACCGTAATTCATCCAGTAAAAAAGATATACCCTCTTGATCCAAGTGAGTGGTTGGTTCGTCCAATAATAGCGCTTCGTAATAATGAGTAAACAATTGAGCCAGCTTCAGCCTTGTTTGCTCTCCGCCACTTAACTGAACAGATTGTTGAGGAACATGCAATTTTCCAAGTAAGGACGGATCCGCTTCTTTGATGGAGGGAGCTTCCACTTGCTCAAAATATCCAAAATCAACGAAACGGTTCACTTTCCCTGCTGTTGGCTGCACCATACCCGCAAGTACCTTTATTAAAGTACTTTTCCCTGCACCATTTTTACCAACGATACCAATGCGGTCAAATTGGTGTACTGCCAATCGTTCAATCTTAAAAATTTCTTTATCTAAATAAATCACTTCCACATTTTGTAATTCAAAACAAATTTGTTCCATTTTTGCTACCTCCCGAAATTGTTATGATTTCGTATCGGTAGCGAGACCGATACGAGCCTCAGTTCAAGCTCGTATCAATATCAAAAAAATAATAAAAACTGCATGGACGCTTCCCTCCCGCTTTCACTGTTAAAATAAAAAATCACAGGCTAGCTGCCTGCGATACAGAGTAAAGGGAATACCCCTATCCTATTCGGAAAAGGTGAAGCGAATAAGCTGTCTATAAAAAATAAAAAGGCATACCAATCTGCCTTTCTTCTATTCATGATATTGATAAAAATGAAGACTATTAAAAAAGGACAGACTCCTCCCATTACTCTGCATACACAAGCAGAGCCTTTGACCGTATTCAATTACTGGTTCAAAGTTGGGAAACGTAATCTCATAGAGTGTGTCATTTTTTAATATCCTCCTTACAATCATTAGTATAAATTTATTTTTTTAAAGTCAAAAGCCTATTTATGAACCATAGATTTTGAAATAGAAAAGATATATATGACAAGTTGCCGTTTTAACATGATTGTCTGATTCTTTCATTCTACGGAAATAGGGTAGCAGCCATCTGTAAAGAACACCATTTATAGAAAGTATTGCTTTACCCTTTGGTTCATTTCCTTTTTCAGCAAAACCCACTCATACACGGATTGGGCAAATTGCTGGCATTGGCGAATTTTATCCTCTGTTTGTGGATCTAGTTCTATTTTCAAGCTCTCCGGAAAAACGTTACACCCGCATTGAATCAACTGATGAGAGATCGTATCAACAGCGGCACAAAAATTTGGATAGGCATGATCGCCTGATCCGAAGCATGCCGCATTTTGACCAGTTAAGTGATACTCAAGTAACTCATGATAAAAATCTTCTGCCTCATATGGAAGGTCACCGTCCCCCCATGTATAGGTTCCAATAAAGATACAATCATAGTCTAGAAGGCTTTGTACTTCTACCGTTTCAAGGCTTTCCATATCAGCTTCACACCCTTTTGAAAGAAGGGTATTTTTTAGGATATTGGCCATTTCTTCTGTATTTCCAGACAGGCTCACATACCCAATAAACATTTTCATTCCAACCGCCTCCTAATTGAAAACGATTTTCAACAACCTATTGTTATCATAATAATTGATAATGATTTTCAATGTCAATATTTTTTCCATTTTTGAGTAAACGAGCAGCCAAATGAATCCATACGATTCATCCATTTAATATCAAAATCAGTAAAGCTCAATTATCCTGATTACGTATATGACTCTCTGAAAATTCAATCACTTTAGTCGTGAGAGTTATCTATGCTCCCAAGCCCTTCCTAGTGGGACGCTCTAACTAAGAGCAAGAAAAAGCAATGATCCCATGTGTTTGCTGACTGATTGTTAGTCTTTTATGCTAGACACTTTTTAAAAACAATAAAACCAGGCATTGCCCGGTTTCGATTTTTTTACGCTATTCCTATAAATCCTTTCTCTAAACAATTATAAATGAATAGGGTAATGCTCTTTTTTAAGTTAAATCTCCCTACTCATTCTAACACCTTACATATTTCCGCTTGAAGCCAAGTCTCCCTCTATCTATTTCCTTTTGAATATTTTCAAGTGCATTTAAAACACTACTTTTTTTCTTGTCCTTTTTGATTTCAACTGGACCAACGGCTTTTGCCGTTTCCACAGCCTTCTCATGGAGAGGAAGGTATGAAATCGCGACAGTGTAAATAAAAAGATTCATCGCCACTTTCGTTCGCTCGGGAGCATCATGAATCGTTTTTTCCACTTGGTCAAGCATACGAGCAATTTTGCTTTCACTAAACTCACTGTCCTTGCGGCTACCTAACAGCCAACAATAACAGCTCCAACCTGCCGACATTCTGAGTTCATCCCCACTTGCAATCCATTTATCCGCCACTTTTTGCGCCATATTTGTTTCTGACAAAGTGACAGCCACCACATAATCGGACAGCATATAGAAATAGGCTCCATCCATCCAGCGTTCAAAATCGGCTTCAGTCATAATCATTGGGTCCGCTATGATCCCTGCAAAATACATGGCATCATAATTTCCAGTGGCGTAAAGTTTCTCGGCCAATGGCTGATTTTTTTTAATCTTTTTTGCAAGCGGCTTCATGGCACCTGTAGCTACTCCAAAAAGCGGCTCGTGTGCCCCATTGTTTATGTACCTCTTTTTCAAACTTTCTTTACCGAGTGCTTCAAGTTCTTGCATCACCGTTTCGAAATCCATCCTTAGCCCTTCCTCCCTTTATAAATAGACATCCTTCCTTGTCATTTCCATTCATCTTCTTAATGTATAGGTGCCATTACCTATTCATTTGTCTCTCTCTATTCTACCATTTTTACCCTATAAGAAAAATTCCTTAATGACAGAGTGTTCCTTTTAGTTTTTTAAAAAAAAGGCTACAACTTGCTCAAAAAAAGGAAGTGATTGTTTCACTCCCATTGTGTTTGTTCCTGTTTTATTCTTACTGCCTTGCTAATTCATTCCGATCAGCAGCCATAGGAGGCTGTTCCATCCATCCATTTTTAATCATGATTTTCGCTCCATCCTCCGCATACTTTGCCACTTCAGCTGATAACTTTACATAGTGCACTCCTAAATCTCTTCTAGGACTCATGGCGATACTTGTACCATAAAAACCTATACTAAGAGCATTAAGGGTAGTTGTAAAATACATCATTAATTTATCCGAAAAGGTATAAGTTGTTGATTCAGTCACTTCAGAAGTCCAGTCCATAGAAAAAGGAAGATCCTCTTTTCTAAGGATGGATGAAAAAATTTCACAATGCTTCTTCGCAATTTCTTTTCCCCTTAGGAAGTATTCGGTTACTTCTTTTGACTGAGCTACTTGACTAAATCCTATTAATGTTGCCATTCCAAAAGCATTTTTTTGGAGATTAGAAAAAAGATTTGTAATTTCTGATCCACATAATGGTCTTCTTTCACCTAAAAAACCTTTCAAAAAGTTGTCCTTTTTGACAAAATCAATGCCGTCTGGGGTGGGTAAATAGGGATGCCGAATATAAAGACCTTTGGATAATAAAAGCTCTTTTACCTCTCTAATAAAATGGTTTAATTGAGTGATACATTCACTAAAAAAACTGTATACATCTGCCCTCGCAGATAAGCTCAGACTCATACAATGACCTTGCAGTGCAATTTTGGCCGCTTCATGGAGGTAATTTAATATATAAGCGTCTGAAAATAATTTGGGGGCATTGACATCCACATCCTCATCCAGTTTAAATCCATATGGAATCGGATACTTCTCTCTATTGAAAATTTCAGTGAGCGCACTAAGATTCCCGTGAATAAGTTTATTCGCATGTTCTAATAGGGATTTGACCTCTGGATCCTCCACAGTGGATAAAAAATATTTCGCTTTACATAAAATTGCACAATCATTGACATAAGATGTCCAAAGAGATGTAATCTCTGCTGACGTAAGCCTCGCCTGACTAACCTTCTCCATTTCATTAACCTCCACTCAAAAAATGAAGTATTCCATAATTTCAATATTCCCCAAACAAGTGAATTCATGTAAAAAAATACAAATCAGATAAGTGGAAACGCCCTGGTCAGCGGCGTATGGCTTCCTCCCAAAAGCTACCGCTTTCGGTCGTGCGATGTGGATGCTTCCGAAGCCTTCCTTGTGGAGCTCTCCAACTGAGATATAAGAAACACGATGAGCCCCGAAAGGCGAGTCGATGTTTACTTATCGTAGGTCAAAATGAAAAAGTAGAGGGAAGAAAGATGGAGTCTAACAAATAGGAGATTGATCCTTTTCTACATATAAAAAATGGGCATTCCAGAAGTCCGTTCCCCGACCTATTGCTGGAATAGCCCATCCAAATACTTTTTTCATCTTTTTTATATATCTTTTAACCCCTTCCCATTAAGAATCTTCTCCATACATTTTTGAATCCTTGACTCCCGCGTTTTGGATTGTTTGGCTTGTGAAAAATAAAGGATATACTGTCTTTGCCGTCCTGGTGTCAATGCTTCAAATGCTGATTTTAAGGCGGAGTTTTCATCGAATTTATTTAGAAGTTCTTTAGGCATGTCATATTCATCCGTTCTTTTTAACTTCACTTCCAAACCGGATTTTTCGACTTCAATCGCTTCATGAATATAGTTTTTCACGGTCGTTTCCATTTCAGCTATTTCTTGGATACTAGTAAACCGAATTTGGCGCTGTGCCTGACTATTCTCCCCAGGTTGGATTAGAATCCTATCGGCATCTTTTAACAAAGCACCTTTAAAAAACATCAATGCACAATATTCTTTAAATCCCTGAATGATAACGATATTCTTTTTCTCAAACGTGTAGCAAGGAAGCCTCCACTTTAATTCTTCCGTCAATTCACAGTCAAGGGCCATTTCTCTTAACTTCTCAAACTCTTCCTTCCACTTTTTCGTATTCTTTAAACATTCATCGACCTTAGGATTTTTTCTGCTATTTGTCATAAAGGAACACTCCTCGTCTCATGGTAAAAAATGTGATGGAAAATCTATTTTGTTTATTCTTTACCTTCAATGAAATCCCTTCAAACCTTCACGATGTTTTTTCATTATTCCCTTTTTCGCACCTAACCATTGATTACCGTATTACGTTCTTGGATTTTTTTCATATAGGGGTGTTTGGTAATTTACAAAAAAAGCAAGGAGCATTCAGTAGGAGAATGATGGAGGGAAGTTTGTATGATTTACCCGACAGAACTAAATACATTCAATGACGATGGCTGTCCCTTTGGAATTTTTCGATGAGCTAGAGGATAATCACTTAGTGGTCCTTCATAAACGAGTTGGAGATGAGGACAGTTTGTAAAATCATTGGGAGTGACAAGCATGTCCGGTTTGTCTGCAATGATAACATCTCCACTCTGAAAAACAGCAGATACAAATTGCGAGCAGAAATAAGCCTTTTCCCGCTTGATTGGTTGATTAAACAACACCCCGAATAAACCGATAAAATTATATCGGTAGCTGTGTCGCTCCTTCTCTATAGCTTGCACAAACTTTTTCATTCTTTGAAATTGCTCCTCCGTGACTAAACACCTATATACCGCACCAATCGCATTTTCAAACAAATCTTGGTTAATCTGTTCCCTTATAAACCCTCCTAAAAATGGGTTATTGGGTTTCTTCCGTCCAAAACTATATATTTCTCTTAATTGTGGATCAAATGAAATAGATACATGATTCAAGGATTGTTTTGTAAATAAGCCGATAGTCTTCGATAACGTCGTCTTTGTATCTGTAAGCAAAACATACACTTCCATTTTGATTCCTCCTCAACACTGCTCCCCTTTTCATTGCATCAATTTCATTCTATAGAACAGCGATGAGAAGGATAATAGTCCTCCGATTGATATTAAGATAAGACCTAAGACTGATCACGCAGAAAAGGTTAATAGATAAAAGGAAAGAGAATAAGGAGGAATGGGTGTGATTCCTCAAGAGAAATATTCACTCTCCTCCCCCATAGAAAAAGAGGCTTTTTCAGCCTCTATGACATGTAGGAAGAAATCGCTGAAACAACCTCTCCCTGTACGTTTTTCTCTGTTTGAATGGAGTTCGTTTTCCTATCAAACAGTACGATGTTTTTAAACTCGGCATATAAGATTTCTCCTTTATGAAAGGGACCCTGCTTCTTGTAATGATCGCTCGTCATTTCGACCTCAAATAATTCATCCGTATCCAGCCTTTTCAGTTCAAATCGGACCGTTGAACCGGCCTTATTAATATGGATCACTACTGCTGGTATGCTGTTTTCATTAGATTGCTGGTGCAAAACAATTTCATGCGGCCTAATATATCCAACCGCTTCTTCCGTCCCCTTTACATGCGGAAAATTCGTTACCAAAGATTCTCCCTTGAATTCATTCACTTTGCCTAAAAAGCTATAAACAAATGCATTGGCTGGTTTTTCATATACTTCTTCTGGTGAGCCAATTTGTTCAATTTTTCCATGGTTCATAATCACAACCGTATCCGCCATTTCTAACGCTTCCTCTTGGTCGTGCGTAACAAAAATGGTCGTAATGTTAAGCTTTTGATGGATTTCTCTTAACCAGCGGCGGAGCTCTTGACGTACTTTAGCATCCAATGCTCCAAATGGTTCGTCTAAAAGGAGTACCTCCGGCTCAACAGCAAGAGCCCTTGCTAAGGCAATCCTTTGCCTTTGTCCTCCGGAAAGCTGAGCCGGATAGCGATCTGCTAAATGTTCCAACTGAACGAACTTTAACAATTCCATTACTTTTTCCTTTATTTCCTTCTTCGTTGGACGTATTTTTCGAGGCTTTACCTTTAACCCAAAGGCGACATTTTCAAAAATCGTCATATGTTTAAACAGGGCATAATGCTGAAAAACAAAACCAACTTTCCGTTCTTTTACAGTTTTAGCCGTATAATCAATCCCATTAAAAAATATTTTTCCGGCATCCAAGTTTTCCAGCCCAGCAATCAGCCTCAGAAGAGTTGTTTTACCTGAACCAGATGGCCCTAATAACGCGACAAAATCTCCTTTTTGTATTTGTAAATTAATATCTTGAATGGCTGTATAGGTGCCGAATGCTTTTGTTACATTACGAATCTTGATCCCCATCTTCAGTCTCCTCCTCTTATCCGTTTTTCCTTGTTTTCCATTCAACAAGGCTTTTTAACACTAAAGTCACTAGCGCCAGCAGAGCCAATAAGGAGGCAACCGCAAAGGCAGCAGAAAAATGATACTCGTTATATAAAATTTCCACATGCAGTGGGACGGTATTGGTTAATCCTCTAATATGTCCTGATACAACGGATACAGCGCCAAACTCTCCCATCGCACGGGCATTACATAAAATAAGGCCATACAACAATCCCCATTTCATATTGGGAAGTGTAACTCGGAAAAACATTTGCCATCCACTAGCACCAAGGGTAATGGCAGCCTCTTCCTCTTCGCTTCCTTGTTCTTGCATCATCGGTATTAATTCACGGACAACAAATGGAAAAGTAACAAAAATGGTTGCAAGTACGATTCCAGGTATACTAAAAATGATTTTTATATTGTTTGTTTCAAGGAAGGGACCAAATACTCCTTGAGAGCCGAACAATAAGACAAACACAAGGCCAGCAATGACAGGGGAGACGGCAAAAGGAATATCGATGAGGGTAATCAAGATATTTTTTCCTTTAAACTCGAATTTCGCAATGGCCCATGCAGCAATGACACCAAAAATGGCATTAAGCGGAACCACAATGGCAGCTGTCATCAGTGTTAACTTTATCGCTGCAAGGGCATCCACATCCTTCAGGGCAGCGAAGTATAACTCGATTCCCTTTTTCAGGGCTTCTGTAAAAACAACGAGCAACGGTATGAGGATAAAAACCCCTAAGAACCCTAAGGCAGTTCCAATTAACAACCATTTTCTGATCGGAGCCAACGGGATGCGGCCAGCTCCTACACGTTTTACATTGAGTGGTTCTTTAGCTATCATGTTATCCAAACTCCTCTAGGACACTTGATGTTTTCTAGCCGTTCTCCACTGCCAAAAATTAATCAAAAATAAGAGAAGGAAGGAGATAACCAACATGACAGCAGCAATAACGGCAGCACCGCTATAGTCATATTGCTCCAGCTTGGTTATAATCAGCAGGGGAACTATTTCCGTTTTCATCGGCATATTGCCGGCAATGAATACTACCGAACCATATTCCCCCAAGGCTCTGGCAAATGCTAGTGCAAAGCCAGTCAACACGGAGGGAATAATGGAAGGAAGAATAATCTTGAAAAAGATTTGGGAAGAACTAGCCCCTAGAGTGGCGGCCGCTTCCTCATACTGTCGATCCAAATCTTGCAAAACAGGTTGAACTGAACGAACCACAAAAGGGAACCCGATAAAAGTTAAAGCAATCATGATCCCTATTTGGGTATAAGCAATCTTAATCCCAAATTCCTCAAAATATTGACCAATCCATCCATTGGGTGCATATATCGCGGTAAGCGCGATTCCAGCAACAGCCGTTGGTAGGGCAAATGGCAGATCAACAAGGGCATCAACGAAACGCTTGCCATAAAAATGATATCTCACTAGAACCCAAGCAATAAGTGTTCCAAATATTGCGTTCACCACCGCCGCAAGAAAGGAAGTATAAAAAGTCAATTTATAGGAATCCATCACTCTTTTATCGGTCACGATCTCCCAAAATTCCGAAAAACTTATCGTACTTGCTTTGACAAAAAGTACAGCAATCGGAATCAAGACAATGAAACTTAGATAAATAAGGGTATACCCCATGGAGAGGCCAAATCCGGGTAACACCCTTCGTCGTTTTGACTGAATAACCATGTGTACGTCTCTCCATTCTTCCAAACCTTTCCTTATGGTTGATAAATTTGATCAAAAATTCCTCCATCGTCAAAATGCGTTTTTTGTGCCTTTTTCCAGCCGCCAAATACCTCATCAATCGTAAATAGTTTAATCTCAGGGAATTGACTGGCATACATTTCAGCTACTTTTGGATCACGTGGACGATAATAATTTTTTGCGGCAATTTCTTGGCCATCTTTTGAATACAAATACTCAAGGTAAGCATTGGCCACTTTTTCCGTTCCGTGCTTTTTGGCCATTTTATCCACAACGGCTACCGGAGGCTCTGCCAAAATACTGACGGATGGGTTCACGATTTCAAACTGGTCTTTTCCCAGTTCATTGATAGCAAGGTAAGCTTCATTTTCCCATGCAATCAACACATCTCCGATTCCTCGTTCAACAAATGTGGTAGTCGAACCCCTGGCTCCAGAATCTAGTACAGGTACGTTTTTAAAGAGCTTCTCAACAAATTCTTTTGCTTTTTGTTCATCTCCATTATTTTTCTCTAAAGCATACCCCCAGGCTGCTAAGTAATTCCATCTTGCTCCTCCAGATGTTTTCGGATTAGGTGTAATTACGGAAACACCTTTTTTGATAAGATCATCCCAATCTTTAATTCCCTTTGGATTGCCTTTTCGGACTAAGAAGACAATCGTTGAAGTATATGGGGAACTATTGTCTGCCAGTCTCTCTTGCCAATCCTTCGAAAGTTTTCCCGCTTCCGCAATGGCATCAATATCATAGGCGAGTGCCAGTGTTACAATGTCTGCCTCGAGTCCATCAATGACGGAACGGGACTGCTTTCCTGATCCACCATGAGACTGGTTGATGGTTACTTTTTGTCCAGTTTCTTTCTCCCAGTAGGAGGCAAAGCTTTTGTTAAATTCCTCGTATAATTCGCGTGTTGGGTCATACGAGACATTTAATAACTCGATTGTTTTTTTGGTAGATTTTTTATCTTCTGTTCCATTTGCTTGATTGTTGGTTTGGTTTGAGCATCCTGCTGCACCTAGCATTAACAGGGTTGAAAATAGTGTAATCCAGATTTTTTTCAACATATGGTACTCCCCCTATTGACTGTTATGATCACTTTTTGTATTACCCTTTTATTGATATAAACAGGCTTTTTTGCAATAAAAAAAGCCCATTAGTTTTACTTGTACATCGTCATATACAAGGAACTAAAGGGCCTTCGGTTGTCCGATCGGCATCTATTCATCTTTTTTTCTGTTGATTGGTGAGTTGGCTACTTTTCTTTTGTAATGGCAGCCGATGTTTTTCTAATCGATCAATCTGAGTGATTTGTGAATCATGGACAGTTATTTGGACGGTTCCAAATTCTAATCCTTCCAATAGGCTAGCAATCTTATCCATTACTTGTTGATCAAGATGTCCTCTTAACGACAACAAAATCCTCTCCTTTTTGCAGTAAAATTCGGTTTTCCAACAAATCTTCCAGTGTCGTTCGCTCTAGAACGTAAGCAATGGTATCTCTGATTAATGACCATAATGGCTTTAATTGACATCCCTCCTCTAAAGGACATGGTTCATATTTGGTAATAGATGCACAGGCCATCGGAGACAAAGGCCCTTCTAAATCCCGGATAACTTCACCCAAATGAATTTCAGCAGCTTTCTTGTGCAACATATAGCCACCTTTTACACCTCTCTTACTTGTTACATACCCCATCTTTTTTAATTGGAGAAGGATTTGCTCCAGGTAATGTATGCTTACAAGGGTTTTATCTGAAATTTCCTGTATGCTCAAAACACTTCCTTGAGAATTTCCTAATAAAATTAAAGCTCTTAATGCGTATTCCCCTTTACTTGATACCTTCATTTCTCCTCCTCCTAATGTTGAGTAATCCAGTCAACATTCATGGCTAAAAATAAATCCCTCTGTTTCTGGGAAACTACCTAATTTAGTTTTGTATAAATATATGCAGTAACCAATTCATGGTCACGTATCCATAGGTACATCTTTATTTCATAGCCCAATTTAATAAAAAGGCTTATACCTAATTCCGATTAACTCTATAGGATTACTTTTTAAGAAATCTTAATATGGTCATTAAAAAAAATCAATAACTTTCTGAAAAGATCCTATAAAATTATTATTTGGCAGTGTGTAAAGGGCTGGATGATCGAACGCCCAAATCCAGTCCTTTTTTCCGCCAAATAACAAGAATAATAGCTTCTGACCTTTATTTCATAAAATATAATTCATAAAAGAGGGCTATATGTGAATGTCCTTACATCAACGACAATTGCTGACTCTCTGGATGTACCCTTCATGGTTTTGTACCTTACAAGGCTTGTCTTTTTAGTTTATAAATTGGGACCATATACCCTATTCGTAATATCCGGATGTATCCTTTTTTCAACCCGTGTCACTAATGTTTCCCGCATTCCGGGTGCAAGAAATTCGCAATGGGCTAATTTGCGCATCTCTTCAAAGTCCGGATTTTTCGCATGAAGGATTTGATTGCATTTTTGAATGGTCCACTGTGGACAAGGTCGTTCTACCAATTTAAAAGTTTGCTCCTCTTTTACCTGTCCTTCTTCAAGTACACGGAAATACCAGCCGGTTCTCCCCGTATTTTGTATAAGCAGGGCAAAAGTTTTGATTTTAAAACGACGGGCTGGCTTCCAGCATGGCTGACGCGGCTGGGAAACTTGAACAACGGCTTCACCAATCTGAAAGGTATCACCAATCGAAATCATGTCTTCCGTTACATTTTCCATAAGGAAATTCTCTCCCATACCACCGGGTCCAATCTCTAGTTTTCCAAGTTCCTTTTGCCAATAAGTATAATTTTCGACTGAATAAGCAAATACCGCTTTTTCAGGACCTCCATGATGCTGCAAATCAAATTGCCCATCCCCAGCTAGGCCCGTTTTTCCGACCCAAACTGGTCCTTTAACCGGCTCTTTAAAAATGGCACTCGTCCATTCTCGATCCATTGGATGGACCGCATCTTTTGTTCCAACCGTTTTTGGTTGCCCGACAAAAACTTTTTTTAAAAGAAAATCCATGTTACCCACTCCTACCGATCGTTGATCTGTATTTTTAATTACCCCTTCTGTCCATTCGACTTGAACGCGTTTGATTCCTGCTTCGAGAAGTAAGACCTCGGACTTAGGGAGAATTACAACTCTAGCACATTATGAAACCATAGATTTCCAAAATGTTTTATCACAGTTGTAACATCACAAATAAACACATTGTGAAGTGAGATTATATTTAAAAAAATTCGAATAATAACCCTTGAAGGAAATAAATATTAATTATTTTTTTGTTTTTGATCTGCGTTCCGAGTAGCCTTATGTATAAAAAATCAAATTTAAATTTATATTTATTGAATATATCGAAAAAAAGAGATTAAATGTATAAGGAAATAAAAAAACGAGGAGGAAATATGTGGGAGAAAATTGAAATTTATTTTTTTGACATAATGGGGTTGCTAATTCCAGGAATCGTATTCGTTACAGGGATTATCTTTACTTCGTTATTTCTAATTTCTGGTCAAGCTCTAAGTGATATACTCGATGTATTAAATAAAATTGCTTTTTTTAAGATATATTTAAAAATGGAAGAAGTGCTAAAAAAACATATTTGGCTATTTGTTGTCTTTGTCATTTTCAATTCTTATCTAATTGGCCATGTTATTAAAATTATGTCAAAGGTATTTTATTGGTTTTTCAGCATTATTTTTGACCAATTTTTTAATAAAATATTTTCATTTATTATTTCATGGTTATGGAAAAATATTAGAGCTTTGATCAGTTTTCTAAAAATTGGGGACCTTTTTAAAGATATTAACCCTGATTTTAAAAAATTCGTAATGGATTTTATTAAATCGTTTTATAAATTTTTCCATCATAATTTAAAAGTTATATTTGTTTTCGGAACAGAATGGTATGAAAAAGATAATAAACCTTTGCTTGAGGAATCATTACGAATTATTAATGAAAGATATGATACGAATTTCCCGACCAAATGGTATTCCATTTATAAGCTTTCAAAAATAATCATATATCATGAAAACTTAAAAAATATGAATGATACATTTTTAGCAAAATATAATTTTTATCGATCATTATCATTTATTTGTTTTTTACAATTTACATTATTAATAATTTTATCTTTCAATAAGGAATTACTAAATGATTATTCTGATATAATAATCAACATTTTAATGATTGTTAACCTAATTTTCTGGTACACCTTTCATGAAAAATATAAGCGATACTTCAAATTGTGTGGTAATGAAACCCTTGTAAGTATTTATTACCATTTAAAGACTACTGAAAGAAAGGGATAAAATGAAATCGCCAAATAGAAATTATGGCATCCCCATCATATGTAAAAGGTGAATGAGAACGGTTATGAAAACCGTTCTCTTCAATTTATAAAGCTTACTTAGTTTGTAATAAGCGGATTACTTTTTAATAATCAATATCTTTTTAAGAATTTAAATACCTTGATTATTTTGATTGTATTAGTAGTTAAGTTCTTTAGGGCTAATTTTAATCCATAACCATATTTATTGTTTTATTTCTTGAATTGAAGCAGTCCTTCCTTTTAAATTTTTTAGATTAGGTAGCTTTTCTTTAATAAATTAAGGACTTTATCACTCCTTTAAAGAACATTTTGTATCTTCGTCCCTCCATTTTTGGTGTTTGATTCCACTTTGCCACTGTCCCCTTTCCATAAAAAAAGAGCCGGGCTCCAATCGCCCAAGCTCCCTATTTGATTATATTTTTAAATTCCTTCCAATGTACCATTCGCGGTAAGTCGATATGCCGGTTATAAGATTGATCTTTAATAATGACTTTCACAGATTCGTTGAGAAGTGTATTTAGCACATCTGGTTTATCATCAAAGTAATAATCTAGATTTAATTGTTTGATGATTTCTACCTTTTCGTGGTCTTTCATCCCATAGAAAAATCTTTCATCCACGACAGGAAAACCGGTTTGTTTCATCCATTCTTTCGTTCTCTCTCCGTGTTCGGCTGGCCTCGAAGTAATATAGAAAATTTCATGCCCCTGTTTGTCTAATTGTTGCAGTGTTTCAAGGGCATCGGGAAAAGGAGGACATGAAGTGTAATAGATCTCCTCTAATGAACGATTCCACATGTGTTTCCCTTCTTCATCTGAAAGCCCAAAAGGTTCGTGGATTTCCACACGGTTTAGTGATTGAAAAACCTCAATCGGAACGTTTTGATTTAGTTTTTTATTGTATAGATGAAAAGCATGTTCCCGCAAATTTATTAATGTATCATCAATATCAAAACCAAATTTCATTGAACATTCCCTCATTTATGATATATCGGGTAGCCGACAAATTTGAAATCTCGGCCGATTTTCTCAAAGGAACCGTCGGCAAGCTCAACCGCATCCCGCATCATCTCAACCCCAGCTCCTTCCAGGAACGTCGGGGCATGTTGGCCGCCCACTAACTTTGGTGCAAAATATAAGACTACTTTATCAATTAATTGATTCTCCAGGAAAGAAGCATTAACGGCTCCTCCACCTTCAATTAATAAAGAAGAAATCAAATGTTCCCCTAAAATTTTGACAACATCATTTGGGTCCACCTGTTTCATCCCATTCGTATGAAAAACTTTAATCCCTAATGATTCCAGCGTTTTCTTCTTGTCTTCATCATAATTTTTGCTTGTAAAAATCCATGTCTCTGCTAAGTTATCCGTAACTACCTTTGATTCTAATGGAATTTTTAACGTGGAATCTAAGATCACACGGATAGGGTTTCGACCATTCGGGATACGCGCTGTTAATTCCGGATTATCCTTTATAACCGTGTTCACCCCAACAAGAATCGCCATATGTTCATTTCGTAGGTGGTGTACATCTAATCTCGCTTCTTCTGACGTAATCCACTTGCTGTCAGAGGTGTGGGTAGCGATTTTTCCATCCAAAGTAATTCCAGCCTTTAAAGTAACAAAAGGCTTTTTCTGAACGATGAACTTATTAAACACCTCGTTCATTTTTCGGGATTCCTCTTCTCTAACCCCAATTACTACTTCGATTCCTGCATCCTTAAGGATTTTCACCCCATTGCCAGCGACAATCGGATTGGGATCCAGTGTTGCAATGACAACCTTTTTGATCCCCGCTTCCACTAGTGCCACCGCACATGGGCCAGTCCTACCATGATGAGAACATGGCTCGAGAGTCACATAAATCGTACCACCTCTTGCTTTGTCACCAGCCATCCTTAAGGCATGAATTTCCGCATGAGGTTCGCCTGCTTTTAAGTGAGCCCCCACACCAACGATTCGATTATGATTCACAATGACAGCGCCTACTAATGGATTGGGATCGGTTTGTCCCTTCATCGCCTGGGCATTTTGTAACGCTAGATCCATATAAAATTCATGATTATTCATTTGGGCAGAACCCCTCATCCTTAATATGGCCAGAGCGCTCAATCTTTGTTTGCAAATATTTTTCGTTATATTCGGAAACATCCCCCCAAAGCGGTTTTCTTCCTGAAACTGGCAAACCTGCATCTTTTAAAGCAGCTAATTTTTTCGGGTTGTTTGTCACAAGGCAAACTGGTTTTGACCGTAATGCTTTTAAGACTTGAATCGCATCATTATAGTTTCTGGCATCATCAACAAAACCAAGAGCATGGTTGGCTTCAACGGTATCATAATTATTTTCCTGTAAAATGTAAGCCATCGCTTTACTGAATAAGCCAATACCGCGGCCTTCGTGATTGGCTAAGTAGAATAAAGCTCCCGTTCCATGCTCAACAATCATTTTCATAGACTGTTTCAGTTGATAGCCACAATCACATCGCTTACTACCAAAAATGTCACCTGTGTGGCAAATCGAATGCATTCGGATAATGGCATCATCAGCAAATGCAAAATCCCCATACACCAAAACACTGGATTGTTGCATTTCAGCCAAATTAATGGATGAGAGTTTATCAATAATTTTTTCAAAATTCTCCGTTACTTCGCTACAATTTAACCAGCAGTACCACTGGAATACGACCGTCTCACCATATAAATTGACTGGGAGACGAATAGGACCGACTAAGTAAATTGCGCCTTCCTCTGTTTTAATTAATTGGATTTTATCTTCAAGAACCGATAACACTTTAGGGTCAAACTTTGTTTGTGTCATCAAAATTCCCCCTTTTTAGGTAGTATGTAATATTTGTAGGTTATTCATCTCGTTTGAAAAAATATTTTAGGGAACTGATGAACCTATAGTAACAAAATTATCACCATGAACCAATTATTTTGAAATATGAGACCACGGAAATGGGTGAAAGGCTTTAATAAATCTTAAATTTAGGTATTACATTCGAATGTTAAACTGATTAGTAAGGAATATTTTTTACATTTAAAGGGGAGAGATTTGAAAGGGGATTTCTCCCTGTGAGGGAAAAATAGAAAAGTCATTACTCATGTTGTTGATTAAAGCCGTAGAAGGCTCGAAGCCCCTTCGACGAAATATGTAAAGAATTCCACATCGAAGAATAAGGAAGACCTACCGTCTTATTAAGTAATAAACGTATTGGTAGCCTTTCCACTCATCCAGGAACGCCGCTAGTTGACCATATTAAAAATGCAACGAACTTTCTTATTAATGAATAAGGCTGTGTTAACCTAGCGATGGATTTGCTCTCTTTGTGATTCGCTTTCCGTACGCGAACGGAACCCTTCTTGGCGTTTTCTGCACGACCACAGAGGCTTGTTACCCGTTCATGTATCCAAATGTGTAACACAACCTTAATCAACAATGAGGCCTTAGATAAACCGCCTTTCGAATAATTTTATTACTCATGATGGTTCTCATCCTGAAGAGGCATTCTGTTTTTTGCCCATAAAGATCGAATCGTAAATCCCACAATAAGTCCCGGAATGACACAAAGCATAGGTAACCACACTGGCCCCAATAGTACTCCAAAGAGGTTTAATTTGGAAGAATATATGCAGCCAACCGTGACAAAGTAAGCAGAAAATAAGAACGGAAGAAAGAGCGATCGATCAACATTCTCACTAGCATCTTGAAATGCATCCCACATTGCAAAGAAATACAAACATGGATAAAACATTAACCATTGATAGTTCGCAGTTTGTATCGCTTTTTCAATCTTACCTTGAAAACTTAGTATAATAATTTCATTAAAATGGGCTTGAACATTCACGATAAATTCTAGAAATATGAGAATAATCCCTTTTACCAATTTTCCATTTAATAGTTGACCAAATCCAGGAAAGGCAATACTCCAAAACAATACCTCTTTATGCTTGGCCACACAATTCTTGCCCTTTTCTAATTTGAAATTTGTTTTTAACGTTTATCCTAATCCACTTGTACTTCATCTTTCGCTGCCCTTCCTCAACATTAAATTTCAACTTATTTTTAAAGAAATTTCGATAGATCCATTGGGAAATCTTAAAATCGAAATGATAATATATGATTCATACTATCATCAGCCCCTCTCGCTCTTTTATAAAATAATATCTCCAATCGTAAAAGAAATATCAGTAAGAGAATTGATTTCAGGAAAAATTTTCTAACTTAAAGGGGTTGTTCGTTATGTTGATAAATGAGCAGATAGGAAAAAGCCATTTAAATCAGATGGCTTTTTCCCTTTTTCTTATTTTACTCTCGCAAACCCAAATCCTGAAGCATAGTCGTCTCCGGTCGTAGCCCCAATTCCGCCTTTAATATCATACAATTTCGCTCTTCTTTGTAATTCTGCACGCAGTTGAGTATGAGTCCACGTTGGATTAGATGACCATATTTTTGCTGCTAAACCTGATACGTGAGGGGTAGCCATGGAAGTACCACTAATGGTGTTGTAGTTTCCATCATACCAGGTAGATAAAATATCTCTGCCCGGAGCTGAAATTTCAATATCACGCTCTTGAATCACGTAATCACCGTCTGTAGCAGAAGAACCACGGGACGAGAAGTCAGCTACACGATAAGTACCATTTTGCTGAACATTTTCCAAAGCAGCAACAGCAATGGCATTTGGCAATGCTCCTGGATAATTAATCGTATTGACACCAGGCCCACTGTTACCTGCGGCAGCCACAACGAGTACTCCTTTGCTGTAAGCATAATCTACCGCACTGGCGATCAAGCTATCTTTGGCACTGGATCCTAATGACATAGAGATAATCACCTTAGAGCCTGTCCGAACGGCTTCATCAGCTGCATGACGAATGGCTCCAGCAATATCATCAGAATATCCTGATCCATTGTCATTTAAAACTTTGTATGCCCAAAGTTTCGCTTCGGGTGCTATCCCATAGACTCCTAATCCATCTGAGGCACCATGGGCGAGAACTGTTCCTGCCACATGTGTCCCATGTCCATTTCGATCTGTACACGAATTATTGACAATGGATGTGGCTTGGGTAAAGTCCTTACATTGTTCAGCACTTCCCACTAAATCATAATGATTAATATAAACACCTGTATCTAATATAGCTACTTTGATTCCTTTCCCACCAGATGTACTTGTAATCGACGGATCATTATAAATCGCTTCAATTCCCCAAGGTGTGCGGTCACTCGGAAGAGAAGTGATAGCTGTCGCACCTGATTTTCCTTTAGTTGAATCCTGAACTCGTTCTAACTTTACTTCATGAACTTTCTCAATTTGTAAATTTTTATTTTTCAATAATGCCTGGTATTGTTTCGCATTCACTTCAACTGTAAAGCCATCTGTTCCAAAATCCCAGCGGGCTTTATAGTTTTTCTTGGCACTTGCCATTTCTGATTTCGGACCTTTAATACTCACACGAATTTTCTGATTAGGATCTGGTTCTTGACCGAAAGCCCCTGTGGAAAATGTGGTGACTCCCATTGTCAAAGCAAGTAAAGCAGCTCCTAACATTTTTCTCTTTTTTAAACCTTTTCTCAACCCTTTTCTCCTCCTACCTTTGTAATAAATGCAATTGGCCATATTGCAATTTTCAGTTTATTTTTAATATTACAATTAATCAATATTTTATCTCTTTCGGGTGGTTGGGAAAATTTTCGAAAACCCTTTTATTAGAAAAGTGGAAGCCCCCTGGGCAGCGGCGTATGGCTTGGAGGGCTCCAACTGAGATATAGGAAACACGAAGAGCGAAAGCAATTCGATGTTGACTTATCGTAGGGCGGAGACCGAAAGACACTAGACGCTAGGGGGCTGGAGCTAGACAGTTATCGAAATCAAAATGATTTTTCTTATCTTCTAAGAAAAGCGGAAGCTCCCTGGGCAGCGGCGTATGACTTGGAGGTCTCCAACTGAGTTATAGGAAACACGAAGAGCGAAAGCGATTCGATGTTGACTTATCGTAGGGCGGAGACCGAAAGACACTAGACGCTAGGGGGCTGGAGCTAGACAGTTATCGAAATCAAAATGATTTTTCTTATCTTCTAAGAAAAGCGGAAGCTCCCTGGGCAGCGGCGTATGACCTCCTCCCTAAAGTGATCGCTTTCGGTCGTGCGATGTTTAAGCTGACGAAGCCTTCCTTATGGAAGCTCTCCTACTTAGATATAGGAACAGGAAAAGACGTGCTCCTTCTCAAGATGGCGATGTTCTTTTTAACCTTTCTTCCTCCATTTGTGAAGACAGGGAATAAAAAAAATTGTAAGATATCAAAGTTTGTTGCATGATGCACAATTATACTGTATGACACATAGTATAAACTATATAGTGTATGACATATAGTATAAACCATATAGTGTATGACACATAGTATGTGGAGTGAGGTGAGGTAAATGAGCACGCTGCTGCATTCGTTGACAACTGAACTGCGCAGAGGGACTTTAACGCTAGCAGTGCTGAGCCAGCTTCGGACACCGCAATATGGGTATTCACTGGTTCAATTATTAGAGAACTCCGGCATCAATATTGATCAGAGCACCTTATATCCATTACTGCGGCGGCTAGAAAAACAAGAACTTGTGACAAGCAGTTGGGATCATACAGAGAGCCGGCCGCGAAAGTATTACGTTTTAAGCGAACAGGGTCTAAAAATATTTCTTCAACTGAGAGAGGAATGGATCAAGAATTCCAAACAGCTTTATGGGCTGTTAAAAGGAGATGAGGAAGATGAATTTAATTGACATATATATACAGGAAGTGACCCGTAGACTTCCTGAAAAAAGCCGAGCGGACATTGCCCTCGAGCTGAAGTCTACCATCGAGGATATGCTTCCGGATGATTACAATGAGGAAGATATTAAAGAGGCTCTCAGCAAATTGGGCAACCCTGCAGCCCTGGCGGCCGGTTATCGGGATCAGCCGATGCATCTTATCGGGCCACGCTATTTTGATGTATATATATCTCTTTTAAAGATGATACTGCCGATTGCTGCTGCGGTTTCACTGATATCACTTGCAGCCGAATTTATTTTTAATTTCAACCGGGACGAAGCGATCATCAATATGATTCTCGAATTGGTGATGCTTTTTAACCATCCATGAAAACCGCACAAAAGGTCATAAAAGCCATTCGTGAGCTTACCATTAAAAACGTTGATTATGACGACTTCTGGAGTATGTAATTATACCCTTGCATAACGCAAATGCTTATTTTATTTGATTCTTCCTAATATACTTCTCCTAGTGTCTGAAGAGCACGTTCCATCTTGTATAAGATACGTAAATCCAAGTAACTTATATTCTTCGTTGGTATCAATGCTTTGATGCGATTTATCTCCTCTTCTGTAAACTGAACGGTGTATCGTACTTCGAGCTTTAATTGGTGGTCATCGAACATATTTTTAAACCTTTCCTTTCCGGAATTTCAAACTTTTTACAAGGTAAAAATGAATATTCGAATACTTTTCAGATAAAAAAATTCCCCAAAAAAATAGAACGGTTGATAACACGCAGGAATCGACGTGCATATTTGAATGCACACGTCAGGGAGATCCGTTCGAAGGATTTATTCATAGATGCTTCAAATTCAAGAATGGAAATAGTTTGTCCTAACTACAAAGACATTGAACAAAGCCCGACTATATATACCATAAAGTTCCATGCAATCTGTTAATAAAAATTAATAAAGTTATTAATAATTTTGAGGGTATTTTTCTGCGATACGAGGCTAAAAGAAAAACAAAAATTTGTCGTTTCCACATAAATAAATTTATTCCAAATCTATCAATTTATGGTAAAATAATGAAAGAAAGGAGCGGCTTTATGAAAAAAATTAAAAATCTATTTTTTTTACTTTTTGCTTTTGTTGTTGCTTTTAATTTGTTGAATTTGAATGCTTTTGCGTCATCTAAAGATAACACAGAATTACCGTATACTACTTTATCAGATAAGGATTCTAAAAAGATTATTAACAGGGCTAAATCTTTAGAGTTATTCAAAAAGGCAAAAAAGATCGTTAAGTCCGAGGGCTATGAATTAAACGGAAAACGAATCGCAGTTCATTTAAATGAGGCTGATACCAACGTTGCCTACTTTTACCTGGAAGAGCGAAACAAAAAAAATAAAAATAAAGATGAATTAAATCCTTTTATCGCAATAGCGGATGGAGGAGAAAGTTTTATTCAACTGGCTAAATACGAAAAAAATGGGATTTTGCATTCAAAACTCTATAAAAATAATACACTATTTAATGAAACCTATATTAATAAAGATGGATTATTCCAAAAAGGTTCTTATGTTTTTATTGAAGAATATACATATGATTTAACTGAAATGAATAATAAAATTTTGGAAGAGGATAATGATGTTAATAAAGATAATATGGTAACTGCTTCTTTCTCTTGGAGCACATTCTGGAGTTGTATTAAAAAACAAGGGAAAGATTCAGCACCTTTAAGAACTATGGTAATGTCAGCATGTTATTATGTATGCTTAACTGGACCGCCAAGTTGTATTACTTGTACAGCTATTAATGCTGGATTAACATTAGGTCAAGCTGGATATTGCGTAAAAAAAGCTTGGTAATTATGAAAAGAAAAGAGGGGTTAGATGGTTAAAGATGAGGAGCGATCTCATTCAAAAAATGTAGTTTTAGCCGTGTTTGATACGGTCACACTAGGAATTCCAGTTTATATTGCAAACTTAATAAAGCAACCCAAAAAGACATTAAAAATATCTTTAATTGTAATTCCCATTGTCGCGATTATAGCTTGGTTTCTTTCATCATTGAACTAATTTGTAAAGCCCTTAGTTTTGAGGGCTTTTTTTGTGTGTTTGATTTTCTTGTTTTTCAGTAGTTTTTCGTTGAACTTCATAACGAAATTCTAGCCTTATCCCGATGATCTGAAAAACATCACCTATATACCGAAGAAAAGAGCCATTAGCAAGTGTGAGGTATTCGGTAGCTTAATGTGGACAGCCATTTGGGCAACCCTCTACTTTTATGCTGACCGACTAATTGGCATTTATCATGGTGGAGGCGAAGGATTGGAGTTTAAAATCCCCGCATTTAATCAGGATGTTCTACTGGAATACTGGCCAGTCGTTGTGGTTATCATTGCGCTTGAAGTAGCATTGGCACTTTACAAATTAATTATTGGCCAATGGACAAAAAGGATGGCAATTTTCAACACCGTCCTAGAACTGTTTTCCACTATCGTTTTTATCTTCATCTTATTAAATCCGAATTTACTGCAACAGGAATTTGTAGGATTTATGACTGACTTATTTTCCATTTCGGCCGAACCATTTACAAACTGGCTACTTGGCGGCATCATCATTATATTTGTTTTTTATGCAGGAATGAGCATATATGATGGAATACGGAAGTCCAGAATACAATAAAAGATTTCTCTAACCAAAATGCCTGTTCTCATAAAGTAGAGAACAGGCATTCATTTAGTTCGACAATTAGAGAGATGAAAAAACTGCGAACTAAAAACCCGAGCTTTATTGAATTTACTGCCACCAATATCATCAGAAGCAGAAACTAGTATCACTCTTACTGCACGATTTCTCCATAAAATAAGTTATCAGCTGCTCTATAGATAGGAACTTCACTTTCTCAGCACGATATTCACTGCATACAGTGCATTGATATTGTGGATCTATATCGATATTCTGAACGAGAACAGGTTCTTTTTTTCCGTTTTGATAAACGAGCCCATCATAGTCAATATCAACGGTTTTTAAATCTGTCGCTAATCCCGTTCCTAACCACTTCACATAACTTTCTTTTGCCGTCCATAAATAATAGAAATCATTCATGCTATCAACCTCGAAGAGCTTTTTTTCTCTTTCGGTCCATACACTTTGAAAAAAGGAAAAATCACGGTACTGTTTCAGTTCCAAATCGATTCCTACTGGACGGTCACTTATTGCACCTATTACATACTGCCCCGCATGTGAAAGATTAAAATGCAGGATCTGATTCACTAATTCATATTTCCCAAATTGGTTTACCTGATAGTTTAATTCTACTGGGGCGCATTGCAATTGTTTGGCTAATTGCATATGCATTAACAAATTACCTATCATGCTACGCAAACGGTCCTCATATTGGCGAAATCGCAGAACATGATGCTGGCGTTCTTTTGGTAAGTTGACGAGTAGCTGGTGAAACAGCTCCTCCTCTATCTCTTTTAAGCGACAAACAAATAGTTGAATCATGAGGCTTTACGCTCCCTTAATGAAAAAACATCTGATTGAACAAATAACATAAAGAAAAAATCGGCCTTTTTACCAAATTTGGTTATTTGATAAGCGAAAGTGTTTTCAACTGCTTGTATGCCATCAGTAAAATGGCTGCAACAATGGCAATACCTAAAATAGCATAGCCACAGATACGATCAGGTCGAAGTTTTATCAAGATGTGACCTTCTCTATTGCAAGACGTAAACTTTTTGGACGCATGTCTCGCCAGTTTTCTTCAATGAATTGCACGCATTCCATTTTCACCTCTGGCCCATAAACCTTCTTCCATCCGGCTGGAATGTCAATTGCTGCTGGCCATAAGGAATATTGTTTCTCTCCATTTATTAGTACAATATAACTTCCCTGTTCGTTTTCAAATGGGTTATACATATTGTCCTTTCCCTTCCTTTAAAGTTAGTGCTTCTTTCACCATTTTTCCTATTTCCGCTAGCGGAGTTGGCTGGCACATATCCTCATGTCTGCATACAATGTCATAGCTCTTAATATGCCCAATAATAAAGGGTACCCAATTTTGTGCATCTACCTCAGGGAACCATTCTGGAACAATGGTTGATTTAAAAAATATTGCATCCCCCTGATAGCAGCCTGCTTCATGCTCTTTTAATAAACGAATCGAATTCTTAAATACTTCTTTTAACCTCATTATCGTATCTTCTGAAAGGGATGCGAGTGCGCTACCATCTGCCTGAAGCTCCCTAATCACCAATTCCTGTGTTAGCTCTGCATCTATTTTCGGCTCGAATCCTCCCAGTGCTAATAGTGCAACGAGTGCTTCCTGCTCCTCATTCAACCCAAATGGAGGGGCTAAGTGCATGGGATAAGCATCTAAAATAATGAGCTGTTCTACTTCATGGCCCATTTGCTGCAGTTGAACAGCCATTTCCTGAACCACATTTCCGCCAAACGACCATCCTAATAATCGATAAGGTCCTTCAGGCTGCACCTTTTGGATGGCCTGAATATATCCAGCTGCCATTTCAGCCAGTGTTTTCGGTAGCTCCTCTTTCTTGCCAATTCCTTTCGCCTGGACACCATATATAGCGATATTTGACGGTAATGTTTTCATAAGACCCGCATAGCACCAGCTTAAACCGCCTGCCGGATGAATACAGAACAATGGGTCATCCCCTTTTCGCAATGGCAATATGACATTAAGAGCATTCGATTCATCATCATCATTTAATTTCTCTGCTAGTCTCGCAACGGTAGGTGCCTCGAATAAATGGCCGATATTTAGTTCTTTTCCAAACGCCTCTTTCAAACGTCCCATTAGCTGAACGGCTAGTAACGAATGACCACCTAGTTCAAAGAATCCATCTTCAATCCCCACCTGCGGCACATGTAACACCTCTTTAAAAATCTCACAGAGCAGCTCCTCCTGTGGATTTCGAGGCAGAGTCAATTCTTTTAAACTATGGTCCGGCATAGGCAATGCCTGTTTATCTAACTTCCCGTTAGTAGTCAGTGGGATCTCCTTGATGATCGTAAATGTGGAAGGAATCATATAATCTGGTAAATCTTTTGCCGCAAATTGGCGTAGAGCCGCAGTATCTATGACTTGATCTTCTTCGTTCACGATATAGGCTGCTAATCTAACATCTCCCGGTACATCTTCCCTAACAATGACCGCAACCTGTGCAATTTGCGGATGTTTGAGCAGAACATTTTCAATTTCACCTAATTCAATGCGAAATCCTCGAATTTTAACTTGATGGTCAATACGCCCTATATAATCGAGCTCCCCATTTTTTGTCCAGCGGGCTAAATCCCCCGTGCGGTACATTCTGCTGCCAGGTTTTCCGTATGGATTGGCAATAAACCGCTCTGCTGTTAACGATTTACGTTCAAAATATCCCTGAGCTAATCCTTCACCTGCCACGTACATTTCACCAATTACATTTGGTGGCACAGGCTGTAGTTTTGAATCCAGCACATACACATCTAAATCCGGGATAGGTACACCTACCAAGCTGTTCACATTTCTTTTTACTAGTTCTTTCGTTAATTTCACATAACTAACATGAACGGTTGTTTCTGTAATTCCATACATATTTATTAGTTCAGGCTGATCATCGGCATGTCTTGAATACCAGTCTTGTACTCTATTAAAATCCAAAGACTCTCCACCGAACACAATATAGCGAAGAGATAACTGATTACTAATATCAGGATGATCCCTGTCTGCCTGCATGAGCTGATAAAAAGCTGACGGTGTTTGGTTTAATACGGTTACCTTCTCTATAGCTAATAATTGTAAAAAAGCTTCTGGTGATCGACTCACTTCATACGGTACAACGACAAGTCTTCCTCCATATAATAATGCTCCCCATATTTCCCACACCGAGAAATCAAATGCATACGAATGGAATAAAGTCCATACATCCTGTTCATTAAACTCAAACCATGAGTCTGTCGCATGCAATAAGCGAATAACATTCTGGTGAGGGATGACAACACCTTTCGGACGACCAGTAGAACCCGAAGTATAGATCATATAAGCAGGATGCAGGCTTTGTAATGGGGTGCTTCTCTCTTCCTGTTTAATATCGGAATCATCAAGATGCCCTATCTGCTCAAAGTCTATATAAATACATTCCATTTCATCCATCTCCATAGGCAGCTCCATATCCTTTGCCATCACAAAAATAGATGGATTCACATCATTTAGAATGTACTCAATACGGTCCTTCGGATAGGCTGGATCAATTGGAACATAAGCTGCACCTGTTTTGAGTACAGCCAAAATACTAACGAGCATGTCAAGAGAACGTGGCAATAGCAGTGGAACAAAGGAATCTGTCCCTATCCCCTTCTTGATGAGGTACCGTGCAAAACGGTTTGCTTTTTGATTTAATTGTTCATAGGTTAAGTGCTGGCCATCATATGTAACGGCAATGCGTTCGGGATGGGCAGCTACTTGCTGCTCAAATTGTTCCACAATTGTCGATGATTCTGTTTCAATCAATCCTGAATTCCAGGTATTGATCGTCTGCAGCCACTCTTCTTCTGTTATAATGCATAAGTCCTCAATAGTCGGATTTTTGTGCAGCTGGGTAAGCACCATCTGATAACGGTGCATCAACATCTCGACCGTATCGAAATCATAGAGATCCGTTCTGAACTCAACAATGGTTTCAATCCCATTTGCCGTATCATCCTTATACAATTCACGCATTTCGATACTTAAATCAAACTTTGATAGCCCGACTGTATGCAGCTCAAATTCAGCTGGATTATCATCAATGTTTAATGAAGGCATTGGTGTGTTTTGCAGTGCAAACATAATTTGGAATAATGGATGGCGTGAAGCCACACGCTCCGGATTGATTTGCTCTACTAAGCGATCAAATGGCACGTGCTGATGCTCCCAAGCTTCAATACAGGTTGAGCGTATACGTTCGATTAGCTGATCAAATCTTGGATTGCTGCTTGTATCTACACGCATGACAAGAGTGTTAATAAACATACCAATTAAATCCAATGTTTCTTTGTCTTCCCGTCCTGCAACCGGGCTACCAACCACAATATCTTCTCCGGCACCAAGCTTTGTCGCCATTGCACTAAATGCCCCAAGCAAGATCATATACAGGGTGGCATTTAAATCTTTAGCCAATTGCAACAGCTGCTGATGCAGCTCTGATGGAATGACAAATTTATAGGTTTCCCCTTTTGCCTTTGTACTAGGATTCCGTTTTCGATCCCGCATCAGTTCAATTTCATCCGGTATCCCTTCCAGCCGCTTTTTCCAGTATGCTAATTCACGTTCCTGCAAGGAAATGCCATTGACTTTATGTTCAAGCATTTGTTGCTGCCACAGAACAAAGTCTGCATACTGAACAGGTAAAGGAGTCAAGGAACCATCGTATGCCTCCTGAATATCCTGCATAAGGGTGGCTAGGGACCAACCATCTGCGCTAATATGGTGTAGTACAAATACTGCTATTCTTTCATTGATAATGGTTACTTTAAACCCTGCTTCATGCTGTAAATCAAAAGCATAACGGACTGCATGTTCAATTGCGCTTGTCTCGTCTTTTTCCTCCACTTTCCATACATCAAATGAAACCGGTTCTTCAACAACCAGCTGATATGGAACGCCATCAGAAGCTGGATATTTCGTACGTAAAATATCATGGCGGTTCGCTACTGCCTGCACAGCCTGCCGGAATTTGTCTACTCGGATTTTTCGCTTAAATGTCACAACAAGTGGAATATTATATGTCGCACTTGGACCTTCCAGCTGATGCAAAAACCACAGACTTCTCTGATTGAAGGATAATGGAAGGCGTTTCGGACGCTTCTGCTTTTGGATCTTCACAGATATATCCTCAGCATGATGTTGATCCAGCTTCCGAGCCAATAATTCAGGCGTAGGATTCTCAAATATGGAAGAAATAGTTATATTCGTGTCCAGCTGCTGTCGTATTTTTAACAATAATTGTGTCGCTAATAGGGAGTGTCCGCCCAAGTGGAAGAAATCTTCATCGGTCCCTACCTGTTCAAGAGACAACACTTCCTCAAATAAGCGGCAAAGAGTTTTTTCTAAATTCGATTTCGGTTCCTTTTTTTGCTGAGTGGACATATTCGGCCGAGGCAATCGCTTACGATCAATTTTTCCATTGTTTGTTAACGGCATGGCATCAAGCGGCACTATAAAAGAAGGAACCATATATTCTGGCAATTCCTGTTTTAAAGTTTTTGTGAATTCCTGAGGATCAATGCTCCCCACTATATAAGCAACAATGCGCTTGTCACCTGGAACATCTTCACGAGCTGTTACTACTGCCTGGCTAACCCCTTGATGTTTTACTATTTTCGCTTCAATTTCTCCTAATTCTATGCGAAAACCCCGAATTTTAGTCTGCGAGTCACTACGACTAATATATTGCAGTGTTCCATCCTTATTCCATTTCACTAAATCACCTGTACGATACATTCGGGTGCCTGGCGGACCAAACGGATTTGCAACAAAACGCTCGGCCGTTAACACTGGCCGATGATGATAACCGCGGGCAATTCCGTCTCCAGCAATGTACAGCTCACCGATTACATCTGGCGGCACCGGCTGCAACATGGAATCTAATACATAAACTTGTGTGTTACGAATAGGTTTTCCTAAATCTGGAACTTCTTGAATTTCAGCTGGAACTTGACTAGTTGTTGACCAAATCGTCGTTTCAGTAGGTCCGTACATATGATGAATAACCGCACCAGCAGAACCTAACTCATTGGCAAGGTGAATGGATAGCGCTTCCCCGCCAACCAATGCACGCAGCCCCGTTAAAGCATTCGGTGAATATTTCACAAGGTACTGCCATACAATTGGTGTAGCCTGCATGATTGTAATGTTTTCCTGTTCAATGATGCGCGCCAGCTCTTGTGGATCTTGAACTTCATGCTTCGCCGCAAGTACAACACATGCCCCGTTTATTAATGGCAAATAAATTTCAAGCGCGGATATATCAAAAGAAATGGTGGTTACAGCAAGCAGTTTTTCCTTTTCATCCAGTTGAAAAGTTTGCTGCATCGATTGTAAAAAATTCATTAAACTTGCCATCTCAATCACAACGCCTTTAGGCTGCCCTGTTGAACCTGATGTGTAAATCATATAGGCTGCCTGGCGGGGGGAATGACTAGACTCCCATTCTAATAGAGTTCTTTCCTGTTTTAGATGTTTGACATTTATCGTCATTACTTCTGCAGTAAAAGGCAGTTCCTCGAAATTCACAAGAACAATGGCCGGCTGTGAATCTTCAATCATATAATTCAAACGGTCTTGTGGATATTCCGGATCAAGCGGTACATAGGCAGCGCCCGCCTTTAACACACCAAGCATGGAAGCAACCATTTCTATGGAACGATCCATGCAAATACCGACAAACTGTTCACTGCCAATCCCTTTATTTTTTAATACTGCAGCAATTTTATGGACTTCCCTCATTAATTGATGATACGTAATCGATTGATCATTCATCTGAATAGCAATCGCATCTGGTGTACGTAACGCCTGTGCTTCAAACGCCCGGGTTAATGACACATATTCATCTTCTACATGAGTTTGATTCCAATCCAACAGTACTTGTTTGCGCTCTCCCTCACTTAAATAATCCACAGTAAATATTGGTAGATGCTGATTCATCAATAGCTGTGTGAAAAATCGCATAAAACGCTCGGCATGTTCTTTCACCTTTGATTCACAGTAGCGATTTCGATTGGCTACCACATCTAGTTGCATTTCCTCTCTTGTTTTATAAATATTGAAGGAAATATCTTCAACAGCCCCTGTAGAGAGTTTTTTCAACTCACCAATCGCCGATCCAAACCTTAAATCTTCATAAAACGGCATAAAATTGACTTGCGGACCGAAAAGAAGGTCTTCAGGATTAAGCTGCAAATCTCTGCGTATCTGCTCATGACGGTAATGTTGATGCTTTGCTACCTGTATCATTTTCTGCTTGGTCTGTAATACGATATGCTCAAACGACTGTTCAACCGTAAAGTCCATCCGTAATGGAACCGTATTTACTTTTGTACAAGGCACATTAACCGCCCTACTGCCGAGACGCCCCATCATCGGTATTCCCAGTACGACACTCCCTACATTTGTTAACCGTTTTGTATAGGCTGCAACGGCAGCAGTTATAACGTGCTGGACATTTACCTTTAATTGTTTGGCCATTTCCTGCACTTTTGCCCAACACTCGTGTTTAAACATACTTTCATGCAAAAGAGTTTCACCGATATCCGTATTAGCACTTTCTGACAAACTAGCAATCTCAGTACCGGCCAGTTCTTCACACCAAAACTCATGATCTCTCTTATATTCTTCTGACTGTTTATATTGCCACTCTTCTTCGATCACGTTCTCATAGTTTCCAAATTCCTTCGTATATTCTTGACCATTCAAATAAGCGTCATATCGCTCGGCTATTTGCTGAAAAATGAAACGAAAGCTATAGGCATCGCTCACCAGATGATGAATACGCAAATACAAATAGTGCAGCTGGCTATTTTCTGTAAAAACAATGGCGCGTACAAGTGGGTCCTTGGTCAGATCGATCATCGTTGCAATATCTTCATGCATGATGCGATTCGCTTTCTCAAAGTTTGCATTCTGATGTTCGCAAGAAAAGGATACGTTTTCTTCCAAGCGATGCCAAACCTGTCCGTCTTGTTCAAAACACTTAATATGTAATGCTTTTGCTGAAGTTATTGTATCGTTTACTGCCATTAATAGGATGCTCACATCGAGATCACCTTGTAATTGCACATATTCCGCTGTATTATACAGTGGGCTTGCTGTCATGTGATGTGCGTACCAAATTCCCAATGCTGCATCTGGTAATGGATAACTTTTTGCAGCCATTTCTTTTCCTCCTTATACAGCCGAATGTGTCTGAATCTTTTCAAGCCAGCCTTCAACCGTTGGCTGTTCCAAAAAATCTAGGAAATTAACAGAAATGCCTTGTTTACGCAGTTCTTCTACAATGGACATGATCATCATGGAATTCAAGCCGGCATAGAGTAAATTTTCGTCGTCCGCAATGGTATCCATCTCATCCTCTATATAGGATGCTATTAGTTCCCGCAGTTGTTTTCTTGTCATGTAAAATCCTCCATTCTTCGATTAGTTCCGTTCTATCTGGCCAGCTGTGGCCCTTTTTCTATCCATTCGCGCAAGTCTTTTTTCGAAACCTTCCCTAGGTGTGTCATTGGGAAATGATCGACTGCTACAAACTCATCCGGAATTTTATAAGCTGCGAGCCCACGTTCGGCTAAAAACTTTTTTAATTCTCGCGGCGATACTGCACTGCGAAAAATAACAAAAGCACAGCTTTTTTCGCCCATATAAGGATCGGTCTTTGCCACAATGGCCACATCATGAATAGCAGGATGTGCGAGGAGATGATTTTCGACTTCTTCTGCTGCAATTTTTTCGCCGCCACGGTTAATTTGATCCTTGGCCCTCCCTTCAACAGTTAGGTAGCCCTGTTCATTGACACTCACTATATCTCCAGTCCGGTAAAAACCATCTTTTGTAAATGCTTTGGCATTATGTTCTGGAGCCTTGTAATAACCTTGGATGGTATAAGGCCCTCGTGTTAATAAATGTCCTGCCACCCCAACTGGTAGCTCGTTATCTTCATCATCAACAATTTTTATTTCATCAAATGGAGACATAGGTTTTCCTTGTGTATGAAGAACGATTTCCTCTGGATCATCCAAACGTGTGTAACAGACTAATCCTTCTGCCATCCCAAAAACTTGCTGCAATTTGCATCCGAAAACGGGTTTTATTCTTTTGGCGGCTTCTGCACTGAATTTGGCTCCGCCGACTAAAATCACTTCCAAGCTTGATAAGTCCTCTGATCTTTGGGGCTTCACATCCAGCCAATGAAGGGCAAGCGGTGGGACAAGCGGCACCATAGTTACCCGATGCTTCTCTATTAATGGAAAAGCTTCATCAGGACTCGGGGAAAGACTTAGCACAATTTTCCCTCCTGCATATAGAGCCCCTAATATTCCAGGTGAACTCATCGGATAATTGTGGGCTACAGGGAGAACGACAAGAAACACGGTCTGATTAGTCACCTTACAGCACTCTACACTTAATTTGATTGTGTACATATATTCATCATGTGTTCTCGGTATGAGCTTCGATCTGCCCGTACTTCCACCGGATAATTGTAAAAAAGCAACGTCACTTCCCTGAACTTGAACCTCTCTCATCGGTTCATCACTATAGACCTGGTCAAAAGAAAGAAATTCCTCTTCATCTCCAACGACAATGACATGCTTCAATGATGGTGCGCATTCTTTAACTTGTCTTGCTAAGTTCCGATAATCAAATCCGCCAAATTGGTCAGGAATGATATAAGCTTTCGCTTCTGAAAACCTACAAAAATAGCTTATTTCACTAAAGCGATGGGAAGGTAGAGAAAATACCGGCAATGCCCCCATTTTGAATAAAGCGAACACTACCTCCACGTAGGGGATAATATTCGGAAGCTGCACCACTACACGGTCTCCCTTTTCAATCCCGAGCTTTTGCATTCCAGCTGCTAGCTTCGTCGCTCGCTCATTTAATTCTTCGTAAGTAATCGAAGAATAAGCATCTATGACAGCGATATCTTTGGCATACCGCTTGCTTCGGTCTTCAAGCATTTGTCCAAACGTCCATCCTTCCCAGCAGCCCTTCTGCCGGTAAAACTCCGCCCTATCGGCTGGCCAAGGTGTAAATCCTTCAAGCATCTTCCTACCTCCAATATTCTTGAATAGAATAAAAGTTTTTCATAACCAATAATGAATATCATTCTCATTAAAAGAGGGCACAATAGTATCTATGCATAAATTTGTTCATATTGATTCCGCTTAAGAAATGGTTGTATTTCACTGTAAAATTCCTCAAATTCATCCAAGTTCATTTGCTGTTTCGAATCTGATAACGCGTTTACCGGATCCGGGTGGACCTCTGCCATAATGCCATCTGCGCCAATCGCAAGTGCGGCTTTGGCGGCAGGAGCCAATAAATCTTTTCTTCCGGTAGAATGTGTAACATCCACTATAACTGGCAAATGTGTTTCCTGCTTTAAGATTGGAACAGCAGATATATCGAGAGTATTTCTCGTTGCTGTTTCGTAAGTCCGGATTCCTCTTTCACAAAGAATAACCTTTTTATTCCCATATGAAAGGATATACTCAGCTGCCAACTTAAACTCTTCCATTGTTGCGGACAATCCTCTTTTCAGTAAAATAGGCTTATCGATTTGACCTAATTCTTTTAAAAGGGAGAAATTCTGCATATTTCTCGATCCTACCTGAATGACATCAACAAGTGGGATTGCTTCTTCTATTTGATCAACACTCATTATTTCTGTAACCACTGCCATATTGTGTTCACGGGCCACTCTTGACAGAATTTCCAATCCTTCTAGTCCAAGCCCTTGAAAATCATAAGGAGAAGTCCTAGGTTTAAAAGCACCACCTCTTAAAAGCTTTACCCCTTTTTGCGCTAATACGGCTGCTACTTCCCGAACTTGCTGATAACTTTCCACCGCACAGGGACCCATAATCAAATGAGGATCGCCATTGCCAATTCGCTCGTGATTTACCGTAACGATTGTATCTTCTTTCTGGTGTTCTCTTGAGTAAAGAAAAGTTTTCTCCTTCTTTTTATCTGAAAGTCCCTTAAAAATATCTTCCATCGCCTTTATCATTTGTTCATCTTTCTTCTTTTTCGCTAAATGGACCATCCTTGTGAAAAGTGACTCAAATGAAATCCCATCATTTGTTTGCAGCTCTTGAACAAGTTTATGCCTTTTTAACAATAATTGTATAAGCTGTTCTTCAATCTTAGTGATCGCATCTTTTGAGCTGGATAAGTTTTTCATCGCAATGGACTCCTTTTATGAATTAATTACCTGATAGGTAATTGATTTACAGCTTCATTCAATAAATGGAGGGATATTATTTTTCCCTTCATTAGCTACGCCCTCTTTCCTTTTCAGCTCTTCCACGATCTTGGAGGCTGTGGTGGTCATTCCGCAGCGGGAGGATACATAGCTTAATGACATAGCATGGAATTCGGGTGAAAAATCTGCTACGGCATCTGCTACAAAAAATGGCTGTATGTCCTGCATAAATGCATCACAAGCGGACAGTAAACACCCTATATGAGCGTATACACCGCAAATGATAAGCTGATCACGCCCTTGAGACTGAAGGTATTCTAGTAATTCCGTTCGTTTAAATGCGCTGTATCTCCACTTCGTCAGCACCATATCCCCTTCATCTGGTGAGATCTCCTCAATGATGTCCGTGTATTCAGGCTTATCCTCAAGTCCCACTCCCCAAAAATCGGTAAGAAGTGCCCGGTCTTTAGGAGACTGATTTCCTGGTTGAGCAGAATAAACCACTGGGATTCCGAGTTTTTTACATTCCTCTTTCAACCGTTTTATATTTTGCTTGAGTTCAATAATCGGAGACTGGTTTTCGTCATAAGCATTTAAAAAATACTTTTGCATATCATGGATAAGTAGGACAGCTCGGTTAGGATCGATTTTCCAGTCTACCTTATTTTCTGGCAGTTTCTCTATTCCTGGCATTTTATATGGTGAGATGGAAGGGATACCCATCAAGCTTCACTCCTTTTATTTATGTGTCTTCTATCTTAACTGACATTCCACTTGGCTCAGGCACTGTCAGGGTATATAGTGCTGGCCTACTGGAATTTCAAAATTTTGAGATTCCATTTGATACGATCATTCGTAATCTATAAGTCTTGTAATCCCATTGCATTAAGCATCGTGCGAAGTTTAGCAGAGGTTTCATTCCATTCCTCCTCAGGTTTTGACCCTTCTACGATTCCTGCACCTGCATATAAAGAAACCGTACTATTTTCAATTTCTGCGCAGCGGATGGCCACGATCCACTCCCCATCTCCGCTTTCATCACACCAGCCAACAATACCTGTAAAATAATTACGATCAAAAGGCTCTATTTCATGAATAACCTCATAGGCCCTCTTTGTTGGGAATCCGCAAACCGCTGGTGTAGGATGAAGAGCAAGGGCTAAATCTAGGGATGTCAATTGGCTATCTACTAGTTCTCCTTTCATTTCTGTGGAGAGATGCCACATGGTTTCTGTTTTCACAAGAGATGGCTTATCTGGTACCATCAAGTTTTTACATAGACCCTTGAGTCCTTCGGCTACTGCTTCAACCACCACGGCATGCTCATGTAAATCCTTCTCTGATGCCAATAGCTCCTCCGCTCTCCGCTTATCTTCAACAGGATCTTCACTCCGAGGTCTCGATCCAGCAAGTGGATTGGCCAGCACGGCTGTTGCGGACCTTGATACAAGCAGCTCCGGACTTGCTCCAATAAAAGTTCGCTTATGGATGGGATTCAAATCACCAGATTGACGATTGAATAGATTGACAGCAAATGTATAGCCCCCTGCATTAAGCTGTACCAAATTCCGCAAAATTTGTTTTTTGTCTATCGGTTCCATTGTTTGACATCTTAATGCTTTGGCCAGAACAAACTTTTCCAGTTCCCCCTCTTTAATATAGGTGAGCCCTTTATTGACTCCTTCCATGTATTCCTCACGTTCAGGTATAAATTGACTTTCATATGTACGAACGGAAACCTTGCAATCTTGTAATTTATCATTTCCTTGAAGAGATTCAGCATATAGGATCTTCTCAGGAATGATGAGCTGCGGCGCATTCTTTGGATCAAAAGGGATAGCTCCTACTACCACAGGTTTTAGCATCCCTTCTTCCTTCGCCTCTTCCAATGCTTTCTTAACATGTTCCGAAAAATTGCTGTAGTCCACATTCCTTTCATGGAATAGTTCCTTAAATACACCCTTAGCTAACATGGTTCTTCTAGGTGAAGACAGGTAAAAGTCTTCCTCTTCATACTCATTAAGCAACTGGTCTTTTTCTTCTGCCATTGTTATAACACCATTCATTTTTCGCCCCTCCTGATTACACTTTTTTATTCTATGAAATGCCTAAAGTCGCTCCTCCATCTACACATATGTTTTGCATCGTAATATGAGAGGATTGATTTGAAACTAAAAAAAGTACTGTATTGGCAATATCTTGAGGAGTAGCTATTTTTTTTAATGGTATGCCTAAACGATAGGACTCTGGAACTCCCCGAATAAACTCATCTTTTCCAGAATCATCCTTCCAAAGCATTCGCAGCATCTCCGTGTCCGTTGAACCAGGCGATACGATATTGCAGCGAATATTGTATTTGGCAAGCTCAAGCCCCAAACATTTTGTGAACATCGTAGCCGCAGCCTTTGAAGCAGCATAAGCAGAAAGGGATATTCTCGGTGTAAATGCCGCATTGGAACCTACTGTGACGATTGAACCCCTTTCTCTAGGAATCATTCGCCTACTTACAGCACGAGATAAAATAAAAACCCCCGTTGAATTAACGGCGAACGCTTCATCCCAATCTTCATCCTTAAGACGGTCAACGGTTCCCATTCGCATAACTCCTGCTACGTTGATTAAAGCCTCAATAGGACCGTCATTTTCCTCTATTCTTTTTACGGTCTCTTCCACAGCTGGCCGATCACAAATATCCAGAGGATACGCGGCCGCTTGTAAGCCCTCCTTTTTCAGATCAACTTCAAGATTTTTCAATGCATTTTCCTCTTTATCCATTAAGGCAACGAACATACCACTTTTGGCTAGTTCTCTTGCAACGGCCTCTCCTATTCCTCCAGCAGCACCAGTCACGATTGCCACTTTTTTGGATGATAATGTAGACTGCATATATTCCTTCCTTTCTTGAAGATAAGGCAACTGGCAGGGTTCAAACCTATAACAGCAACTGCCTTAAAAATATGGCTAATGAAGAATAATGATAATCATTCTCAATAAAAATCAGGCTTAATTTCTTTATTTATCCATGAAGTAGATAATCAATAAATTTTATAATTGCCTTAAAGCTTATATAAACGATAATGATTATCACTATCACTTCTCAACACAAATGATAAATGTTCTCAATTAAATAATCAAAGGTTTTTCACTATATTTTCCATTTTTGATAAAATAGTCCTGTTTTAAAAAACCATTCTTTCTTCCCTGATAATTAAACCAAAAAAGCGTTAATCTTTATGATTAACGCTTTTTCAATATATGAAAATTCCTTTCATGACAGTCCAATTTTTTGGCATGTAATAGCCAAAATTACCCATATTATAAACCTGATAAATCAAAGGGTTGTCTGTTTCCAGCTATCCACTCATACTGTTGATATAAAGAGCAAGCCTAGTAATCCCTAAAAGCAAGGCAACAAGCACAAGGGGGGATTTAAGGAATCTAACTGAATGTTGTTCCCGATCAAAATGACAAGTGAATTTAGAATAGACGCCTTATTAACCTCCTTTACAACGGTCATAATCGGGGCCCTTTAGCCACTTTCTACTCATCATGCTTTCGGATCGCAGTCGCATAAAAGTTCGGCATTTGCAGATGATAGGGATGATGAGCCGGCCAAGGATCCTAGATTGTGTTATATCAAAGTCGGAGGCGTCCAAAAAAATTTTTCTAAAAAAATGTGAAACTTTCTTTGGACATACCCGTATTACATATATAAAACTAAAAATAGGCAGGAGATTTATATTGAGCACGACCATTTTACAGCTTGGTGCATATGCATTTGAAATTTACTATTGGTTGATTTTAATAGCGATTTTTGGATCGTGGTTTCCACAATTTCAAACCTCAAAAATTGGTTTATGGGTTCACCAATTAGTCGAGCCTTACTTAGGTTTTTTCAGACGTTTTATTCCCCCGCTCGGACCTATTGATTTTTCGCCAATCATTGCCTTATTGGCTTTAAGATATTTAAGCGGATTTGCCCTAGAAGGTTTGCGACAATCTTTGAATTTCTTAGGAATTTAATAGATTGTGTTGTCAATAAAAGAATTCAGGTATCCTTTTTTGGTTCCTATTTTGATCATAAATACATAAAACGGCTCGGATTTCTCCGAGCCGTTTTTTCTCCCACTAGAGTGATTTCTCTTCCAATTTAAATCCTTCCACCACGACCTCTTCATCTACCTCTAGAAGTAGGCATCTTTTTCCTTCGTATGTAATATATTTGACATGTTTCAGATCCTTTGGATCAATGGTTACATTGGCCACTTTTGTTTCAATTTTTATCGTTTTCGGCACTAAACTACTTGCTTTAAATTCATGCTTTTCGTCTGAGACGACACTTTTAAAGGCGTGCTCTACCTTCGCTTCATCCACATTTTCAACGCCACTAACAGTTAAAATCCGTTCGATGTCGCGATAATCTAGGGTTGGGGCTTCACTTTCTTCCTTTTCCACATTCTCTTGGACCACTCGATCAATCTCTTCATAAACACTAGAAATGACCCTCGAATCCACTTCGTCCCCAATTACTTCTTTTAAAATCAAATCAAAACAGTCTTTATCATCCTGTGCAGTAATGATATCCTCACAATCCAAAACTTTTTCAATAAACGTATAATCAGGTTGGTTCACTTTCCCGGCACAATAAAGAATATGATTCACATCCGCACGATTGTCATTAAATGCAGGGAACAAGAAACCACACATAGGTGAATCTAAATTAATAATCGGATCCACGACATGATACGATTTGAATTCTTTTTCAATATAATCAAACATGAGGGCTTTTTTGGGCTGATCGGTTTTATTAAGGCTGCATAGGATAAACTCATTGGCATACACCTCATCATCCCCACCCTCTTCGGATTCCGGATTCCTCTTTTTGGTCGGCTTCCGGTACTCTCCACGGATAAATGTCACCACGGTGTCAAATTCATAGGAGGCATAGGCAAACATTTTTCCCACGATCTCCAACATATTATCCTGCCAATCGGCGGAATCCATTTGCATCCCTTCGTAGAGTATCGTTTGTGTACTGTAATCCACATCCCGTTTGAATTTCAGCTCAAATAGCTTTGCATCCAGATGCCCGGTCAACACCTTTTTAAAATTGGCTAGAAAAAGTTCTTGTGTTTCTTGGTCCAGCATTTGAAAAGGCCGGCTGACTTGGTGATAGATTTCACCTGATTCTTTTTTGACATATACATTGAAGATTTCTCGAATATTCATCCTAGGGTTGTCTAATTTAAATTGTTTTCGAATATTAGCAATGTCTTTTTTGTTCATTTGTCTCATCTCCCATTTCTTGATTATACTGTTCGGAAGCGAATCTTCCTAGTGAAAGCCATACCATTTGCTATCGAATGATTGGGAGAGAAGACGAGAAAAAGCTCACTCGAAATCGTCATAAACGACCGTTTTCCTTTCGAGTTCTTCCATCTTGACTCAAGCTCTGGTTATTCTAATTAAAATCTTAATGGGGCGTTAGATGTTCTTAGTTCAATGCCTTCTAGCTTTTTCACAGTCAAATAAAATTCTAAACCAGATCGGACAATGTCTAATTTCGTCCGTGGTCCAATGGTTATTTCTCGAATTAACAACCGCTTTTCACCAGATTGTTCGTCATATTCATAGACAGGGACTTTAATAAAAGGGATGAACGCGCCTCTGGATACACGGAAGTGGATGGATTCATTCGATTTCGGAATGTAAATAAACCGATATTCTTCTTCACTAGCAAAAGCAGGATGTTTAATAAAGCAACCTAATGTACCAAAAGTAAATAACAATGCTTGAGAAAAACGCTCCTCTGATAATTGGGAATCCCTAGCCAGATGTAAAAGTTTTTCGATCACCTTTTTAACAATAGCTTTCTGTTTTTCTTCTGAGTAAATGACTCTTCCTACAAAAGTAAACTGAGAATTGAAAGATTGGCCGAAGAACTTTTTCCCATCGATGCCAATATTACATCCCTCATTCATTCCATAATTATTCCATAAAACGAGTGAATCCGGGTTTTCTGTTAATGAAAACGCAAATATATTTAAATCCTTATAATAGCCCTCGGTAGAAGCAAAGTCCTTGTATAAGGAAATAAATGTCTCCTTTTCTTTTGAATCCTCTACATCAACAATTACTTTTTGGACAATTTCGTTGACGTAAGATATTTCTTTATAGTCATTCATAAAATCGACACGTGTGACCCAAATGCATTTTTCACGATCCAGGATATTATTTAAGGCCTCCATCGAAGTGTAATGATAAAGCATAGGCCCATTCATAATTTTCGATAAATTATCAAAAACATGTTCAAGAAAGAAATTCGCCATCTCTTGTGTCGTTTCATCGATAATAACCTTTCCCAAATTCCTTCCTCCCCAATACGTTTTACCCTTTAGTATATCTATAGACGGAAGGAAACATTTCTAAATTTATGAATAGACTTTCAAAAAATTGCAAGTGCTATGGCCATGTAGGCGCTCAACTAAGATAGCCTCTGACAGATCATAAGGCAGTGCTAGAACTTGCCTTTAACCAATTTTTCTATGTACAAACAAAAAACTCGCCCATTTGGCGAGTCTTCAATATATCAAGCGACCACTTCCCGCTCATTCTTAAATTTTTCATACTGCTTTTCGGTCATGATTGTTTTTAGAATTTGGACAACTTCCCAAACTTCTTGGTAAGAAGTATATAGTGCAACTGGAGCTAGACGGATAATGTTCGGTGCCCGGAAATCAGGAATAACGCCATTTTCCTTTAGGGACTTGCAAATACGGGCAGCTTCCTCATGCTCAAGACTTACATGTCCACCTCGTCGTTCCTCTTCTCTTGGTGAGCCGATGTGAAATCCCATGCCAGCCAATTCTGTTTCAATTAAATCCATTAAATATTGAGTAAGTTTTAAAGATTTTTCACGGATACGTTCTATTCCTGCTTCATGAAACATGTCTAAGGACCCAATCAGGGGTGCAAGACTCAGCACATGTGGAGTTCCGATTTGGAAAGCTCCGGCAGAGTTTGCAGGTGTAAACGTATGTTCCATATCGAATTGCTTCTCTTTATTCGAACCAAACCAACCAGTCATTCCCGGTAATTGATTAAAATGTTTTCGGTTGACAAATAAGGCGCCTACTGCACCTGGTCCGCCATTTAAATGTTTGTAATTACACCAGAAGGCAAAATCAACATCCCATTCACTGAAATAATGTGGGATCGATCCAGCCGAATGACAGGCATCAAACCCGATTATGATCCCTTTTTTGTGGGCTGCTTCTGTTAATCGTTTCATATCTAAAATTTGTCCGCTTCGGTAAAGAATCGTTGGGAGAACGACTAGAGCCACTTCATCGGTCATAGCTTGAATAAGATCCTCTTCATCTAAATAACGACCATCACGGCTCTTTACCCGAATGAGGTGAGTATCCGGATCCAAACCATGAAGCCTCAACTGGCTTTGAAGAGCATAAATGTCAGATGGAAAATTAAGTTCATCTGCCAATATTTTTGTACGTTTTCCTTCCGGTTTATAAAAGGTGGAGACAAGCTGATGTAGATTAACGGTGGTGGAGCCAGTGACAATCACTTCTTCTTCTGAAGCCCCCACTAATGGCGCCAGTTTCTTACCTAATTCCTCCGACATATAAAACCATGGATGTTTCCCCTGTGTCCAGCCATCAATTCCATATTGCTTCCAATCTTCCAGTGTCTCTAGCAGTGTCTTTTCTGCTCTCTTCGAAAGAAGCCCCAATGAATTTCCGTCCATATAAATCGTTCCTGGTTTTAAATAAAACTCCTCACGAAAACGCGATAGAGTGTCTTTCTCATCTAACTGTTTAGCAAACTCTAATGTTGGCAAGAACTCAGACATCATTTCTCCCATCCCCCTAAATTGAAATCGTTTACAAAAAGAATAACAAACAATATGACATGATGTCAATAACTTAGAATACTAGGGAAACAGGTCCGCGAAATTACGACACAATTCCATCTTGATAAAATTTTTCTCAAATAAGAATATATGGTAATGGGGGGGTTCTATGAAAAAATATGTAATTTGGTCTGTTTCCATTCTTGCTGCTTGTGCAATTATTTTTCTAGCCACGATGAAGATTATTGATAATGTTAAAGAATTCAAGAAAAAAGAAGTGAAGATCGAAAAAGCTGTTTCTCAAGAAGAGAAGAAAGAAAAAGAGAAAGAACATGAGGAACAAACTGGCTACATTGGTGGAGAAAATGAATTAGGTCTTAAACCAGATTCTGCTGAGGTGACTGTTGTTGATGTCATGCACAAAATGACTCATCAAAAAGTTAGAGCTGATGATAAATGGGGGGCTTATCCAATAACTCCAGAAAACATTGAGATTGTTTATCATATTGTTTCTAATAGCTCTTTTAAAATCAAAGGAGACTTGTTAGAAATTGTTACAAGATGGAAAAATGGTGATTTTTCCAAAGCAGATGAAGACCATAACTACCTATGGAGATACCAAGGTGGAAACGTCGGTGAAGCTCATGGTCTTATGAGTCCTGAAGAAGAAGCTGAATTCATTAAAAACAACTTTCAAAAATAACTGGAATAGGAGGATTTTTCATGATGAATAAAAAAGTTGTTATTGCTGCTGCCCTTAGCTTGGCAATTGTAGCAGGAGGAGCATTGATTGCTTTATCAAATAGTGATAAAAGTAAAGTAGAATCTAATGAAACTGAGTATCCTAATCTCAAACCACCAAGAATGCATGTAGTAAAAGGTATCGAAAAGGTTGGCGTTACTCCAAGAAGAATTGGAACAAGCTGCCAAAAACGTTGGAGAAATTAATAATGTGAAGGATCTCCAAAACCACTTGATAACTTTATCTTTACAAAAGCTTGAGTTTAAAGGTGAACAGTATCACAAATTTATTCCTCAAGGAACTGCTGACGTAGCAAGAATTCAGGTGACAAAAGCTAACCTTCAATACCTACACAACCAAGCAGTCAAGTTAAATGCCCCAGCAGAATTTGTGAAAATTATAGACAAATGGAAGCAAGGAGACTTCTCTGATATGCTCAATGACTATGCTTTGATTAGAGAGGTAAAACCGGAGGAGAGCACAGCAATAAAAATGAGAACGGAAGAAGAAGAACAGGAATACATCAAGCATTTCTTCGGTGATAAAGGATTAGAAATTCATAATCGAGATTGGAAATAGTCATTAAAAATAAGCTCTGAATTCTTTCTCTGAAGTTTTTTAAAAAATGGAGCACATCATGTTAAAACAACTATTTTCTTTATTCCCTATTCTTCTTATTTTCGCAAGCTTGTTTTTCCCATTCATTTTAATAGATCTATTGATTATTAATTTAATGGATGGATCTTATTCTAAGTTAATGTATTTAATCCTGTTTCTTGTTGTATTTTATATAGCTGATTTAATATTGAATATCTTCATAGACAGTTTGTTGAAAGTAATGGCTGATTTTAATTTTTTAAAAATGAATGGCAACTTTATTTCTGCAATATTTGATTTATTAGGTAGTTTTATTGTGATTAGTCTTCTTGATTCTATATTTCAAACAGTGAATCTTTCTATTGGCATAAAAATATTAATTGTTTTCATTCATACATTATTAGTATTTTTAATCCATAACTTTCAAACTGAAATTGACCAGGGTGCTGACAATACAGACAATAAGCTGCCATCAACTGTCGAATATGAAATAAGGTATCTTTTGCAAAAAGAAAATTTAGTCACTTGCATTGACTTAATAAAACAAAAATATCCCGATATACCTAAAAAAACAATAATAAAGACGGTTCGAAAAATGAATAACGAGCATAAATAAAAATGACTCCTTTTAGGGAGTTATTTTTATTTTGAAAGAAATGGTTTTTGAAAAAAGAGAAGTTTATTTAGGACAAAAATGGTGTAGAACCTGAAGTTGAACTTTTCATTGGCGATGGATATCTTGTGCTTAAAAAGAAGAGACCTCCCCTGGTACTAGTGCTAGTAAAATCGTCAAGCATTTGCGGATATGTGCAATGCTTTATGTGATACTATCTGCGACCTGAAAAAAGGTGATGTCACTCTAATATTCATAAGAAAACGACATATGATATACTTTAGGTGGTTTATACAAAGAGAGGAGTTCTTTCCGTGGAGTTACAACAGGCACATTCACATTCGAAATCTACATATATCTTTTTTCTCATTACGGGAATTGTTCTGGTTGCCTTTAATCTTCGGCCAGCCATTACCTCACTGGGTCCACTAATTGGGATGATCCAAGAAGATGTCGGCCTTGCCCATTGGAGTGCCGGTTTATTAATGAGCCTTCCGTTAATCACCTTTGCCGTCATGTCCCCGATTGTTCCAAAAATTGCGGCTCAATTATCCAATGAGAAAACATTATTAATCGGCCTATTTTCACTATTAATTGGAATTAGCATTCGGTCGATCCCGATGACGTTTTTTCTATTCCTGGGAACACTACTTGCCGGGACAGGCATCGCCATTGGAAATGTGCTGCTTCCTGCTATTGTAAAAGATAAGTTCCCGGAAAAATTTGGTCTATTAACAAGTGTCTATTCTACCTCCATGGGCCTACTAGCTTCATTAGCCTCAGGCATCAGTGTTCCATTAGCCGTAGGTCTAGACCTTGGATGGCAAGGAGCTCAAGTCATTTGGGGATTACCAGCGGCCATTGCCATTTTCGTATGGTTTTACTTACAAAAATTTAATCAAGAACAACCTCAAGATACAAAAAAGACCCTTGTCAGTACAACATTTGTTTGGAGTTCAGGACTGGCATGGCAAATCGCGATTTTCATGGGGTTTCAATCATTTTTATTTTATGTGACAATCTCTTGGCTGCCTGAAATTTTACATAGCCGTGGCATGAGTTTGGAAACAGCCGGATGGATGCTTTCATTCAGCCAATTAGTGGGACTGCCTGCCAGCTTCTTCATTCCTGTCTGGGCCGGACGGCTTCGTTCCCAAACCTGGCTAGCCTTTATGTTGAATGTGTGCACGTTAATGGGATATATAGGTTTACTTTTTGGCTCCACTTACCCTATTTTCATTACAAGTATTATTTTCATCGGAATCGGTTTAGGTGGAACTTTTCCATTAGCCCTTAGCTATATTGGCCTGCGAACAAGAAATGCGAACCAAGCTGCCGCTTTATCTGGAATGGCTCAATCCACTGGTTATATTTTGGCTGCGGTTGGACCATTATTTATTGGCTACTTATTTGACCATACCCATTCATGGACCATCCCGCTAATCACCCTCAGCTTGGTCACGATTATCGTCATGGTATTTGGAATGATCTCTGGCCGGGATCGAACAATTGAAGGGCGATAAAAACGAAAAAGTTTGGTTTTGAAATGGTTTTAGCATCATTTAGGTATGTAAGTGAACATGAATAAAAAGCATCGGTGAATGACTAAGGTGTTCCGTTTTAAGGTGCATATCGAATCAATGACATATAATATGACGCGTGAATGGTCGCGCGTCATTATTTCTTTTATAACATGCGATGGACATTTGTTTTAAGGGGGATATTTAAAATTTTCCAACTTCGATAATACCTATTCTATTTGAGATAAAAAAAAGACCTCTTATCCACTGGATGATGGTCTTTATTAAGCATAATGTTCTTCTATTAAAGCCCTCTTTAGTTTAAATGTTATGTTTCACAAACTTTCATAACGAATGGTTTCTGTTTACTGTTTTATAGGTCTTTCAAATATCAATTCAAAGTATGATCCTACTGCAACTCCTGAAGTTACAAAATCAGGAGAAAAAATTTGAACAAAACGCCAGCCTTCATTTGCGTGATTTTTAATGACTTCTCGATAGTCTTCCTTAGGTTTACCAGATAATTTTTTCAACTCTATTTTTACAAACTTGTATTCATACATTGATTTCCCCTCCTTTTGATTATGCTTATTTAATTATTAGTAAATATTAATTAGAAAAAGGTTTAAATATTTCGATGATTCACTCCAACTAAATGGCCCCGTTAGTTGAATGAACTTGTGCATGCCATTATTACTAATAATACTACCGTTTCTTTTTTAGATGATGGCTAATTGTCATTTTGGAATGTGATTGGCATATGGATCATATAAACCCGTAAGTAAAGTAACGCTTCCCATTAAAATGACGGTACCTGCTATTAACAATCCATTACCAATGATGTTATTTTTCTTTTTTCGAGAGAATATCCCTAGTGAAATAAAAATAATGGCAATTGGTATTAGTACGAGCCCTAAACCGATATTCAATTGTAATTCCTCTCCTTTAAAGAAAAATTCCCTTAATTTAACAGGTATATTTTAACAAATAATCAGAATAAAACAAGTAAGTCTTTCAAAATAAAATTTCGGTCATTTTTTTCATAAAATCATAAAGATCCGCGCTTGTAACATCCTTTAAACATAAAAAAATACGCATGGATTCCCCATGCGTAAAAGTTATCAGAGAAGTAATTTTTATTTACCAATAAACTCTTGTGTCCAATAGTTACCTTGAGAAACGTGGCCAACGCCAATATGTGTGAAGTTCGGATTTAAAATATTCTTACGATGGCCTTCACTATTCATCCACGCCTTAACTACTTCCTCTGGTGTACGTTGTCCCATGGCAATATTTTCACCAGCAGAACGATAAGAAATGCCATATTGTTTCATCATATCAAATGGTGAACCATAAGTTGGGCTCGTATGGCTGAAATAGTTTTTTGCGGACATGTCACGTGATTTTTCACGCGCCATTTTACTTAATTGCTCGTCCACCTTAAGAGCAGGAAGACCTTGTTTTGCACGTTCTTGGTTGGTAAGGTCAACCACTTTTTGCTCATAGGCGCTTAAGCTGTTCGTTGTTTGCTTAGATGCTGGTTGTTGTGGTGTTGCTGGCTTTTCAGCCTTTACAGGTTGCTGAACAGGCTGAGTTGTTTTAGGCTGTGCAGGCTTCTGTGTCTGTTCAGTTGGGTTCATTTTAGGTGATTGCTGCTGAGTCACCGTCTGCTTTGGAATCTTTATGCCATATTGTGAATAGATTTGCTCTAAAATTTTATTTATATCATTCCAATTCGTGCTTTGGTATACATATACATGTTTTTGTACATCAGTTTTGATGGTTGCGGCTTCTGCCTTATGAACGATAGGGCTTGTCATCAATAACGCTGCCGCCGCTGCAACAGTTACTAATCCTTTTTTCTTTGCCATTTCTAACATCCTCCCCTGTCAAAAATCGCTGTTGCCAAAATTCACTTTCATCATACCATGAGATTTTTGTCATATTTCAGGAAGGAGTTGGAAGTGGGTGAATATCCTTTCGTGTTTTTATCACGATACATCTAACAAAGCTTAGAATGACAAGTTTTATTCGCCTAATTGGAATCGTTTCCTTTTCCACAAAATCCCCAATATCTATCATTATTTCCATGATTTATGTACATTTTTAGGGTTGACATACTTGCAGAAAACGCGCTTTTTTTACAACTGTTTCTAAAAAATATCAAACCTTACACCTAGATTAACCATGATACAAGCAAATATCGAAGGAAAATTTGGCTGACGCATGCATTTATATTCCACCAAAGCTGCGTAGCCATTGGCTAGTAAAATGTACCATTAATAAAATAGCTACTCGATCCCATCCTATAAAAGAAAATTTTATTTTGGAGGTCATTACATGGCACAATTAAGAGATATCATGACATCTAATGTGGTTACTGTTAATGAAACACAAACTGTACAAGAAGCTGCCGCGTTAATGAGTCAATATAATATTGGCGCAATCCCAGTAGTCAACAACAATAAAGAAGTGGTTGGAATGATTACCGACCGTGATATTACCCTTCGTACAACAGCACAAGGAGAAGGAGCACAAACACCTGTGTCTCAAGTCATGACAGCACAAAAAATTGTACAAGCTACACCTGATATGGATGTTCATGAGGCGGCCAATTTGATGGCACAACAACAAATTCGCCGATTACCAGTAACAGAGAATGGAAAAATCGTAGGAATGGTGGCTCTAGGCGATCTTGCCGTACAAAATATCTATGCAAATGAAGCCGAACAAGCTTTACAAAGTATTTCCACTCCTTCTGCTCCTCAGCAGTAATCAAAAGAATTTAAGAAGTGAGCACAGACCCATCCTTGGGGCTGTGCTCATTTTTCCGTACATTAATTGGCATTAAGACATCCATGGTTGCTGAACCATTTGCTTTGTACACTTACTTACCAGAACAAACACAAGGAGAGAAATAATGACAGGAATTGTTACCGTGTGCATACCAAGCAAATTCCCATGAAATTGATAAATATACACATACGAAACTAGTCCGATTACCATCGATGCCAATGCTCCATATTTATTTGCCCTATTCCAATAGAGACCTAAAACAACGGTCCATAAAAAGGCGGATTCCAGCCCACCAAAGGCAAATAAATTTAACCAAATTAATAGTTCTGGTGGACGAATGGCAAAACCTACAACAGCAATCCCAATAATGGTTGTCACAAGAAAACTCATCCGTTTGATTTCCGCCTCATTCGCCTTAGGTTTCAAATAGTTTAAATAGACATCTTTAACAAGCGTTGAACTTACAAGGATTAACAAGGCATTTACTGTCGACATAATGGCTGCCATTGGTGCCGCCAAAACGATTCCAGCAAGTACTGGCGGTAAAATTTCCAGCGTTAAAGTAGGCATTACTTTATCACCTACTTCTATTCCTGGAATCACGGCTCGTCCAAATACACCGATTAAGTGCATCCCAAACATAATCGTTCCAATACCAATGGTTCCAATAATAATGGCACGATGCATTCCTTTTGACTCCTTATAACTCATCGCCCGAACAGCGATTTGCGGAAGACCAATGACTCCAATTCCAATTAAGATCCAGAAGGTCGATACATAAAGCGGTGAAAGACTAGCATCTGCCCCGAATGGCGAAACGAAATTAGGATTTTCCGCCACAAGATTCGCCATAATGGCAGAAACCCCGCCTCCTTCCGTGATCACAGCAACCAAGAGAATGACCGTCCCAATAATCATGACCGATCCCTGCATGGCATCGGTTAAAGCAACTGCCGCAAATCCGCCAATAATGACATAAACTAGCACCGCTACTGAAAAAATCAACAATGCTCCTTGATAAGATACCCCAGTTAATGACTCGATTAATCGGGCACCACCAACCCATTGGGCAGTCATGGAAGCGAATAAAAAAACAAAAATCGCAAATGCAGAAAGTAGAACAATTACATTGGATTGATAACGTGCCTTAAGGAAATCAATTAAGGTAATTGCCTCATATTTCCGAGCGATAATCGCAAATTTTTTTCCTAAAATCATTAAGACAAAATATCCTGCCGGCAATTGAGCCATAGCTAGTAAGACCCAACCTAATCCCGTTTGATAGGCCACACCCGGACCACCAATAAAGCTTGACGCACTTCCATAGGTCGCCATCATGGTCATCGCAAGCAAGAAGCCACCCATTTCTCGTCCGCCAAGGAAATAATCCGATAGAAATGAATTGGAGTGTCGCAAACGTGCATTTGCCCAAAAACCTATACAAAATATACTCACAAGGAATATGACCAGTGGAATGATTACTTGCCAATGCATCCGTCATCCTCCTCCTCAAGGGAAACTTCAGTGAAGAAGAATTTTATGACGACGGCAATCAGCACAATCATAAAAACAGTTCCAGCAATACAGCTATAAAAAAACCAGGCTGGAAAACCAAGAATGTATGTATACGTAGTTGGATCTTGTCCTCCCAATCCATAGGCAAAGCCATACCAAATAGCAAAATTGATGATGACAAGGATGACACCGATTTTCGCTTCTCTATGTGCATATTTAAAACGTTTATCTTCCATACTCTCACACCTTTCCGAACCTATTTTATACGTAAAAGCCTATTTGAATAAAGGAATTAATAAATCAAGCCTTCCCTGTGACTGGCTCATTATATCAAAAAAATCATTTTTTACACGTTTCTTTGTTTTTTACGTATTCTACTTTTATTTTTCCCTCTCCCTAGGATATTTACAAAAACCCGTTTTACTGGAGTCCTAAAATAAAACCAAGCCAAATTCCGTCTTTTTTATTACATAAAAAGTCAACACCGATAATTGGATAGCTGACTTGTTGAATAGGATCTTTATTTCATGAACTTGTAAATATACTTTAATTTCATGTCACAATCCTGTCCTTTTTCTGAAAAAATTCAATGATAGGATAGTTCTATCCTTAAATGTCAATCTAGTTACGGAAAAAGTGAGTGAGAAATATGCTGAGTGTAAAAGAAGCTGCTGCCCATTTAACTTCGAATGGCATTGCTGCCAGTGATCAAGAGGTAATGACATGGATTAAGGAAGGCAAAATAAAGGCCAAAATGGACAAAAGAAGGAACACCACCTACAAAATCCATATTAAAGACCTTATTGCGTTTATGATACAAACCCATACCGCTCACCTTTCTTCCCAATTAGAAGAGTCCCTTCAGGAAAATCGCCGTCTGACCGAACAAATAGAACTATTAAAGACCCGTGTACATATTGAACAATCTAAGGTACGCACCTTAAAAAAATGCCTAAACACACAGATGGAACTTAATGGATCTAGCACTATGAACTATAGTGAGTTGTTGAGACTGGACCAAGACTCAAACAGCCACGATCTAAAAAAAGAATTTAAAAAGTTGTTAAAAGCCCTCCATCCCGACCGCGGTGGAGATGAAAGGCTTTTTAAAGTGTTTCATGAACATTATGAGAATATAAAGTAACCATTCATTTTGAGGGAAGGCCTTTGTCTTCCCTTTATTTTTGGCATGTATATGCACGTTTTCCCCTTAAAAACCAGTTTTTTCCATCGCTACTACTATTACGTCAATATAGATGGTATTTATAAAATAACACCCGCAAAGCCTCTTTTAAGACCTCTTTATCGTTCTGATTTTTACATACAAAGGAGGCAGCGATAGCAGTTCGATTTTTTTCTTCCTGCTATTCGTAGTTTTCAATTTTTACCTCACAAATGATGGTATCTCAAAATCCATTATACGAGACAAAACGTTTGGATCCCTGTCTACATTTGTAATCAGCGTAAAGGTTAATAGTCCATTGATGAACAGTCTTCCCTGTTCTTCCAGGGTTTTATGATAAATCCCCTTATCTCCTGAAATCTTAGTAAATCATTCTACATCCCACACAGTAAAAGTCCGTTCAAATGTTATCATATCCCCTACTTTTCATGACATCTTCCCTCTCATTTTCTATACAGTAACCATTATCCAAATATTACAATAATAGTAATTTATCCCCTACTCTTTTGTTTTTTTGTTGGGATGTCTTTTTTGATACTGGGAAATGGAAAATGATGCTAATATTAGAATAGAGCCGCATAAGAACAATAAGCACAAAATACCTTTCATAACGAACATTTCCTTCACTCCTTATCACGGTGAATGATGTCAAAATGATTGTAAATGGTGAAACGCATTTCAGATCAAGAAGAAAAAACCATTTTCGTAAGGAGTTTCAAACGATGGCAAATATTAAAGATATTGCAAAAAAAGCAGGAGTATCTGTTACAACCGTTTCCCGTGTATTGAATAATCATCCATATGTGAGCGAAGAAAAAAGAGAAGCGGTTAGGAGGGCGATAGAGGAAACCAACTACAAACGAAATTTAAATGCGGTTCATTTAAGTAAAGGAGAAACCTTTCTCATAGGGGTAGTCATTCCTTTCACCAATCATCCTTACTTTGGTTTGTTAATGGAAGGAATATCTAATGAAGCGGTAAAGAACAATTACAAATTAGTTCTGTTCCAAACCAATTATGAGGTGAACAGAGAAGTGGAAGCATTAAAGATGTTACAACATAAACAGATTGATGCTTTAATTATCTGTTCAAGAAGCTGTAGTTGGGATGTGATCGAAGAGTATGTACAATACGGCCCCATCGTTCTTTGTGAAGATTCAAGGGGGCGAAAGGTATCTTCCACCTTTATTGACCATTATAAAAGTTTTTTCAATGCCTTAGAATATTTACATAAGAATGGCCATCAAAAGATCGGTTATTGCATTGGTAGAAAGTCAGGAACCAATAGTAAGCAAAGGGAAAAAGCCTACAAAGAGTTTCTGAAAAAGATCCATGCACCCTATGTCCCCCATTACATTTTTGATCAATGTCTTAAATTTGAGGATGGAGTTAAAGTGGTGCAGCAATTAACAGAAATGGATGATCCACCTACTGCCTTGTTAGTGACTAGCGATATTGTGGCAGCTGGTATCATTACTTGCTGTAAGGAAAAAGGAATCTCCATCCCTGAACAATTAGCCATTATGGGGTTTGATAACCAGCCAATCGCAAAAATCATGCACATCACCACACTCGAAATCCCTTTGGTTGAAATCGGAAAAAAATTATTCCTTCAGGCCATCGACAAGGAGAAAAATTCTCATGAAGAGATACAAGTTAAATTAATCGAACGACAAACTGTGTAAATTCTTATCCATTATTCGAGGAGATAGGAGAGGATTATGTCATGAGAAAAATTTACGAATATCTATCTATCGACGAAAAAAAAGAAGTAGTGGAAAAATTAAAAGCAGATTTAAAAGAGTTAGAACAAGAGCTAAATCAAAATAAAAATTCCTTTTCAAAATTTGTATGCGAAATTTTGTATAGTACACGAGATCAATGGCAATTAGAAATTGAAGAGTTAGAAAAGGAAATAAAAGCTAATTGTTAATCGGTTTTAAAAAAGTTCCTCAAGTAAGGAGGAACTTTTTTCTTTGCTATATACCACCATATAGAGAATGACAAATGGGAGTTGTTTGTCTACCTCTTTTCCTTTCTCCAAGGAAACCAAATGGATAGTCGATAAAATGATTTAGGCAGGGAAATCAACCTAATGGAACGAAAATAATAGAATGAGTGGTAGATAGGAGGAAAACACAATGGCCGATGAAAAAATTGTCATAGGGGCAGGAACAAAATATCCACTTAATGGCAAATTGTCCCTTCCAGATGAAAGGAATGGTTCGGTTCCTGCAGTTGTATTGGTCCACGGCTCGGGTCCAGCCAATATGGATGCAAAAGTCGGAAATAATTACTTTTTTAAAGATATAGCCGATGGACTCTCCGAAAAAGGAATTGCGGTAGTACGTTATGATAAGCGTACCTTTGTATACGGCAAAGAATTGAAACACCAAACCAACATGACAGTCAAAGAAGAAACGATAGAAGATGCCATTCTAGCAGCAAATTTTCTTCGAAATGATTCACGGATTGATGCTAGTAAGATCTTTGTTTTAGGTCATAGTATGGGAGGGATGTTGGCTCCACGTATTGATGCAGAAGGTGGCCATTTTGCCGGCATCATCATTGCAGCTGGTTCCCCGCGTAAAATAGAAGAAATTATGTTGTCCCAAAATGAGGATGTCTTAAACTCGTTAAATTGGTTTCTCAAAATAATCGCTAAGAAACAGGTTGCCAAATTAGCTACTAAATTTGACCAAATCTATCAAATGAGTGATGAAGAAGCAAAATCAACGAAACTATTTGGCAAATATGTTAGAGCCTATTATTTTAAAGAGATGGGAGAACATCCTGCTCCTGATTATCTGAGAAATTTAGAGAAACCCGTTCTCATTCTCCATGGAGAGAAAGATGTCCAAACATCAGTAGAAAAGGATTTTCATGCATATAAAAAACTATTGGCTGATAAGCCAAATGTCACCTTTAAACTTTATCCAAATCTGAACCACTTATTTATGCCAGCCATATACGGAGAAATTCTAAAAGTAAAAAAAGAATATAAAGTGCCACAGAAAGTAGATCATCAGGTGATTCAAGATATAGCCGATTGGATACATTCCATCACATAAATCTTGACTCGCAACTACTTTGTTTATGCAATTCGCTTTGCAAGATAGGAAATAGAAAACCAAATAAAATAGGCAGCTAAAAAACTTAGCCGCCTTTTCCTTTCTCTAATGATTCCTTCCAATTAATATTTTTAAATCAATGGTGATCTCTGAACAATCCCGCTTCAGCAACACATCCATATCTGATTTTGTCAGATTCCAAGAAAGTGGGGACATTTGAACTAAGTTTTTAAACTCAATCGGAGTTAATTCTTTTGTATAAGATAGGGAGATAACATCCTTTAAATCAAAATGCTTTTTAAACAGTTCTTCCGTTTCCTCGTTTTTAGCCATCCCCTTTTTCGTGTCTCCAAAAAGAGCTTCCCGTAGTTCAATTAAATAATTAGGACCTGGAACTACTTTGATCACAAGACCATTAGAAACTAAAATCCGCTTAAATTCCTTATAATTGGAAGGCGATAAGATATTAAGAATGACATGAATGGATTGATCAGCAATAGGGGACTTCGCCAAATCTCCCACCAGCCATATCGGTTCTTTGTAATTCTTTGCAGCCATGACAATACCATCTTTAGAAATATCCAAACCAATCCCTTGAAGCGGAATTTCACTGCATTGGTCTAAAATTTTTTGTAAATGTGATCCTTCCCCACATCCAGCATCAAAAATGAATAATGGAGAATGAGAATGTTCGCTATATTCCTTAATCGCCTTCGCCAGATTCTCATGAAGCAGTGTATATAAATCACTTTCCATCATAATTTTCTTCCTTGCTTCAAACAATTCCTTATGATAATGACTTTTTGTCGGGCGAGACATCAAATTCACATACCCTTGTTTCGCCAAATCAAAGGTATGGTTGTTTCTACACATAAGGCTTTTTAAATCAACCACTTCAAACGGACTTTCGCAATGAGGACATCGAAATGCTTTTATATATTTATGTATCACTTCTGCACTTTTCAGTTTATTCGACATATTTTCTCTTCCTTTCGTTTCAAAAAAGCGTAAGCTCTGCTCTGCGGCATTTGCCAAGAACAGATGGAGGGAAAACGACAAGACCATGTACGAAGGGTCTCACCGCTAGTGCTGACATTTTTTAGTTTAAAAAATCACAGACAATCAGCCTGTGATCATTCAGAGTAAAAATGTCCAGCTTTTTTACCTGGTGCCCTTCTCTTTAACCTGGAATGGTCTTCCAATTCCTTCATACCCTATTCTATCAAATTCTAGTTTTTAATAAACAAGTATGAGAACGTAACGAATCATTTTTGATTAAATAAATAAATGGAAATAAACAATAGAACCATTGCCACTATTTTTTTCATATCCATTGGAATCCGAGTTCCGCCAAATAATCCGAAGTGGTCAATAATGATACCCATGATGATTTGTCCAGCAATAACCGCGGCCAAAGTAGGGGCAACACCAATTTTCGGCACACTAAAAACCGCAACGATCACATAGATAGCCCCTAACAATCCTCCGATTAACTGCCATTTTGGAACTGTTGTAACAACCAATAGATTCCCTTTTCCAAAAAAGATAACAGTAAAGAACAATGCTAGTGTTCCAATCCCAAATGAAATAAAAGCAGCTTCTAAAACCCCTGCTTTCTTCCCTAGCCCTCCATTAATTTGACCTTGAATCGCCACCGCAATACCGCCAATGAATGCTAGTATCGGAAATAATATTTTCATCCATGCTACCCCCTCATCCTTTGTCATCTATTGAAAGTCATGACTTGCTACTAATCTTTCACCTTTTCATCATTATTGCTACTGTAAAAATACACCACTCTCTATAAAATAACACAGATTCTTTTAATACATTTTAAATTTACCTCATCGATTCATTATAAAGTTGCATTTAAATCCTCTAATATTCCTTCCTCAAATTATTTCTAACATTAATTTTCTAGTATGCTTTGTTTTCTGTATACCCAGTTTTATTAAAGAGTAAATAACCGCCCCCTTTAAATGAAAATAGGATTATTCACTTTAAAAATGATATTATAAATTATGAAAGATTTTTTTAGGGAGGCCGTCATGAAAAAACACATAAAGGTAGTAGCAGCCATTATTGAAAACGATCAACAAGAAATTCTGTGTGCTCTTAGATCACCTGAAATGTCTATACCAAATATGTGGGAGTTTCCAGGTGGAAAAGTAGAAGCAAATGAGGATATATACACCGCTCTAGAAAGAGAAATTAAAGAAGAATTGAACTGTAAAATTGAAACATTTAAAGAAGTTTTTAATGATAATACCCATGAATACGAAACATTTATTATAAATTTAATTTCAATTAAATGCCGAGTAGTGGAAGGAACCCCGACTCCAAGTGAACATTCAAAGTTAATTTGGTTAAAAAGAGAAAACTTAAATTCTCTCAAGTGGGCACCTGCGGATATTCCAGCAGTTGAGCAATTAATTCAAGAAAAATAGTCTTCTCAAAATGAGAAGACTTATCTTTATTAATTCGTACCATTAATAATGTAGCTGTAAAGTTTAGTTTCAATCGGATTTTCCATTACCAAATTCATATGAACCACTGGTAGCTTTTTCCCCTTACCATCTTCCATAGTTACCTGTTCGATACAATTTTTATCTGGGGTTGCTTTTCCTAAATAATAAAAATCTGTTCCTTCATCATCATCTTTCTTTACAAAAATATGAAGTTCAATACCTTTTTCTTCTGATTCAATGATTGTTTTCACTTCTTGGGATTCTAATGTTCTATTACTCCTTGTTGCCCACTTAAGGACTTCAGGACTTAAAAATTCATCTGCATAATCTATACTCGATCCAACATCTTCTTTTTTGTAATAAGTCACAAAGATTGGACATGTGCCATGTTTGGTTTTATAGCCATAAAGAGTAGAGCTTTCATCATTAGACCAATTCAAAAGTTTACATACATCTTTCCGTGAATATTTCTGATATAAAGTTAATGGTACTTCAGTTTTATAGTGCATAGACTTTTCCCTAGCGCTCTTAATAACATCTTTTACAAGGATTTTAAAAAACGGGTTATCGTTTAAACTTCTACGTACCACATCATTAAATGTAAATATGCCATCCACATTTAATATGATTGGCTGATTCCCATACTTTTCTTTATAACTTTGTGTAAAAAATTCTAAACTAAAAACTCTTAAAACTGATGAAAGAGTCTTATCGTCAACCAAACAGTTACTATCAATTAAATGTTTTATATAATCATCAAATTTTACTGTTTCTTGTTGTAGAAGAAGGTCCATTAAAATAATTTCATGTTTCCTTTTGCCGTTTAAAATCTCCATAGATAGCATAGTCAGTACACTGTTCTCATACTTCGATAATAATGGTACTTCTTCCTGGAGCTTTAATAAAAATTGATAGTAATTCGTGTGCTTAGTGACAATTACTTCTGGATCAATGGAATGATTTACTACAAAATCATATAGATAAGGTATTCTACCTATCCGATTTTTCAACTCTACAAATGCCTCTTTTAATACTTTTAATGCTGTTAAATTACTGTTGTTAATCGCTTTAAAAATTTGCTTTTTGGCAATTTCCTCAAAATTGATCGTTGAAACTCCCTTAATATAGCTCGTGTCCTTGATGCAACGACGTAATTTATCCTTACTATGAGATTTATCACCTGATAAAGCAATTGGAATTAAATAGTTATTTTTATAATTACCAATAAAGTCAATAATTGTTACATATTCTTTCGTTGGATGTTTACGCAGCCCCCGACCGAGTTGCTGTATAAAGATAATACTAGATTGTGTTTGTCTTAACATGACTACCTGATTTACACTAGGAATATCTATTCCTTCATTGAAAATATCAACAGTAATAATATAATCTAACAGTCCTTCTTCAAGTTGCTTTACTCGACGATCCCTTTCTTCTTGAGAATGATCCCCTACTAATGCAACTGTTCGTAGCCCTTTCTCATTAAAAGCATTCGCTAATTTTTTTGCCTCCTCTTTCCTACTACAAAACATTAGCCCTTTTACTTTTTCACCTGAAAATCCATAGTAATGGATTTTTTCAAGAATATGATTTACCCGTTCCTCGGTAACAAGCTTTGATAATACGGCTGTTTCATCAATTAATTCACCATTATATTCAAGATCAGTTACACCAAAATAATGAAAAGGACATAGCATATCTTCCTCAAGAGCTTCCTGCAACCGAATTTCATAGGCAATGTTATAATCAAAAAGCTTAAAAATATTATAATCATCTGTCCGTTCTGGTGTAGCAGTCATACCCATTAAAAAATCAGGATTAAAATAATCGATTACCTTCTGATAGGAATGGGCACCTGCTTTATGTACTTCATCAATTAAGATATAATCAAATTCTTTTGAATCAAACTGAGCCAAAGTTTCTTCCTTAGAAATAGATTGAATCGTAGCAAACAAATATTTTGCATTTGTCTGTTTACTAGTTCCTGATAGTATGCCGAAGTCGGATTCAATTCCTCCAAGAACCTTTTTATAATCTTCTTTTGCCTTTTGCAGTATTTGTTCCCTATGTACAATAAATAACATACGTTTTGGGCGGAAACGTCTTACATCAAAAGCAGACAAATATGTTTTACCTGTTCCAGTTGTCGATATGACTAATCCCTTTTTTGCTCCAGCATCACGAATTGCTTGAATTCCTTGTAATGCTGCTTCTTGCATTTTATTTGGCTTAATCTTAAGAGCCTCTTCAATAGAATTTATATTATATTGAGACGGTAATTCTACTACTTGGTCTAATGCTTTTCTATGTACAAGAGGTGTGTACCTCTTTTCGTATAATTCTATCCATTCTTCATTTAATGGATGAGCTTCGTTCCAAACTTCTTCAAATTGATTTTTGAAATGATAAACAATTTCCCCATTTTCATGTGAGGTCAATTTAACGTTCCATTCATAATTTACTTTTAAAGCATGGGCAGTTAAATTTGAACTTCCAACAATTAATGAATAATGGTTTCTTTGATTAAAAATATATCCTTTAGAATGAAACCCTTCTAAATTAGTTGTCCTAACTTCAACATTTTCAATTTTCATTAATTCCTTAAATACTTTTGGTTGATTAAAATTTAGGAAGGTTGAAGTTAATATACGACCTTTTACCCCTTTTCGTTTAAGGTTAAGAAAATGAGATTTTAGAGTTGCCAGACCGCTTTCAGTAATGAAAGCTACTGAAAAAAAGAATGATTCACAGCTTTCTAATTCATCAAGTAATGTATTTAATACATTTTCTCCATTTCTTGGATTATTCACTAATAACTTCGGTCTATAATTTCCAGTTTTACTTATCCTTTGGTCAATAAATCCTTTATGTAACGAAACCTTTAAATCATCAACAAAAATACCCATTGAATCACCATTCATTACCAATTGATAAATCAATTGTAATGCTCGCTAATACTTAGATCAACTAGAACATAATATTTATTGCTTGCAATCTTACAATATTAAAAAAATCGCCTGCGGCTCATTCAACAGCCACGCAGGCGATAAATTTTCTCCTATTCTACTATTATTTCTCCGGCCAAATCTTCGCATCAGGCTCAAGCAGCCATTTGTGTTCTTCCTCCATGATACGGTCTGTCCATGGATTTTGATCAAGATGGCGAATCATCCAGCAAAAGTACATGGCATATCCAGGTGCGGTTGCTTGTGGGTGATCTAAATGGCCAGGAATGGTAATATAGCTATTATGCTCGACGCGGTATGCTTCTTCCCCCACCATCGCACAACCAAATCCTTGTGGCTTATCAAAGCGGTAGTAATAAACCTCTGGCTGATCATGATGATGAGGTGGGTAACTGGACCAGCGGCCCGGATAAGAAATGACCTCGCCAATGACAAGATTGGAGTAAGGTGCATGGTTATAATCAAAAATCGTGCGAATGACACGCTCTGCTGTTCCATTCCAAATCCCTTCCCCCAAAACCGAGCTTTCGCAATCTTCCGGGGTATACAATTTGGCTTCAAATTCTTTTTCATTATTGGTTTTTTGAACAAGCACTTCACTCTTGGTCAATGCTGTCAGCTTTACTTCTACTCCCTTTGGAACATGCAGGCACCAAGGGTCTTCTTCAAAAACACTCTTACGTTTGATTTCCTGAATGTGACCGTTCCATTCCAAACGGACAGAACCTTCTAGTAATAGGATAGCCGATTCCTTCCCTCCATCGAATAGAACCTCCTCTTTTCCTTCTGCCAATGTGTAAATGCCAATATCCTGAAGCATATCAGGATGCTTGTTATCCATATCTGTTATCGCTGTATAACCTTCTTTTAATTCACCAAGTTTTTCATACATAATTTTTTACCTCCTCCACACGTCCCTCACTTTGGAACATGCGTATATGGCGTTTGACATTTTCTGCAGCAGCCTCAATCATTCGTTCGTGATAGGAAAAATAATCTTTAAATGGCGCTTCCTCGTTCACCGTTTGAATCACCTTATTAAAAGTAGCGGTGGCTACATTAATTTTCCGAATGCCGTAGCGAATGCAGCGTCGGAAATCTTCTTCTGAAATTCCAGAACCGCCATGAAGGACAAGTGGAGTCTTCACTTCGCGGTCAAGTTCCTCTAAACGATCAAATCGTAAATTCGGTTCCCCTTTATACAGTCCATGGGCATTACCAATTGCAACCGCCAAGGCATTCACTTCCGTTTCAGCAACAAATTGCTTGGCCTCTTCAACGGAAGTAATCATCCCTTCCAGATCGACCGAACCATCTTCACTCCCGGCCACCTGGCCAATTTCGGCTTCTACGGTGGCACCATATTCACGGGCAATCGCCGCCATCTTTATGGTTTGTTTCATGTTTTCTTCAAGCGAATGATGGGAGCCATCATACATAATGGAGGAAAACCCTATTTCTAATGCTTCGCGAATTTTTTCTTCTGTTAGCCCATGGTCAAAATGGACAGCAACCGGAACCTTCGCTGCTTTGGCTGCCGCTACCATCGATGGCCCAATAATATGTAACGGAGAATGTTTCAAACGGACTTCTGCAATTTGTAAAATAAGCGGGGAGCGCAGTTCTTCTGCCGCATGAACAGCTCCCAGCACCATTTCCATATTGGCTACACTAAAGGCACCTACACCGTATTGGTTCTTCTCAGCATGGTCTAGAATTTCTTTCATCTTTACTAATGGCATCGTATCGCTCCTTTATAATCCACTGATTTCACGAATATATTGACGAGCTTTAAATGCATACTCCAATGGGTTGGCAATGGCTGGATCCTGCTCGGCCTCCACCACAAACCAACCTTCGTAACCAGCCGCATCTAAAGCTTCAAACACCGGCTTAAAGTCAATGCAGCCGTCTCCAGGCGTGGTAAAGACGCCACTTTTCACTGCCTGAAGGAAACTCATACTTTCTTCACGTACCTTATGGGCAACCTCCATTCGTACATCCTTCAAATGAACATGATGGATACGCCCCATATGTTTGTTTAGCACATGTAAATGATCTTCTCCGGAAAAAACAAGGTGACCCGTATCATAAAGAAGCGATACTTTTTCTGGATCTGTTTCCTCCATTAACCGGTCAATTTCTGCCGTCGTTTGAACACCGGTACCCATATGGTGGTGATAAACAATCTTCATTCCTTTTTCTGAAGCCAGTTCTCCCAACACATGCAGGCCGTCGACTAAAAGCCGCCATTCTTCCTCTGTAAACACAGGCTTTTTCTCAAATAACGGAATCTCCATTTTTCCTTGTATACTGTTTCCTTGCTCAGACACAACAATGACTTTGGCCCCCATCTCGTGTAAAAAGTCACGATGCTCCTTAAATGCCTCGACGTTTTCCTCTAATGGCCTGGAGGTTAAAAAAGCACTAAACCAAGCACTAGCAATCTCCAATCCTCGTAATGACAGCGCTTTTTTTAAAACTTCGGTATTACGCGGATATTTATTTCCCACTTCACTTCCGGTAAATCCAGCTAATGCCATTTCACTAATACATTGCTCAAATGTCACTTCACCGCCAAGCTCTGGCATATCATCATTCGTCCAACCGATGGGTGCAATGCCCAACTTTACGTTCTTTCCCTCAAACATGTTCCACAGCCTCCTCAAAAATGACTATGTTGTTTTTCCATCCGACCTGTTCTACAACTCTACTAATAGGCACGAGCTTTTTGAAGATTTGCTTCTTTGTGTTGATAGGAAGCCTGGATACTTTCTTTTTTTGAAACTTCTGCAATACCCACATGCCACCAGGAATCATAGCCATGGGTCATTGTTTTTGGAAGGACTTTAATATCAATTAAAGTGCTGACGGTTTGTTTTTTCGCATCTAATATTGCCGCTTCCAGCTCTTCCATTGTTCGAACCGAATAAGTTTTCACACCATATCCTTCTGCTACTTTGGCAAAATCAATCGACATTACTGAACCATCCAATTTTCCTGTTTCAGGATTACGCTTTCGAAATTCCGTACCAAAGCTACCCATGCCATTTTCCATTTGCAGATTATTGATACAGCCAAAACCGGAATTATCAAACAAAATGACATTGATTTTTTGGCCTTCCTGTAGACTTGTCACAAGTTCGGAATGAAGCATCAAAAAGCTACCATCACCTACCATTGCATACACTTCCTTATCGGGCTCTGCCAGCTTCGCTCCAAATGCACCGGCAATCTCATAACCCATACAGGAATAACCGTATTCCATATGATAGGTGTTGCGATTTTTTGATACCCACATACGCTGCAGGTCGCCTGGCAAACTTCCCGCTGCCCCAACGACGATCGCTTGATCATCGATGAGTTCATTCACTTTGCCAATCACACTAGTTTGAGTAAGTTCAGAACCAAATACCTCTTTATATTCAGGTAGGATTTCATCTAAATGTCCGGCAATTTCTGGTGTAAAAGAATCTCCATAGCGAATGTGATAGAGTCGATTCAATTCTTTCTCCCACTCTTGCTTGGCTACAGCAATTTCATTCGTATAAGTTGAAACATAATCCCCAAGCGCCTCTTGAATAGCTTCAAGGCCAGCCTTCGCATCCGCCACGACCTTTACGGCATCAAGTTTGGAAGCATGAAATTCGGAAATGTTAATCGTCAATACTTCTGCTTCTCCAAATAATTGTTTGGAGGCTGTCGTAAAATCCGTAAAGCGGGTTCCTACACCAATAATTAAATCCGCTTGTTTGGCAATCGAATTGGCAGCCGAGTTACCCGTTACTCCAATTCCGCCAAGGTTTAGTGGATGATGGCTTTCTACAGCACTTTTTCCTGCCTGGGTTTCACCAAATGGAATATTAAATTTTTCAGCAAATTGTAAAAAGGTATCAGCCGCCTCCGAATAACGGACTCCACCACCCAATATGAGCAATGGCTTTTTCTTGGACCGAATCAGTTTCACTGCATCCTTAACACTTTCAGCCGATGGCTGACGACGCTCAATGCGATGGACTCGTCTAGCGAAAAAGCTTTCCGGAAAGTCCCATGCCTCTCCTTGGACATCCTGCGGTAAAGCAATGGTAACGGCACCCGTATCAGCAGGATTTGTTAACACTCTCATCGCATTCAACATAGCCGACATGAGTTGCTCCGGACGGCTCACACGATCCCAATATTTGCTTACAGCTCGAAAAGCATCGTTCGTGGAAATCGATAAATCATGTGTTTGTTCAATTTGTTGAAGAACTGGATCAGGCTGTCTTGTAGCAAACACATCCCCCGGTAGTAATAGAATCGGAATATTGTTTGCTGTCGCTGTGGCCGCAGATGTCACCATATTGGCTGCTCCCGGTCCAACCGATGATGTGGCCGCCATAATTTGTTTACGATGCTTTTGCTTAGCAAACGCCATCGCGGCATTAGCCATCCCCTGTTCATTCCGTCCTTGATACACTTCTAATTCTCCAGGATCTTCTTCTAATGCCTGACCAAGGCCCAACACGTTTCCATGGCCAAATATTGTAAAAATCCCTTTTACAAATCGCTCTTGTTTCCCATCAAATTCTACAAATTGAGCATTTAAAAATTTTACTACCGCCTGTGCAGTGGTTAATCGAATCGTACCCATTCTGACAATCCCCTTTCCGTTCAATGAATCTTTTTTCTAAAATCAAACCATAGCCAACAATGAAAAAAGGAAGCGGCACGGACCGACCTCCGTCCCACCACTTCCTCTCTCATTTCAACTACTTCATATAACGTGCCGTTAACATTTTCTTTCTTGTATAAAATTCCACACCATCTGGCCCATTGGCATGAAGATCACCGTAGAAGGAATCTTTATAACCAGAGAATGGGAAGAAAGCCATTGGAGCTGGAACGCCAATATTGACTCCAAGCATACCGGCATCAATGGTTTCACGGAACTGGCGAACGGCCGCTGCACTATCGGTATAAATGCAGGCTCCATTAGCAAATCGTGATGCATTAGCAAATTCAATCGCCTCAGTTAAATCTTTCACACGTACCACTGATAATACCGGTGCAAAGATTTCATCTTGCCAAATTTTCATATCTTGCGTAACATTTTCAAAAATGGTTGGTCCGACAAAGTAACCATCGCTGTTTACTGCTTTGTCATTGCGTCCATCACGAACAAGTGCCGCCCCTTCTTCTAATCCTTTTTCAATATAGCCAATGGTACGCTCCTTATGATTTTGACGAATCACTGGTCCCAAGAAGACATCTTCATCCAACCCATTTCCGATTTTGATCGCGTCTGCCTCTTGCTTAAGCATAGATACAAATTGATCGGCAATCGACTCTTCTACTAAGACCACGGATGCTGCCATACAGCGTTCTCCCGCGGAACCAAATGCTGCACTGGTAATTTGCTTGACTGCATTTTCTAGATTTGCATCCGCCAATACGATAGAGTGATTTTTAGCCCCAGAAAGAGCTTGAACCCGTTTTAAGTTGGCAGAAGCCGTTTTATACACGTATTCAGCCACAGGCTGAGATCCAACGAATGAAATCGCTTTTACAAGTTTGTGCTCCAAAAGTCCGTTTACAACGTCGTGAGCTCCATTAACAATGTTTAATACTCCTTTTGGAAGACCTGCTTCTTCAAATAACTCAGCGAGTTTCGCAGCAAGAAGAGGCGTACGCTCCGATGGCTTTAACACGAAAGTATTTCCGCAAACAATCGCAAGCGGGAACATCCAGCATGGAACCATCATCGGGAAGTTAAATGGAGAAATGCCCCCCACTACTCCAAGAGGATAACGGTACATCCCAGATTCAAGACCTGAAGCAATATCAGGAAGCTGTTTCCCCATTAAGAGAGTTGGTGCTCCCGCAGCAAATTCTACACACTCAATCCCACGAAGCACTTCACCATGGGCTTCGGACAAACTCTTTCCATTTTCGATCGTAATGAGTTTGGCTAGTTCATCCCAATGATCCACAAGAAGCTGCTGGTATTTAAAAAGGATCCGAGCACGTTTTGGGACCGGCACTTGAGACCATGTTTGGAAGGCTTCATTCGCTGCTTGAACAGCACGATTCAATTCTTCTTTTGTAGAAAGCGGAACAATCGCAAGTTCTTCACCTGTTGCAGGGTTATAAACTACTTCTGTTTTTTTAGAAACGGACTCAACCCATTCTCCGCCAATATAGTTCTTTAACTTTTTCACAGTAGTTACAGTCATTGAGAATTCTTCCTTTCTATCAAATTTATATAGGAAACTTTCAATCTATTAATGATTAGTTAAACTGGTTCATATACAGCGGTTTCCATGTATTGCTCTAGTTCTTCCCATGTCGGCATCGCGTCAGAGCAACTATGGCGGGAAATGACAATGGATGCAGAAGCACTCCCCCATTTCATTGCTTCTGACACTTCTTTTCCTTTCATTAATCCGTATATAAAGGCAGAAGCATAAGAATCACCTGCACCAAACGTCTTCAACACTTGGGTCCGGAAGATTCCGCTTCGATGGACCGCTCCATCTTTTGTATAAGCGATCGAACCAGAGCCACCATGTTTAATTACCACTAGTTTGGCACGATAAGAAAACCAGCGGGATGCGGTATAATGATCATCGGACTCTTTAACATGTAATAATTTCTCCATCATATCAAATTCTTCACGCGTACCAATAATCACATCACATTTTTCAGCAGCCAAATTATAATAAACAGCTGTTTCTGCTTCATCTGTCCATGTATATGGCCGGTAATCCAAATCGAAAAATACGGTAACATCATGTTTTACTGCATATTCCAAGGCCAAAAAGACCGCTTCACGCGATGGGCTTTTCGCAAGTGCCGTTCCAGAAACTAACAAGGCTTTGGATTGTTTTATATACTGTTCATCCACATCAGATGGATGGAGTTTTAAATCCGCCACATTATCGCGATACATTAAAATGCTGCAATCCTCTGGGCTTTTGATTTCTGTAAAAGCAAGACCGGTAACCGCTCCAGTATGATCGATCTTTACACCGGTTGTATCAATTCCGTTTTTCTCCAAGTAGTCCGTAATAAAACGTCCCATTTGATCATTGGCAACCTTCCCAATAAATCCTGTTTTTTGACCGAGCCTAGCAGAGCCAATAGCGATATTAGCAGGTGAACCGCCGACATATTTGGTAAAAGTTCGTGTTTCCTCCATGGGGCGATTAATTTCATTGGCATTTAAGTCAATACACAGTCGGCCGATAGCAATCAGATCAAAGGGGCGATTTGGATGAAATTGTAGTGGGTTCATCTACTTTCCTCCTTCCGTACCTATTAAAATCCTTTACACAATGGCGGTTTCGCCCACTTGCTCCAACTTAACAGGAACGCCTGTTTCCAGTGATTTTTTTGCTGCTCTTGCAATCCGTTCCGCCTGTAGTCCATCAAATCCACTGCAAACGATTGGCTTATTTTCAAGGATGGCAGCGACAAATTCTTTTACCTCATCTATATAAGCTTGTGTATATCGTTCAAGGAAGAAATACAATGGTTTCTCTTTTGAAACATGTTCGGCTGTGGAAACTTCCACTTGATTCGCCCGTTTATTATCTGCTTGAGCAGCACCTTTGTCGCCAAATATTTCAAGTCGTTGGTCGTATCCGTATACAGCTTGGCGACTATTATCGATGACACCAAGGGCTCCGTTAGCAAACTTCAAAGTAACGATGGCAGTATCTATATCACCTGCTTCGCCTATCGCTTGGTCAACGAGTACAGCGCCATTTGCAAACACTTCTACTACTTCGCTATCCATTATGTAACGAGCCATGTCAAAGTCGTGAATAGTCATATCCATGAACAACCCGCCGGATGATTGAACATATTCAATACTTGGCGGTTCTGGATCACGAGAGGTGATACGTAAAATATGAGGCTTTCCAATCGTTCCATCTTGGACAAGTTCTCGTATTTTTCGAAAGTTTGGATCAAAGCGGCGATTAAATCCTACTTGTAGCTTCACACCGGCTTTTTCCACCACCTTGATTGCTTCTTCTGTCTCTTCTACTGAGAAACTAACCGGCTTTTCGCAAAAGATATGTTTTCCTGCTAAAGCGGCTTCTTTTATGATCGTTGCGTGTGTATTGGTTGGGGAACAAATAAATACTGCTTTAATTTCTGGATCCTTTAATAAATCATGGTAATCATTGGTCAATACTTCAATTTGTTTCTCCTTTGCCCACTCTTTCAAGTGTCTAATTTCCACATCCGATACACTTTTTACTCGGATTTGCGGAATGACTCTTAAATGATCGACATGTAATTTGCCAATTCTTCCTGCTCCGATGATTCCAACAGTCAATGTCATCGACTAAATCCTCCCTATCAAAATCGCAGTTAATAAGTTAAGCGCTTTCCTTACTGTTAATTATAGCCAATATTTATTTATTTTCAAGTTAATTTTGAATTTTTATAAATATGCTTACTTCTCTAAATCACACCGTTCGGTAAGCGCTTAACTTAATGTTTAAATAGGAAGCCGCCCTATTGATTCAGGCAGCTTTATTGTTGAATTACCTTGTTAAATCTTTTACAGATTCCCGTTCTACCAGTGTTGGCGTAAGCATGATCCGGCGGCCTGGCATGCTTGGTTCCTCAATCGCCTCCAGTAGTTGCTGAATCGCATAGCGGGCCAAATCTGAAATCGGCTGTGCAATCGTCGTTAAGCCTGGGTCGGAAAGTTCAGCATAGATCGTATTGTCAAAACCAATCACAGATATATGTTTCGGGACCAATACCTTCGCCTTCCGCGCTTCATTGATAAAAACGGCTGCGATCAAATCAGTAGATGCAAAGACAGCAGTGGGCCTTTCTTTCATTTGCAAAATTTTTTGTGCGGCCAATTTCGCGTCTTCTATCTTAGATTTGGCATTAATGATCGCATTGCTATCTAGTTCAATTTTTTGATCAGCAAGTGCTTGTTTAAAGCCCTCCAGCCGAAGACGGCCACTTGGTCTTTCCATTTCAGTTATCATCGCCAATTTGCGGTGTCCTTTTTCTAACAAGTAACAACCAGCAAGATATCCACCCCTTAAATCGTCCGTCGTCACAACGTGCGCGGATAAAGAAAGATGGTCAATGGAAAACAGGATAAACGGAATATTTCTCGAGCGGAGTTTTTGAAGGGCTTTCAATTCTTTGAGTTCCGTTGCGATAATAATCCCGTCCACCTGTTTTTTTAAAAGAAGCTCAAGGTACTCCTGCTCCCTTTCCAATTGATAATCTGTACTGCACAAAATAATGGAATAGCCTGTTTCCCTTGCATTATTTTCTAACGCCCGAGCCACTTCGGCAAAAAACGGGTTGGCGATATCAGGCACAAGCACCCCAATCGTATAGGTTTTCTTGCCGGTTAAAGCAGCAGCTAGGCTACTAGGCTGGTATTCCAGCTCCTCCATTATTTTCATTACTTTTTTTCTTGTTTTTTCACTAATGTGACCTGTATTATTCACTACTTTGGACACAGTAGCGATGGAGACGCCCGCCTTTTCGGCAACATCATAAATAGTAGGTTTCATGTGCTCTAACTCCTCAATAGGTCGTTTCCTCCTATTTTATCATGAAGGAAATCAGCGGGATGAATGGATTGATTCATTATTTTGAAATACTTTCCAGAAACTCTAATTTTTCTTTAGCGTTTTCTTTCGTAATAATGTCAACACCGCTGTTAATTCGTTTTTCAACTTTCTTTCCTTTTATAGCCTCCAACGCATTTTTTACCCCTTCATATCCCATATCATAAGGACTTTGAGCAATGGTACCAGCAAGTTTCCCAGCCAAAATCGATTCTACTGCTTCTTTAGTTCCATCTGTACCAATTACTTTTACATCAAGACCTTTAGCTTCCACCGCCCGTAACACTCCAAGGGCCATATCATCATTAGCGGAAAACACCCCTTTAATATCACTATGTTTCTGAAGGATGTTTTCCATGACGGAAATCGCTTTTGTTTTGTCACTATCAGCAGGTTGTTCTGCGACAATTTCCATTCCGGCTTCTTTAAGGGCTTCCTTCGCTCCTTTAATTCGTTCATCAGTTGCTGTATTTCCAAGCGCTCCAGAAATCAACGCAACCTTATCCCCCTTTTGAAGCATAGATGCAAGTAATTTTCCGCCTTCTTGACCTGCTTCATAGTTTTCCGTTCCAATAAAGGTTATTTTATTTTTCACATCTGCATCCGTATCAATCAAAAGAACGGGAACATTTGCTGCTTCTAAGGCAGGAACGACGGTATCCGGTTGGGATGGAGATACAACTAGTGCACCAGGTGATTGGCTTAATTGGTCTTCGATCATATTAATTTGTTGCATTACTTCAGATTCAGCATTGGGCCCCACGACATTGACGTCCACTCCAAGTTCTTTCCCAGCTGCTTTTGCCCCTGCTTCAACATACTTCCAATAAGGACTTGACAACGTTTTCAAGACAACGGAAACACTTTCCTTCCCACCACCACCGGAAACTTCTTTATCACCGCTACATCCTGCGATGAGTGCTATACAGGAGACAGCCACTGCTGCACTAAATACTTTCCACTTCTTTTTCATTTGATTACCCCCATTAATTCCTATATTTCATACCCTGAGTACCTTTTTAGGTACTCAAGGCTATATAAACGTAGTGTTAAGATTTTTTACTTTTGCGTTGGCGAAGAACGTCAACATAGACAGCTGCGATTATGACAGCACCAATGACCGTCATTTGGAAATCGGCTGAAACATTTAATAGATTTAAACCATTTCGAAGAACAGCGATAATCAAAGCCCCAATTAATGTTCCCCAGACCGTACCGACACCACCAAGGAAACTTGCGCCACCAATGATCACCGCAGCAATCGCATCAAGCTCATAAGAAAGTCCAGCAAGTGGGAATGCCGAGTTCACGCGCCCTACCATGACAAGACCAGCAAGACCTGCCATTAAACCGCTGATGGTATAAACAATAATTAATACTCGGTCTACATTAATACCAGAGAGGCGCGCTGCTTCTGGATTTCCCCCGATTGCGTAAATATAGCGCCCTGTTTGTGTTCTTGTTAAGAAAATATGGAAAATCACATACACCACGATAACTAGAAGGAAACTTACTGGAATAGGGCCGACAAATTCCCGTCCCAAAAATTGAATCATATATGGAAATCCGGCAATCGGTGCAGCGGCTGTAACAATAAGCGCAATCCCGCGAGCGATATTCATCGTACCAAGAGTGGAGATGAACGGATGTGGTAAACGTAACTTCGTTAATAAAATTCCGTTTAACCATCCAAATCCGGCTCCCATCAACAGACAAACTAAAATCCCAACAATAGGACTCATTCCCAAATTGACCGATACAATTCCCATGAACATAACAGATATAGCTAGGACGGAACCAACAGACAAGTCAATCCCTGCTGTTAAAATAGGAAGAAGCATTCCTATAGCTAACAAAGCATTAATGGTAGACTGACGAGCAATGTTCATGATGTTATTAACGGTTAGAAATTTATCAGATAAAAGAGTTAGCACGGATGATAAAAGGACTAGACCAATGAGTGGCCCAAATTTGCTTAATAATTTTTTCAATGGACGATTTTTTTTTGTAACCTCATTTTCCGTTTGGATGACAACTTGACTCATATTCTCACACTCCTGTAGCCGCTTTCATTATTCGCTCTTGCGTCGCTTCTTGAATTGGTAAATCAGCAGTGATTTTTCCTTCACTCATAACGAGAACCCGGTCACACATACCTAGGATTTCTGGAAGCTCAGACGAAATCATGATGACAATAGCACCGTTTACAACCAGCTGATTCATTAAACGATAAACTTCTACTTTGGCCCCGACATCAATGCCTCTGGTCGGTTCATCAAAAATAAATACTTTTGCATGTGTGCAAAGCCATTTTGCAATGACAACCTTTTGCTGATTTCCTCCACTCAAGTTGCGGGCATTCAGATCAATGTTATCAGGCCGTACCTTTAATTCTTTAATAAACCGCTGCGCTTCCTCCCGAATTCCTTTTAAATCAATCAATCTCGATTTTTTCTTGAACTTCTTCATATTGGCCATAACAATATTAAAATCTAGCTTTTGGTCAAGTAAGAGTCCCTCTCCTTTTCGATCCTCTGTGATAAAAGCAATTCCTGCATCAATGGCATCCCGTGGTGACTTAATCTTTACTTCTTTTCCATCAATAAAGATTTTTCCATTTCGGCTTGGATCGGCACCAAAAATGGCTCTCGCAAGCTCCGTGCGGCCGGCACCAACTAGTCCCGCGATCCCTACGATTTCACCATATCGGACACTAAAACTTACCGGACCAGGAGCACCGGCAACTTCTATGTTTTCCACCCGAAAACCTTCTTTACCAAGAGGAAAAGTTTGTTTCGGAAATTTTTCATCCAATGTTCGCCCCACCATCAATTCAATCCAGTAGTCAGGATCCGTCGTTTTTACTGGTAAAGTCTCAATTTTGAAACCATCCCGAAGAATCGTAATTCGATCTCCTAATCTTTTAATTTCTTCCAGCCTGTGAGAGATGAATACAATCGCTATTCCTTTTGCCTTCAACTGCTCAACACAGTTATACAGTTGCTCTACCTCTTTCGCACTTAAACTGGAGGTCGGCTCATCCATAATAATTAACTTTGCTTCTAAGGCAAGCGCTTTCGCAATTTCGACGAGCTGTTGCTGTCCAATTCCAAGATCCCCTAGTTTTTGATCAGCCAAATCCGGGCTTTGTCCAAGCATTTGTAAACAACGCTTTGCTTCTTCTAGCATGGCTTTTCGGTCAAGCAGTGACATCTTCCCTTTTTTCTTTAATTCCCTGCCTAGAAAAATATTTTCATAAACTTTGAGGTGGGGAATGACATTTAATTCCTGATAGATCGTAGCAATTCCTAGTTTTATTGCATCAACGGGGGTATGTAATTGAGCTAGTTGACCTTCCCAATAAATTTCTCCCGCATCTTTTTGATAAGCGCCGGTCAAAATCTTAATTAGTGTCGATTTTCCCGCCCCGTTTTCACCGAGCAAAACATGAACTTCTCCTGCTTTAACATCTAAATCAATCCCTTTTAATACATGGTTTTGATGAAAGCTTTTTTTAATTCCTTTCATTTCTAGGAGGTTTTCTGCATGCGCAATCATTAACAAACCCCTTTCTCGTCATCTTTGGCCTTTTAAAATAATTAATTTTCGGAAAGCGTTTTCCTAATCTTATTCTGATTATAACTAGTCAAATAACATTTTTCAATTAGTTTTTTAAATTTTTAAACTAATTTAAATTATTAATCTAGTAAAATTAGCATAAGCCTCTTTTATTAAGGACTTCAAATTAAAATGGAGTGCAATCGAGTAAGAGGAATCATCGTCACAGAGGCTAGAGTTCAATCAAATTAAGAGGAGAACTTTAAAATGAAGGTATCAAAAAAGAAAATTCTCCAAGATCAAAAAGGGACATCCAGATATGACTTTCTGGATGCCCCTTTTTAACTAATAGGCGGTTTTATTTTACTCCAACAGCTCCAACATTCATTTTTCTCCCTGTCAAATAGGATTCACGTGCCGCTAAAGCTATTTCAAGCGCTTTCACTCCATCCTCTACGGTGATGCGAGGAATCCTCTTCTCCGCTACAATGCGGAAGAAGTCCATAAGCTCTAAATGGTATGCATCAATAAAACGGGTTGGGAAATCCGGCACAATATCGTGGGAAACCTTATTCTTCGTCAATATTTGAATCGAATGATGCTGTAGATTTCCAATAAAAATGGAACCCTCTGTTCCAATCACTTCTGCGCGGATATCGTATCCATAATAGGCATTGCGACTCGCCTCTACATCTCCTGCTGCCCCTGATGCAAATTCCAAGTATGTTAATGATTGGTCCACATCCTGATATTTTTTCATAAATGGATATTTTAAAATGCTGCCATGGGCTGAAACAGTTTTCACTTCTGAATCCATTAAATAACGGGCGATATCAAAATCATGAATGGAAACATCAACAAATATGCCTCCACTATGCTCAATAAAGATTTCTTGCGGAGCATGTGGATCGCGGGAAATGCCACGATAATAGATAGGTTCACCGATATCACCAGCTTCAATCCGCTTTTTCGCCTCCTCATAAGCGGGGTCGAATCGTCTCATAAACCCGACCTGACAAATGGCATTTGATTTCTCGACCAGCTCTTTAATTTGAAGCGCTTCCTTTAAATCGATGGTTAACGGCTTTTCAATAAAGATCGCTTTCTGGGAAGCCACTGCCTTATTTAATAATTCAAAATGAGAGCTTGTCGGAGTGGCAATGATTACCGCTTGAATGGTTTCATCTTGAAAAATTTCATCTGGATTAGAAGTATAATACGGCACTTCTAATTCCTCTGCCACTTTGCGAGCCATTTCCACATTCATATCACACACGGCTGCAAGCTCTGCATGTTGAATTCTTAATGCCACGTTTACAGCATGCCAATATCCTAGTCTCCCTAATCCCAAAACAGCAGAACGAATTTTCTTTGTCATGTTTCCCTCTCCTTTAGTTTACATCGATTAACACAGAATGGTTTTGCAGTGATTGATAGCTTTTCTCTAAACAGCGGGCCATTTCTAGAGAATGATTGGCATTGTAGATCGGATCTTTTTTATTCAAAATACATTCATGAAAATGTTCTACCTGGTTTAAATATTGATCATCTTTCCATCTTTCAAATAAGATGATGTTGCCATTGTTGTCTTTAACCGTAATTTTACCGAAGCCATCATCAGAAACATCTGGGCGGAAAGAGGAATCAACAAGGATTGTTCCTTTAGACCCAATAATCTCGTAACGGTTAATAAACGGAAGCTCCATGGAAGCCGTGATTTCTGCTGTTCGTAATTGGTCATCGATTAACACACAAGTGGAGGTAGTATCGACGCCAAAGTCCGGATGTACTTTACCAATCATAGATAGTTTCATAGGTTTAAATCCGATCAATTGTGTGATCGCATGAAAACCGTAACATCCGACATCACGCATTGCTCCACCGCCGAGTTCATGATTAAAGCGAATATCCGCGTTATTCTCAAGTTTCCAGGAAAAATGGGCTTTCGCATGTTGATACTGCCCAATAAGGTTGGATTGAAGAAGCTCTTTTACACGTGTATGCTGACGGTGAAATTGATACATAAACGCTTCCATGAAAACAACTCCATTGTCCTCCGCCGCTTTTTTGATCGATAGCATTTCATCTTCTGTCAAGGCAGCCGGTTTCTCAAGCAGAACGTGTTTTCCATGGTTCATCGCTTTAACGGCCCATTCGGCATGTAGAGAATTAGGCAACGGTATGTAAACAGCATCAATATCTGGATCAGTTAACAGTTCTTGATAATTTTCATAAATCGTCGGCACTCGAAAACGCTCTGCCTTCCCTTTGCTTTTTGAAGCAACCGCCGATACAACCGCTCTCCCTGAACGTCTTAGTGCAGGTACTAACTGGTCAAAAGCAATATTGGCTGCACTCATAATCCCCCAACGTATTTGAGTCATTGTCCTCCTCCATCTCATTTTTTCGTTTGTGGTTTTTCGTTGAATTCATGAAACAAACACAAAAGTAACATATTGATTAAAAAATCTTGATAAGTTAAGCGCTTTCCTTTTCTCTCATTTTAACCAACTTCTACTATCATTTCAATTATATTTCTCAATTATTAGAATTTTTATTCTTATTTTGGATAGAAACATAAGCCCTATTACGTCATTTATAATAATTCCCGTTATAAAGCCATCTACCGTCTTCAATATCTGGCAATAGTCCCTTTACGTATTTTTTTAATTCCTCAGGTAATTCATCTTTATCAAGTTCATCTAAAGTAAACTTGATAATTTGTCCTTCCTTAAAGTCCATGACTTGAACTTCCATTTGCAGCCTACCCTTTAGGTCCGTTATTTTTCTAGTCATCATAATGTGGTAAGCCATACGATCACCTCTTATGTATTTTACCAAACATATGTTCTGTTTATAAAGAAATGTGTTAGGCATTTTAAAGTTGTTTATAGGAATGATGCCAGGATCTTTGTAAAGTCACTATTCTTTCAAAAACAGTTTCCGCATCTTTTTAGAGGCGAGGTCAAAGAAATTAGAAATTGGATTTTTGTCAGTCGATGAAAGTTTGACTTTTCTAATTCGTTGTTTCCAACATTGGATCATGATATCCAAGGTTCTTTCTAGTTCTTCCATTTTATGTTTAAAGCAGACAGTGGTCATTTTCCGAATATATCCAATGGTTTTACGTTTTAAAGGCTGTGACAACACACGATCACTGACATATGTAGGATGTAATTCCCTCGTTTTCTTTTTCGGATTTGGAATACAAATGAATTGATTTTTATGATGGTCAGTAGAATCCCCTTCATCTTTATCGTGTTGGTTATGTTTCACAGAAAGAGACATAGTTTCTATTTCATTCAATAGTTTCTCTTTGGAGGATTCATCGATGGGATAACGATTAAAAATATATAGATTACTTGATTGGGAGCCATTTTCACGTTCGGTTTTAAGAACCGTAAGGACGCCAAGTTGGATTGCTTTTTGCGTCATTCGTTTAAATGTAGAGCGGGAAATGCCATTTTCATTGTATTCTTCATGGATCGTCTTTAAGATTGTTTCAATTTTTGTATTCGCCACACCTGGGACCTTGGTTGCAAAACGGGCCAAACATTTTAACCCAACCCATTCTCCTTTGGTGAAATCTCTTTTGTGATTCACAAGCCACTTCTCAAAATGGGCATTAAATTCCTTCAGACTTTCAAACTGAGAAAAAGCTTTAAGCTGTTCCATATTGCCAGATTTCAAATTCATCCCATTGCACCATCCTTTCAACCTCTATATAGGGAAAAAGAAGGCTCAAGGTCAGGGGAAGTTGTGACAAATTTTTGAACAAAATTCGTTCATCATCTAGCGCGAATCGTAGCACGATACGTGGGCAAAAATAAAATAAAAAAGAAAAATAAAAAGAAAAACAACAACAAAAGAAATACATCCAAATGTAATCGTCATTCCTATCTAGTGAATCATCATCCTAAGAGCAATAAAAAAAGAGAGAAGCAGATTGAACCACTTCTCTCTTATGCCCTTTTCCTCTCTAGGCAAATGCCAAGCACCTTGAAAATAGGGCAAGCTCATTTTTTTATCATTTAGAACTGGCCTGATCTCTCATTTGGAGATAAAACCATTGTTTTGTTGCTCTTGGATTGAAAAAACCATTTCAACATTGGAGGAGTAACAAGGGTTGTCACGATCACTACTACTACAGCTGTAGCGAATAAATCTTGAGGAATTAAATTTGCTGATGAACCCATGGCCGCAACAATTAAGGCTACTTCCCCACGAGAAACCATGGCCGAACCAATTCCCATTGAACTATTCCATCCAAAACCAGAAAGTTTGGCACCAAGTCCTGCACCAATAAATTTAGTTAAAATCGCTAAAATACTAAGTGCAATAATTAAACCTAAATGATCCATAATCCCCGAAAACTTTGCCGAAATTCCAATGAAGGCAAAGAATACGGGTACGAAAATCGAATAGCTAATTGTTTCCACTTTTTCAAACACTTCATGCTTAAATTTTGTTAAGCTAATCGCAATCCCAGCTATATAAGCTCCAATAATATTAGCCACACCTGTGTATTCCGCTGCGACTGAAAAAATAAAGCAAATGATTAAAGCTGAGGAAACGACCATTTCACTAACTGGGAATTTGGTTAATTTCTTCATCACCCAAGGAACCACTTTCCATGCTAAGAAAATAGCAATGACAAAGAACAATACTTTCTTCATGACTAAAGTGGATAAGGATACGTCCCCACCGCCAGCAATGCTCATTAAGAAAGCTAAAATGATCATGACCACCACATCGTCAAGAACGGCAGCACCTAATATCGTCGTTCCTTCCGGAGTTTTCAACTGATTCATTTCTTTAAGAGCCTGTACAGAAATGCTTACACTCGTGGCAGAAAGCATCACACCTAAAAACCATGATTGTAAGTTGGTTAAACCCATTATTCCTCCTGCGGCATATCCTAAGAATAATGGAACAAGAATACCACCAAATCCAACAAAGGCCGATGATTTTCCAGCGCGTTTTAATTCATCAAGATCCGTTTCTAGGCCTGCGATAAACATTAACAAGATAACACCTATCGTACTAAATGCGGATAGGGTATCTGATGGACCAATGAATCCAAACACAGATGGACCTAATAAAATCCCTGCAATAATTTCTCCTAGTACAGAAGGTTGGCCCCATTTCACACTTAAGCTTCCTGCCAGTTTGGCTGCGATGATAATGAGTACCAAATGAAGAATAATCATAGATTCCATCCCTCCATATTCATAAAAATTTCCAACAAAAAAAGAGCCTGTTACCAAAGGACATAAAAATCCCCTTGGTGACAGACTCCTCCGTAACTCTTAGCTATTCTTTTGTACATTTATTATACCATAAACCAATTAAAAATGAAACCAACAGAAAATTCCATTAATCAATACCATTGTAAAGATGCATCACATAATAAATGGAACTACCGATGGTCCCTTATTAAGTACACACAACCAAATTAACTAAAAGACAGTCAATAGGATAAAGTATACTGCCATGAAAACCAATCCGATTGGAACACCAAAGGCAGCCCACTCTTTGCTCGTAATGTTTAACTTTCCTGCTGAAATAATATTTGGAATGTTACCAGGTATGAGCATCCCACCACTAATAATTAAACCAAGCAATACCGCTCGAATGGTTTCAATATCCATTGCCGGGCTAACTTCTGCAGCCACAAGCGTCGCATTATCCAATACGGCGGATATCATATTAATCCAATACAATAAACTTGGAGAAAGACCAATGACATACTCATTGATAAATGGCTCAAACCCATGTCCAAGAAAAGTAAGCCCCATTACGAATAAATAAATTTTCAGCGAACGAACCAATATCTCTTTATAGCTCTCTCCTGTATTTTCCGACTTTAACCCACCTTGTTCTTCATGTGGTTTCACCAAGAAAAAGGATAAGAGTCCAAATACGAAGACAGCAGGCACTACATCTTTCCCAATCAGTTGAAGGAGAAATGTAAAGTCTTCATTTAACTTACTTATAGCAATGGTTGCTAATGGTTCCCCAATTGGGGTTAATGCCGCTCCAAGACCAATAGAAAAACATGCTAACACTGTGAATCGAACTTCTGATTTTCGATCAAGTGGAAGAACATTGACGATAATGACAAGAACAATCGCTGCAATAATGGCCGTAATGATACTAGAAATTAACCCAAGTAATATAACAGTTAAGGCGAAAAAGAGTCTTGGTGTCAGTTTTTTACTGCCCCATAGAATCGATTTTTCAATTTGTTTTTGAAACCACTTACAAATCAATCCAGCTATAAATACAGCCAATGTAATATGTATAGGGTCAATTAGTGCTTTCTCGATCAGATGAAAATCCATCATTCCACTGATAGTCGCTGCCGCAATTCCCATAACAAACAAAAAAATTTCCAAATTGTGTTCTACTTTTTTTACTAGGAAAGGCAGCAATAAGACCAATAATAGTATGATAATTAAGCCAATCATATTCCATATTCCTTTCTCTGAACAATTATTCATAAAATTCATTTATCTATAATCATAATACTAACCTTTTTTTGTCGTAAAAAGAAGAGACTTTTCTTATTTCATTACTGCTTTTTTAAATATTTTTATATTTACTACCTATTTAACCTCCTCTCATTTCCACTATCCTTCCAATAGTTTTAACCGTTATAGAAATATTATTGCAATATAAATGCCATAGACGTAACCAAAATATTACCTGCCTGTTCTTTTTCTGTGAAAATTCTATGATACGATAATTAACAATTAGCAACCAAAGAACATGGAGGGTAAAACAATGCTAAAGAAAACAATGTCAATAATAGCAGGTGCTGTACTCTCGGTCACTGTAAGTGCTAATGTTCAAGCAGCAACGATCACGGTAAAAAAAGGTGATACGTTATGGGATCTTTCACGTACAAATAATACGACTGTTGAAAATATTCAAATGTTGAATCATCTTACAACTGACCTTATTCATCCTGGTGACGTCCTCACCATTGCACCTGAAAAACACTATACGGTGAAAAAAGGTGATACGTTATGGGACATAGCCCAAGAACATGATGTAACCGTTGCGCAATTAAAAGAATGGAACGAATTATCTTCGGATCTCATTCATCCTGGTTTAAACCTTATTATCTTTGAAGGAGCAAAAACAACGAATACAGTTAAGAATGAAAAAACCGTAACGCCATTAGTGCAAGAAACGAAGAATGCTCCAACTGCAACGGCGACTCCTTCAACAAATCAGGCAACAACAAAAAGTGAACCTGCAGCAGCTGCTCCTTCAACAACAACGGAAGGTAAAAAGAAACTTATAATGGAAGCTACAGCCTATACGGCATCATGCGAGGGATGCTCTGGTATTACAGCCACTGGCATTGACCTACGAGCAAACCCAGATCTAAAAGTCATTTCCGTTGACCCATCGGTGATTCCACTTGGTAGCAAAGTGTATGTAGAAGGTTATGGGGAAGCCATCGCCGGGGATACTGGTGGAGCTATCAAAGGAAATAAAATTGATGTCTTTATTCCTTCCAAAGAAGAAGCGATCAAATTTGGAAGAAAACAAGTAGAAGTAACGATTTTAAATTAAGGTAAAAAATAGAATTTAACAAAAATGGTCTAAGCGGCCTTAGCTCTATGATTGATAGGGAGAAGGCCGTTTAGTCATTTTTCTAACATGATTAGAAAAGAAAAGGAATATTTTAAGAGATATTGCCATTCCCTATTATGTATTCATCTATCTACTAATAGGAAAGCTTATCCGTTTACATCCTCTTCCTCTTCCCATCATCCACTATTGCATCGGATGGGCAAAATCATTTATCAAAATTTGTACTTCATCATTTTCATGAATTTCCCCAGGCCTTTCCACCGCACAAACGATCCCGCGCCTTTTATAACCTGCACGGACAAAACGAGTGGACAGCGTCTCATGCTCCACATAATGTTTTTGAATCTCATCTCCTGGTAAAGTACATGGCTGATTTTCTCCCATACATATTAAACCTGCTCCGCTTGGAAAAAGAAGACGTGAGCCCATTGTGAGTTTCGTAAACTCTGGGAATCCTTTGATGAGAAGATTGGCCCCTAACCATTCTGGCAGAACCGTTTCCACTCCTAATTCTTTAGCAATAATATCTAACTCTTCTTCAGATACAAATGAAATTTGTTAGATCCTGATTACCCATAGTTTTATACCATGTAGATAGCTGATAGCCCTTTTTAGCAGGATACAAGTAATCAGACACTAGTTCCCCAGAATTATGATGATTCGGTATACTTTTAGGTTTATTAAAGGAGAAGACTTCAAATCGGAGCCAAGAAAATATCACGAAGTCAAAATGGAGTGTCCATTTACACGCAGTGATTTTTTTTGCAAAAATAACTATGTATCATGGGTTTCCAGCCAGGGGCTTAATTAGAAATATAACTCCTATATATAACTATGATTCTTAATGAGGCCTTGCTAGATAAACAGCAAAAAGAATGAGAATGATTCCTAGCACTATGAAAAACTTGTATAAAAAATTCCGTTTTCTACGAGAAACACCAAAAATGGTGAAGAATATTCCAAGTATGAATGACATGATCATTGTATAGAATCCCATTTTATTCATTCCTTTCGAGAGTAATGATTCGTTCATGACGATTGGCTACATCTAAATCATGAGTCACTGTAATAACAGTAGTATTAAATTCTTTATTCATATCAAAAAGTAGATTGATAATTTTTTCTTTATTTTCTAAGTCTAAAGACGCAGTTGGTTCATCTGATAAGATTATTTGGGGATTCATAATGACAGCCCTAGCAAAAGCAGCTCTAGATCGTTGGCCACCAGAACAATCAAGTGGTTTTTTTTTCAAAATGGGCTCAATCCCAATTTTATTAACAATTCGTTTAAAGTGATCTTGGACAGTTAGGTCTTTTTCAATGTTAGCATACATAAGCGGCAATTTAATATTATCCTCTATGGTCAAAGAATTAATTAGTGCGGACTCCTGAAGAACAAAACCAATTTTTTGATTACGCCACTCAGCTAGTTTATTTCGTGATAAATCCTTAACAGATGAACCAAAAAGCTTATAGCTCCCTTGATATTGTGTATCAAGTAGACCAATAATATTAAGCAAAGAAGTTTTTCCAACTCCAGATTCCCCTATAATACAAAGTCTTTCCCCAGGTTCAACTTCCAATTTAAAATCATTTAAGATAGAAAAACCTTTCTTCTTGAATGTTTTTTTCTGGATCTCTAGTTTAATTATACTATTCATTTTAACACCCCCACGGAAATCGGAATACTTTTAATTTTTTTTATCGTAAGTTCAACAATCGTAAACCCAATAATCAAATCTATAAAAAGAACAATAAGTAGAGCAATCCAATCCATACTTATTAAGCCAAACATTCCGTAAGTAGCAAATATTGAGTCTTTTTTTAACCAAAAGCCGTATCTATTGAAAGCGGTTATCACAAATAGTATGACTAGATTAATAGAAAACAATATTCCAAAATAACTATAAAAAATTGCTCTTAGTTTTGAATAACTTAATCCGACTAATAAATTGATTGTAAAATCTTTTATCATTAAACGAATGCTTACCAAAGTATTCCAGATAGCTAGACAAACAATGATTAGTAGCAAAATAAAGGTGATAATACAGATGATTTTTAATGAATCAAAATAAGAATCTTCAAAGTAATTAAAATTTTCTTGTTGATTAAAAAAGTTAAATTTTAAACCTAGATTTTCCTGGATAAGTTCACTTAAATTCGTTGCTTTCTCTTTTGTCGAATCAAGAAGCACCATGTCCATCAAACCATTAACGAGGAGGTCAAGACCTGCACTTTGAATAAATTCTTCGTTAATAGGTAGGAAAATTGAAAAATTGAAATAATTTTTTGAATTAGGAGCATAAAAATTAGAACGATGAGTATTCTTCTCCAAGACCCCTTGAACTTTTAAATTGACTAATTGTTGGGTGACAGGATCTGTAATCTCAATATATGACCCTACAGGATATGTTGTGGCCAGACCTGCACCTACTAAAACAGGTATTTCTTCTTTATTAAATTTATAGTTGAAGTTTAAGTGGTTTCCTTGAGATAATCTAAATTGATTTATCTTATAAGCCTCTTCATTGATATAATTGAAAGAAACTTCCATCTTATATTTATTATATAATGAAGTGACAAAACCATCGACTTGCATAGCATAAGTATAATTTTTGTTTAAATATTCATATACTTTTTTTGTATCATCTATTTCAATTCTATCAAAATCAGCTTCACTATTTGGGTCTAGATTAGCAATAAAAGTTCCTTCTTGATTCAGAGTTTCTATTTCTTGATAACCTTGAAAAGTTGAAATAATTGAACGAGCAGCAGTAAAAGAAAGATAATTAGCTAAAAAAAGTAATATTATCATACCCAAAACAAGTGTCCATCTTTTTAAAAATATTCTAGTTATAAAAAAATGTAAAATTTTCATTCTTTTTTCACCTGACACGCACTAAATAGTATATATATAATAAAAATAAGAACTAAGTAAAGATTGCTGGTTACATTCAGCCCTAAATAGAAGTTCAATGAAAGTGAGAGTAAAAAACTAAACACTAAAATAGCTATACTATTCAAGATATATCGGATTATAATATTTACCATCGTATCTCCTACAAGTATTCGGCAGAATATTTCTGTTTTCCTACGATTTAAAAATTGATAGTGAAATACTATTATAATAAATGTAAGAAAAATATTTATAATAAGTTGATAATCTGTAATACTTTCCAAAAAAGACTTTAAAATAGAAGAACCTTCTAAATTCAACGTTTGTACATAAATACATAGTAAGTTTGAAGCAAAACAGATTAGATAGATAGCAACCGCCTCAAAAACGTCGAAAAATCTAAATAAAGAATATTTCATAAACTACTCCTTAAAGATGGCATCTATAAATTTAATAGTATCACCTTTTAATAATACCTACTACGTAGCTGTAAAAACAATTAGTTATTATTCATAATTAAAGTAATGCGGTACTTTATAAGATTTAAAAGTCGATAACATTATATCTAATTAAAATCGGGACCTGTAGAAAAACACCTATCAGGCCCCAACGATTTCCTATAATTCATTAATAATTAAATCTCATAGATATTTCATTAAATTTTGTTAAGCGAATATTTAAAAAAATCAAACCCGGAAAAATTATTTAAGTGGTCCACGCTTCCAAGAAAAATACGTAGTATACTTGTCTCCCCATCTTAAATCGTCCCAAACAGAACCTGTAACTTTGCCGTTATAGGCTGTTTTACTCAGTAAAGTTCTACCATCTCGTGTATATTTAAACGAAGTATATTGATATTTTGACTTACTGTAATTCCAGGCGGCACCATTATATTTAATTTGGAAAGATTCTTCAGAAGAGGCTCCACTAGTTGAATCTCAGAAAGTTGCCCCAAACACTGTATTTCCACCTAATCCAATTGTGCCAACTACCAACGCCGAGATAATAAACTGTTTCATTTTCTTTTTCCTAGTACATTCTTCCTTTCTATTAGTATATAAAAACACTAACATAATTTAACATATTTTCCATTAAAATGAAATAACTTTAAAAATTATAATAACACCAATTGATTTTACAGAAAAATATAATGTTATAACGGAAATGGTTCACGGATACAGTGGCAGAGAAAGACTACCATGTATCACTTACAAAAAAGGAATCGAATTTTTTAAAGAATATAATTTATAATGTCAAACTGAATTATATTGCCTTTGATATAGCTAATAAAAATATTATTTCATACGATGCTTTTCAAAATGCCCACGATAGTAATCGGTAAGAATACCTAAGAAACAAAAGACGCAAACGGCGGCGGTTTAAAATTAGAGATAAACCACCATTCAAACATTGTAAAATAGATAAATAGGAAGAAAAAACAAGGAAACAAGTGACAGGCATTATTCAATGTGTTACGATGGATAGCGTAGGAATTATGACAAATAAATAGGTAAATAAATCCGCTAGAGGTGCCTTTATAAAAGGCTGAGATCGAAGTGTTACTTCGGGACTCTATGAACCTGATCTGGTTAATACCAGCGTAGGGAAGTGGAGAATGGGAGCATTGTATGCATTATTCACAGCCACTTTCTTACATAAGAAAGTGGCTTTTTATTTTCCCTCTAGCGGTAACTATTTGAAAATGGGGGGATGGTCATCAAGGAATTACATATTATTTCCAATGGCAAAATGCCAATTGAACAATTACACGAAATTTTAATGGATATACATCCCTATGTCACCATGATTCACTTAAGGGAGAAACAAAAGACAGCGAAAGAGCTTTTTCAAGCTGTTGAACAGTTAGCAAAAGACATTCCACTTTCCAAAATAATCATTAATGACCGCGTGGATGTCGCCGTTACAGCAGGAACGGCCGGTGTTCAATTAGCTGGGCACAGTTTAGATGCCGTTCATGTAAAAAAAGCTTTTCCTCTACTAAAAGTAGGGACCTCCATCCATTCCTATGAAGAAGCCCATCAAGAGGGGGCAGATTTCCTGCTATACGGCCATGTTTTTCCATCCAAATCAAAGCCTGGCCTGCCTCCGAAAGGACTGGAGGAATTAACCAAGTTGTCTCAACTCAACATCCCGGTTATTGCCATCGGTGGGATCACACCAGAAAACACTCCGCAAGTACTTCAAGCTGGGGCAGATGGAATTGCGGTAATGTCAGGAGTTTTCGATTCATGCAACCCGCTCGATGCCGTAAAAGCGTATACAATGGCCTTACATAAACAATCGTAAAATGGATAAATCAGAAAGTTCTTGGTGTGTATCAATTAATCCTTTCTTATTAGTGAAAAAATGGAGATGGAATTGATGAAAAAATCATTTGACACAGCCATTATCGGAGGAGGAGTGAATGGGACCTCCATTGCCTTCGAACTGGCCAAAAAAGGACGAAAAGTTATTCTACTTGAAAAGCAACAAATAGCCGCTGAATCATCCCGTGCCGCAGCCGGAATGCTGGCAGCCCAAGCGGAGATCGAACAAGATGGCCCGCTTTTCCAACTAGCATTAAAAAGCCAAAAGATGTTTGCCTCTCTTTCACAAGAATTATTGGAATACTCCGGCATTGATATTGAGTTCGTCCAAAAAGGAATGCTGAAAATTGCCGAAACCGAAGATATCGCACATGAAGTTCAACAACAAGTCCTCTTTCAAAGGAAGTGGGACCATGAAATTCGATGGCTCGATTCCCATGAAATTAGGGAACTGGAACCAGCGTTATCCCCTACTATAGCTGGAGGCATGTACCTCCCAAATGATGGGCATGTACATCCGGAAAAATTAACGCAAGCCTTTGCGAAAGCTGCCCTCCATTTTGGAGCAGAGATACGCGAAAATACAGAGGTCCTCTCCTTCCTCTATGATCAAGGCAAAGTGAAAGGCTTAAATACTTCAAATGGGATCATTCATTGTGACCAAGTTGTCATTGCAGTAGGAGCCTGGGCTAACCGACTGATAAAGGACCTTCCTGTGTTTCCAGTAAAAGGCGAGTGTTTTTCTGTGAAAGTGAATAAACCAATCATTAACACGACTATTTTTTCAGATAAGCGCTGTTATCTCGTTCCAAAGCGAAATGGAGAAATATATATTGGAGCGACGATGATTGAAAATTCTTTTGATAAGGCCGTCACACCTGGGGGAATAGCCTCATTAATCGAAAGAGCGGTGAAGCTCGTACCAGAAATTAGAGATGCCACTTGGGAACGGGTGTGGTGCGGTATCCGGCCGCAAACCAATGATGGAAAACCATACATTGGTGAGCACCCTGAATATAAGGGAATTTTTGTGGCAACCGGACATTTCCGCAACGGAATCTTATTAAGTCCGATAACTGGTAAACTTGTAGCCGATTTGTTGGAAGGCAATACGACTGAGCTTTCAGCCTTTCGCCTCGATCGACATCAACCATCCGTAATGTAGGAGGTAAAAATGAAAGTTACATTAAATGGTGAATCTGTACAATTACCGGAACATATTACGTTTGTTTCCGATGTACTCAAACATTATAACATCCATGAGAAAATCGTCGTCGTAGAAGTAAACGGGAAAATACTTTCTCGTTTAGAACACGAGAATACGAGATTAGCAGATAATGATCGAATTGAAATAGTTCATTTTGTAGGAGGCGGTTGATATGTTAAAAATTGGTCCATATTCTTTTCAATCCCGATTATTACTTGGAACAGGAAAATATCCAAACTATGAAATCCAAAAAAATGCCGTTGAAATCTCTGAAGCAGAAATCTTAACCTTTGCCGTCAGACGAATGAATATTTTTGAACCAAGTCAGCCGAATTTTCTAGAACTGCTTGAACCCTCAAAATATACGCTGCTACCAAATACAGCGGGAGCAAAAACAGCTGAAGAAGCCGTGCGTATCGCCAAACTCGCTAAAGCATCCGGTTTGTGCGATATGATTAAAGTCGAAGTAATCGGCTGTGATAAGACATTACTTCCAGATCCAGTCGAAACCCTAAAAGCCACAGAAGAATTAGTGAAGGAAGGATTTATTGTCCTCCCATATACGTCCGACGATGTCGTGTTAGCCAGGAAACTTCAAGAACTCGGCTGCCACGCCATCATGCCGGGAGCTTCTCCAATTGGATCAGGTCAAGGAATCATCAACCCAGTCAACTTAAGCTTTATTATTGAGCAGGCTGAGGTTCCGGTAATTGTCGATGCAGGAATCGGCTCCCCTGCCGATGCCGCACTGGCCATGGAACTAGGGGCCGACGGTGTGTTATTAAATACCGCTGTTGCTGCTGCAAAGGATCCTGTAAAAATGGCAAAAGCAATGAAATTAGCCATTGAAGCGGGTCGTTTAGGATTTGAAGCAGGCAGAATGAAGAAAAAACGTTATGCAACAGCCAGCAGTCCAAAAGAAGGAATGATTACCGGTTGATTAGCCGTTACTCTCGCCAAGAATTATTTTCACCCATCGGAAAAAATGGACAAAAAAAGATCTCATCCAGTCATGTGCTTATCATTGGAGCCGGCGCTCTTGGATCAGGAAGTGCCGAGGCTCTCGTCCGTGCCGGAATCGGCAGATTAACGATTGTTGATCGCGATTATGTAGAATGGTCCAATCTCCAGCGGCAGCAATTGTATTCCGAGGAAGACGCTAAAAACCGGCTACCAAAAGCCATTGCGGCGAAAAATCGTTTACATGCCATTAACTCCTCTGTGGAAATTGAGGCTATGGTTGCAGATGCTTCCGTTCAAGAGCTTGAAGCCTGGGCTAGTAAGTTCGATTTGATCATCGATGCTACCGATAATTTTGAAACAAGAATGATCATCAACGATGTGTCACAAAAATATGGTGTTCCTTGGATTTACGGAGCCTGTGTAGGAAGTTACGGAATATCCTACACATTCATCCCTGAAAAAACACCTTGTCTCGCCTGTTTATTAGAAACCGTTCCACTTGGGGGGTTAACTTGTGATACAGCTGGCATTATTTCCCCAGCTGTAAGCATGGTTGTATCTTATCAAATAAGTGAAGCATTGAAAATTTTAGTTGGCGACCTAGATTCATTACGTGGCAAACTCGTTTCCTTTGATCTTTGGAAAAATCAATTTAGTGCGGTTAACGTCGATTCTTTGAAAAAAGAAGATTGTCCTTCTTGTGGAGCCACTCGTTCCTACCCATTCTTATCGTTTGAAAATCAAACCAAAACGGCTGTCCTATGTGGGAGGAATACCGTACAAATCCGTCCTCCTCAAACTGCTGACCGTGATTTGGAAGCTTTAGAAACGATATTGATCCAACAAGGACGAGTCGTACAGCGAAACCCTTTCTTATTGTCTTTTCAGGTTGATCCATACCGAATGGTTGTTTTTAAAGATGGAAGAGTATTGATTCATGGAACGAAGGATGTATCGGAAGCGAAATCGCTCTATCATCGATATTTAGGGTGATAAGCTAACATGAAAAGAAAATGTGCCTGTCGCTCGACGTAAGATGTCATTGTGAACGAATAGACATTCGGCGGTGACAGGCATGACTTATTTTCACATTTTGATGGCCTATCATTAACCTGCCATTTGATTTTTGGCACCAGCAGGATAAAAGACGGAAATATGGTCGATTGTCGATTTTGAACCAACAAATTTTAATTGAAATTTCTCATTCACATTATATACCCAAATCTTGTCCCCACTATTGGAACGAACGTTGTTTGGTTTACCCAGTACTTTCTCAACCTCATCAAACGTGATTTGTTGAATTTCTTTAGAATAAGAGCGCACATCAAAAATTTGTTCTCCCTTATTCACACCAAAAACAATTCCATGGCTAGAAAACGTGAAATATCTATTCCCTGCAACAAAATCTTCTTGATCAGGCTCACCCCAATATAACTTGACTTCATCAATCACCGTTGTACTTGCTGGAAAACTACAATTTTTGACTGTACCAACTTTTGCCAAGGAGACAATTTCCTGTATTAAGGTTGTATGTTTAGGGTTGTTGTTATTTGGTTGGGAATTGGACGGTGGGTTGGATGGATTAGTTGGATTGGTTGGTTCATTTATCGTTGGGGGTTGCTTTGGCGAAGTATTAGGTGCTTCTGTTTCTTGATCATTCGAACAACCTACAAGTAAAGCCAATAGACAAGGAATGAAATAAATCTTTGCTATTCTTTTCAATAGATAATCCCCTTTCGTATTTCTTTTCGGAACATGAACGGCTAATTTTCCTACTCTCTATATAAAACGGAAAGAGCTCCTACTTCGTTACAAGGAAAATATATCCAAATAATTCTTCTTCTAAGAGAATCCGAAATTCTTTTTCTTCCTCGTATTTACATTAAATGCGGGCCAATTTTATTTCATATAAAGAGGGTGTCCCCAAATTATCCTTTTAGGAACACCCTTTTCGTTTACCTCTGAATGATGAATACGAACCCCGATATCCATGGACTATTAGCTTTTCCATCCATTCAATCCTCATGCTTGTCTACTTTCCAATCTTCTAGCCACGAGTGACAGAGCATAGTTCACAATAAAATACATGAAGGCAACAAGTATAAAGATTGGAATAATATAGTTGACGTTTTGAGCATAGATAATTTGAGCATTGTGCATAAATTCCGGTAAAGCGATAATGACACATAAAGAGGTATCTTTTAATAAGGAAATAAATTGGCTTACAATTGGAGGAACCATTCTCCGAAGGGCCTGAGGCATGACAATATGCCATAGAGTTTGAATATAAGTTAATCCGGATGAACGTGCGGCTTCAATCTGCCCTTTATCAATGGAATTCAATCCACCACGAACAATCTCCGCCAACATTGCGGATTCAAACACCGTTAAGGCCGTAATTGCGGCTTGAGTCACGGTTAGCTTGATCCCCACTTCCGGGAGCGCGAAAAAAGTAAAGAATATGATGAGTAACAATGGCATATTCCGAATCGTTTCAACATAAATTGCCACAACCCTCGAAACGACTGGAATTTGAGCATACCGCAATGTCCCTAACAGAATGCCAATAATAAAACTTAATAGTATAGAAATAAAAGCAATAGATAATGTCACCCAAAAACCATCGGCGAGGAATTTTAGATGATCAGCTGAAAGAGCTCCTGCAAAATCCATAAATCCCCCTCCTTAATAACTTCTAGCAAGGCGTCTTTCCAAATAACGAACGCCATAGCTTAGTGGGATGGTCAATACAAGATAAAACAACCCAACGAAAATATACACATCAAACGTAACAAATGTATGGGAGGAAACGATGTCCCCAAAGTACATTAAATCTAGTCCCGCTATAATTCCTAATATCGATGAATTTTTTACAAGATTAATAAATTGGTTGCCAATCGGCGGAATAACGATTTTTATTGCTTGTGGCAAAATAACGGCCTTCATGGCCTGCAAATAGGTGAGTCCTGATGATCTTGCCGCCTCCATCTGCCCTTTTGGAACCGAAAGTATTCCAGCTCGAATCGCTTCTGCAATAAAAGAAGCGGTATAAATGGCAAGGGCAATCGTCCCTGCAACAAATCCGTTTAACTGAATACCTACTGCAGGAAGACCGACATAAAAGAAGAAGGCAATAATGAGAAGAGGAATATTTCTAATAAATTCCACATATGCGGTGCCAATCCAATTGAAAGGTTTAATCGGGGCAATTCTCATCACAGCAATGATCACACCAATAATAAAGCTTCCGATCAAGCCAATAATACTAGCTAATATCGTATTTTTAAATCCTTCTAAATAAGTATCGAAATGATCGATCAAAATCGAAAAATCTATCATAATAGATATCTCCCCCCTTTTTCTTAAGAAGTATTAGGATGGGCAAGACTTGCACCCATCCTGATATCACGGTTATTCGTTGGTTTTAATCCATTTATTTTTGATTTCGTCATACTTTCCGCTGTCTCTCATGTTCTTTAACGCTTTATTAATTGCATCAACTAATTCTTTATTTCCTTTTTTAACAGCTATTCCATATGGCTCTTCTGTAAACGTTCCGCCAACCAATGTATAGTTTGGATCCTGGTCAGCCATTCCATAAAGGATCGCATCATCCGTTGTTAAGGCATCGCCTTGTCCGGATTTTAATGCCGTAAACGCTTCTGTATAGTTTTCAAATTCTAAAACGGTGGCCTCTGGGGCTTTCTCACGAATGTTTAAAGCAGAGGTTGACCCTTTCACCGCAAGAACCTTTGTCCCTTTTTTCAAATCTTCCAGTCCTTTAATAGGGCTTCCCTTTTTGACAAGAAGGGACTGACCAGCATGAAAGTACACATCCGAAAAATCTACTTCTTTTTTCCGTTCTTCTGAAATCGTCATCGTTGCAACAATCATATCAATATCCCCGTTATTTAACATTGGAATACGGGTTTTGGATGTCACTTCTTTAAACTCCACCTTATTCTCGTCTCCAAGAATTTCTTTTGCTAATTCTCTAGAAATATCAATATCAAACCCTTCTACTTCGCCAGTATTCGGGTTCTTCAGTCCAAATAAACGGGTATCATATTTGACACCGACAACCATTTTGTCTCTTTCTTTTATTTGTTCTAAAGCATTTTTTGAAGTACTTGACGTTTTATCATCGCTTTTTCCACATGCTGCAAGTAACATGGATGCGGATAATAAAAGAATTCCGGCAAGTTTGCTTGCTTTACTCTTCAACATAAAATTTTCCCCCTTAAAATGTTTAATGATTTAAAATACGGCTAAGAAATACGCGAGCTCTTTCTTCTTTTGGATTCGCGTAAAAATCAGCCGGTTTTCCCTCTTCCAGAATTCTCCCTTGGTCCATAAAAATAATTCGGTCGGCCACTTCTTTCGCAAATCCCATTTCATGGGTCACGACAACCATCGTCATTCCTTCTTTTGCCAAAGCTTTCATAACATCCAGCACTTCGCCAATCATCTCTGGATCTAGTGCTGAAGTAGGCTCATCAAACAACATGATTTCTGGCTTCATGGCAAGTCCCCTAGCAATGGCCACCCGCTGTTGCTGTCCACCGGATAGCTGGGATGGATAGGAATTCGCTTTATCTGGAATCCCTACTTTTTCCAAATAATACATGGCTATTTTTTCCGCTTCTTCTTTTGACTGTTTCAGCACCATGGTTGGAGCAAGGGTAATGTTTTCGAGGACCGTTTTATGTGGATACAAGTTAAAATGCTGAAAAACCATGCCGATATTTCGTCTTAACTCATTTATATTGGTGTTTTTGTCATTGACTTTCACACCGTTAACCGTCAGTTCTCCGTCACTGATCGTTTCCAAACGATTAATACAGCGAAGCATGGTGCTTTTTCCCGATCCGGAAGGGCCAATGACAACAACTACTTCTCCTTTATTAATGACAAGATTAATATCTTTAAGTACATGAAAGTCACCATAATACTTATTTACGGACTTAAACCGAATCATCCCAAACCTCCTCCTTACGATGTGTTTACTATGTAAGAGTTTTCCCAACTTGTTGAAATATACGAAGTATTGACCAAATTTGGAATATTAAAGAATTTGACAAGTTATTAATATAGTACAATTCATTCATTATTTAGTAAATATCTATTTTGAAATTTATGAATATTTACACAAAGATTACTACCTCATTTATATTCGTGCTTTTCCAATGAAAGAACACTCATTTTCACATCCACTTTTCTAGAATACTTTTTCATAATCATCCAATATTTGCAAAAACCAAACGACACAATTTTCCCAATATGTAAATAATCACCTTAAATATTTCAAAATTTTTTCGGAGGAAGTGAAACATTTTCACTACTCAAGGCGTCTTTACTATCAAAATATCATCATAGAAAGGTCTTGTCTTAGTGTGTTCTATCAACATTTTGTGCTACTCAATAAAATTAATCTTAAATTCCACAAAAAACGACACACTTTTTACAAAGATTTCTGCTAGAATAACAGAAGTAATATTTTCGAAAAACTATTGAAATCTTTGATACAATCCATATTTTTACAAACATTCTTATTAAAATACAAAAAACAGGGGGAATGAAATTGGAAAATGCTGCTTTACAAGAATCAATGGGGCAACAAACTAGACAACATACACATTCGACAAAATGGTTTAAAAATTGGAAGTTTATCACAGCAAGTAGCGTCATTGTTATAGGGATCCTTCTAGGGGCACTAAGTTATTATCAAACAAGCCACTTTAATGCCCAGGTAAAGATAAATGGGGTACATGTCGGCGGTATGACAGCGGAAGAAGCATTGCATAAATTAACATCTTCCGAACTAAAAAATACAATCTATATTGGTGATCAACAAATCCTAGATGGAAATGACACGAAAATGGCATTTACGACAAAAGACCTCCCTGCAGTCGAAAAATTATTAAAAAGCCAATGGTCCTTTTTTCCATCCTCCAAAGAAAAGAACCTTTTCTTAAAGCCAAACAGTCAAGATGAATATCGAACTGTGACACTGAAAAAACAATTAGAGGAAAAGCTTATATCATTAAATGGCGGATTAAAGGCTCCCATAGACGCCCAGGCTCGATTAGAGGATGGAAAAATCGTTATTACAGAAAGTGTTGGTGGAGAGCAGTATGATGTAGCTGGTCTATTAAAAGAGTACGACAAGCATGGTTATACGAGCGAAATTAAGCTAAAACCACTTCTTCTTCAACCGATCACTGCTGATAGTGAAATCGTCAAAAAACAAGAAAAAATGCTACAAGAACTCCTTGGGCGAACTGTGAATTATAAAGTGCAAAATAAAGTGTATACATTAAAAGCTAATGAATTAATAAAAAAAGCGTCCGTTTCAAAAGAAAATACTATTACCATCGAGGAAACATTAATTAACCAAAAGGTCGATGAAATTAATGCTGCACAATCTACCTTGAATAAACCTTTTACATTCAAGACCCATTCAGGTGCCGTGATCACGGTACAAGGGAAAGGATATGGTTGGGCACTCGATGCGAAAAAAGAAACAGCTTTGATTGCAGAAGCTTTTGCAAAAGGAGAAACTGACATCTCAGCAGCTAATATTAAAGGTCATGGGTGGAAAGGCGAAGGCTATGGCTACGAAACATTAACCAATAACGGAATCGGTGATACCTATGCCGAAGTATCCATTAAAGATCAACGCTTGTGGATATATAAAAATGGCAAAATGGTCTTCACCACACATGTCGTAACCGGCACACACAGCACAGGGGAAGATACGGACAAAGGTGTGTGGTATATTCTCTACAAGAAAAAAGATGACATCCTTAATGGTAGCCGGGTAGGCGGTGGAGAGTATGCCGTTCATGTTGATTATTGGGTTCCATTTACAAACAGTGGTCAAGGGTTCCACGACGCCAGCTGGAGAACAAACTGGTCACCTACTGCCTATTTAAATGCAGGTTCAGGTGGTTGCGTCAATATCCCTCCAAAAGTCATGAAAACCGTATTTGATAATTTAGAAACTTACGAGCCAGTAGTTGTATATTAAAAGCCAGGAGATTCTCCTGGCTTTTTCCATTGCAATGTTTACTAAAAATTTTATAAAGCTGATGATTTTATCACCGTCTCCTCTTTCCTCCCAATCCAAAAGACTTTTAGCGTGTTGTCGAAGAATGCCACAAACGAATCATCACCGATTACACTTTTTGGATCATAAATTCAAATACTAAATCTTGATCCGCTTTGATCAAATATTCGTCATGAACAGGCGCTCCCCAGCTGTCGTCCCCACCGACCCCCATTTGCTTGCCAGAAACGGTAACAACCGTATAATGGATGTTCGGCAGTTCATAAACATGCTGAGCATTTTCCAGTTCAAAAGCTGTATAAGGGGAAAAATTGCATTCCAGCGGTTCTTTAACAGAAGAAATTCTTATCCCTTGTCCGTTACGATTGGTCACGCTGACACGGCGGACCCCTGTCCGATTCCCTGATTCCTGTGGCATGACATAACTCGATCGGTTGTCACAAACCTGATTCTTAAAGGTGGCCAGTCTCGCTCCCATCGCGCGGTCACAATAATTTTCTTCCGGTCCCAAAGCATACCACTCTAATTGGTCATAGTCTGCCGGCAACTTGAATGACAAAGCAAAAATCGGTAGTTGCGGCAAATGTTCTACTCCTTTATAGGAAGATTTCACCTTTAAACTTCCATCCGGATAAACCGTGTAAATGGTCTTAACTTCAATATCTGGATGAATCGAGAATTGATAAGTAAAACCAATGCTGACGGAGCTTTCCCTCTCCTCTACCTCTACATTGACACATTTTCGTGCCAGGCTCGCTGCAAACCATAGGCCAGAATGATAGTTTTGGGCAAAGCCTCTGTCATTATCAGTCGTTGCTCTCCAAAATAATGGTGCAGGCGGCTGTGAAATCATCTCATTGCCATTATATTTCAGCGAAACTAAACTACCGACGGCCTTTGAAAAGAGCACCGTAAAGTCACGGCCATGTACACCAATATGGACATCCCCATGGACAATATGAAACTCTCCAATTGGTGGTGCGATTTCTCTTGTCCCGATTTGAAACACAAATTGTCCGAAAGCAACCTCATAACCGGCGTCCGCCCAAAGGGTGCTTCCCTTCAGTTTTAAAGACGTTTGAATACAATATTCACCCGGAGTTGTAGTGATCCCCACAGGTAGGGCAAACTCATAACGCCCCTCGTCTTGCGCTTCCACTGCCGTCAAAAGCGTATTTCGATACAATTCCTCTCCTTCATGAAATAGCACATACTCACACTCATAGTCCGCTGTATTCGTAAACAAGCTTTCATTCTTAATCGTTACCCCTGATTGATCAGGGAATAGTTTATAATTTTGATATAAAAATTTCACTTCTTGCATCTTCGGCGATAGCTTCCGATTGGCATAAACAATTCCATTTGTACAGAACCCGTAATCGGTTGGACGATCACCAAAATCACCACCATAAGCGAGAAATTCATTCCCGTAACGATCTTTTTTATAGATGGCTTGATCAATAAAATCCCAAATAAACCCACCTTGGTACATAGGATATTTTTCTAATTCAATATATTTGTACATCCCACCAAGTGAATTTCCCATTGCATGCATATATTCACAGCTAATATAAGGCTTCTTCGGATCTTCCCTTAAATACTTTTCAATTTCATCCGGTTTTGCATACATTCGGCTTTCGATCTCACTCGTGTCATTATATTCACGATGATGAAAAACTCCTTCATAGTGAACGAGGCGGCTGGGATCCGCTTGTTTGAAATACTTCGAAACATTCAAAAGAACTTCCCCTGCGTAGGATTCATTGCCACAAGACCAAATTAAAATGGAAGGGTGATTTTTATCCCGTTCCAACATAGAAATGGCTCGATCCATTACAATCGGCTCCCAATCCAGTTTATTGCCGGGAATATTCCAGGAAGGATCGACAACCCCCATCTTTTGCCATGAACCATGTGTTTCAAGATTCATTTCATCAATGACATATATTCCATATTCATCACATAGCTCGTACCAATAGCTCTGATTCGGATAGTGGGAAGTACGGACAGCATTAATGTTGTTTCGTTTTAACGTTTTAATATCCCACAGCATGTCTTCCTTCGTAATTGCCCGTCCGCGGCGTGGGTTGAATTCATGTCGGTTTACCCCCTTGAATACAATCCGCTTCCCATTTAGGTGCATGATGTTGTTTACCAATTCAAATTTTCGAAATCCTATTTTTTGTGGCACTACCTCTACTAAACTGCCAGACTTGTTATAGATTTGAATAAATAATTGATACAAATGAGGCTTTTCTGCGCTCCAAAGTGCCGGCTGATCGACGGTCATGGCAATCGACCATTTCCCGTCTTTTTTTTCTGCTATGCCAGTTTGAACCCGTTCCCCTTTCGAATTGACGAGTTCGGCCGTTATTTTTGAAGGAACGTCCCCCTGAAGCTTTAAATCCACCATCAGTGATCCTTTGGTAAAAGTGGAATCAAGTTCAGGGCGAACATGCAGGTCAAATACATGAATCTCAGGAACAGTGTAAAGATACACATCACGAAAAATTCCAGAAAATCTCCAAAAATCCTGGTCTTCCAGCCAGCTTCCGGTACTTCGATGATACACCTCGACCGCCAGTTTATTTTCTCCTTCTGTCAAATACGGAGTAAGCTCAAACTCTGCTGGTGTAAACGAATCTTCACTGTAGCCGACAAACTCGCCATTCAGCCATACATAAAAGGCGGTTTCCACGCCTTGAAACGAGATATATACCGGTTTTTTTTCCATATTGGCTGGCAAAGTAAAATATTTCACATAACTTCCCACTGGATTATCATCGGTTGGAATTTCTGGTGGTCGAATCTCATGATGGCCATCCCATGGATACATCGTATTGACATATTGTGGCTGTCCGTAGCCTTGAAGCTGAATATGTCCTGGAACGGTTATATCTTCCCAACTGGCACAAGAAACTTCTTTTTTAAAAAAATTAACCGGTCTTAATTCCGGATTAATGCTGTAGGAAAATTTCCAATTTCCGTTTAAATCAAAACGCCACTTCATAGGAGCAGCCTTACGTGCCTCTTCCATCGTCTCATAATAGACATGATCTGAATGGGCTGGAACACGATTAACGGCAAACACCTGAACATCAGTAAGCCAATTTAGGCTTGGTGTCATTGGCATATGAATCACACATCCCCTCACCTATTTTTTTAAATCCACCCGACACTTACATTTGTTTCAATAAATACTCACATATCTTTTCAGAACATAGTCTTGCCGCTACATAAGGGGGCCGTATATCTTTGGCACCTTCATACGGTAGTCCCAGCCATAACACTTTCTCGTCAATCATGACAAATGGAAAAGGATAGCCCTCCTCTTGTTCTCGATCGGAAATCAGCCTAAATTCCACTCGTTCTCCTCTGTTTCGTAGCTGCTCCTGCCATGGTTTTGATAACTCCATTCCCTCTGGCAAGGAGAGGATCACCGAGAATTTAGCCGCTTTTATGTCTCGAAAAACAGCTTCTAACTTCAAAGCGTGCATCCATCTTAGTTTCGGGTGCTGGTTACGGATCCAAGTGCCAATCTCTTTCGTGGTAACCGTTTGTTGGTGCTGGATTTGATATTCAACAAGTTGCCTCAATGTCTTACCTTGAAAAACATGATTTTTTATAAAATGGATGTTACTAACATGAAGAAACTTTCCTTTTGTTCTCGTTATCGCAACATTAATAAGGCGTTCACTGTCCTTGCCGGTTAACAGCATGCCGGCCCGGTCTTGTGGGGCACTATCGACGGTATCAAAGATCATCATATCCCGTTCACTTCCCTGGAAACGATGGACAGTGGCTGCAATGATATCCGCCTGGGTGCATTCTTCCTGATAGATCTCCTCTAAAAGCTGCTCCATCAAATTGGCCTGAACCCGGTATGGGGTGACATATCCAATCGATTTCGTGCCTCCTATAAAAGCTTCATGAATTAATTGAAAAGACAACAACAACTGCCATAGATTGAACCTTGAATTTGTTGTTCGATCACTCATACAATGCCGCCCCGTGAAACTCGTATCCACTAGCATGGATGCCTGCTCTTTGAAAGGGGCCCGTCTTACAATTCGGTTTCTGCTATGAAACACACTTTCATGATTCCCTACCAATGAGTGATAGACATATTGATTCGTAAAAGCAGAAATATCAGGATGCATTCTCCGCTGTTCTTTTAATAAAAAAAGATGGGGGTGAAGTATTCCTTCATTCATCCCTTCTACTACCCCTGCTTGATGAAATACATCCTCTTTCAACCATTTGGTTACAAGTGGATCCCTACTAGCCGCTATCGGTGGCAGTTGTTTAAAATCCCCGCAAATAATGACCCGCTTCCCTAAAGAAGCAGCAAAAGCGGTTTGTGGCACATAGGCCATACTTGCTTCATCAACAATGACGACATCATATTCCCGTTCATAAACCGCACTGTCACTTGCCGCCTTTGCCAGAGTTGTCCCAACAATAAACGCCTCTTTAATTAATTGAATTTCTCTTTTCCGAACTTTCTCCAACATCCTAGCAATTTGTGTTTCTAGTTCCAACAGATGATCTGAATCCCGTTTACTAAAAGATTGCGCTAAATCCTGCTTTAAGTGTTGCCTTTCTTCTAGTAACCTCTTTCGATTTTGGGCCAGTTTCGGGTCCTTTTTTTCAATAAGCCAATCCGTCGAAATTTCATGATGGACTGTCATCTGCCCCATGTTGGCACCATAACGGAGGACATCCCCTTCCCGGAATCGGTTTTTCTTTTTAATAAAAGCGGTCAGTTCCTCCATTAATACATCAACCGCTTGATTGCTGTGCGAAAGGATTAACACTTTTTTCTGTTGAAAATATTTGTTGGCTGCTGTTCTTGCCAAAGTATAGGTTTTCCCCGTACCCGGCGGCCCCCAGACGAACGTGACCGGATTGTATTTAGACCGTAATACCAATTCATGAACATTACTTTTGATCTTCTCTTTCGGATGCCTCGCTTCCGTTGGGGGATTCATCAACCGCTTGATCCGGAGTCGCTTTTGTTTACTTTTTTTAATTTCATCCAAACGTTCGATTAATTGTTCAAACAGTTCCCATGGATCATGAAGTAAATAAGCATCAGGGATGAGATCACCGAAGCTCTTTTCTAATGAAAGGATCACTCCCTTCCCTTCTGCGGAAAGCACTTTTCCACTCGTTTTCATCGTGCCCCATTCCAATTTAATCAAGGAGCCAACTGGTATTCTTAATGGAACAGCGGTATCAAAATAATAATTGAATTCCCCTTCATTCGATAGTAGCCTGCCATTAGTCACAATATAGCGGCTACCACCGAACTTCTTTAAATAATGAATTTCTTGCTGTAATGCTTGCTGCCATTCTTTAATATATGTTTTCGTTGTTGTCATTTTTAACTCCTTCTTTTAAGCCATTTGGCGTCCGCATGTTTCACACTAATCAAACGTATCGATCCCTCATACATTAATAGAAATGGAGGTGATAAAACTGGAAATTGAGATTATTCAAATGAAAAGTGCGAAAAAACATATTTGTGAAGATTATTTTATCTCAAATAAAGAAATGGGGCTATTTGCTATATTGGACGGTGCAACACCCATCTCAAACTTCGTTGATCAAGATGGACATAATGGAGCCGTTTTAGCCTCAAGAATTGTTGGTAACGCTTTAATAAAGGTGGAAAATACCTCTATCAAAACGACTATTTCTGAGGCTAATTTGCTGCTTGCCAATGAAATGAAAATTCATCGAATTGACACCTCCAAAAAAGAAGAGCTTTGGAGCACTTGTTTAGCTATGGTGAAAATGGATGACAATGAGATCCATTTTGCCCAAATTGGAGATTGTATGATTTTCGCCACCACTAGAACGGGAGAATGGAAAACATTATCGAAAGACATGGTTTTTGGAATTTCAGAAAGAGCTAGGCAACACCGAGAAAACGAAAGGCGCCTAGGACGAAAATTGCCACCTGAAGAATATTATCAGAATAAAAAACATTCCCTTATTTATAACAGATCATTAGCGAACAAAGAGAACGGATATGCTGTATTAAATGGGGATCCTGCAGCCATCCAGTTTTTACATGAAGGAATTCTTCAAAAGGAAGAATATAGGGGAATTCTATTAATGACGGATGGTTTATTTCCAAAAGACAGAAATTGGGGAATGATGTTAAGTCACATTAACCAAAACGGATTATACCAGTACGCAAAAAATTTAATCGAGTATGAACAGGCCAACAACCTATCACAAGATGACAAAACAGGAATTTGGATTCAGTTTTCATAAAAGGCGAACAAAGATGGTCACTTGTTCGCCTTTATTCTAATTTTAAGGAAGACATTTTGAATGATTGAATGGTGACAAACAAAGTCGGTTAACAGTCTCTTTCTTTCCAAGGATTCCTTTTCTCCACATGATTCCGTCTTCAATTATCATTACCTATTCCTGATGAACTGGCCAGGCATTTTGTAAAAACTCATGAAACGTTTCAATATTTGGTTCATTCGAGCGAAATTTTAAATGGATGGCCGAAGTGATTATCGGTTTGTCTATTTTTTCGAGAACAGTAATCAATCCTTCCTCTATTTCCTTTTTAATAATATTCTCTCCTAATATTGCATACCCTGTTCCATTTAAGACCGCTCGCTTGATCATCTCATCACTTCCACCCACCATAATCGTGGAACGTGGCTGAAATTGGCTATTTTTAAAATAATAATCGATAATACGGCTGAAGCTGCAATCCTCATTGTAGGAAATAAAGGAATATTCGCTTACGATTTCCTGATACGCCCTCCCTCTTGCCAGTTCTTCAGAAACCACTAATAAGGTCTGTTCTTCCTCTAAAAATGTTTTTCTTAATTCACTCTCATTGCATTCACTTGCAATAATCGCCATGTCTGCCACTTGATCCTTCACACTTTGGATGGCATGGACACTATTTAACGGAAGAAGACGAACTTTTACTTCAGGATACATTTCCATATACGTTTTGATTAACGGAGAAAGATGATGAGTACAATAGTATTCCGATGCGGCAATCGTCAGTATCCCCGATGGTCCACGTAGTGACTCCATGTCTCTTTCCATCTTTTCCAACAGAACAAATAAGTGATCTACATGTTCTTTCAACTTTTTTCCAGCCGTCGTCAGCATGGTCTTCTTTCCAACTCTAGTAATGAGAGTATGATTTAATTCTTTTTCTAAAGACTGTATTTGTAATGTAATAGTCGGCTGTGTATATTTTAAACGTTTAGCTGCCTTCGTCATATTTAGTTCTTCTGCCACCACTTGAAATGTCCGTAAATTCCGCAATTCCATCCTTATCACCGCTTTTACTGCTATTAAAATACATCCGATCTTAAGCCTACATTACTATTATTATATCAAACTTCCTTTTCATTCTTTATGTCTCATACATATGAAGAATGTTTTTCATTCCAATGACAAGATTTCCTTATTTTTACTATTAAAATTTTTTATAGTTATTATTTGACCAATCGTAAAAATTATAGGAAAATTCATTCAATATTTATCTATTGAAATGGGGTTAATGGTGATGATTGATTGGAAAACCGTAAATGAGGAAGGGTTATTGGCACCTACGATGGCAAAAGATTTCCCTAACCTCCCAGTCGTCAAATCAGAAGGATATTTTTACATTGGTGCCGATGGAAAAAAATATTTAGATTTCACTTCTGGGATCGCTACAGAAAATACGGGACACCGACATCCCAAAATCATGGCTGCCATCAAGGAGCAAGTAGATCGATTAGTTCATGGCCCTATCGGGATCATTAATTACGAGTCCATCCTTTTGTTAGCCAAAAAATTGAAAGCGATTTTACCAGAGCCGCTAGATTGTTTCTTCTTTGGGAATAGTGGAGCGGAGGCAATTGAAGGAGCAGTTAAATTAGCACGGCATGTTACGAAAAGGCCTTATGTCATCTCATTCATTGGTGGCTTCCATGGGAGAACGATGGGAGCACTCAGTTTGACCACATCAAAAAGTAAGTATCGAAGGAATTTACCTGTTGGAGCCCATTTGACTTACCAACTTCCCTATGCGCAAATTTCGGAAACGCCAGATGGGTTTGACCATGACGAATATTGGTCTCAACAAGTTGAGAAAGATTTTAGACGGTTATTTAACCATCTCGTTTCTCCAGATGAAGTGGCGGCTGTTTTATTAGAACCCGTGCTTGGGGAAGGGGGCTATGTCGTCCCTCCAAAAGCATGGCTACAAAAGATTAGGGAAATTTGTGACCGACATGGCATTTTACTAATCTTTGATGAAGTGCAAACAGGGTTTGGCCGTACAGGAGATTGGTTTGCTGCCAATCGATTCCAAGTGACACCCGATATTATGGCCATTGCAAAGGGAATTGCGAGTGGATTACCACTAAGCGCGACAGTTGCTTCGCGAGAATTAATGGAAAAATGGGATATTGGAAGCCATAGTACGACCTTTGGGGGAAATCCTGTCGCCTGTGCAGCTGGATGTGCAACCATTGATGTTTTAAAAGAAGAAGGGTTAGTTGAAAATGCTAGAGTTTTAGGTGACTATGCATTAAAAAAACTAATGGAGTTAAAAGAAAAACACCCTGCCATCGGAGATGTTCGAGGCATTGGTTTAATGTTAGGAATTAAAATTGTCCATCCAGAAACAGGTGAACCAAATGGAAAAGGATTAATGAATATTCTTAACAAATGTCTTCAAAAAGGGGTCATTTTCTATTTAAGTGGTAATCAGGGAGAAGTCATTCGAATGATCCCTCCGTTAACGATCGATAAAAAACATTTAGACTTAGGCATTTCTTTGCTGGACGAAGCGGTTACCGAATATGAATTAGAAGTAAGTATGGGGGTGTGTAAATGAATCTTCTTGATACGATTGTTCTACTTCTCTATTTTGGTGTTCTAATGATTATCGGCATCATTGGGATTAAAATGGCAAAATCAGAAAAAGATTTTCTACTTGCAGGAAGCCGCTTAGGATACTTTAGCCATGTAGGCTGTTTAGCAGCTGTGATTATTGGTGGGGCCGCTACAATGGGGTCCACCACGTTAGGTTATGAGTTCGGTATTTCTGGTTTTTGGTTTGTTTCGATGATGGGGTTTGGGATAGCGGCATTAGGAATTTTCGTTGTCAATAAAATTGGCGGTTATGAAGTTTTTACAATAAGCCAATTACTCGGGAAACGATTTGGAGAAGGGACACAGCTTATTAGTGCGGTTGTGACAGCGATTTATACCCTCATGATTGTTGTCACCCAAGTTATCGGAATGGGAAATGTCATTCACGTTTTATTAGGATGGCCTGTCATTCCTTCGATGGTTATTGGCGGCGGGATTGTCCTCTTTTATACCATTCTAGGTGGAATGTGGAGCATTACGTTAACAGATATGATTCAATTTGCCGTCATGACCATTGGCATCTTCTTTATCATGTTTCCTTACAGTATAGATAGTGTAGGCGGTCTCACTGCCCTATTCCAAAGTGTGCCAGAAAGTCATCATCATATCACAAATATTGGCTGGGATCGCATTTTTCAATACTTTTTACTATACTTTTTCGGATTAATTGTCTCTCAAGACATTTGGCAGAGAGTTTTTACAGCAAGAAGCCAAAAGGTCATGAAAGCGAGTGCCGTTTCTGCTGGTATTTATAGTATTTTATATGGTTTAGCACTAAGTATTGTCGGTATGTGTGCACTTGTCCTTCTTCCGAATTTAGGTGACTCTCAATCTGCCTTTACAAGTCTCGCATTAGAAATTCTTCCTCCAGGCTTGTTAGGGCTCGTTCTTGCTAGTATTTGTTCCGCACTGATGTCAAATGCATCAGGTGCTATCTTTGCTTCCGCAACCTTGATCACGAACGATATCATTAAAGTATATGGAAAAAAAGTTAGGAACGATCAAGAGATCATTAAAACATCCCGAATCGTCACACTTGGTTTAGGTGTGTTGTCTATCATTTTCTCGATCTGGATTCAAAATATTCTGGTTGCCTTAGATATGGCCTATGCCATTCTATCAGGTGCCATTTTCGCCCCCCTCGTTATCGGTCTATATTGGAAGCGGGTAACGAGCCAAGCAGCTTTTTATTCTATTATTGCAAGTTCACTTGTTATCTTTACTACCTTTATGATTTATGGAATCACTTCGACACTACCAATCATTTACGGGTTACTTACAGGTATCCTTGTTATTGTAGGAGTAACTATCTTAACACCTGTAAAAAGTTTGGATACAACAACATCAACAAGAAAAAGTGGATAAACCTAACGAAGACCATGAGTATTCCCTCGTGGTCCCTTTTTTATGTAGTACAAATATAGTTTTCCACTCTGTATAAGAAAGTGATATGATGGAGAATGAAATAATAAGATAGTATTCAAATTTTCTACAGGAGAATGGATGAGGTCTTTTATAGCCCCTCATTAGCCTGTTAGCTTAAAGTGAGGATTCCTTTCTTGATAACGCTGATTAAACCATTATTAGTGAATATTACAATTCTATTTTCCTTTACCTTTAACGCGAATTTATTTTTTCCATTTCAGACGAAACATCACCTTTCACTGAAACAAAAGGTCATTTACGGACTGATTGGTGCCTTTGGCGGCCTGCTTTGCATGTTTTATCCGATAGAAACATTGGGAGATACTCGTTTTGATTTAAGAATGATTGCCATTTTTGTCATTACTTTATATACTGGTTGGCTCCCTGGAATGATCGTTTTAATAAGCACTTGTTTTATTCGTATTTTGATTAGTGGTCCATTTGTTGGAATTGGACTTACGATCAATATATTTGCCTTATTAACTGCCCTTTTATTTCGAAAAAAATTTTTACGATCATCTAATAAATATTTATTAGGAACCATTGCAATCCTTTGTTATATAAGTATTTACATCATACTCCTTTCATTTTCCGTACATTTTTTGCATTTTAACTTTTATATCATTTACTTTACCATTTCTTATTTCGTTTGTATGGCTCTTATATTTGTGATTGAAAAATTGATAAAAATTAATAAGCAATTTGAAGAAATGGTCTATCTTGATAAACTGACGATGATTGGTCAGTTGACAGCTTCCATTGCCCATGAAATTCGAAACCCGCTTACCACGGTAAGGGGATTTATTCAGTTTCTAAGCAAAGAAACAAAGGATGAACAGTTTAAACAATTTTCTTCCATCATCTTAGATGAACTCGATCGCACAAATAGCATCATTACGAATTATTTAATGATGACTAAGCCCGAACAATTTCGCTTAACAGACATACCACTACATGAAGTAATTGACAGCTGTGTTCAATTAATGCGTCCATATGCCTCATATACCAATGTATCGATCGAATGGGAAAAAAACGAGCCTATTTTTATTCGCGGGGATGTACATTCTTTAAAACAAGCGATCATGAATATTATCAAAAATGGTATTGAAGCGATTGAGGGACAAGGAATCATAAAAATAAATGTAAAGCCAGATTACTTTAAAAATAAAGTTCGATTGCGGATTAGTGACAATGGTAGAGGAATGTCACAGGAGCAGTTAAAACAAATCGGTTTGCCTTTTTATACGACAAAATCAAAGGGAACAGGACTTGGTAGCATGGTCACAAACAAAATCATTCGGGATATGAATGGTTCCATTGAATACGAAAGTGAACTTGGTCAAGGGACAAAAGTAACCATTGAATTTCCTTTACTTCATAGTGAAACATAGATATCCCACGTCGTTCTCTATAATAAAGTCCGTGAATGTCTATTCACGGACCTTTTCTTTCCCTTTCAACCAATCCAATCCTATGCGATTTCTTTCGTCTACATTCCTTTCCAATATTAATGAACAGCTTGTAAAAAAAACGTCTTTGAGAAAAAATCGGATTTGATTAACGGCATGGTTAATCCCATTTTCATCAATTCATCACCATAAAACTTTTTCTCCCCATGATTAATCCTGTATAACCATGATGGATTTAACCCGCGCAATGGTAGCCGAAAGAACGGTGGATTGGGGATAGCAAGAGTTTTGTAGTAGAAAACTACTGCACGTTCCTGATTCGATGCTACATACATCCAAGCTGTGTCTGTTCCTTCAAATGGGCTGAGGAGTCTGTACATATCACCATACCAGACAAGATCCTGGATTTGGTAGTAAAATTGCAGCTCCTCCATCACTGTCCTCTTATCTTCTTTCGTAAGTTTTTCCACATTCAATTCAAACCCCAAATTGGCAGCCATAGCAACATGACACCTCATTTTCATTGGTGTAACTCTACCTACCTGGTGATTAGGTACATCTGACACATGAGCGCCCATCGTTATAGCCGGATAGACCATGCTTGTTCCATATTGAATTTTCAGCCTTTCTACCGCATCTGTATTATCACTCGTCCATGTTTGTGGCATGTAATATAGCATCCCCGGATCGAACCGTCCTCCCCCGCCCGAGCAACTCTCAAACAAAATATGTGGAAATCGATTTGTTAATATTTCCAGAATCTGATACAAGTTCAACATATAACGATGGGCTGTTTCCTTTTGCCGTTCAGGAGGCAATACACCCGAACGTACTTCCGTCATATTTCGGTTCATATCCCATTTCACATATGATATCGGTGCACTTTCAAAGAGACTGGTAAGCGTCTCGACTAGCCAGTCGCATACCTCCTTGCGGGTTAAGTCCAAAATGAGTTGGTTTCGTGACAACGTCCTCTTTCTCCCTGGAACATGCAAACACCAATCCGGATGCTTGCGGTATAAATGACTGTCAGGAGATATCATTTCCGGCTCAACCCACAAACCAAATTGCATCCCCTTTTTTTGCATATACTCGGCAATTCCTTTTAAGCCATGGGGAAGTTTTTTCTGATCTACTTGCCAATCCCCTAGTGAGCTTTTGTCATTATCACGATTCCCGAACCATCCATCATCTAGAACAAACAGCTTGATTCCGAGTTCACTTGCTGCGTCCGCCATCTCTTTTATTTTTTTCTCGGAAAAGTGAAAACGAGTGGATTCCCAATTATTGAGTAAAACAGGACGGGGTTTGTCTCTGTGAATGCCGCGACATACCCGAGTCCGTAGGAGGGTATGAAAAGTTCGCGACATACCGCCAAGCCCTTTTGATGAATACACCATTAATGCCTCCGGGGTTTGAAACGTTTCACCCGGTTTTAAAAGCCAAATAAAATCAAATGGATTAATACCGATGGACAGCCTCGTAGTATCAAAAGGAGAGGCTTCAATGGAAGCTTGAAAATTTCCACTATAAACGAGACTAATTCCATACACATCTCCATACTCTTCAGTCGCATTTTTGGATAGTAAGGCAATAAACGGATTATGTTGGTGGCTACTAGCCCCCCTTGATGAGGAAATGGACTGTATCCCGCGATGGACGGGTTGTCGTTCGATATGCCGTTCCCTTGCCCATGTACCGTGTAGGTGCAGCCAATCCCAATTCGCATGGTGAAAATCAACAGACATGCTCATACAATGATGAATTTCCACTTCTTCGCTTCCAAGATGCTCAAATAAAGCCGATCTTGTGATCACATCTAGGTCGCGGTAAATCGTGTATTGAAGATGAAGTCCAATCCCCAACATCGAATCGACTAAGGTAAGAACAAGCGTATCTGCCTCTGTCGAATCTTCGACATAAGCTGCCGGCAATCCTTTTAGAGGTGGCTTTCCTTGAATAATCTTATGTGAATCATAAATAAATTCGGTAATCGTTGAACCATCCTTTGTACGAAGTTGATAGGCCGGAGTTCTGAAATCTCCATTTCCAAATGCAGGGTATTCTTGGGGAAGTGTATCCAAAGAAAAGGAGGGATCGGATGGTTCTGTCATTGGAGAGAAAGCCCTCTTTTTGTAGGATAAGATGGAAGCAGGCTGCAAGGAAGAAACCCGCCTCCCCCAATATAAATGAGCTGGATACTTCCCATGGACTAATTGAATGAAATAACTTACTCGATGATTATATAAATGAAAAACCTTGTCCTCTTCATTCCACTTGATTGGCACAATCATCCACTCCTCACATCATCCTCCTCTTCCTATCGTATTTTGCTTGAAGGGAAAAAATCACCCTTTATGAACACAAGTGAAACCTCATTTAGCCCATCCAGCTTCAATTCTTCGTCTTTCGCTCCTACTAATCTGATAAAGGTTCATCCCCCTCGCCCGAATAATTTTTTGTAGTCAAGCAATAAAGATTCAAAAATCGCATATTTATAACATATATATGAATATATTTATTGTTAGAAAGGGGGAGATTGCTATAGACATCTGTATTTCTTGCGGAATGGAGCTATCCATCATGGAGAGGAATCGTGCAGAATGCTGGGATTGCCGTGACTCAACAACAGAAGCCTATGCGGAGGATGAGTAAGGAATCATTTTATCGTAAAGGAATGGGTTTAGTCGTGTATTTGATTTTAAAAGAAAAATGGTAAAAAGAGACACCCGATAAATGGATCAGGTGTCTCTTATTTTTTGGTTTAGTGTCTGAACCCTTTTCCAACTTCAGTTCATGAGTACTGTCATATGATAGGAATTTTTTATCATATCGGTGGGATCTTTGGCTGCTGATTAGAGGTACGATTGGTGAATTTGTGTAGTAATGTTTGGTGAGAGTCAAAGCTTGTTTAACAAGAAAAGACAGGTCAACATTTATTTTCCCCATTCATTTGACAATTCTTTAATTTTATCAACCCAATCCTTAAAGCTTTGAAATTCCTTTTCGTCAAAACCGAAGTGCTTCTTAATCTGGCGAATACACATATTTTCCTGCTCATGTAAAATACCATCTGAAAAAACGAGTTGAAAGAGTTCTGTTAGAACAATGGTTTTGGCACGTTTTGTTTGAAAAGTATTTAGTATGTCCTCCATTGCCCATCCTTTTATTTGATAATTCTTCAAGTCCATTTCCTTTTTGTACTTTTCAAGAATGGAATTTTCATATACGGATAAATTCCCGTCGACACCGGCAATCAAAGCAGCCAATTCAATAAAAGCCACTCTCTCCTCCGGTAGAAGTTCTTCTAAGAACATGTCACCTAACTCCTTTATACTTTGTACTATGTTATACGAACAACATTTCAGTTCGTTTCATCTTGTTTTTTTGGCTGCTTGTATCGTGCCATTCCTTGCCAAATCTCATATATGATTGATGGCTCTTTAACAAGATCTATTCCAACGACTATCCACCTTCCATTCACCCTGTTTCATCATTTGTCCATTTCCGCTCTGCTCTTTCATTATTTCATTTAAACAACCTTTTTACGCAAAATCTTTCTCCTATGATTGCCCGAAAACCCATAATTAATCCCTAAATCTACTAAAATAATTGAAATATTTCTATTAATCAAATAGTTCTGGTATAATGATAGTAAACTCATTTTTTAATAGCTATTTATTGAAAATGAGGTTATTTTTTCCATCATCATAATAAAAGGAGGTTACTTAATGTACCAAATCAAAGGAAAAGAGAAAATATTTGTTTACACCGGGCCGGATGGGTCAGGAAGAAAAACCATCGCCAAAATGGTCGCTACTGCTTTTGACATGGAAACCATCATCTCATACACCACTCGCTCTCCCCGACACTATGAAAAAAATGGCGAAGACTACCACTTTGTAAGCGAAGAAACCTTCAAACAAATGGAAGCCCAACAAGAATTTCTTGAAAGCGTTGAAATAGACGGAATTTATTATGGAATCCGTGAACAGGATGTCGTCGAATCCTTTAAAAACCATGATCTTATTTATTTAACTTTAAACCCAGAAGGGGCAGAAAAATTAAAAGCCATGTACGGTGACCACGTTGTCCGCATTTTCGTTTATGCCGACCGCGATACAGTCGTCGAAAGACAAAGGATGCGTCAAGATAGCGAAGAAGACATCCAACGGCATTTGTCCCATTATGATGAGATTATGAGCTATAAAAATAACTGTGAACATGTATTTGAAAATTTTGATGCCCCTCAGGTAGCTTACCAAATTAGCGAATTAATTGAATCCTATTTAGATCGAGATCTCATTGTCACAGATTATTAATAACATGATCCAAGGGCCTAACCCCTATTTAGTTAATTTGTTATCATTGCGGGGATTTAGGTCCTAATTTTCTTGAATTTTCAAATGAGCTTCATCCGATCATATGTATCTACTATATTGATTGGACGACTATGCTCGATTCTATCAAAAGCGATTCACATTTTGTCAGCCAACTCCTCTATCTTTTTTCCCTACTCTACGAGTTGAAGCAAGCCTCATTCTCTTCCTCCCCATCCTAAAAACAAAAAAATCACACCACAAATGGTAGATCACTCAACATTCCTAAAACCCGCCATTAAATCCATCAACTCCTATTCGTTCCAAGAAAAGCTACCTTTTGGAATTTCAAAAAAATAATCAAAGAATAAGGACCTCCTCATTCTCCTCTTTAATAAAATGTATTAACAGCTTACCTTGATGATGACACGAAACGGTTTTTGCCTTAAGTGATTCTCTGCATAAGACTTGTCATAAGCAAATAAGATGAAATTAATCCCATTGTTTTCAACCCTACATGCGAATACGTCATTTCATTGAAATAAAGGAGGAGTGTCCATGACAATTTTTAATAAAATTGCTTTATTCTTTGTTGTGTTATACTCGGTATTTATCATCATAAACACGTATTTAGAAGAAACCGAACAGGTCAAATCTAACGTCATTTACTTTTTAATGAATGGTTTTGCTTATATGGTTTCAGCCTGGGAACTTGAGAAAGAAAAACAAATATTATCATCATAGCATTCTTTCACAAGAATGCTTTTTTCACATCCAAACTCGTCCTTCCCATACAGGAAAATCTAAACCCAATAACCTACCATTTACCAAAAAAGTAAATTCCACCAATCCTGAATACGTTCATACACTAGGTGCTAGGTCTTCTGTCTTGTCTAGATGATATGTTATAATATTCTCGGCATGAGTTGTATCGAAATACGATAAACTTGATGCGGGTGGGAGAGGGACACACGAGAAAGTGTGATAAAAAAATGAAGGGAGTTTTCAAGCTTAAGCAACATGAAACCAATTTGAAGAGGGAGGTTATCGCAGGGATTACGGCATTTTTCTCCATTGTCTACATTATTGCGGTCAATGGGAATATCCTTCAGGATGCGGGAATTCCGCTGGAAGCCGGAATCATTGCCACCGTTCTTTCTTCGCTCATAGGCTGCTTGCTAGTCGCCTTTATAGCCAATGCTCCATTAATCCTCGTTCCGGGTATGGGCATCAATGCCTTATTTACCTATACCATTGTCGGATCGCTCGGACTTAATTACATGGAAGCATTAGCTGCAGTTGTCATATCAGGAATCCTTTTTGTGATCGTGGCTTTTTCAAAATTGGCCACCGTTTTATTCAAGGCCATTCCCACATCATTAAAGGAATCGATTACTGTCGGGATCGGCTTATTCATTGCCTTTATCGGCTTGCAAAAAAGCGGAATTATCGTTGGAAACCCAACGAACTTTGTAGCTCTGGGCAATCTGTCGTCCCCAGTGGTACTGGCTTCGATCATTAACCTGATTTTGACGTTATTTTTATTTTTAAAGAAAGTACCGGGGAATTTCTTAATCAGCATTATTGTAGGTACCATTATCTCTTACTTTTTCGGGCTGGTTCATTTCCCAAAAGAAGGTACAGCATTTCTTTCCTTTTCGGACTATAAGAATGTCTTATTTAGTGCCGACTTTGGAAAAATGGCCACCATTCCATTTTGGAGTGCCACTTTTTCACTGGTGTTAGTACTTGTGTTTGAAAATATTGGGCTGCTGCATTCCCAAGTGAATGGTATGCTTCAAGCACCTGAAAAGAACGGCAAGTCACTTAAAGCCGTTTCCCTTTCCACGATCGTTTGTGGATTGCTAGGCACAAGTCCTTCGGTATCAACGGTTGAAACAGCGGCAGGCATTACAGCAGGCGGAAGAACAGGAGTAACCTCTTGTGTAACAGGGTTTCTCATCTTATCCTCTCTATTCTTTATGCCATTTATTAAAATGGTACCGAATACGGCTATCGCTCCCATCCTCATTATTATTGGGGGATTAATGTTAACGAATATCGTCCATATTGATTTTACCGATTTCACGGAAGCCTTTCCGGCCTTTCTTGTGATCATTATGATTCCGTTAACCTACAGCATTGTCGATGGAATCGCATTCGGATTCATTGCTTACCCGCTGGTAAAACTTTTTACTAACAAGCAAAAACAGCTTTCTTTATCCATCTATATCGTTTCCATTCTGTTCTTGACCAACTTTCTACTTCACGCGATTGGTTAACAGAATGTTTAATACAAAAGCAGAATGTTGTTGACATTCTGCTTTTTATTGTCTTTATTTGGCATACATAGAAAAATCCATTATGATAAAAGGAGTTTAATGATAGGAGTGCTTTGAAATGAAAATTGCAACCATCGGAACAGGATTCATTGTTGACACTTTTCTTTCTGCAGTTGAAAAAATAGACGACGTCCAGTGCGTGGCAATGTATTCCCGAAAAAGGGAGACCGCCAAGCCACTGGCAGAAAAATATCACATCCACACCATTTATACTGATTTAAAGGAGTTGCTTAAAGATCCTGCGATCGAGTTCATTTATGTGGCATCTCCTAACAGCCTACACTATGAACACACTCGCCTTGCCTTAGAGCATGACAAACATGTCATTTGCGAAAAACCATTCACTTCTACTGTAGAAGAAATGGAGAAGTTGATGGCGCTGGCAAAGGAAAAACAATTAATGCTGTTTGAAGCCATTACAACGATCCACATGCCAAACTATCAATTAATTCGAGAACATCTAGACAAGCTCGGACCAATCAAATTGATCCAGTGTAACTATAGCCAATATTCGAGCAGATACAATGCACTTCTTGCCGGTGAAACGCCAAATGTATTCAATCCTAAATTTTCCGGCGGTGCCCTTGTAGACATCAACATCTATAATCTACATTTTGTGATGAATTTGTTTGGAACACCGGATTCCATTCGTTACACCGCCAATAAACATCCAAATGGAATTGATACTTCCGGGGTTTTAGTTCTAAAATATCCGGACTTTATTGCCGAATGTGTAGGAGCAAAAGATACACAAAGTCTCAATTTTGCGATCATTCAAGGCGAAAAAGGCTATATTCATGTAAAAAATGGTGCACACCCGTGCGAATCCATTATTTTACATACAGAGGATACAGAAGTTACCCTTAACAACCAGACAACCACTAATCGACTTTATTATGAACTACTAGCATTTAATGAGATGTTCAAAAATAGGGACTTTGACCGCTGCTATGAGCTGCTTGACTACAGCCATTCAGTGATCCGCATGCTGGTCGAGGCGAGAAAAGATGCCGGAATCGTCTTCGAGGCCGACCATAAAAAATGAACCACAACGATGAAAAGCCTGTATGGTTGATGACAAAGTCATCATTCATACAGGCTTTTTTATAAACCTATTTCTTCTTCCACTAACGCTCCCGATTGTAAAGAAAACATATTGAGCTAATATGTCCTGGATTATTTCTACAAAAACTAGTGCTGCATCATTTCAGGGAAGAGTATGGAAAGTATAATAAATGCCATCTCTCCCACTATAAATACGATCGTCCAGATGATTGCCTTACGTGAAGGGGGCGGGCCATCAAGCAATACTTTGACACCCAACGGGACTAACGCTATGCAAAGGCCAAGTAATATGAAGGTGGACTCGAACCTTGTTCCTTTAAGGGTGCCTAAAGGAAGGAAAAACATGGAACTTAGTGCAATGGAGCGAATGATTCCCAATATACCGGAACGATAGGCACCTATTGCCAATAGTATCCAGCCAGCCATCATCCAACCATTGAAATAACAAACGATGTGGAAGGCTTGGTATGAGTCGCTTACAGCCTTTGTTGCGAGTTCCAGGTTTTGTACCTTTACAAGTTGGAAAGCCATATGATCGATTCCACCATGAAAAACGCGGCCAATAAGACCTAGGATTGTAAACATTCCACCCCATGCTGCCAAAATGGGGTGTTTCAAACCAATGAATCTCACTAAGGTAATAATCCCCGGCCAAAAGAAAAGGCACCCCAGCACAAAACAACTATAAGCCGAAGTGATCAGCATGGGATGCTCAGCATAGGCTTCTAACTGCGCATCAAAAAAATAATGAAATGGTATCCTAAGGAGGGCTGCTACCAGTAATAAAAGTGGTCCAATGATTAAGGAGAGTCCTCCCATCCAACGCCCAGGAAACCAATAAGTAGTATTTTTACTTTTTTCGGATGGATTTTCTTGTATTTTATTTTTGTCCTTCATACATATTTTCACAGTTATTTACTACTCCTTAATACGGCTCTAAGCTCTTCTGTCATTTGTTCCACTAATTCAGGTGTACCGTGAAACTGAGCAGGAGTATTTTGAAATAATTGAATACGCCAAGTTTCTTCTTTTTTTACCAATATAAGAGTATGGTGCGTATTTACCTGCGGGTTAATGTCATTTGATTGAGGTGGTACCATACCAGCAATAGCTCGTAATAACGCTATGTCCGAATTAAAAAATTTTACACTTTTTACTTTGCTAACAAATTGAGCAGTTTGATGGTGCTCAAAGATAGGGTTAAGATGCGAAAATATTTCCTCCCTTCCGATTGATTGGCTACCATCAAAACCAATGCTTTCACCATCTTCAGTAAATAGGTCTGACATTCCTCGAGCATCTTGATTATTCCAAGCCTCTAATAATTGTTCATAAACGGCTTGTACTTCTTTAGAAGCATTACTTTCCCTATTATTCACTACTCCTTTATCCTTTCATATTTACTACATATTCTAATATAAAATAAGAGTAAGGATAATCCTTAATAGACATCCTTACTCCCTTATTCCATATATCTAAATAATTCATCGACCTTTCTATAATAGCAATTGTTCCCTTTATCTATTTTACAGCTATCCTTTTCCATCATTAGTCTGTGGCAAACTTATATCTCAGTATCGCTGCCAGCCCTGCCCCATGTCGAAAATCACCAGTCATGACCATTTCTTTCAGTGTTTTCATACTGATTTTATGTACTTCAATTTGCTCACTATTTTCCAATTGTTGTTTTGTTTTTGTTAACCCTGCAGCGGCAAACAAAAAAATTTCCTCACTAGTCGAACCTGGGGACGGATAAAAGCTACCAAGTTCCATCCAATGTTCTGCTTGATAACCGGTTTCTTCTTCTAATTCCCGTTTGGCCGCTGTCAGTGGAGACAAATCTGATTCACTGTCAATCATACCAGCAGGTAACTCCCATTCCCAGCTTTTTAATGAATGGCGATATTGCTTTAAACATAAGATTTTATGGTCATTCGTAATAGGAAGAATGCAAACACCTTTAGCAAAATCAATATAAGAAAACGTTGTAATATCTCCATTAGGCAATGTTACTTCATCCGTTATAATGTCAAAACGATCTACCTGCTTTTTCGTTGAATGATTCATTTTCCACTCCATCACACTTCACCTCACTCGTTTATTTTACCATGTAATGTATGGATGATGTCTTGAGGTATTTTTTAATAGAAAGTTAGGAAGCTTCAATGTGGGAGGAGGATGAAAAAAGGCTGCCGAACGAATCGACAGCCTCCATTCACACGAATCTATTTCATGCTTCCACGACATTTGGTCTCTGGTAAACTTCTTTTTCAAACTCGCCCGTTGCCTTACTTGTTAACACACCGGCCGTCATCGCACCGCTGACATTTAGAGCGGTACGACCCATATCAATTAAAGGTTCAACGGAAATCAATAGACCGACAATGGCCACTGGTAAATTCATCACCGATAAAACGATTAACGCTGCAAATGTTGCCCCACCGCCGACACCAGCGACACCAAATGAACTAATGGTAACCACCAGAATCAATGTTAAAATAAACGTTGGGCTAAATGGATCAATTCCTGCTGCTGGCGCAACCATGACCGCAAGCATGGCAGGATAAACACCTGCACATCCATTTTGTCCGATGGTAAGGCCGAAAGACCCTGCAAAGTTGGCAATTCCTTCTGAAACACCGAAATCTTTTGTCTGTGTTTTAATGGTCATTGGTAATGTTCCCGCACTCGAACGTGAACTAAAAGCAAACGTTAACGTTGGTAATCCCTTTTTCACATAGTTAACCGGGCTTAGCTTAGCAAATGATAATAGTAATAAATGGACAATAAACACGAGAATTAACGCCACATAGGAAGCGACAACAAACGTACCTAATTTGACAATAGCATCATAATCACTTGTTGCTGCCACTTTTGTAATAATCGCCAAAATTCCATATGGTGTTAATCTCAAAATAAGCGTAACCACACGCATGATAATCGCGTATAAAGAATCAATAATTTTTGCAAATAACGCAGCATTTTCAGGATCCTTACGTTTAACACCAAGGTAAGCAACCCCAATAAATGCTGCAAAAATAACCACGGCAATCGTGGAAGTCGAACGTGCCCCTGTTAAATCTAGGAATGGATTTCCTGGAATAAATTCAATAATTTGTTGTGGAAGCGTCATGTTTTCAACCGTAGTGACACGCTCTACTAAAGCCTCATTTCTCGCCTTTTCCGCTTCTCCTTCTGTTAATTGAATACCATCAAGACCAAATCCTAAAGCAGAACCAATCCCAATGGCAGCAGAAATGGCTGTTGTTCCTAATAAAATCCCAATGACTAAAATACTGATTTTACCAATATTTTTCGTCAATTTAAGCCTTGTAAAGGCACCGACAATGGAGATGAATACGAGTGGCATAACCACCATTTGTAACAATTTCACATAACCAGTGCCGACTATATTAAACCAATCGATCGTTCCAATCGTTACTTCATGTTGGGCTCCGTAAATGAGATGAATCATAAAACCAAAAACAATTCCTAATCCCAATCCGGTAAAAACACGTTTGGAGAAAGAAAGATGCTTCTTTTGCATGATGAATAAACCAAACATTAGCAACAAAAGCACGGCCACATTTACGGCAATTAATATATTATTCATTGTATACCCCCCTATTAATCTTTCAAAAGTTTAATACACAAATTCCTATAAGTCAAGTAGGAATTATCCGTTCAAAACAGCCAAAACGAACGCTACCTATGTAAAGATTACACAAGAATATTCGATGATATGACAGGAAGCCCATTATCGAGAACAAAATATCCTCATACAATGGCTTAAATATGAAAAAATGATGATTGAAGGCTTCAATCTCCCAAAAACGCTAAAGTCCTTCATATTCACATTTCGACTGATTTCTATTGGAGACATAAAATTTTATTCCCCATTCGTTCAGGGCCAAACTCTAAGGAATTGTAGAGGTGGAACATTTTTCTAGGAAAGGAATAAAGGAAAGAAAATGATTACTCAATAGAAAGGCTTGTAAACGTGGTATTTCAAAAGAATAGATCTGCATTGTTGTAGTATCACATATCAGGTTGGCAACACGAAGCCATCAATGGAAGCAAAAAGGAAAACAAAAGGGAAAGGAATTGACCACATTCAACACGTCCACGGGTATCATCATCCATTGAAAAAAGTGGATTAATAGATTTCAAGGTCTAGCATCCAAATAACTTGAACCTTATCTTTTCTTGAAATGAATAAGAAAATACCATTTCAAAAACCTTTCAAGGATATGCTCCTTGGTTCTTGGGTCTTGTCAGTGTGTTCATTTCACAACAGTTGATAAGATTAGGAGAAGTGCTTAATTACACTCCCCAATATTATTTACGTACTTTAAATAGGAAGTTTGTAGTAGTTCCAATAACTAAAGATGCAATCACACTTGAAAGCAAAGTGATTATTATAACGGGTATGATGTTTCCGCTTGGAAAAATTTGCGAACCCATTAGTACAAGAACGATAAAGAAAGATATTACATAGTCTCTTTTTCTAAATTTCAACAAAACAACCATATATTACCAATCTATTTCTCTATTATATTATAAATCCTTTACCTTTTAAATAAAACAACAATCTTTTAGAAAAGAACCATTTATAAAGAAAACCTAGTGCAACAAGCACTAGGTTTTTATAAAACAAAACTTACAATAACGCCTGAAAGCAGGCTGACAAGTGTAGCACCGTATAAGAGTTTTAATCCAAAACGGGCAACCACATTTCCTTGTTTTTCATTCAAGCCTTTTACCGCACCAGAAATAATACCGATAGATGAAAAATTTGCAAAGGAAACTAAAAATACAGATATAATCCCAAGTGTTCTTGGAGAAAAACTATCTGCCACTTTTGATAAATCCATCATCGCGACAAATTCATTGGTCACCAGTTTCGTAGCCATAATTCCGCCAGCACGAACCGCTTCGGAAAAAGGAATCCCCATTAAGAACGCAAATGGAGCAAAGATATAACCAAGCAATTGCTGGAAGGAAAGACCAAACAATAAATCAAACGTATGATTAATTCCTGCTATTAAGGCAACAAATCCTATGAGCATCGCACCGACAATGACTGCTACCTTAAATCCATCAAGAATATATTCCCCTATCATTTCGAAAAATGACTGTTTTTCTTCCTCACGAATATCTAAAATATCTTCATCTTTCTTTACTTGATAAGGATTAATAATGGAAGCAATGATAAAACCACCAAATAAGTTCAAAACAAGAGCTGTCACCACATATTTTGGTTCGATCATGGTCATATAGGCTCCCACAATGGACATGGAAACGGTAGACATAGCTGAAGCACATAATGTGTACAAACGATGAGCCGGTAGCTGACTAAGCTGTTTTTTCACCGTGATAAATACTTCGGATTGGCCAACCATCAATGAGGCAACTGCATTATACGACTCCAGCTTACCCATACCATTTACCTTACTAAGGATCAAACCGATTCCCTTCATGATTAAAGGTAAAATTTTTAAATATTGAAGAATTCCTATTAATACCGATATAAATACAATTGGTAGTAACACAGTTAGAAAGAACGGCGCTTCCCCTTCATTAGCTATCCCACCAAAAACAAATCCAACACCTTCATTCGCATAATCAAGAAGTGTTAGAAATACAGTAGAAATCCCGTTAATGAGGATTAAACCAACTTTCGTATTTAGCAAAGCAGCAGAAAGGATCAATTGGATAACAATCATCATCACAATTGGCTTATAACGAATTTTTTTCCGGTCTGAACTCACTAACCATGCCAACGCAATCACAAATATCAGACCTATTATTGAAATCAAATAATGCATATAGAACCTCCTATTGTTTGTAGACGCTTTCAAACATGAAATCGTTTTCTCGATGTTAGTCGTCTGACAACCATTCAAAGAGTATCAAAAAATTGATGAAATGTAAAATGACGAATTAATAGGATTTTTCAATATTGTAGGACAGTTCTACAAACTCTCCCCTTCCTTGCTCTCATTCCTCTATATATGTGACCCTTTTTCTCTATTTATTACTCATCGTTTCCAAGATCACACCTATTTACAAAACCAAAAACTGGTTTCATTCGGCTTTTATTGGATTTGACTCCTTCCATTGGAAACCTACAAACCTTTGGCATGAAGGAAATATTTGCTATACAATAAAGGAAGGAAAAACAAAAAGTTGGTGAACACATTGTTTAAACTGCTATTGATTGAAGATGATGTTACATTGTTTCAAGAAATAAAAGAACGGCTATCTAGTTGGTCTTATGAAGTGTATGGAATCACTGACTTTTCCCAAGTGTTTCAAGAATTTACCGCCATTAAACCTGATTTAGTCATTATTGATATTCAATTACCTAAATTTGATGGGTTTCATTGGTGCCGAATGATTCGGTCTCATTCGAATGTTCCGATCCTATTTTTATCTTCACGTGATCACCCTTCAGATATGGTGATGTCCATGCAACTCGGTGCCGATGATTTTATTCAAAAACCATTTCATTTTGATGTCCTAATCGCAAAAATCCAGGCTATGCTTCGTCGTGTTTACGATTATAGTACCGATTCCATTGAGCTAAAAACATGGTGCAATGCCACCATTGATTTTCAAAAGAATACCGTCACCAATGAATTAGGCACCATTGAACTGACTAGAAATGAAATGATCATTTTGCGTGAACTTGTTAATCAGAAAAACAAAATTATTAGCCGTGAAGCTTTAATCAAAACTCTGTGGGAAGATGAACGTTTTGTTAGCGATAATACGTTAACCGTTAATGTGAACCGGCTCCGAAAAAAATTAGATGAACTTGGCCTCGGGCGTTTTATTGAAACAAAAGTGGGCCAAGGATATATGGCCGTGGAAGAAGGATCGGTGTTATGATCAAAAAATATTGGATCGAGCGGAAAAGTTGGATTCTTCTTGTCCTATTTCTTGAAGCCCTCACTCTTGTTATTGCTTACCTTGATTCGGCGATCCCGGTCCTTCCCATCCTTTATATTGTTTTTTTATCGCTCCTGATTTTTATCCTATTTTTGTTCTATCGTTACCAAAAAGAAACCAAATTTTTTAAAAGCTTACAAGAATGGGATAACGATTTAGATGTGACTAGGCTGGCAGACGCGGAAAGTCCGTTTGAAAAGATCATTGAAACGAGTGTCGTTAACCAAACCGAATTATTAAAGAGAGAGTCTTCCTATAATCAGATGACTTTAGAGCAGGAAAAGGACGACCTTTTAGCGTGGATTCATGAAGTAAAAACCCCTTTGACAGCCATGTCATTAATGATTGACCGTCTCGAAGACGAAAAGCTAAAAGCAAGCTTAACATACGAATGGCTGCGCATTCATCTTCTTCTTGACCAGCAGCTCCATCAAAAACGAATTCCATTTATGGAAAATGATTTGTATATCGAAAAGACGGATTTAAAAGCCGTTATTTTTAAAGAAATTAAAGCATTAAAATCTTGGTGCATGCAAAAAGGGATTGGCTTTGAAGTTAATCTTGAAGTTGCTGAAGTTTTGACTGATGCTAAATGGTTGGCATTTATCCTCAGGCAGCTGTTATCCAATGCCGTAAAATACAGTGAAGCCTCTGATATATTCATTAAAAGCTACGGAAAAGATGGTCACACGATTCTGGAAATAAAAGATGCTGGGCGTGGAATTGATCCAAAGGATCTACCCCGCATTTTTGAGAAAGGTTTTACTTCAACGACTGCCCATCAAGACCGTGCTTCAACAGGTATGGGTCTCTATCTTGCTCAAAAAGCTGCCGAGCCATTACGGATCCACCTCAACGTAGAATCGACCTTAGGAAAAGGGACAACATTCTCTTTAACCTTTCCAAAGAAAAACGAATTCGATCATATTACCGGCATGTGACAGATTTGTCACATGCTTTTCGTATTTGTTCGCCAAATCGAAGGATTCGGATACACACCAGCTTTTATAATAAAACTATCGAATAAAGGAGTGTGTCGATATGCCAATCTTACAAGCCAAAAAAATATATAAAAGCTATGGAAACAAGTTTAATAAGCAAGAAGTATTAAAAGGACTGGACCTAAGCATCCATCAAGGAGAATTTGTCAGCATTATGGGTCCATCAGGCTCGGGAAAAACAACATTGTTAAATGTCCTCTCCTCCATCGATCAAGTGAGCCACGGCATGATTCACATTGAAGGCAAAGAAATTACACGAATGAAGGAGAAGCAGCTCGCTGAGTTCCGCAAAAAACATTTAGGGTTTATTTTTCAAGAATATAATCTACTCGATACGTTAACCGTCAAGGAAAACATTCTCTTGCCATTATCCATTTCGAAAATGTCCAAAAAAGAAGCGGAGCAGAAATTTACAGAAGTAGCCAAGGAACTGGGGATTTATGAACTGAAAGATAAATACCCGAATGAGATATCCGGTGGCCAAAAACAGCGGACTTCAGCGGCTCGGGCATTTATTCATGAACCGAGCATTATTTTCGCCGATGAACCGACCGGTGCGCTAGATTCCAAATCGGCCTCTGACTTACTTCATAAATTAAGCCAGTTAAATGAAAAACGAAATGCCACGATCGTGATGGTAACGCATGATCCAGTAGCAGCAAGCTTTAGTAGCCGCGTTATTTTTATTAAAGACGGGCAAATCTTTACACAGATTAACAAAGGCGAACAATCAAGGCAGATGTTCTTTCAAGACATCATGAAAACACAAGGCGTTTTAGGAGGAGTGTCACATCATGAGCATTAATCAACTCATCCTCCGCAACCTAAAAAAGAATTTAAAAAACTATTATCTCTATGTATTTGCACTTATTTTCAGCGTTGTCCTTTATTTTTCCTTTGTTACACTACAGTATGATCCTTCCATGAATGAGGCAAAAGGCTCGGTTAAAGGGGCAGCTGCCATTCGAGCAGGATCTGTGTTACTGATTGGAATTGTATCTGTCTTTTTACTTTATGCTAATACCATTTTTATCAAACGGCGCAGCAAAGAAATTGGTTTATTTCAATTAATTGGAATGACGAAAGGCAAGATATTTCGTATCTTGAGTGCCGAAAACTTTATTCTTTATTTCAGCTCTTTAGTCATTGGGATTTTTCTCGGGTTTTCCGTCTCTAGGCTTATCGTGATGATTGTCTTTAAAATTACCGGAGTGGAAGCCATTGCGAAACTTCATTTTTCATCAGAGGCATTCGTGCAAACCGTCATTGTTTTTTCCGCTGTCTACCTTTTGATTATGCTGATGAATTATTTATTTATTAAGCGTCAGACAATCTTAGGGTTATTCAGAGTCCAGTCGTCTACGGAAGGGAATGCGAAAAAATTATCGATTTGGGAAATGATTATTGGGATTGCCGGCATGGTTTTTATTACTCTCGGCTACTTTATATCATCAAAATTATTTGATGGTAGCTTTACGACTGTAACAGGGCTGTTTGTGGCGATGATATCAATATTGATATTAGTTATTGTCGGAACTTACCTTTTTTACAAAGGATCCGTTAGTTTTATCTTTCATCTTATTCGAAAAAAGAAGGATGGGTATTTGTCGATTAAAGAAGTCATGTCCCTGTCTTCCATCATGTTCCGCATGAAATCGAACGCCCTTCTTTTAACTATTATTACAACTGTGTCCGCCTTAGCCATTGGGTTACTATCTCTTAGCTATATCTCCTATTATTCAGCAGAACAAACAGCGAAAGATTATGTTGCAGCGGATTTTGCCTTTATCTATTCCGATGACGCCAAGCGTTTTACCGATGCACTTGAAAAAGAAGGTATCGAGTATAAAGAGAAAAGGATTGAAGTGATACAGACAAAAGCCAACCTTTCAAACATCATCGATTCGAATTTAGAAGAAAAGTTGTTTAACCCTAATAACTTGACCCTTCCCGTGGTCAGTGAGCGGGCGGTCAAACATATAAATGTCTCACGAGATGAAGTGGTTTTATCTGGTTATAATGATTTAATGCAAAGATTCATGCCCCTTAAAGATTCCGGACCTATTGAATTGGAAGGGCAAAAAGAAGTGATCCCATTAAAGTATACGGAATTGAAAAAAGATCATCTCGTCTCATTATATTTTACATTCAGTTCTCCCGTTGCGATTGTCGACGAAACCATCTTTACGCAGTTAAAAAACGATCTCATTCCAGATATACAGAGGGAGTCGTCCCTATATATTGGAATTGAGTTAAAAGATGAAGCAAAATTAGCAATAGCTAATGACAAATTCCAACAAATGAAATTTAAAGGTGAGAGCAACTCCCGTCTTGAAATTAGCAATAACGAGAAAAGAGTATTAGGACTTGCAATGTTTATTGTCGGCTTCTTAGGCTTAACCTTCCTTATCACATCCGGATGTATCCTTTATTTTAAACAAATGGGTGAAAGTGAAGAAGAAAAACCAAACTATACAATCTTACGGAAGCTTGGCTTTACACAAAGTGATTTAATCAAAGGAATTCAAGGAAAACAGCTCTTTAGTTTTGGCATTCCATTAGTGGTCGGGCTTTCTCACAGTTACTTCGCCGTTCAATCCGGCTGGTTCCTATTCGGTACTGAAATTTGGACCCCAATGCTGATTGTCATGCTATTATATGCGGCATTGTACTCCATCTTTGGCATTTTATCTGTCTTCTATTACAAAAAAATTATTAAAGAGGCACTATAATTCTTAGCTCCAGTTGCTTAGCCAACTGGAGCTTTTTTTTTCTAATTAATAAGACTCCTTTTTTTTCAGGATAAAAATATCTCTTTTCTTGGTGCAAAGGAATGGAAAGAGGATATAACTACTCCCAACGCCCATTCCGAACCAAGTTTGAATCTCTGCAAATAGATATAACTATGCCTTACTAAAAGGAAAAACCCCTTATTACATAAGGGATTCTACAAATTTTATAAAGTTTGCTCATACAACAAAATAAATGTTTTGTTGCATTAGAAAAAACTTTTCGTGGTCTGAGTTATCCTATTATAAAAAGTTAAGGAGTAACTTGTTTCCACTTAACACCCGTGTATAATGATCCATAATAATTAGATGTTGAACTTACAGTATAAGTAGCAGTAAATACTGTATTAGCACCTGTAGTTCCTGTATGAGAGACTGTAGTATTATTGTAAAAACTACCATTTACAACATAATAATAACCTGTTGATTCTAAATCAACTTTAATTGACCCTTGGAAATATTTACTTCCAGCTTTAAAACTTTGTAGCATTGGTTTTGTTTTAGTATCTATCCAACCAAAAGAGCCACTCCTACATGCTTTTACAATGACGAGTAGTTTAGCATTATAACTCTTTACTGTGTGTGTAGTGGAAGTTTCATGCCAACTACACGTACTAGCAGCCATTACTGCTACTCCATTAAAAATTTTCGAAAAACTAGATTCAGTATTTGGATGCTCTTTTTTAATTTGTTCAATTGATTTTCCAGTTAATTCTGCTGTTCTTTTAACAGCTTGTTCATATGTTAATTCTATATCATAGTCTTCATTAGAATTTCTAATCTTCTCTAATTGTTCATCTGTCTTTGGAAAACAAGTCAGAAGATTATTTAATAGGATTTTATAAGGACACCTATTGGGGACTAGGACTCCACAATAATATTAAAAATGAAAAAACTATCCAAGATTGCTATTCTAGATTATTTGTTATTCTGGAACGCTTTAAAAATACAGGAGAAATAATAATAGATGAGAAAAGTTTACTTTAAATAATAAGTCCAGTAGAGCCATTTTGTTCTACTGGACTTTTTTTCCATAAAACACACTTGTATACTACCAATAAACTAATGAACCAGATTGTATAAAAGGAATAATTCGACTATGTATAGTACTCCCTATTCTTTATTGTTAGAATTTTTAATTTTCAAAGAGGAAATACTAGGAACATCTTATCGAATACGGGAGGGTATCGACTTGACAACCAATCAAAATACCTTATCCATCTTTGCCCTTGGAGGCGTCAACGAAATCGGGAAAAATATGTATGTGGTGCAATATGGCGATGAGATCGTGGTCATCGACTGTGGCGGTATGTTCCCGGACGAAAGCTTGCTAGGGATTGATCTGATTATACCTGATGTGTCTTATTTAGAGGAAAACCGAGATAAAATCAAAGCTCTAATTGTCACTCATGGCCACGAGGATCATATTGGTGGTATTCCTTACTTTTTAAAAAAAATCAATGTACCGATTTATGCGACACGGTTTACCCTCGGGCTAATTGAATTGAAACTAGAAGAACATAGGCTAAAAGGTGATACGAAACTCATTGCCATCGATGAGGATACAAGGCTGGAATTTGGGAATATTAAGGTATCTTTTTTCAAAGTCAGCCATAGTATTCCTGATTGTTTAGGTATTGTTTTTCACACGCCAGAAGGAAATGTGGTTCATACCGGAGACTTTAAATTCGACTTAACCCCTACCAATAACCAAAATTCCGATATTCATAAAATGGCTGAAATTGGACAGAATGGGGTGCTCGTCTTAATATCCGAGAGCACCAATGCAGAGCGAAAGGGATTCACCCCTTCAGAGCAAATGGTTGCCAACCATCTAATGGAGGCATTTTTAAAAGCGGACGGGAAAATCTTTGTTTCAACCTTTGCTTCTAATGTAAATCGGGTACAGCAAGTAGTCGAAGCCTGCATTAAGACAAACCGGAAGCTGGCGTTGTTAGGTAGAAGTATGGTGAATGTGTTAGAGGTTGCGATGGAACGTGGGTATTTGTCCGTACCAGAGGGAATGATCATTGAAGCAAGTGAGATAGAAAAACATACTCCAGAAAAGGTCGCTGTATTATGCACGGGCAGTCAAGGTGAGCCCAACGCCGCTCTTGCCCGCTTGGCCGCTGGAAACTACCGCGATGCCTCGATAAATCCGGGAGATACCGTGATTATGGCTGCTTCCCCAATACCGGGAAACGAAAAAGCGGTGTCACGAATTATTGACCAACTTTTTCAACTTGGGGCACATGTCATTTATGGTTCTGGCAGCACGACCGGAATGCATGTTTCCGGTCATGGCTATCAGGAAGATTTGAAATGGATGCTTACCCTCATGAAACCGACCTACTTTATTCCCATTCATGGCGAATATCGGATGTTACACCATCACCGGCAGCTTGCAGAGTCAGTTGGGGTAGAGAAAGGAAATACCTTTATTATCCGAAATGGTGATGTCGTGGATATTCAAGGTGGAGTTGCTCGACAAACTCGAAATGTTCCAGCTGGGGATGTATATGTTGACGGGATAAGTGTGGGAGATGTCGGTGACGTGGTGCTTCGAGATCGGAAGCAGTTGTCTGAAGATGGCATGCTCGTTATTGTTTTAACATTGAGTAAACAGGACGGAAGAATCATCCAAGGTCCCGACACCATTACACGAGGATTTGTGTATGTGAAAAATTCCGAAAATCTACTACAAGAGATCAATGGTTTGGTGAAAAAGTCTGTTGAGGAATTGCTTGCGGAAAATATCCGCCAATGGAATATCATTAAACAAACCATCAAAAAAACCGTGGGACAATATTTGTTTCAACAAACAAAGAGAAAACCAATGATTTTGCCAATTATTATTGAGATTTAGTTATTCTTTCTATTTACGGGGCACCTGCCCCCCTTTTTTATATCCGCTTTGGATGGCAAACAATTACGGTACCTAAGTAATCATCCTAGAAAATAGTTTCTCCTTGTTGTAAATGGCTAGAATCAAAGCACGAATATGCCAATGAAACATTATTTATACTTGAAAGACACATGAAGCCTTTAATGAATGTCAACATTTAATGAGGGCAGCCATAACTCCATAAAAAAGGAAATTGAAACATACGAACAAATGTTTTATACTATATTCTCACAAATGTTTTGGAGGGATCGTGAATGTATGTAACGATTGCAGACTTTATTCGAGAGTGGAATTGGGAGGCATCGTTAACTCAGAAGGTTTTGGAAGGTTTAACGGATGATTCCTTAAATCAAAAAGTGTACCCAGAAGGTCGTACATTAGGAAGGATTGTTTGGCATTTTACAACCAATATACCAGAGTATTTAGCTCATTTCGGGCTGAAAATGGATGAAATAAAATATGCAGAAAAGGTCCCTACCTCTGCGAAAGAAATTGTAGAAACTTTTAAGCAGATCAGTTCTTCTGCTGCCAAAGCCATTGAAGAACAATGGACAGATGAAACCTTAAAAGAAGTGCAAATCGCGTTTGGAAGAAAAGAAACAAATGCTCAAATATTGATGGGACTCATTAAGCACATTATTCATCATCGTGGACAAGCTACCGTACTCATGCGTCAAGCTGGAATTAAGCCTTATGGGGTGTATGGACCACCAAAAGAAGATTGGATTCACTTAGGAGTAGAACATCCACCACTTTAAGTTCGTTAATTAATCAAAAAGGGAAACCCCATAAACTTGGGGTTTCCCTTCTTTGTTTATTTCAACCTTACATGAATTCAATTCATCATTTGTTTAACAAGCTCTTTATTTTGTTCTTTAAACTTCTCATTATGAGAAGAAACCATCGCATATTTTTCCGCATTAGGTTGAATAAATTGCTTTGCCCTGTTGACGGCATTAGCGGCGTCTTGGAAGGCACCGGCAATTAAATAAACTTTCCCGTCATGCTTTAATATATCCCCCGCAGCGTAAATTCCCGGGACAGAAGTTTCACTGTTTGCATTTCCCTCAATGTAAAAATCATCTGCCATGGCGATCTCTACTTCACTATTATTTAATAAAGAAGCATCTCGCTCATACCCATGATTAATGATCACCTCGTCAACCGCCAAATACAAAGTTTCCCCTGTTTGCTGGTTGGTCAATTCCACCTGTTCGATCACTTCATGATTGGAACTAGCCATTAATTTGGTAATGGAGGTATTAAAATAACAAATAACCGAACTATTTAAAAGCTGAGAGACTTGGGCTTCATGCCCATTCAGAGCTTCCTTCCGATAGACTACATATACTTGCTTTGCAATTGGTTCTAGCTCATTAGCCCAATCAATAGCCGAATTACCGCCACCAGAAATAATCACTGTTTTATCTTTAAAACGCTTTAATGATTTCACGGTATAATTCAAATTGGTAACCTCAAACCGTTCTGCTCCTTCAATTTCGAGCTTATGCGGTTTCAAAATTCCGCTCCCAACTGCGACAATGACGGTTTTTGAATAATGCTTTTGTCCTGACGAACCCGTTAAAACGAATATACCATCTTTATTTTTCGAAATTGACTTTACTTTTTCATTTAATACCACTGTGGGATTAAAGGTTAATCCTTGTTGTACTAGCTGATCAATCAGCTTTGCAGCTGGTATAGGTGTCAACCCTCCAACATCCCAAATCATTTTTTCCGGATAAACATGCAACTTTCCGCCTAAATAAGGCTGGTATTCGATAATCTTGGTCTTCATTTCTCTTAGACCGCTGTAAAACGCAGAATATAATCCAGCTGGTCCCCCTCCAATTATCGTCACATCAAAAAGTTCAAGTTTATCCATTCTGTTCACTCCCACAATCTGCGTGTAATTGATTATCATTCTCATTACAATCATATACTATTCCTATTGTGTTAGCAATATAAAATTTATATTGACAAAAAAGTCAATAGGGCGGTATATTTAATTACGAATATGACACTGATAATCATTATCATTCAGAAGCGGAGGTCAGGTAATGACTCGCCTTTATACAGAAAGTTTAAATATTGGCTACGGTGAACGCCATATTGTAAAAAATCTCAGTGTGAAAATCCCAGACAAAAAAATTACGACCATTATCGGACCGAACGGCTGTGGGAAATCCACCCTATTAAAAGCAATTACCCGGATTATTTCACAACAGTCTGGTACCGTTGTCCTAGATGGAAAAGATATTTCAAAAGTAAACACAAAACTACTCGCCAAAAAAATGGCGATCTTACCCCAGACACCTGAAAGTGCAAGCGGACTAACCGTCGGTGAACTTGTATCCTACGGCCGCTTTCCATATCAATCAGGCTTCGGCCGATTAACGAAAAAAGATTATGAGGTTATTGAATGGGCTCTTGATGTCACAGGAACCGCTGATTTTAAGTTTCATCCCGTTGATGCCCTTTCCGGCGGCCAACGACAAAGAGTTTGGATTGCCATGGCACTCGCGCAAGAAACCGATATCATTTTCCTTGATGAGCCAACCACTTATTTGGATATGGCTCACCAGCTTGAGGTTTTAGAATTATTGCAAAAACTAAACAAAGAACAAGAGCGCACCATCATTATGGTCTTACATGATTTAAACCAGGCAGCAAGATTTGCCGACTATATTATTGCTTTAAAAGATGGTGAAGTTGTTAAAGCAGGTACCTGTGAAGAAGTCATAACCCGCGATGTGCTTAGAAAAGTTTTTCAAATTGATGCGGAAATCGGAAGAGATCCGCGAACCAACAAACCAATGTGCATTACTTACAATCTTATAAAAGGAGACTACAAACATGAAAAAACTGCTGTTCCCGTTTATTCTGCTGTTAGTGTTAATTATTAGCGCTTGTAGCAACAACAATTCTAGCAAAGATGAAAGCGACTCTGTCAAAGAGGATAAAGCAAAAACCATTACCTATCAATCTGAGAATGGCCCTGTTGAAGTCCCAGCCAACCCGAAACGACTGGTTTTGCTTTCTGGATATACAGGTAATGTCCTACAATTAGGCGTCAATGTCGTTGGTGTCGATGTTTGGTCTAAAAATAACCCTACTTTTAAAGACGAATTAAAAGATGTTGCGGAAGTTTCTGATGAAAATATTGAAAAAATTATCGAATTAGAGCCAGATTTGATTATTGGATTATCTAATATCAAAAACATTGATAAATTGAAAAAAATTGCCCCTACTGTTACATATACATGGGGAAAATTGGATTATTTAACCCAACATATTGAAATTGGTAAACTATTAAACAAAGAAAAAGAAGCCCGTGCTTGGGTAGAAGACTTCAAAAAACGGGCGGAAGCTGCTGGAGAAGAAATCCGCGCAAAAATTGGAGAAGATGCAACAGTCACTGTCATCGAAAGCTATGGCAAGGATCTTTATGTCTTCGGTGACAACTGGGCACGTGGTACCGAAATTCTCTATCAATCTATGAAATTGAAAATGCCGGAAAAAGTAAAAGAAATGGCTTTAAAAGATGGATATTATGCACTTTCTGCTGAAGTGTTACCTGAGTATGTCGGTGATTACCTGATCATAAGCAAATACCAAGATGCAGATGTCTCTTTCCAAGAAACAGAAACTTACAAAAATATTCCTGCTGTTAAAAACGGACATGTATTTGAAATGAGAGGCGAAGGTGCTTCCTTCAGCGACCCAATTACTTTAGAAAATCAATTAGAATTTATTAAAAAATCATTTCTTGGAAACAATTAACCGGTGGAGGAATTCTTGATATAAGAATTCCTCTTTCCCTATTTTTACGAAAGAGAAGATGTGAGACTGATGAAGAAAGAGAATCCACGTTCCATCCCCTTTATCTTTATACTGATAGCAGGAATTCTTGCTTTTATTGCCATGTTTATCATTGCTATGGTCGTAGGGGCAGCGGAAACATCCATTAAAGATGTATGGCTGGCACTTACTTCTACTGAGAAAAATAAAACGATTTTAATGCTTCGAGAAATCCGTTTTCCAAGGGAAGTTGCCGCTATTTTTGTTGGGGCTGCACTCGCCGTTGCCGGAGCCATTATGCAAGGTTTGACGAGAAATCCACTTGCTGATCCTGGTCTCTTAGGGCTAACAGCTGGCGCCAATGCAGCTCTAGCCATTACCATTGCTTTCATCCCTTCTGCCAACTATTTTACGATTACCATTGTTTGTTTCATCGGAGCAGCTGCTGGAACACTAATGGTATTCGGGATTGGTGCCATGAAAAAAGGTGGCTTTTCCCCCCTCCGCATTGTTCTTGCCGGCGCCGCGATATCATTATTCCTACGTGCAGTAGCTGAAGGTATTGGTATTTATTTTAAAATTTCTAAAGATGTAGCCATGTGGACTTCTGGAGGTATGGTTGGAACGACTTGGGACCAGCTCCAAGTCATTATTCCTTTTATTGTGATCGGTATTACGGTTTCATTCCTTTTTTCCAGACAGTTAACCATTCTTAGTTTGAGTGAAGAGGTGGCCGTCGGGCTTGGGCAAAATATCACCCGAATAAAAACTATTCTATTTATCGTGATCATTTTGCTAGCCGGTGCTTCTGTTGCTCTTGTCGGAAGTATGACTTTTCTCGGATTAATGGTCCCGCATATCGTTCGGGCCATCGTTGGAACGGATTACCGCTATATTCTACCGATGACCGCGATTACTGGTGCGATCTTTATGCTATTGGCTGACACACTAGGACGAACCATTAATGCCCCTTATGAAACACCTGTGGCAGCCATTATCGCTATGGTTGGACTTCCCTTTTTCCTGATCATTGTGCGTAAAGGGGGGAAAGCATTCTCATGATTCAACCAGCATTAATTAGAAAACAACGAATCATTCTTTTGATTCTAATGTTTTTGATTGCCTTTACAGGCATCATTGGACTCGGCATGGGGTCCGCTGCTCTTTCCTATGATCGGCTGCTACCAACCATACTCGGACAAGGGACATTCAAAGAAGAGTTCGTCTTATTTTCCATTCGGCTCCCAAGAATGATCATTACCTTGTTAGCGGGCATGGCCCTTGCCCTTTCAGGCTCGATCCTACAGGGGATTACCCGCAATGATTTAGCCGAACCTGGAATTATTGGTATCAATTCAGGAGCGGGGGTGGCAATTACCGTATTCTTTTTGTACTTTCCTATTGAGGTAGGTTCATTTGTTTACGTATTGCCGCTCGTTGCCTTCTTGGGTGCATTAGTTACAGCATTATTAATCTATCTTTTCTCATACAAACGAAAATCAGGTCTTCAGCCGGTTAACCTAGTATTAACGGGTATTGGGTTTTCATTCGCCTTTTCCGGTGCAATGATCGTTCTAATTTCATCTGCTGAACGGCAAAAGGTTGATTTTATTGCCAAATGGCTAGCTGGAAACATTTGGGGTACCGATTGGCCGTTTATTTGGGCGATTCTCCCTTGGCTGGTAGTATTAATTCCGTTTACACTTTATAAAGCCAACCGCTTAAACCTACTTAGTCTAAGCGAACCTGTAGCCATCGGTGTTGGCGTCTCGCTCGAAAAAGAACGGCTAACTTTAATGCTGACAGCCATTGCCCTTGCCGCCTCTGCCGTTTCCGTTACTGGGGAAATCGCTTTTATCGGCTTATTAGCCCCGCATATTGCTAAAGCCTTGGTTGGACCAAGACACCAATTGTCCATTCCAATTGCATTACTCCTTGGCGGGTTTTTATTATTACTTGCTGATACGATAGGAAGAAATGCCGTCGATCCTGAAGGCATTCCAGCAGGCATCATGGTCGCTCTCATTGGTGCACCATATTTTATCTATTTATTAATGAAAAAATAAACAAACAGGCACCCTCTTTCTTCAGAGGGTGCCTGCTTGTTTGTAAAAATGTAGCTTTGTAGGTATTCCATGATCTTAACAATAAAATTCTGGCTTCCGATCGCGAACACTCGGTAACTTTGCTCTTACTTGTTGAATCCGTTCTAAATCAATGTCTGTCACAATCAGTGTTTCTTCTTCACCGCCACTTGCCATGATAACCCCCATCGGGTCCACCACAATACTGCGACCAGTAAATTCAGTGCCAACTAAGTTGGCCCCGCAGACAAACATCGTATTTTCAATGGCTCTCGCACGTATCAATGTTTGCCAATGATCTTCTTTCATCGGTCCCGCCATCCATCCTGCTGGAACAAGCAAAACATCTGCTTCTTGAAGCGCAAATTGTCTAGCAATCTCCGGAAATCTTAGTTCATAACATACCATTAAGCCGATCTTTCCGAACTCTGTTTCTACCACCTTATACCGATTTTCCCCAGGGATAATCGTATCAGATTCTTTATAATTAAATGCATCATATAAATGAGTCTTCCGATAAGAATGAATAAGCTCCCCAGCTCGGTTAATGAATACCGTCGTATTATAGGCACGACTGTTTTCATCTTCTTTTGATTCATACATTCCGCATACCACGTAAATATCGTTTTTACGGGCAGCCTCTTTAAGCGCAGTAACAAATGGGCCATCCAACGGTTCAGCTACTTCCACTGGCAGGATGCCAGACTTTGGAGTCGCTAGCGCCATATAAAATTCAGGTAAAATAACAATATCTGCTCCCTTTTTCTTTGCCTTCTCAATAGATTGCAGGGCCTTTTGTAAATTAGAAGCTTTATCGACACCAGTGGACAATTGACAAATGGCTACTCTCACGTCAGCTCCTCCTAACACATTTAATAATACTTTTATTTTAATAGAAGGACTTTCATTTTGCCGACTTTTTTACCTATTAAATGCTTATTTTTCCTAAAGCATTCTACGATTTTGATGGAATATCTGGCAGGAAGGTTCTTGCCTTTTTAATAAAGAAAAAGGATAAGATCCCAATAATGGCTACATAAACTTCAATGATCCAAAGTTGTTTTATATGGCCGGTTTGAAAAAATACGGCTGGGAAATCAATTGCTGCATGAATGAAAATAGCTAACACTAACAAAGAAAATCTCTTCTTTACTACACCAATTAATACGAGTAAACTTAATGCTATTTGGATGAATACGGCAAAGAATCGTTCCAAGCTGCCCAGTAAATAAAAAGATGCCCCTTTACTTACAAGCTCGTCCTTAAGGACTGCCAGTTGGTCGGCAGGAAATTGCGCTCCCAATGCCGCCTCCAATGCTCCTGCATTTAACAAAAGTGCCAATACCATCCTTTGCCCGGCTATGATCAATGAAAGGAGAATGGCTTCAATACCACCCCAGCCGATACCAAAGGAAATACCGCTTTTATAGTCGCGGTATCTTTTTAAAAGCCAAACAAACAACAGGAACCTGCCTAGCTCTTCAAATACACCAGCGGCTAATGCCCCATACGTCCCAAATGCCCATGGATGTTCGGCATAATTTGGGAAATTGGTTATAACGACCACGTGCAACACCTTTTCTAATATTTGCGTAAAGACAAAAAACCCCACTGCCCCAACAATGATCGGTTTCATCGCTATCCCCGTTCTTTTTCTATAAAACCAAATTAATCCGATAAATAAAACAATAGAAAAAACAATCATAATCACCATCGATGCCAGTGTAGCCGAGCTTACCATTGGAATTTCCCCCTTTTCCCTCTCCTTTAATATTATCATTATCAATAATGATAATATTAATGTTAATTACTGTCAATCCTTTTGGCCTCAACATAACCATTTTCTTTCCACTAAAAAAACCGGTTACACAGTACACTCCGTATATCCGTGATAACCGGTACCTACCTCTTAGCGTTGATACAAAGATTATATAATGATGAATGAACGAAACTACTTTTTGAGCTTTCTAGTTTCACGCCGTACCACAGGCGCAACCTCCACCGCTAGACGCTCAATATTCTCAGCGACTTTTTTAAATGGCATTCCCCCAATATCCAATTGAGCGAGAAACCTTTGATGACCGAATAGTTCATATTGATAAAGAATTTTTTCGATAATCTGCTGGGAGCTACCTACAAACAGTGCTGTATCCGGACCAGCAAGCTGCTCAAATTCGGACCTGGACATTTGCGCTACAGAGTGTTCTCGATTAAAGAATTGCCGATAGTTTGCATAATAAGGATAATACTCGTCCTTCGCCTGCTCATTTGTACTAGATATATAGGCATGGCCAGTTACTGCCACTTTTAAATTACTAATTGGATGCCCTGCTTCTGCTGCGGATTGTCGGTATCGCTCGACAAGTGATGTAAATCTTTCTGGCGCACCACCAAGAATCGCCATGGTTAAACCAACCCCATATTTGCCGGCGCGTTCTGCACTTTCCGGAGAACCACCAACTCCAACCCAAAAAGGAATCTCTTTTTGAGCAGGCCTTGGGGCAATTTCCGCATCCTTTAACGGAGATCGAAAGCGTCCGCTCCAAGTCACTCTTTTTTGGGCATTTAATTTTAAAAATAAATCGATATTTTCATCAAATAATCCATCATAATCATCCAAATTATAGCCGAACAAAGAAAAAGACTCGACAAAAGCTCCGCGACCAGCAATGACTTCAGCACGTCCATCAGATAATAAATCTAACGTTGCAAAATCTTCAAAAAGGCGGACAGGATCAACGGTGCCCAATACGGTCGTTGTACTTACCAATTTCACTCGTTTCGTTACTTGCGAGGCTGCTGCCAAAATGACGGGAGGAGTCGATGCGACATAGTCCAACCGATGATGTTCACCAACACCAAATACATCCAAACCTGCTTCATCCGCTAATTTTGCTGCTTCCACTATTTCCTTTAACCGCTGTCCCGCAGGAATAGTTTTTCCTGTATCAGGCTCCGGAACCAAGTCCCCTAACGTATAGATACCAATTTCCATGCCGGATTGTGCATAATTCATCACTGTTTCCTCCCCAAATTAATAACCCGTTTCTTGTTAACACACACATTTATCTCATATTAAAAATATATCAATTAAAGATAAATGTAAAATATGAATAGGAGGGCTAAAAGACCATCATTGCAAACGAAAATAATAGTTTTCACTTATTGTTGTGAAAGAAATGAAATTTATTAAATAAATACATCATTTTCCCTCCCTATCAGACTGCATGTATCAACCATATTTTCAAGAACCCATTGAAGTGAACTACTCGGAATATTTCAATAACACTTCTGCAAACTAGTAGTAGAAATCAATGATCTGGAAAGGATAAATCAAATTGAAGAAATCAATAGCAATGATATCTGTTATGTTCTTAAGCCTATCTCTCCTTGTTTGTCCCATTTCCGCTAATACAAATGACAAACCTGTATCAACCCAAAAATATGGTGTCACTTCAGGGCAGCATATACTTATGACCCGGGAGGAATTTAGAAACTGGCTGTTCAATCAAACATTTAAGCGAAAAATCAATATCATACAACAGCACCATACATGGGCGCCCTCTTATAAACACTTTCATGGTTCCAATCATTTTCAGTTGCTGGAGAGTATGAGGAATTACCATATGACAAAAATGGGATGGAGTAATATTGCCCAAAACATCACCACCTTCCCAGATGGAAAAATTGCTGTTTCACGACCATTTGATGTGGCTCCTGAAGGAACGATCGGTCCTAAAGCAAACGCAACAGGATTAACCATTGAGAACCTTGGAAACTTTGATGCCGGCCACGATGTCATGACTGCGGAACAAAGAGAAACCATTGTTTATCTCACTGCCTTGCTTTGTATCAAATTCGGGCTGGTTCCCTCTATTGATACTATCACTTATCATCACTGGTGGGATTTGAGAACAGGTGAACGTGTGCTTGATAATGCTCCAGACTACAATGTGAAATCTTGCCCCGGAACGGCCTTCTTTGGTGGCAATTCCACAACCGCGGCAAAGACCCATTTCTATCCACTTGTAGCCAAAAAAATAGATGAAATATTAGCATCAATGAAAACTTCTGACAACTAAATTCACTGCGGAGAAATGGAATTAAATTACTATTCCATTTCCCCACCCCTCGATTATTTCCCGACAATTTTTGACCTATTTCACTATTTATGACATAGTAGTGTATGAATTCCCTTTAAACGTCCGCATAATACTAGACAACTCGTGGATTCTGCAGCAGTTGCATAACTTTTTATTAAACAACTCGGTGTTCTTCCATTCTCCTTCATGTTTTTTTCCAAAAAAGGCATTCTAATGAATAATCGGTTTTCTATGATTCCATATCCTATTTGCCTATGCGAGAAAGGAGATGTATTTGTGAAACTATATCAAGTAAGAAAAGGGCAATTTGTTTATTACAACAATGAGTTACATAGAGTCTATGGAGTCAAACCAATGTTTAAACAATCCGTTCATCTTATCAGGCTGAGGGATTTAACCCAGCATTTAACGACAGCGGCAAGTGTAGAAAAATATAAACCAAAAGAACGAGACAGTTTTATTTTTAATCATAGGGTATACACACTCAGAAACGATCGGCAGGCTGAACCAGGTGATTTTATCTTAATACACAATCCCATGCCTGATTCCCTGGATACGTATTCATTAAATGAAATTGAAGTAGTGGAAACAGCAGATAAAAAAGGGGTTATTACGAGTAATTCTCAAGGGATTAAACATAATGAGTATTTGCTAATGGTTCCAGGCCGGGCCAGTGATAGCAACCCTATTGAATATCAAGATATTGAACGAGCTGCCGCAGAAAACATGCAAGATACGGATCTGGACCAATTACCTCATCCAATAAACGGACTACTGCCATCGATAGGCGACATTTATTTAAAAAAGGATCAAGATGAACTATTTGAAGCAATGGTAGTGGCCATCAAGGGACAAACCGTCTACCTTGGAGGCGGTTTAGAGGTATCTCAGGAAGAATTGATGAACCCCGATAAATGGGAATTTCTATACAATCTACTTGATAAATGATCTTTCACCCTATTCACAAGATCATTTGTCTTCCACTATACGAGGAGGTTTTTATGGATAGAAAAAACACAGTCTTTATTACATCAATCATACTAACTCTCATTTTTATCATTTGGGGAGTTTTTTTTACAGATAATCTGGCAAAAGTGACAGATACCATCTATCAAGGTTCCATAGACTACCTCGGATGGGTATATGTAGGAGCTACCTTTTTCTTTGTCATTTTCTCGGTTTATTTACTTTTTTCGAAATATGGTGATATTCGTCTCGGAAAAAAAACGGACCGGCCTGATTTCAACACGGGATCTTGGCTAGCCATGTTGTTCGGTGCTGGTATGGGAATCGGGATTGTATACTGGAGTGTTGCCGAGCCAGTCACCCATTACACCAAGCCTCCTTATGGAGAAGGTTATACGATTGAGGCTGCCAATACAGCGATGAAATATACCTTTTTTCATTGGGGACTACATCCATGGGCCATATACACTGTAATCGGGTTAGCCCTTGCCTTTTTTCAATATAACAAAAAGCTTCCAGCATCTATCAGTTCGGCCTTCTATCCGATATTGGGAGATAGAATCTACGGGCCAATAGGAAAAACCATTGATATACTGTCCATCTTCGCTACGGTATTTGGTATTGCCACCTCTTTAGGACTTGGTGCCATGCAAGTAACGGCCGGTATGCATGATTTATTTGGGGTTCCAAATGTGTTATGGATCCAACTTATCGTCATTATCGTCGGTACGGTTCTTTTCATGATCTCTGTTAACACAGGACTAGAAAAAGGAATCCAATACTTATCGAATGCCGCCATGATTTTTTCTTTCGCCATCATGCTTCTGATTTTAATTGTTGGACCAACCTTAACGATGATTAAAGTCTTCTTTAATACAACAGGACTCTATATTAATGACTTTATACATATGAGTCTACGTCTGAAACCTTTCGGTGAAGGAGAATGGATTGCATCATGGACATTATTTTACTGGGCATGGTGGATCGCCTGGGCTCCATTTGTCGGAATGTTTATTGCACGGGTTTCTAAAGGACGAACCATCAGGGAATTTGTCATTGGGGTGCTAATTGCTCCTACACTAGGAACCTGTCTTTGGATGTCGATATTTGGTGGATCGGCGTTAAAAATGGTTCAAGAACCAGGAAACTCAGATTTGGCAGAATTTATTACGAAAAATATATCCTTATCTATCTTTACATTCTTTGATCATCTTCCATTTAGTTCCGTATTAAGTATTTTTGGATTTGCTGTCATAGCTATCTATTATATAACGGTTGCCGATACAGCTACGTTTGTATTAGGCATGCTTAGTGAAGGCGGAACATTAAATCCCTCTAATAAAATCAAAATGACATGGGGGGTTATCCAATCCGCTGTAGCAGCTGTATTGCTTTTAGCAGGCGGTTTGAATGTATTGCAAACAGCTTCCATCGCTGCTGCTCTTCCCTTTGCCATTATTATGGTGATCATGTGCTACTCCTTATTGAAAGGATTAAAAAAGGAAGCCGAAGTACAACGTAGCAGTAAAAGAACTCGGCAACATGCATAAAAGAGAAGGAATCAAATTCATCGTTATAAAAAAAGAGGGGAGTAATTCCCCTCTCTTTTTTTGCTTATAAGGTATAAGTTGGGATCATCCAAGGGAACACATAGGCTTGTAGCATGACTAAGATTCCCATTAAAACCGCTAAAGCAATACTATGGAAAAAGACAGCTCGGAATATAGGTCCAACTGCATTAGCCCCTTCATTTCGATCCTCGTAACAGGCAGCAGTCGCTACAACGATGCTTTGAGCATCAATCATTTTACCCATAACCCCACCCGTTGAATTGGAAGCAGCAATCAGGACGGGATCTAGCCCCAATTGATCAGCTGTAATTCGCTGCATATTTCCAAATAAGGCATTCGATGAAGTATCACTGCCTGTCAAAAAGACGCCAAGCCAACCTAACATAGCGGCAAAGAACGGATAAAGATCACCCGTTTTTGTGAATGCAAGACCTAGTATCGCATCTAATCCGGAATAGCGGGTCGTATACCCTAAGCCTAAAACCAATGCAATGGTAATTAAAGGAGTTTTCATTCTTTGTGCCGTACGTACAACCGATAATTTCCACTGTTCTTTACTTAATCGGAGGAACAAACCACTTAAAATGGCAGCAAAAAAAACACCTGTTCCTGCTGCAGATAACCAATTCAAAGCATATACCGCAGCTTCGGGAGCCGATTCTTTTGCAAGGGGAGGACCACGGAAAACTAACTGGTCTAAATAAGGGACAGAAATATTATAGATGGACTTAAGACCAAAGAAGTTTAATGAATTTAAGAAGGTTTTCCATTGAGGCAATCCCCACAAAAATACGAATAATGTAAGAAATGCCCAAGGCGTCCAAGCCTTAGCTACTTGGCCACGACTATATTGGGATTCCTGTACTTCCAGTGTTTTCATTTCTTCTTCCTCACCAGGAAGATAAAACTTATTCTTTGGCTGCCAAACTTTAAGAAGTAAAATTAATGCAAGCATGGAGACAATACCGGCCACAATATCTACAAGCATCGGACCAATATAGTTAGAAACAGCAAATTGGGTAAGGGCAAAACTAACACCTGTTACAACAATAGCTGGCCAAACTTCTATGACTTGCTTCCATTTTCCTTTATGCATAAAAACCATGGTCGCAATCAACCAAAATGGGACAATAATGGAGAAGAATGGAAGCTGACGGCCTGCCATTGCAGATAAAGCAGATTCAGGCAGTCCCGTTACATTGGCTAAAGTAATAATTGGTGTTCCCACCGCACCAAAAGCAACAGGTGCCGTATTAGCAATCAAACACAAAACAGCTGCCACCATTGGTCGAAAGCCCAAACCAACCATCAGTGCCCCAGCAATCGCAACCGGAGTCCCAAAGCCAGCTGCCCCTTCAATAAATGCCCCGAAAGAAAAAGCAATAAGCAGCGTTTGAATACGCCTATCAGATGATAAAGAAACAACCGATGATTTGACAATATCAAATTGACCTGTCACTAATGTAATCGTATACAAAAACATCGCTGCAACAATAATCCATCCGATCGGCATGAGGCCAAATAAAGATCCATAACCAAATGCCGCCAATGTCGAAGACACAGGCATGTCGACAAGCCATATCGCCATCAAAATGGTGACGATCGCTGCTATAAAAGCAGCTTTCGGTGCAGCAATTCCATGGTGCCTTCTTCCTAGTTTATCTTTATGTGGGTGGACTGCAAGAAAATACAACAATGTCAAAATGGGCACAGCTGCTAACAGTGTAGAAAGAAACGTATTTCCCATCGGGTCATACATTTGATGAAACTCCAAACAATCCCCTCCCTTATACGTTTTATTAAAATATATGGGTTGTCATTTCTGTTTAGTACAGATAGTCTTCCTTTACCATTTTGTCATTTGATCTTGTTTATTTTTGGGCAGAAGGAATCATCAAATGACTCCGTCATACAATAAGTCGAGAGATATTCGTATGGGAGGAGGAGTATTTCAATGTATTTTCCACAACCATGGGGACGTACACAGACAGAATGGAGTTCCAATTTGCGAAATCACTTTCATATTTTAAAAGTAATAGGCGAAGGATCTGTATATGCATCACCCGACATGTCTACTATTACCTTAGGGGTCATTTCAGAAGGGATAAATTTATCCGATGCCCAGAAAGAAAATAATGAAAAGACAACTAAAGTCATCCAGGCGTTAACAAACATTGGGATTCCTAACGAAGATATTAAAACAGCAGATTACCGAATCGAAATGGTCTATGATTATGAAGACGGGAAACAAACTCTACGTGGGTATAGAGTAACCCATATGTTAGAAGTCACCAATCATGCAGTCGATCGCACAGGACTGATCGTCGATACGGCCGTTAATAATGGGGCAAATACCGTTTCTAATATTGATTTCAACCTAAAAAATCCACAAGTCTATTACAATCAAGCATTAGCACTTGCCTTAAAGGATGCTCAATTGAAAGCAACAGAATTAATAAAAGCGATGGGAGTAAAATTAAATAAGATTCCAATTTGGATTCAGGAAATCAACCAAACTCCACCAATCGTACCTTTTCAAACCTCTCTGTACGCCAAAAGTGAAGCCATTCCCCCCATCCAGCCTGGCAAAAGAAAAATTACGGCAACTATCCAGGCCAAATTCTCCTATTACCAATAGTTTGAAGCACTCACAAATGAAAAAGTGAGTGCTCATTCTTTCTTCCAGCCAATGACCCTTTTGCTTTAAAATACTCTTTCAGCCAAGATCTGAATTATAAGGGCAATAGTAAACATCCTTAATAGAGGTTTTACATATTTCGGTTTTAATTTTTCCACAATGCGAACACCAATATGAGCACCAGTAAGAGAACCTAAAAGAAGAGCTAGTGTCACGGGCCAAATAATTTTTCCTGCGATGATATAAGTAATTGCTGCACCAAAGCAACTTGAAAAGGTAGCTAACCGAACCAAAGCAACAGCACGAATATAGGCAATATTCATATAATCAAATAAATAGAACATTAGTGTCCCTTGTCCAAGTCCGAATAGGCCGTCATACATTCCAATTCCGAATAGCCCTGATATGCTGACACGATTCATCCTTAATGGCTCGTTTCCAGAAAAATGATTTTTTCCCATAAAAGAGGTAATGAAAGCAAAAATTAATAAGAAGATCGCAAGGATATACATCTTGTCCCCAGATAATTTAGAAGCGATAAAACCTCCTGTTATCCCCCCTCCAAGGCTTACAGGAATCATCCATAAGGATTCTTTAAGAGAGACTTCTTTCTTTTTATATAAATGATAAAAGCTTGAAATAGAGCTAATCGTATTCGATACTTTGTTGGCGCCAATAGCTGAATGGACAGGAATTCCCATTAGCAACATAACTGGGAGACTAATCATTCCTCCTCCTCCAGCCAGCGTCCTAAGCGTTGTTGCAATGATTCCAATCAAGTAAAGAATAACAAATTCCATTTCCTCCACCTCCTTTGTACAGTATATTCCAATTACATCGATAAAAAAATTTCATTATTTTTATGAAATAAAATAAGAAAAACTTATTATATGACATGAGATGCAAAGCCAACTCAAATATACACTTTACGAATCATTTAAATTTTCTTAATAAATCTTTACATTCCCTTAACTTCTATTCTACATTCCCCCTCTATAATCAAACTTGTGAAGGACCTAAACCATTTAAAAGGGGGAGAAAATTTCATGGATCGTCGTCATTTTTTAACCTATGTAGGAAGTAGTACCGCTGCCTTGGTTGCCGCATCATCTGGGATTGCAGCATTAACAGAAAACACGATGGCAGCCAATCATTTGATGAATGGAAAACCTTCCGGAAAAGGCAAACCTCTTACGGTATCGTTTAAACCGATTCAGCGTACATGGGAGAATGATTTAGTCCTGCCTAAAGGCTATCACTACAATATCATTGCTTCATATGGTGATGTCATTAACTCGAAAGGAGAAAAATTTGGAGACTCCGTAGATCTTACTGTCTATTTTCCAATTGATAGTTTAAAAGGTGGTAACAATTCTGAAGAAGGATTGATTTGGGTAAACCATGAATTCCCTGAACCTGCCAACTATATGAAATTACTAGGAATGGATCCGGCAAATTTTAAAAAAGAGAACCTAGCAAACTACCCCCACCTTTTAAAAATGGAGAAAGAAGCTGTCGGCGGTTCCGTAATTCATGTCAAAAAAGAAAAAGGCGAGTGGAAATTGGTTCAAGATGATACATATAATCGCCGTGTGGATGGGACGACACCCATTGAGTTAACAGGCCCTGCCCGCGGTAGCAAAGCGGTAAATGGCGCCGTGAAAGTGGAAGGCACGCTCGGAAACTGCAGCGGTGGCCGCACTTTATGGAATACAGTGCTATCCTGTGAGGAAAATACAGAATATGGGCAAGATTATGGCTGGCCAAACTTTAATGACACGCATTATGGCTGGGTCGTGGAAGTGGACCCGTTTGATCCGAAACGTCCCGTTCGAAAGCATACGGCACTTGGACGATTTGCCCATGAAAATGCAGCTATGGGGCTGACGAATGATGGAAGAGTCGTCGTATATATGGGTGATGATAAAGGGGATGAATGTTTCTATAAATTTATTAGTGAGAAAAAATTCAATCCAGTTAACCGTGAGGCAAACTTTGATCTTTTAGAAAAGGGGACCTTATATGTTGCAGACATCAGTAAACAAAAATGGATTGCCCTTGACCATGAGAGCACCCCTGCCTTAAAGGCGCAGTTTGCTGACCAAGCAGATGTTCTAACCAATGCCCGTGCAGCGGCTCGTGTTGTTGGTGGTACAAAGCTGGATCGCCCTGAGGATGTGGAAATTCATCCACTGGATGGTTCTGTTTTTCTTTCATTAACCAATAATTCTAGCCACGGGAATTTCCATGGACAGATCATTCGATTTGTCCCTCCAGACGGTGACCATGGCAACGATTCTTTTACCTTTGAAGTATTTGTTGCCGGCGGACAGAAAAGCGGCATCACCTGCCCAGATAACCTTCACTTTGACAGTAAGGGCAACCTATGGGTCGTCGAGGATTTTAGTGCTACAGAGGATAATGTTTATGCAGATTATAAAAATTGCGGTGTTTTCCTCGTTCCTACGGATGGGAAAAATTATGGAAAGCCACAGCAATTTGCCTCTGGACCAAAGGGTAGCGAATGTACAGGACCATGGTTGACACCGGATGAACGCACATTATTTTTAGATATTCAGCACCCTGAAACATGGAATCCATATCCTGGTCAAAGTTTTGGACGTTCTGCCTTAGTAGCCATTCAAGGCGGAAAGTTTAAATAAGTTGAACGAGGACAGACCGTCCCTAGTGAATAGAAGGTGGATAATGATGATTTTAGTTTGTCCCTCACACGTGAAAGATGCGTTGAAATTGATTTATATCCCTCATATTCAAACAGTACCTGAAGCGGGGGTCGGTACCCGTTGTGAGTTTTGCCGAAACCGAGCAAAGTATAAACTCTTTAACTATTCACAACAGCGAAAACATATAAAACAAGTCATTTAATGGAGGTCAACCTATGTTACAAAACATTGGGATCCCCGGTTTAATTCTTATCCTGGTTATTGCCTTAATTATTTTCGGTCCTTCCAAACTGCCAGAGCTAGGCCGAGCCGTCGGTTCGACTCTGAAAGAATTTAAAAAATCGACACGTGATTTGGTTTCAGATGAAGATGATGGGAAAGTTATGACAACCATCCATAAGGAAAAAACTATTTAAATTTTTCATTTGGATGATGTAAGCGGTAAGTGTTGCTTGCATCTTCTTTTTTCAAGGAGGTATCCAACATGAATAGCCAAGATATGGATTTCGTTGGTCATTTAGAGGAATTGCGGAAGCGGTTAATAATTGTACTGGGCACATTTATTTTATTTTTTACTTCAGCTTTTGTATTTGTAGAAGATATTTATCGATGGCTGATGAAGGAGTTAGAAATCAAATTGGCTATATTAGGTCCTAGTGATATTTTATGGATGTATTTCTTATTGGCCGCTGTTGTTGCAATAGCTGGGACCATTCCAATGGCTGCCTGTCAGGTATGGTTGTTTGTACGTCCAGCATTGACGGAAAAGGAGCGGAAAGTGACTCTAGCCTATATTCCGGCATTATTCTTTTTATTTATTTGTGGAATCAGTTTTGGCTATTTTGTCATTTTTCCACTTGTCTTTGATTTCCTGCTATCTCTATCAGATGGAATGTTTATTGATTTTTTTACAACGGAAAAATATTTCCAATTTCTCATTCACATGACCCTTCCTTTTGGCTTTTTGTTCGAACTCCCAATAGTGATCATGTTCCTAACGAGCCTTGGAATGCTGAAGCCTTATCAGTTACAAAAAAATCGAAAATATTCTTATTTCGTTTTACTTATAACCGCTGTTCTTCTTACACCACCAGACTTGCTTTCTGACATCCTTGTCATCATTCCACTGCTTTTTCTTTATGAGTGTAGCTTACTGCTATCAAAAATGGTGTACAGGCGAAAACGAATAAAATTAGAAGTAGTGGCATAACATGATTAATCAAACGTTTGATTCGTTTTAAAATGAGAGCACCCCTACTCCTTGACATAAGTTTGCAGCCAATAAGGCAAATAAACCATGGAAAAAAGCATGGACCATTTCATTCCCCATGCTTTTTTATCTTCTTCCGTAATACACCCATATTTCGTTGTTTCTTTGTTCCATTTTAAAACCGCGCCAGCCTTGTTTAAGTTTTTCTTGTTGACCTCTTGTATGGCTCATTTTAATGACTTCGATTTCCTTCCAAGGCAGGGCCTCTTCCTTGAACAAATCCTTTACAAATACATAACGCACAAGACCACCATATTTTTCTTTGAGAGCTGCAACTTGCATCCCCTGGACGAACTTGTCTTTTAAACTCGGGATATTGAACGGGGCAACAGTACAGCACACATAACGATAAGGGTGTGATTCCTTCTCCAATTCCCTCATAATTAACTTTGCTAATAATTGCTGCAGACGATTGCCCCGGTATTCCGGTAACACATTGGTGATTTCCTGATAAATGACTTGGCTCAATTGTTCTTCTGATAATCCAATATCCCAGCCCAGATGCTCGGCGTCTATATGCGGCACTAGCATGGCACGAAAAGCGATCAGTCCCCCCTTTGCAAAAGCCCCAAGCATAAAACCATTTCCTTCTAAAATAAACTGAAACTCCTCCTTGGTGAGCGGTTGAAGCACCTCTTTATTCTCCAGTCGTTGATAAACAACATCCTGAACTTGCAAAACTTCTGGCAAATCATCGATCGTTAATTCCCTTACTTCAAATGGTATTTCAGTCATTTCTCCTGCTTTTTTCAATATTCCTTCAAAAATCAAATTAACAGACCTCCCCCAAAAAACCGTCTACTCATTTTTCCCTCCAAAAACACCAATCCCTCCAGTCGACTGGTTCATCCATTGATTATTAGGATAAAGGAAACCAGAAACCTGACAAAGAATTTATCATTGAACCAACATGACTCCAATCTTCTCTAGTTAACTTACATAAAATGATTCAAAAAAGAGGTGCCTTCTTATCATAAGAAAACACCTCTCTATATAAAAATCAATACCTATTAAAAAAAAGGATTAGGCACCAACAAGCTGCTTTAGCTGTTTACGCGCCCGGTATAGGCGGGTTTTGACAGTGGCTGATTTCATGTCGAGGAGGCTGGCGATTTCATTTTCTTTCAAACCATATTGTATTTTTAGGACAAGTACTTCTTGGAATTCTTTTGATAGGTTTTTTAAGGAGTCGCTAATAGTTTCTTTGAATAGTCGGAGATGAACTGTTTCTTCTGTGCTAGTTTCATAGCCATTTCCCCCCAACAGTGGTTCCAGCATGGAGTCGTCCATAACTAGCCAATTCCTCCTTTTTTCTGACCGCAAGAAGTCGATGGCGGTCCGAGCGGTAATGGCGGACAGCCAACCTCCTAATTTACTATTATCTTCGATTGTATGAATTTTCTTATATGCCTTTAAAAAAGACTCCTGAACGATGTCTTCCGCCTGGTACAAGTCTTTCGTATATTTATAAGCTATATATAGAAGACGCTTTGCATATATGGAATAGAGTCGATCAAATTCAGCCGCTTTCACGTCTCCACCCCCTTAAATCTCTTTACTTAAAGTGGCTCCTGACAAAATCCGGTACATGCGCCTCGTCAAAATAAAGAACTTCATCATCATCCCCATTGTTATAATAGAAGACTGCCGCATAGCTGTATTGATCTCGATAATTGCCCCCTGCTGTTTCTAATGCATGCTCGATCTGTTCTTTATCGGTTATTGTCAATGAATCTCCGTTTTGTTCCACTTTTCTTTTTACTTCCTCCAAATCCATTGGTGAAAATTCACCTTTTGCCACCACAACTTTGGAAATATCCTCCGAAGTAGCTTTTACTTGATCAAGGAGATTCTTTTCCTTTAACCATGCATTAAATTTTACATAAGTTGGCTTTAGTTCGAATATAACCGAATTTTCTCTTCCCAATTGCAGTTCAATGGTCGATCTTCCGTACTGGAAATAAACACTATCCTCATAAGATTCCGCCAGCACATCCTCTTTTATTAGCGAAATGGCTTCTTGTACATCCTTTGGATCCGACAACGTTACTTCCTTTCCAATTGGCCCGATTGCCGTAATACGAATATTCTTGACTTTCGTTTCATCGACCATAAAAATCTCTCTTGAATTTCTTTTAAATTCCTCTGACTCATAAATAGGTTTATAGAGATCGTTATATAACTCCGTCATCACATGATATTCGCGAATCACCTTTTTCCCGTTTTTCAATTCATAGATAAAAAAGATGGTACTACTTAAATCATTCTTGCTTCCCTTTAGAATTTCTTTATCAGCAATGATTTGTTCATGTAGCCTACGAACCGCCGCGATGTTTTGTGAATCCTTTATTGGTTTCGGATTATAGAAGTTATCGGTGAACCCATCTTGACGATTAAAGTAAAAACTAGGATTATCTCCTACCAAGACTCGTTTAATTTCAGATTGCTTAGGGACCTTTTTTTCATAGAACCCAAGAGCTTGACTTCCTATCACTAGGAAGACAATAATCCCTAGAAATATAGCCAGACCCTTAATTTTTGTAAAAACTCTCCATGTTTTTTGAAGAACCATTTCTGCTGCAAAATAGCCAAAAGCAGCCCCCACCCCATAGCCAAACACCGTCCAACCGATGTTTTCATAGGAAATCATATGAAAATATACTCCCCCAAAAAGCATGAAGCAGAAAGACGCACCATATTTAAAAATAGAACGTAATTTTGCCACAGAAATGGCTTCAGAGGCTGTTTCTAATCTTCTTTTTTTATAGAAAAATAAGGCTAAACCATATAGGACCACTGTTAATATCCCGTACACAATTAAAATTTTCCATGAAGGGATTCTTCCTTCCAGCTCTGCCGCAAAGGTTATTGGCGATAAATTTCCAAATTGTTTTCTCAAATAATAGCTACTTGGAAAACCGTAGAGCAGTATGTTTAGATTAGTAAATAATAAAAGGATAAAACCAGTTGGAAACAAGACAAAAATATAAGTTAAAACGATCTGGACTGCCGATATCCCTGTCATCATGGCAATAAATACACTAGCTGTATAAAGGAGTAGACTAATAATAAGGGTGGTACCGGCCCAAAAAAAGATATCCATCACCGTGAATAAGGAATCAATATCATAGAAAAAATGCATGAATAATAAAATGATTGAAATGAGTAATATAGGAGCAACTATCAGGAAAATTCCGGCTAGTGCATAATGATGATAGATTTTATCCCTTTTAATGGGAAGGCTGTGTACCAGGTCATTTGCTTGCTTAACATGCAAGAAACGAAAGATTAATACCGCCAGAAGTACTGGTATAACGATCATTAAACCCATTTGAATCTGAAAATCATATTCAAAAAGACTAGTTTTTGTTTGGTAAAATTGAATATCTTCCTTCGAATCAAGAATCATTAAAATTTTAAAAGGAATTATAAAGAACAAAGTGAAAAAATAGACTAAAGAAACCCAGCCCGTACTTCGTCCGATCTGAAAGAACAATTCCTTATTAAACAATGACATTTTTGATGGCATAACCGATATCCCCCATTTCATAAATAAAAATTTCTTCAAGCGTAAGTGGGAGCAAGTCGAAAATGACCGGATTGGTTTGGCGAATGTGCTTGGCAATGATTTCTTCTTCTCCTCTAATAATCAACAGATGAACACTTCCTCGTTTTTCCGAATGAAGTGGATTGAGTTTGTTTAGCAACTGCTCCGGAACTCCATCCTTATAAGCAATCTGAACCTTATGAACATTGGACTTCAGTTCATCAAGTTCTTTTTGCATGATGAGTGTTCCTTTATGAATAACCCCAATATGATCGCAAATATCTTCAATCTCCCTGAGATTGTGAGATGAAATTAAAATGGTCATTTCTCTTTCAGCGACATCGTGAATCATTAGATTCTTCACCTTCCTACGCACAACCGGATCCAATCCATCCATCGGCTCATCAAGAATAAGAATTTCCGGTTTGACGGAAAAGGCTAAAATAAAGGCAATTTGTCTTTGCCATCCTTTTGAAAAAGTTTGAATCTTTTTGTTGATATCCACCTCGAACGCATTGATTAAGTTTTGGAATCTCTCCTCATCCCAGGTTGGGTAGCAGTTTCTATAAAAGCGTGCCATTTGTTTAGTCGTATATTGGGAGAAAAAGTATGGCTGGTCTGGTATATAAAACAACTTTTGCTTGAGACGGACATTCTCAAAAACGGGCTGTCCGTCAATCATGACTTCGCCCTTCTCCTGAAGATAAATTCCTGCCAACAGCTTAATGATGGTTGTTTTTCCCGCTCCGTTTGAACCAATTAATCCGTAGATAGAGCCTTTATGAATATGTAAGTTTACGTTTTCAATAGCGGTCAAACGGTCAAAAGATTTTGTTACGTTTTTCATTTCAATCATGGCTTTCGCCTCCCCCTTTTGAAGCGTCCAAGTCTTGAACAAGCTTAATAATTTCCTGTGCCGGAATTCCAAGGTACAGTGCCTCCAAGACTAATTTTTCGAGGTCCTTTTTTACGGATTGTATTTTTTCAATGTCCCTTGTTTGATTGTTTGGGTTGACAAAACTGCCTTTTCCTTTAATGGAATAAATAAAACCTTGGCTCTCAAGTTCTCGATATGCCTTTTGTATTGTGTTTGGATTAATAGTTAGTTCGGTGGCCAAGGCTCTTACCGATGGCAGCTGTTCATCCGCTTTGAGCACCTCATTCATAATTAGCTCCTTAATTTTTTCAACCAGCTGCTCATATATCGGCTTTCGGCTCCTCATGTCTAATTCGAACATAACGGACCCCCAATCTGTATTAACTGTACTATTATTCATAATACAGTTTGTATTATATTCCATCCGTTGGAAAAATGAAAGGTTTTTTTTAAATTCCTTGATAATCATTTTTTTGAGAAAGGGCTTAAGCGCAGATGGAAGAACATAGAAGGCTTTTTCCTACTGAGTGAAAATATCTCATAGAAGTAATCAAAAATACATATTCGATTTCAATGTCGGTTGGAAACAAAAAAAATAAGGCTATATTAGTAACGGAATGAAAAAATGTCCTTCCTAATTCCGATGAAGGACGTTGCACATCTCTCACATATGAAAATATTAATCATCTACTCAATAGCTAACTATCTTTCATCTCACAAAAGAAACGAATGTTTCAATAAAGAATTAAAAGGGCAATCCCCAAAAGAGGACTGCCCAATAAACAACCATCTTATTTCTTTTTTGCATGTTTTCGCATATCAAAAGCAACGGCAACAACGATTATCGCACCTTTGACAATGAATTGTATATAAGGGCTGACACCGAGGAAAGCTAGTCCATAGTTGATGATTTGGAAAATCAGAACCCCTGTAATAACCCCGGCTACCGTTCCAATACCCCCTGATAAGGACACCCCACCAACTACAGCAGCAGCAATTGCATCAAGTTCGTACATGTTCCCAGTATTATTTGTCGCACTACCGACACGACCAGCTTCAAGCGTACCAGCAAAACCATATAGTAGTCCGGCAATCATATAAATAATAATCATGTTTTTTGCGACATTTACCCCCGAAACCTTAGCTGCTTCCGGGTTTCCGCCAATCGCATACATGTTTTTCCCCAGTTGCGTTTTGTTCCAAATAATCCATATTAGAATAGAAACGATAACGGCATAAAAGATTAAATATGGAAACTCATATTGACCTATTTTAATTCCTCGTTGAGCAAAAGTGGTGAAAGCTTCACTTAAACCACCAATTGGCTGTGCACCATATGGAGGACGGTCAAAATAGATGGAAGTAATCCCATACACACCTATCATCATACCGAGTGTGGCAATAAACGGAGGTACATGGAATTTCGAAACAATCCAGCCATTTAATGTTCCAAATAGACCCGTAATCACCATGGCAATAAGAATCGGAACGAATAAAGGTAGTTCTGGCAAATTGGGATACATCTTATAAGCATAATCTCCTGCCTGCAACAAGGATGCTGAAATAACCGCTGCAAGTCCTACTTGACGTCCAGCTGATAAGTCTGTACCACCGAGTATTAGGATCCCCGCAATTCCAAGGGCGATAATAATCCTTGAAGATGACTGGCTAAGAATATTAATAAAGTTCGTCATGGATAGAAAATCCGGAGACGCGATGATGATTCCAATCACCAACAAAACTAAAAAGACATAAATCACATTATCAAACAGCCATTTTATGATATTCGAACCTTTTTTGGCCTTATTATTCATTTGAATCCCCTCCTAGTACAACGCTGCCAATCGCATGATTTCTTCTTGTGAAGTGGTCTTTGTCTCTACAATTCCAGCTGCTCTTCCATTACTCATTACTAAAATTCGGTCAGTTACTCCCAACAATTCCGGCATTTCAGAAGAAATCATGATAATTCCTTTCCCTTCAGATGCCAGTTGATTAATAAGTTGATAGATTTCAAATTTTGCTCCAACATCAATTCCACGTGTCGGTTCATCCAGCAATAATACATCTGGCTTAGTTAACAGCCAGCGCCCAATAATGACCTTTTGCTGATTACCGCCGGAAAGAGTTCCAATCGCTGTTTTCTGCGAAGGTGTTTTCACTTTCATAGAATCAATGACCCATTTTGTATCGTCATATACTTGGCTTTCTGACAAAAAAATCCCTTTCCGATACTGTGGTAAATTAGCAATAATAGAATTAAAACTAATGCTTAACCCTGGAAAAATCCCCGTTGAACGTCTTTCTTCTGTTACGAGGGCAAATCCATTTTTAATGGCTTGCTGTGGAGAATGATTAATGACTTCCTTGCCATGAAGCTCAATCGTTCCAGACTGAATCGCTCTCAAACCAAACAATGCCTCAACCACTTCTGTCCGTTTTGAGCCAACTAACCCAGCAATTCCTAATATCTCGCCTTTTCTTAATTCAAAATTGATATCTTTAAACGAAGGCTGCATTTCCGCTGTCAAGTTTTTAACCTTGAGAATCACATCTCCTGGTTGGTTCACCTTAGGAGGAAAACGCTGTGACAGGTCACGTCCAACCATTAGCTTAATAATTTCATCGGTGGTTAAATCTTTTGCACTTTTGGTTGCGATATACTGCCCATCACGCATAATAGTTACTTCATCGGATATTTTCAAAATTTCTTCCATCTTGTGAGAAATATAAATAATGGCGACATTTTTGCTTTTCAGTGTTCGGATAATCTTAAATAAATGGGCAACCTCTTTCTCAGTCAGTGAGGATGTTGGCTCATCCATAACAATGACTTTTGAATCATAGGATACTGCTTTTGCTATTTCTACCATCTGCATTTCAGAAACGGATAAGCTGCTTACTTTTCTGCGGGGATCGATGTTGATATCCAAACTTTTAAAAATAGCTGCCGTGTCCTCGTACATTTTCTTTTCATCAATGAAAATGCCTTTCTTTGGGTAACGTCCCAACCAAATATTGTCCATTACATTTCGCTGACGTACTTGATTCAGTTCCTGGTGGACCATGGACACGCCATTTTCAAGCGCCTGTTTGGAATTCGCAAACGATACCTCTTTCCCGTCAAAAATGATTTTTCCTTCATCCATGGAGTAAATACCAAATAAGCATTTCATTAATGTCGATTTTCCTGCCCCATTTTCCCCCATTAAGGCATGGACCGAACCTGCCTTCACTTTAAGTGATACACGATCCAACGCGACAACACCGGGAAATCGTTTCGTTATGTTAATCATTTCAAGAATATTTGACATGAGCGAACCTCCTCGCCAATCCATCTAAAAATAATGAGAAGGACTTCCTTCGTGTGTCCCCTTTTTACTCACATTTGTCCTTAAGGCAATGCCCCGAACGAAGGAAAAGCATGATCTTTTCCTTCGTTCGAGGAGCGCCAAAGGGCGATCTGATATCCCCGGACTAGGCGCTATCTCTTTTCCATATTCCTCTTACTTATAAGCGTCTTTACCAACTTGGATGTTTTCTTTTGTGATTTCAACGTATGGTACACGAACAGCTTTCTTGTCATCAAGCTTCCATTCTGTTCCTTCTAATACATCTTTGCCATTTGCCGCATTCGTTGCCAGTTCAATCGTTGCTTTCCCTTGATTTTTCGCGTCATTTAAGACGGTTCCAACCATCTTGTCTTTTTCAATCATTTCAAGTGCTTCCGGAATTGCGTCTACGCCTACAACTGGCATAAATTTGTCACCAGAGAAGTAGCCTGCTTTTTCAAGAGAAGCAATGGCCCCTAACGCCATACCATCATTGTTAGCGATTACAAATTCAATCGTATCATTGTATTTGGAAATCCATGCATCCATCTTTTCTGTCGCTTTTGTCGCATCCCACATAGCTGTATCAAGGGCTAATTCCTCCACTTGAATACCTTTTTCCTTAATGGTATCTACTGCAAATTTTGTACGTGCTTCGGCATCTGGGTGTCCAGGCTCACCTTTTAATAATACGTATTGGATTTTGCCGTCACCGTTTTTATCCCATTTGTCTTTATTCGCTTCCCAAGCCTTAGCAATTAATTCACCTTGGATTACACCCGATTCAGAAGAGGTAGTTCCTACATAGTAGGCCTTATCATATCCTTTTAATACGCTTTCATCTGGCTCTTTGTTAAAGAAGATAACTGGAATATTTTTAGTTTTTGCTTTATCGACAACTGTTTGTGCCGCTTTTGGATCTACTAGATTAATGGCCAGCGATTTTGCGCCCTTAGCAATCAGAGTATCAATCTGCTCAATTTGTTTTGCTTGGTCATTTTGAGAGTCGTTCAGCATGAGATTTACTTTCCCTTTTGCTGTATCCTCCATTGCCCGACGGACATAGGACATAAAGTTATCATCAAACTTGTAAATGGTTGCACCAACAGCCGGAAGACCTTCTTTTTCCTTGCCAGCATCACTTGAACCACCTGTAGAACTGCTACAACCAGCAGCTAATAGAATACTAGATGCCACTGTTAATGATAGAATCATTCCTTTTTTCTTTTTCATCTTTTCACCCTTCTCCTTTTAAATATTTAGGTAAGCTCAACTTACCCCTTCATGTAAACCCTTACAAAAATAGTATCATAGGAGTACTTTGATACATAGGTCTAAAGTCTAGCATAATATTGTGAATTTCTAGATTATTTTGCATTAGAAAAGCGGAAGCGCCCTGCTTAGCGGCGTATGACATGGAGGATCTCCAACTGAGATAAAGGAAACACGAAGAACCGTAGGTGATTCGATGTTGACTTATCGTAGGGCGGAGACCGAAGGGCACTAGCCGCTAGGGCGCTGGAGCTAGACATTTTTCAAAGTCCTATCCCCTTTCTTTTCTTACCAGAAAAGCGGAAGCGCCCTGCTTAGCGGCGTATGACATCCTCCCAAAAGCTATCGCTTTCGGTCGTGCGATGCTTAGCTACCGTAGCCTTCCTTGTGGTGGCCACCGACTGAGATAAAGGAAACACGAAGAACCGTAGGTGATTCGATGTTGACTTATCGTAGGGCGGAGACCGAAGGCGTCTTGCCGCTAGGGCGCTGGAGCTAGACATTTCTCAAAGTAAAAAAAATGACCGAACCCTTTTAAGATTCGGCATCCATGCTCATTTTTTCTGACTTTATTCATATATGATGGCTTTGCGGTACTCTGTTGGAGATAGCCCTGTATGCTTTTTAAATACCCGGCTAAAATAATTGGGATCCTTATATCCAACGGAATAACAAATTTCCTTCAAACTCTTTCCTTGGTCAACAATCATCAACTTAGCCTGCTTTATTCTCAATTCTGTCAAATAATCAATAAAGGTCATACCAAAACGTTCTTTAAATAGTTTGCTAAAATAATAGGGACTGAGTTCTACATATTCGGCCACCTGTTCCAAAGTAATCGACTCTGCAAAATGGGCTTCTATAAATTCCTTTGCCATATGTAACATACCCTTTGCATGATTGTTCCTCCAAACTTGGACATAACGGGTAGCCTCTAATATATAATTTTTCCCTTTTTCCAGAGCCACCTCGGTTTCCCATGATTCATCCATGACAGGTGTTGTTTCATAGGGAATTCCCAGTTCATGGAGCATTCGTGAAATCAAAACAAACATTTCATCAAACGATTTTTTCAACTGGTTTCTCTTCAAATTATTGTGTTCCTTCAGTCCTTTAATATAGGAATTGAACAAGAGTAAAACCTGATTCATATCTCCTTGCCGTATCGCATCCAGTAACTGTTTTTCTACTTTTAGGACTTCGGAAACTGATTGTGATTCATTGGCTCCCAGTTTTTCAGAAAATAAATAATTTCGGCCAGACTTTTTTAATAAAGTTTTTAATGCTTCCATTGCCTCATGGTAGGACTTCGTTAACTCGTAGGCCTGATTATATGGATTGCCTACCGTAATCCGTAAATCTCCTTTAAAGGATTTCTTTTGAAAAAGCTGGAACATATGGTCAATAATTTTTTGGGCATTTGTTCGAAAGGAAGTCCTTTCAACGGTCTTTTTACATAGGCATAAAACAGGGACTTGATTCTCTGCTAAAGGCCCTATCATAAACTCATGCTCGGTTTTCATCAAATCTAAAGTCTTTTTTAACCACTGATACCATTCCTCTTTTTCAGCAGTGCTAAGATTGGCTTCCCCTGTTGGTTGTATGAAAAATAACATAATATAAGCTGAAGTAATTTCTACCCCTAACAATTGCCCCCATTCTTCCAAAGAAATATCTTGCACTCGGCTCAATAATAGAGAAGAAACCCACTCTTTCTGAGCAATCGATACAACTCGTTCAAGATTCTTTCGTAATTCTTCCTGTTCCTCTCTTTGCCTTCGCTCTAATAGAATCTCATCAGCCACACGCTGTAAACTAGAAAGGATATCCTCCTTTCTACTAGGTTTTAAAATGTATTCCTTCACACCTTGTTGCATCACCTCTTTTGCATACTCAAATGTATTAAAGGCGGAAACCATGATAAACCGAATGTCAGGAGCAAATTTTTTAATTTCCTTTACTGCTTGTACACCATCGATTCCAGGCATTTTTATGTCCATAAAAATAATATCGGGTCTAAACTGATCAGCCATTTCAATGGCTATTCTTCCATTAGGAGCTTCCCCTATTACCATTACATCCTTCTTCGAATTACTGATGATTTTCGATAAGGCTTTCCGTTCAAGAACCTCATCATCCACGATTAGAATTTTTAACATCGTCTTTTCCCCCTTCATCAGAGACAGGAATCATCAGTCTAAAATTCGTCCCTTGGTTTAATTCGGACTCAATGGCAACCAAATTATTTTGCTGATAAAAAAGCTGTAGTCTTCTGATTACATTTCTTACCCCTATACCAGTGGAATTCCCTCTCGATGTTTCTGAATGGTCATAGGAACCCTCCGTTGACGTACGATTCATGAATTGAAGCAGCTTTCTTTTCACAGACTCCTCCATCCCTCGTCCATTATCCATCACTTCAATGTGAATCCGATCACCCTTCCGGTAGATTTTAAGATGAATTTCCCCATTTTCTTCATAGGACTCTACTCCATGAATAAAGGCGTTCTCAACGAGTGGTTGCAAAATTAGTCTAGGAATCTCAAAATCCAAACAATCTTCCTCAATACTTGTTTTAAATTGAATCCGTTCCCCAAATCTTGTTTTTTGAATAAAAAAATACTCTTTTACAATTCTCAGTTCTTCGCGAAGGGAAGTAGCCTGATTAATATCACCAAGATTGTATCGAAGTATTGCTGCCACTGCTTCGATTAATCGTGATGTCTCTTCCGCTTCTTCCAAATAAGCCATTTTTGAAACCGTATTCAATGTATTGAACAAAAAATGCGGATTCATTTGATTTTGCAAGTTTCTTAATTCTAATTCTTTCAGGAGCTGGTCCAATTCCGATTGCTGTTTAATTTCCAATACAAGCCGACGAAGGTTTTCTCTCATTTGATTAAACGTTTCTGTTAACGGTTTCAATTCATCTTTGGTCGTTACTTTAATATCTTCCCCATCCAAATTCCCTGTTGAAATTTCCTTTGCCGCTTCAGAAAGCAAGCGAATAGGTTTTGTAATCCCTCCGGAGATCCATAATGCTAGTAAGGCACTTAGAAAAAACGCTGCCGCAAACAGCGAAAAAGACATTCGCCGATAATATTCATTTTGCTGCTCCATTTGATTGAAAAACTTTTGATAATCAGTAAGTTTATTATTTAATAGAACTAATGTACTTTCATGAAGAAAAGAGGCAATTTTCAACACTTCATTATAATGTTCCGAATATAAATTGATCTCACCTTTTTGAAAAGTGCCAAGGGTGGCATCACATTCATCTAAGAAACTATCAATTAAATTTTTATAATTTTTTAATGTCAAATCATTCGAATCCATAATTTTCTCAAGGCGTTTCTGATCCTTAATTAATTTTAGTTTTTCTTTTCGATAGCCTTCTAGATAGGTCATATCCTGATCTAGAATATATGCATGCAATTTTTCGGTTATGAAATTGGTTCTTTGAGAAATATCATTAAGCAATAGAAAACGCTCAAAGCTATCTTCATACTCTGTCACTAATTTTTCACTGCTTTTGTAAAAAAATAGTCCAACAGAGGTCAATAAAACAACTAAAATGATAAAATAAAAGAGCAATTTCGTTCGAATTTGGAATAACATTTATCTGACCCCCTTAATATTGTTCAAATAAGGAGGTAAATCATATTTTCTCAAAATGCGTGTAGCTGTATGAATGGTTGAAGGCACTTTTTTCCCTTCACGCAGATCGATCATCATCTTTACAGCACGATATCCCATTTCAAATGGTTCCTGGACAACAGTGGCCTGGATGGTCCCCTTCCGAATATATTTCTGTGTTTCTTTCAGCAAATCAAATCCTATAATATAAATTTGTTTTTGTTTATTGAATTTTTCGACTACTTCTGCTACACCAATCCCATCTAAAGCACTCGTCCCGAAAAAGGCGGTGACCTCTGGATGCTCCTGAAGAATTTGATAGGCTTTTTCAAAAGCACGTACCCTGCTAATTTGAGATTCCTCTATGGCCACAATTCGAATTCCCTTTTCCGATTGGATGGCATCTTTAAAGCCTTGGACTCGCTGCCTTTGATGATTCTTATTAAAGCTTCCCGTAATGATCGCTACATTAGCTTGTCCATTTGTATCAGCAATCAGCGCTTTCCCTGCCAAAAATCCTGAATAATAATTATCCGTTCCAATATACGCCAAACGCTTGCTATTAGCAGCATCGGTATCTACCGTAATAACGGGAATCCCCTTTTCCACTATTCGATTAATTAATGGGCTAAATTGTTCATCGCTTAATCCTTGGGTCATGATCCCATCTACTTTTGCAGCTGCTGACATTTCAATCGTTTTAAGGTGATCATCGAAATTTGCCTGACGTGGTCCCGTGTATTCAAGTAAAACATCATACTTTTTTGCTGCAGCCCGGGCTCCTTCTTCTACTAATCTCCAATAATCATTATCTAACTCTTCTGGAATTAGCACAAAATGGTATCGATCGTCATTTGGCTCTTTTTCTTCCGTTGGAAGCTGATGGGTAACGACTTTATATCCGTAAAAAACCGAAAACGAGCAGCTTACTATAAAACACACAATTCCTACAACATAGGCTACAATCGACAATCTGCTCATAGGCATCCCCCATTATCTCTCTGATGGATACCAATATTATACAGAACATCATTGACGTCAACAATGGAAGGAAGAGGATAAGAACCGAAAAAAGAGGCTTTGACATACGTATTGTCCATGTTGGAAAAACCCGAACAAAAGGATAACTTTAAGGGGTCCCTTGACAAATTATCCCCTGCAGAGACCCCCCAGATTTATCAATGTATATCCAATCCATCTTCTAAAAATATAGGCTGAACCCTAATAAAGTCGTTTGTTAGGACCTTTTAGGTCAGCCTTCATCGTTCAGGTTTTAAATTAGTTGGTGGTACTATCATACTACTATAGTAAACTAACTTAAAAACTGCTGTTTCTTATCATTAACTCTGTGGCGATATTGATTTTTTTGACTGTTTTCCTTCCTTCCATTCTTTCTAACATTGTATCAACAGCTGTCTCGCCCATTAACTCTGTATGAACTTTAACTGTACTTAAAGAAGGAAACACGTATTTTGATACACTTATGTCATTGATACCGATAATATTTACACGTTCAGGTACTGATATCTGCTCTTCCAAAAGTGCTCTAAGCGCCCCGATGGCCAACGGGTCATTTCCAGCCAGAAATGCCGTCGGAAGGTTGTCTCCATGATCTTGAATGGCTTTTTTCATAAGGGAATAGCCTTGGTCCACTGAAAAAGTTCCTACATACATATATGCGTCATTCCATAGCCCTTTTTCAGTTAAAAAGCGCTTAAATGCTCGTTCTCTTGGATCTTCAATCATAGAGGTTTGGTCTTTAAATTCTTCTCTTCCCCCAATATAGCCAATCTTTTTGTGACCTTTTTCCAGAAAATAATGTAGAACCTTCACGGTAGCTCTATCCAAATCAGTAACTACGGAATCATATTGATCCTCATCCGGTGAAAAATCAACAAACACTAGATTTTTTGATAAGGCAGATAGTTCTTCTGCCTGCCTTCTACTATATTTTCCGATGGCAATGAGACCTTGAATCTCTTCCTCTTTTAATTCTTCAAGACTGTCATAAAAGTATTTTACCAATTGTATACCATGATGACGGCAGCGATTCTCCACCCCAAGCCGAATCGACATGTAATACAAATCTTCGAGCTCTTCTTTTTCGGTATACCATTGAATGAGCGCAATTTTTCCAAATTCCGATTTGCGCACACCGGATTTTTTCTTATAATTTAGTTCTTCTGCCGCCTCAAAAATTCTTTTTTTCGTTTCATCACTGACAGAAAGCGTCGCATCATAATTCAGCACCCTTGATACAGTAGCAATGGACACGCCCGCTTTTTTTGCAATATCTTTAATGGTCGCCATAATCAAACTCCTATTGTATTAGAAAAAAATCGATACCTTGTTGTAGATTGATAAACATCTTCCGGATTTAATATAATGGATGGAAAATTCGGATGATGGATCGCATCCGGAAGACCTTGTGTTTCTAGACATACCCCAAGATAATTCCTCGCAGGGACACCTGCTATGGAAAATGGGCCACTTAGCTGATTACTTGTATATAAAACCACACAAGGCTGATCCGTTGTTATTATAAGTGATCTACCACTTTCTTTCTCACTTAGCGTGATAGTATTTTCCCCTTTTTTTGCAAAAAGGAGCGGGTGGTCATAGCCGTTTCCGACCAGTATATTTTGCGGATGGGAAGATTTAATCCCTGACTTTAATAGGCGTCCTTGATTAAAATCAAATGGAGTATTCTTTGACTCTATGATTTTTCCTGTAGGAATCAAATCATAACCAAGCTCTAAAAAACGTTCACTATCTAATTGAAGAATATGTTCCGTACAGTCTCGTTTTACATTACCGCTTAGATTAAAATACGAATGATTCGTTAAGTTAATCAATGTTTTTCGATCTGTCTTAGCCTCATAAGTAATGCTTAGCTCATTCGTATTCGATAAAAGATAAAGAATATTTATTTCCAAATTTCCGGGATAGCCTTCTTCTCCATCTGGACTTAAGTAAGTAAAACGGATGCCAACTGCATCTACTTGTTCAACCGGCTCAGTTTTCCAGATCCTTTTATCAAACCCTTTTCTTCCGCCATGTAAATGATTCGGAAACTCATTTGCTTCCAGTTTATATTCTACCCCATCCAGCTCAAACGCAGCATATTTTATCCGTCCTGCTACACGTCCTATCACTGAGCCAAAGTAAGGTGAGAAATCTACATATTCTTCCAAAGTATCAAAACCAAGAACTACATTTTCCAACTTACCATGGCGGTCAGGTACGATGATCTTTGTAATGGTACATCCATAATTCAAACAAGAAACGGACATTCCTAAATTATTCGTTAATGTATACTCTATCACCGGCTCACCATGGTAATGACCAAATTCCCGCTCTACCCATTTCACTAATTTATCACCCCATTTTTTTATCAAAATAATGCTTGAATAAATCGTTTAAATCCTGCGATTCCTGCTTCATCTCTTTTAAATACTCCCGCATCCTCTAACACTCTTAAAAATTTATCTCCGACTGCTTTTCTAATAATGGTTTGTACATTGAATTCATTCACAGATGCACCAAAACGAGCTTTTAACTGTTCCGCCCATTCCATATGATAATCGGCAACCAAACTTGGTTTTCCAAGAAGGTAATTTTCGACTTCTGCTAGCTCCTCCTTTAAGCGCGCTGGCAAAACAGCTAGCCCCATTACCTCAATTAGACCAATGTTTTCCTTCTTAATATGATGGACATCCGCATGAGGATGAAAAATACCTAATGGATGCTCGATATTTGTTCGATTATTTCGAAGAACCAAGTCCAGCTCATATCGTTCTCCCTTTTTACGTGCAATCGGGGTAATCGTATTATGAGGTATCTCACCCGTCCATGCGATAATTTCCAATGCTTCATCACTATAATTTTTCCACTTTGAAAGGATATGTCCGGCCGCCTGAACTAGCGGGTTTATTTGGTCTGAACGAAGGCGAATAACAGACATCGGCCATTTTACAACAGCACATTGAACAGATGGAAACCTCGTCATTTCAAAATGCCAATCATCCGGAGCTTTCGCCATCGCAAATTCATAATTCCCGCCCTGATAATGATCATGAGAAAGAATCGACCCACCCACAATCGGCAAATCCGCATTAGAACCTAAGAAATAATGAGGGAACTGTTCAACAAAGGTTAGCAGTCGCAAAAAGGTTTCTTCATTAATTTTCATTTCAGAATGGTTTTCAGATAGGACGATACAATGCTCGTTGTAATACACATAGGGTGAATATTGCAAATACCAAGTCTGGTCCAACAGATTCACACGTATCATTCGATGATTGGAGCGGGCAGGATGTCCCATTCTCCCGGCATAGCCTTCATTTTCAATACAAAGAAGACATTTTGGATAAGCTGTTTGCTGTACCTCCCGTTCGTAGGCAATGCTTTTCGGGTCTTTTTCCGGCTTAGAAAGATTAATCGTAATATCCAAATCACCGTATTCCGTTACCACTTGATACTCCATATTTTTCTGAATTCGCTTCATTTGAATGTAGTTGCTATTTTTGCTTAGTTCATAGAAAAACTTTGTTGCTGCTTCTGGATTCTGCTTGTATTTTTTATAAAAAAGCTTATTCACCTCAGAAGGTCGGGGGAGGAAACAGTTCATAATTTTGCTTGAGAAAATTTCCTTTTCATCAAAGATATCTTTGATTATTCCTTGTTCACAGGCATAATCCGTGATCTTCTCCAACAATTCGGGAATCTCTAAATTGGTTTCTCCATCACTTTCGATAAACTCCGTCATCTGTAATAGTGCCAAAACTTGGTTTCTAACATAAATCTCATCTTCCCGCTCGATTAATTGGGTGGCAAGTGCCTGGTTTATGAGCTGTTGAATGAGACCGTGAATCATACTCCTCACCCCTCATAACCATTCGGATGATGCTGGTGCCAGTTCCAGGCATCACGAATGATTTGATTGATAGAAGTCTTTTTCGGATTCCAACCAAGAATTTGTCTCGCCTTTTCAGATGAAGCAATTAAAGTACTTGGATCACCGGCACGACGTTCCCCCACTTGAACTGGAATATTTATACCCGTAACCTCTTTTGCCGTTTCAATGATCTCTTTTACGGAAAACCCTTGACTTGATCCGAGGTTAAAAATATTGCTTTCTCCGCCATTTTGTAAGTACTGGAGCGCTAAAATATGGGCAGCAATCAAGTCTTCCACATGAATATAATCACGGATGCATGTACCGTCTGGAGTGTCATAATCCTCCCCAAACACCGTTATCGCTGGTCTCTTTCCTAAAGCCGCTTCCAACACAACTGGAATTAAATGGGTTTCAGGGTTGTGATCTTCGCCGATTTGTCCGTCCTCTCTTGCCCCGGCTACATTGAAGTACCTTAGCGAAACATACTTAAGGTCAAATGCTTTTTCACACCAGGCCATCATTTTTTCCATCGCAAGTTTTGTTTCTCCATAGGTATTGGTTGGCAGTGTGACAGCGTTTTCTGAAATTGGCATCACTTCCTGTTCTCCATAAACAGCAGCTGTTGACGAGAATACAATAAACTTCACGCCATATTCCTTCATCATTTCGAGAACAATTTGTGTTCCATACACATTGTTGTCAAAGTATTTCAGCGGCTCTATCATCGATTCTCCGACAAGGGAATTAGCAGCAAAATGCATAATGGCCTCTATCTTTTCTTTTTCAAAAACAGACCTCATAAACTCACGGTTACGGATATCTCCTAGATAAAAATGAGCCATTGGGTGAATAGCTTTCCTGTGGCCAGTTTGCAAGTTATCAATCACTACCACTTCATGTCCTTGATCGATTAATTGATATACAGCATGTGAGCCGATATAGCCTGCTCCACCTAAAACAAGAATACTCATTCGTCAACAGCCTCCATTTCAATTTCTTTGGCCCCGTCACCAATATTAGCCACATAAAACTCAGCTTCATAGCCAATCTTTACACGATATGCCGCCCCTACACTAGCGATAAAATTTTCTACTTTTTCATTAGCTACAATCGCGATGGCACAGCCACCAAAACCAGCACCGGTCATTCGTGCACCAAGGACGCCCGGTTGTTGCCACGCAGCTTCAACTAAACTGTCCAATTCGACACCTGTCACCTCGTAATCATCGCGTAACGAAAGATGCGACTGGTTCATCAGCTGACCGAACCCGACCAAGTTCCCTGCTTTTAATTCCTTAAGCGCCTTTATCGTTCTTCTATTTTCATAGACTGCATGCCTAGCACGCTTTCGAACCACTTCATTCGTAATAAGATGTTTATTGTCTTCAAATTCTTGTTCAGATAGCTGTCCAAGTGCTTCAATGGAAAGCTTTTTCTGAAGCTGTCTCAGCGCCTCTTCACATTCGCTACGGCGTTCATTGTATTTCGAATCCGCCAACTCTCTGCGCTTGTTTGTATTCATAATAATGATTTTGTGGTGATCAAGCTGAATTGGTGCATATACATATTTTAGTGTCTGACAATCTAGTAAAATACCCGCCTTCTCTTTTCCCATTCCAATAGCGAATTGATCCATGATTCCACTGTTAACACCGATAAATTCATTTTCAACCCGCTTGCCAATTTTAATTAAATCAAGGCGTGGGATTTCTAATTGGAACAAACCATCCAGAAGAACACCTGTTAATAATTCAATGGAGGCAGAGGATGATAAGCCGGCACCGTTTGGAATGTTTCCTTTAATCACACATTCAAATCCATTTGGGATCTGAAAACCCGCCTCGCTGATATATCGGATCATCCCTTTAGGATAGTTGGCCCAATCATGATCTTTGTTATAATCCAACTCGTTTAGATGAAACTCAATAATTCCTTTGTTCGGAAAATTTTCTGAGTATAAACGAACTAGCTGATCCTCCCTTTTCCGTGCAACCGCATAAGTTCCATAAGTAATAGCACACGGAAATACATGACCACCATTATAGTCAGTGTGTTCACCAATCAAATTAATCCTGCCTGGAGCAAAAAATGCCTGTTTCGGTAAAACTCCATATAAGTCTAAAAACGTTTTGTTAAGAGGGCTAATGTTCATAAATTCCTCCAACTATATTTTAATATTCCGAAAGTTTTTATCTTCCTTTATATTCTAAATCTATAAATAAAAGCCTTCAATTATTTTAGTAAAAATTTTACTAAAAATTTTAAATAAAGAACTACATAGGAAATGACTGGTTCATTGAGAAGCCCCCCTAAAATTACACCCTTCAAAAAAAGATAATCTAATAGAAAATTATTTGTTCTTTTTTACTAGTCTTATGTACGTACTCGTATATGGTATTTCCTTTTTACTTATGTACCATCAAAATCCGTTTATCATCGTGCTCACTCTTAATAATCAGTAACTATAGTTTAATCAATCGTTTGATTAGTCTGTTGTCCTAATCAATCGTTTGATTAGCAAGGAAAAATTTAATCGAACGTTTGGTTAATTAAAAAATTTAATTAAACATTTGATTAGCCATTAAAAATTCTTGATTTCCAAGTTTGTTGTACCTAATCAAACGTTTGATTAGGTTTCTTTATAATAAAAAAAGGACCAAAGAATTACGATTTCTTTGATCCTCTGTTCTAGTGATTATTCTTTCAATAAAAACTCATTTCCGTCTTCGTCAATAAACTGGACGAATGAACCCCATTGCATCGTTTGCGGTTCACCCTTAAACTGAACACCTTTTGCTTTCATGTTTTCATACAGTTCCATAATGTTTTTGCATTTAAAAACAATCGATGCTTTCATATTTTCATGACCCGGCATCATGGATTTAGGATAAAGGACTAAATGAGACTCTGCGTTAGGAGGCGCGACCTCAAGCCAGAAGGCATTAGGGCCCATTGGAAACTCTGCCTTAACTTCAAATCCAACCTTTTCTGTCCAAAAATTCTTTGCCTTTTGTTGGTCGTCCACATAAACAGCTACTGTTGCAATATTTGTAATCATGTTGATCCTCCTGAAAATACGATTGGCAAAACTAATGACAAAATTCATCTTAAACATTTTGTAAAAAACACAATCTACTCCCAAAATCTCTGTAAACGCATTCACCTATTTATTTGAGAATAATACCCAAACGATTTTTAGGTACATTACATGTTCTGGTAATTTTAATTAAATTTTATTTAGATAAAAGACTTAGAACAGTATCCAATACGACGTTTACTCCTTTTTCACAGTCCTCCCATGTGGTCAGTTCTTCTTCACAATGACTTTTACCGTTTATGCTTGGGACGAATAGCATGACAGATGGGACCAAACTAGCAATGAACTGTGCATCATGTCCTGCCCCACTGACCATTCTTCTATGAGAGTACCCAAGCGACTGGGCTGACTGTTCTACTAGGTCACATAGTTCTGGCTTGAACCACACGGTATCGCGTTCCCATAGTTTCGTTGTTTTTACCTCACACCCCTCGTTAACCCCCAAGTTTGGAAGCCCTTGAATGAAATCCTTAACGGTGTTGACAATTTCCATATCTTTATGACGGGCTTCAAGTGTAAACACTACCTTATTTGGAATTACCGTATGGATACTTGGATAGACATTAACCCGGCCAATGGTATACACCAACTCTTTATCCAGAGACCCTAAGCGTTTGCGAATTTCATTAATAAGATTGTTTGCTGCAAAAAGCGCATCCTTACGCATATGCATAGGAGTGGTACCAGCATGATCCGATTCTCCGGTCACTTCAATTTCATAGCAAGCCATACCTACCACACACTCAACTACACCAATGGAAAGTCCTTCCGCCTCTAAAATTGGACCTTGTTCAATATGCATTTCAATTAAGGCTGTGGCCTCTTTTAGACGATTTTCCTCTTCTCCGGCGTAGCCAATGGCTTTTAAAGCTTCCTCAAAAGTAGTCCCTGAAGCATCTTTCTTTTTCAACATGACTGATTTATCAAATTTACCAGCGAGCACACCTGAAGCCATCATTGACGGCTCAAACCTCGCCCCTTCTTCATTAGTAAAGTTCACAACGGTAATCGGAATTTTAGGTTTAATGTTGTTTTCAACAAGGGTTCTAACCACTTCCAAACCAGCCACTACTCCCAGAACCCCATCAAACCGTCCGCCTTTTTTTACAGAATCGAGATGGGAGCCAATCAGAATTGGTGGTTTATTTTCAGTCCCTTCAAGCGTGGCGTACATACATCCCATATCATCGACCTTGACTGACATTCCCAATTCCTCACAGCAAGAGCGGAAATAATCTCTTGCCCTACGATCTTCTTCTGATAATGCCAGTCTGGTTACACCATTATTTTCTGTCTTACCAAATTCAGCAAATCGTTCCAGTTCCTTTTTTAATCTTTCCCCATTAATTAACAATTTTTGCTTTTGCATGATTTAAACACTCCTTTTTAATAAGGTAATAAAAACTGCGTTTATCTCTTACCATGTAATCTCTAGGAGTTCATATGGACATGCACCTGAAAGAACGAAAGCAGTAGGGGGACGACTTACCAGCATTGAAGTAACTACTAAAACCCCATCACTTAGATGTAAAAATATTCAGATACTTCCAATTATATCTCTTCTCTAACAAATGTCATTAGACAAAACATAACAACCTAAACACAAAATATTTTATAGTATGTATGATTTGGACTGGCAGTACATGTCCAACTTATACGTATAAAATAAAGTAAACGTACATGAGCGGTGCCAAATACTATTATTGTATTATTTCGAATATTGTTGTATCTTTGAAAGGCATGGGGTTATAGAATAGATGAACGTGAGGCGCTAGATATGTGGAGAAATCGGAATGTGTGGATTATATTGACGGGGGAATTCGTGGCTGGTCTTGGGTTATGGCTTGGGGTCATTGGGAATTTGGAGTTTATGCAGGAGAAAGTGCCTTCAGATTTTGTAAAATCACTTCTTCTTGCAGGAGGATTGGTTGCTGGTATTGCTGTTGGACCATATGCAGGCAGATTGACCGATCAAATCAGCAAAAAAATGGTTATGCTAATTTCGGGATTTGTCCGTATCATTAGTGTCATCTTTATGTTTATTGCGATATCAACTGGCTCCATTTGGTGGATGCTCGTCTTTTCTGTCTTAATTCAAACTTCTGCCGCATTCTATTTTCCTGCATTGCAAGCAGCCATTCCACTCATTGTGGCAGACAGAGAATTACTTCAGTTAAATGGAGTTCATATGAATGTCGCAACATTATCACGGATTATCGGAACTGCACTTGCAGGGGTATTACTTGTAGCTCTTCCCTTATCCATGATATATACGGGCTCTTTGGTGGCTTATATCCTTCTATTCATTCTCACTTGTTTTTTAAACATTGATGAACCGACTACCAAACAGGCACTATCGACAGAAACGAAAAAAGCTGCAAGGATGAAGAATGAGCGCCGTCTTGAAAAAACAAGTCCTCAAGAGAAAATGAGCTTTAAAGACGTGTTTCCCGTTATTCAAGGACTTCCGATTGTCTTTATGACTCTTCTCTTGTCACTAATTCCTCTATTATTTTTAGGGGGCTTTAACCTGTTGGTCATCAATATCAGTGAACTTCAGGACAGTTCTGCAATCAAGGGCTGGATCTATACCGCAGAAGGGATATCCTTTATGCTAGGGGCATTTTTAATCAAGCACATTAGTAGCAAAAGTTCCCCGTATACCATTTTGTTTAGTAGTGCGTTTCTGATTGGGTTATCTCAATTTCTTTTATACATGGCCGACATCCCAATCATAACAATCATAGCATTTGTCCTATTTGGGTTTTCGGTCGGCTGCTTTTTCCCGACAGCTGCCACCATTTTTCAAACGAAAGTTCCTAAAGATTTTCACGGTAGATTTTTCTCCTTCCGTAATATGCTGGACCGAATCATCTTTCAAATCGTCCTTCTCATCACCGGGTTCTTGTTAGATCTCATTGGCTTACAGCTCATGTGTGCCCTATACGGAGGCTTGACCATAATCATGACTTCCATCTTCTATCTGAAAAATAAGCAGGAAATCAAGCAAAATAACCACATCCTACCCGTCAAAAAGGAAAAAGGCATTTCCACCTAACAAAGGTGAAAATGCCTTTTTTGTTTTATTAAGAAGCTAAGTATCTTTATCCTTAACCTAGATTCTCTTTATTGCCCTGTTGAGCTGGAGCGTTTTCCCACGCTTCCACGTTTTTAAGACCTTTTATATTCGTTGTATAGAATACTGGATTCTTCCCTGCAGCCTTTTGTTTTTTATAATCAGATAAGGCAGCAAAGGCAATTTTTCCAAGCAATAAGATGGCAATTAAATTGATAATAGCCATAAGTGCCATAAATAAATCAGCTAGATTCCATACAAAGCTTAACTCTGCCACGGAACCAAATGCTACCATCCCAACAACAGCTGTGCGGTAAAGATTTAGAACGAATTTATTATTTTTAATAAATTCAATATTCGATTCTCCATAATAGTAGTTACCTACTACAGAACTAAACGCAAATAAGAAAACAATCAAAGCAAGGAAGATTCCTGCCCATGAACCAAGCGAACCTTCAAGAGCATTTTGAGTTAAGACGATACCATTACTTTCTTTAGATGTATATAAACCTGATAATAGAATGATAAATGCTGTTGAACTACAAACCACAAGTGTATCAAAGAAAACTCCTAATGCTTGAATCAATCCTTGTTTAACCGGATGGCTAACTTCTGCTGTAGCTGCGGCATTCGGTGCACTACCCATACCAGCTTCATTCGAAAACAGCCCGCGTTTAATTCCGTTCATCATTGCAGCCCCTAAAGCCCCACCTGCAACTTGATTAATTCCAAAAGCACCTTCGAAAATTAATTTAAAAACGCCTGGAAGTTCAGTTATATTCGTAATCATAATAAAAATCGCACAAAGGATATAGGCTCCAGCCATGACTGGTACCATCCATTCGGCCACTTTCGCTACTCTTTTAAGTCCACCGAAAATGATGATAGCAGTAATGATAGCTAATACAACCGCAATTAAACCTTTATCAATCCCAAAAGAATTGTTTAAAGAGCTCGTAATTGTATTTGCCTGTACAGAGTTAAACGCCAATCCAAATGTTAACGAAATTAGAACGGCAAACGTAATTCCCATCCAACGAGCATTCAAAGCCTTTTCCATATAATAGGCTGGCCCACCGCGGAACGTGTCTCCATCTTTTACTTTATAAATTTGCGCAAGTGTTGCTTCGATAAAGGCTGAAGCGGATCCGATGATAGCAATGAGCCACATCCAGAAAACTGCTCCAGGTCCCCCAGTTGTAATAGCAATAGCTACACCGGCTAAGTTACCGGTTCCTACACGAGAAGCCGTACTAATACAGAATGCCTGAAAAGATGAAATCCCTTTCTTATTTCCTTTAGAACCTTCGCCCATTAGGCGGAACATTTCACCGATCATTCCAAATTGGACAAATTTTGTTCTTATAGTAAAATAAAGACCTGTACCAATTAGTAATGCGATCAAGATATAGGACCATAGTAATGTATTTGCTTCACCAATAAAGGTTTCTATTACTTTCATTCCATCTCCCCCTTGCTCTATTTAGTAAATACCGTTATAATTTATCAAATTATTTAAATTATTGCAATGTATAGACTTTCCAATTAGGCGTTATCTACTAAAAAATGTCCAAAAAGTATAAATGTCCAATATAGTAAAAAAAGTATGTTAATATACCAAATTTTAGAATTATCAAAAATCACATCCTAAACAGCAACGTTTGGCTTGTATTCTGTCCAATGGAAATACAAAGAGACTGAGATGATGATTATTGGGGGATTACACCACTAGGAAATTGGTGCTTAAACCTATCTAGAAATCGAAAAACATTCTTTCCGATGAAAAGGGGCTTCCAGAAGACGAAAAAACGACTTTCTGGACAGCCCCTTTTATTATGAAGCATTTTTTAATGTTTTGAAATGTCCTTTTGAAAGGAGGTTTTTTTCGAGTTTGAACGCTACAGTTCCCGCAAGGATGGATAGAATAATATCCTTTGGCAGTGGGGGAACCATCCATAGCCATGCCAATTTATAGCTAAAACCTTCTGGAGCAGCTGCCCAAAGCTTGTAGGCATAGTACATCCAGTTTGTACCGAACACATAATTGATGGCTGTCCCAATCAATGCTGCCAAAATAAATGCTGGTAGACTTTTTTTCTTTTCGACAATTTTTCCTGTAATATATGCCGCAAATATATATGAAAGAATAAAGCCAAAGGTAGGTCTCAGTATAATCCCGATTCCACCAAAAAACCCAGCAAAAACAGGAGCTCCTACCATTCCAAGCATCGCGTAAACAATCATAGCAATAGCACCTAAGCGGCTACCTAAAATTAACCCTGATAAAATAGCAAAAAACGTTTGCAAGGTGATGGGAACACCACCAACCTGTAAAAATGGTGCAATTGTAGTGATATTTGCACCAACGGCCATAAGCGCAACAAATAAACTTACTAGTGTTAGATCAAGTGCCCTAAACTTCATATTCATCCCCCACTTCAAACTCAATTTCGATATTTTAAACATAATAATAGAAAGATATTTTGTCAACTTAATTTTAATATAGGTTAACAAATTTGGGTAGACAAACAATTACTGCTCCATAAGCTTAGTCAATTATTCTCTTTGCTAATCACCAAGGACAAGCACTCTGATAATCACATCTGCACGCTAAACACTCTTTCCCCATAAAATAAAGTAATAAACATCAAAGGGAAAGATGTGGTGTATCACTTATGAATCATCCCAGGTCGACCGGCCTTTTATTTAACAATCTTCAAGAAACACAGATGTCCTTTGAACAGGTTTTCGAGAGAATTGTAGAATTTATTAGTAGTGATCCATGTGGGAATTATCGCCTGATGATTGGAACAGATTCACAAGTTCATAAATCCCAAACCACATTTATTACCGGAATTGTCATTCAGAATGTGGGAAAGGGCGTATGGGCCTGTATAAGAAAGGTGATTGTTCCAAGGAAAATGACACAATTACATGAGCGAATTTCTCTAGAACTGTCATTGACAGAAGAAATCGTTTCCTTATTTACCGAGGAAAGAAAAAATACATTAATTAACCTCGTTCTTCCACATATTTATGATGGGGCCTCCTTTACGATCGAAGGTCATATCGACATCGGAGCAGGAAAAAGAAATAAAACAAGTGAATTTGTGAAAGAAATGGTTACAAGAATGGAATCCATGGGGGTCGAGCCGAAAATCAAACCAGACGCCTTTGTCGCCTCTAGCTATGCCAACCGCTACACAAAATAAAAATAATCTCCAACACAATCAATGGGACCAAGCATCTTATAAATTAAAAGCTTGGAATTATGAACTTCCAAGCTTTTGACCACTATTTCAATGAATAATTCCTATTTTTCAACTTTGCCCTCATCGTCTAAAAAAACCTACTAATTCCTTAGAAATCTTTTATAGGTTCTATCCTTCACTATTTGCTGTATAGTAAAGATCTTGGCTCGATTCGAGAATATATTCTGGTTTAGGGACTCCACGTCTTGCCTTATGACCAGCAATATGTTCAGGACTCATCTCCCAGTTTTTCCAGTCTTCTTCAGACTCCCAGCGAACTACGACCATCACTTCCTCATCACCGCGACGCACCTTTTTCACCAAAACTTGTTTATCAATAAAACCAGCTTGCTGTTCCAATAGTCCACCTCGCTTTGAAAATCGCTCTACCACTTGGTTGGCAAATCCTTCTTTTACAACAATCCTCTTAATTTGATAAAACATGAAAATCCCTCCGTGTTTTTTTCACTTTAAAATGTCACTACACTGTAGCCAATCAACATACAAGAAGAGCCAGGCTACATGCCTGGCCTGTACTCTTATAGGGCTGCTTCAATTTCTTCTGCCATTAATTTAATAGATTTTAATCCACCGCCACTTAAATACCAAGTATTTGCATCTAAGTAAACAATTTTGTTGTTTTTATATGCATTGGTTTTTTGTACTAGCTCGTTTTCAATTGTCTTTTTCGCACCTGCTTCGCCACCAACGGCTACATTACGGTCGATAACAAACAATACATCTGGATTTTTCTCCATAATATACTCGAATGTTACCACTTGGCCATGTGTTGAAACTTCAATATCTTTATCCACTGCACCGAATCCAAATACATCATGAACAAAACCATAACGAGAATTTGGACCAAACGCACTAACTTTTCCTTCATTTGTTAATACAATTAAACCTTTTTGATTGGCAGATGTAGCTTTTTTATTTAACTTTTCAATGTTAGCTTTAATTTCTTTTAGTTCACTAGCTACTTTCTCTTCTTTTCCAAAGATTTGACCAATTAAGTTCATATTTTTCTCGAAAGATTCCATATATTTTGTAAAGTCTAATTCAATAAAGACAGTTGGAGCAATCTCTGCGAATTGATCATATAATTCAGCTTGACGTGCAGAGATAAAAATGACATCTGGCTGTAACGCATGAATAGCTTCAAAGTCAGGCTCTTTCAAGCTTCCGACATTCGTATATTTTTTATCTGCATATTTTTCCAGATAGCTTGGAATCATCGCTTGTGGAACACCTGCAACCTCTACCCCTAATTCATCTAGGGTATCTAAGACACCAAAGTCAAAAACTACTACTTTTTCAGGATTTTTCTTAACAACTACTTCCCCAAATTTATGTTGGATCGTCACTTCTTTTGCTTCCGTTGTTTCACTCCCTTTACTACCGGAAGACTTTTCTTGCTGAGATGTCTCCTTAGCCCCACCACATGCGGCTAATACGAGAATGATAGAAAAAATAATTCCTAGTAAACTCCACTTCTTCATTACAATTCTCTCCTTAAAAATTTGTATGTTAGTTTACTTACTTAACCATTTCAAAATATTTAAGAATTAAAATACACACATATACGGCAGTTACCCATATCCTGAATTGGAATATCCATATCATATATTTCCTTTAATGCTGACGATTGAATGATTTCTTCGGTCGGACCATCCTTCACTACCCTGCCGTCTTTTAACGCGATAATCCAGTCAGAATAGACTGAAGCAAAGTTGATATCATGGAGAACGATGACCACTGTTTTACCAAGATCATCCACCAATCGGCGTAAAATCTTCATAATCTGAACCGAATGCTTCATATCCAGATTATTCAAAGGTTCATCGAGTAAAATATACTCAGTGTCCTGTGCGATAACCATCGCAATAAATGCACGTTGGCGCTGGCCTCCTGACAATTCATCTAAATATCTATGCTGTAGATCGGACAAGTGCATATATTCAAGTGATTGATCCACTATCCGTTCATCCTCTTCCGTCAATCGGCCTTTTGAGTAAGGAAAACGGCCGAACGACACAAGCTCTCGAATCGTGAGACGGACATTCATATAATTGGACTGCTTCAGAATCGAAACTCTCTTGGCAAAGTCATTAGATTTCATTTTTTTAACATTGGTGTTATCAATCAGTACTTCTCCCGTATCCGCATCTAAGAGCCGGCTGACCATGGACAACAAGGTTGATTTCCCGGCCCCATTCGGACCGATGAAGGAAGTAATTTTTCGTGGCTGAATCGTGACAGACACATCCTCGACAACCGCTTTTTTTCCATAAAATTTGGACAGTGACTTCACTTGAATCATGCCGCTTTTCTCTCCTTTAACAATAAATAGATGAAGTATACACCGCCAACAAAATTAATAATGACGCTTAGAGTTGTTGAGAAAGTAAAGATCCTCTCAACCACCCATTGCCCTCCAACTAAGGCGATTATACTTAACACAATCGCACCAGTAATCAATGTTTTATGTTTATACGTTTTGAAAAATTGATACGACAAGTTGGCTACAATCAAACCAAAGAAGGTAATTGGCCCGACAAGAGCCGTTGAAATGGAAATAAAGATGGCAACAATAATCAGCATTTGTCTAACAATAGAATCATAGGGTACGCCCAAATTGATCGCGACCTCACGTCCAAGCGATAAAACATCCAAATACGTGATGTACCGCCAAGCATAAATGATGGCACCTCCGACAATCACAAGTGACAGCCAGACTAAATCAGGATTGATATTATTAAAGCTTGCAAACATACGGTCTTGAACAATTTGAAACTCATTCGGATCAATCAGCACTTGGAAAAATGTCGAAATGCTCGAAAAAAACGTCCCGACGATAATTCCAACGAGCAACAAGAAATAAATTTGCTGTCTGCCTTTTTTAAATAGGAACCGATAGAGTAAGAGAGCAAATACAATCATTGCAACCAAAGAAATCAAAAAGTTTAATTGCTTATTCGTCACAATGATATGATCGGACCCCAAGAAGAAAATAATAATCGTTTGCAGTAGCAAATAAAGTGCATCCAACCCCATGATACTAGGTGTCAAAATCCGGTTATGTGTGATCGTTTGAAAAACAACGGTTGCATAAGCAATCGTAAAGCCAGTAATAACCATAGCCACTACTTTTACAACCCGCCTTGGCAAGGCATAGTCAAAGCTTCCCTTTAAATCATGAAATAAATATAAAGCACAGCATCCCGCAGCGATCAAAACGAGGATGATTATTTTTAACAAATTACGCATGGGCTCTCCTCCGGAATAGTAAATATAGGAAGATTCCGCTTCCAATTATGCCGACCATTAGACTGATCGAAATCTCATACGGATAGATGATCACCCGTCCCAAGACATCGCAAACCAGAAGGAATATTGCCCCGAGAAGCGCCGTATGCGGCAACGTTTTTTGTAAATGATCGCCTTTAAAAATGGAGATAACGTTCGGAATGATTAAGCCAAGAAATGGGATAACCCCTACTGTTAAAACGACTGTTACCGTAATAAGGGCAACAAGAATTAATCCGATGTTCACAATCCTACGATACCGAAGCCCAAGATTTTTAGAAAAATCTTCTCCCATCCCCGCAACCGTAAAACGATTCGCATAAAGATAGGCAATAATGACAATCGGAACACTTATGTATAACAACTCATATCTACCCTTCATCACTGCAGAAAAATCACCTTGTAACCAGGCGGACATATTTTGAATCAAGTCGGCCCGATAGGCAAAAAAGGTAGTGACCGAGGATAAAATATTCCCAAACATCAGCCCAATGAGTGGAATAAAAATAGCGTCTTTAAACTTAATACGATCAAGTATTTGCATAAATAAGAGCGTCCCTGCCAAAGAAAAGACAAAAGCTACTGCCATTTTTTCCATCATTGTTGTATCAGCAAACATCAGCATTGCTACTAGAATTCCAAGCTTTGTAGCATCCAGCGTTCCAGCCGTTGTCGGTGAGACAAATTTATTTCGGCTCAGCTGCTGCATGATCAAACCGGCAATACTCATTCCCGCACCGGCAAGCAAAATGGAGATAAGCCGTGGCAGCCTGCTAATTAAAAAAATTTGAGTTTCCTCTGATTGAAAATCCAGTAAATCTAATGGTGTAATGCTACTAACACCAACAAATAATGAAATTCCAGATAATACTATTAATACAGGTATTAAAAATCGTTTTTTCATGTCTGTCTCCAAACATTTCTATTTATCTAGCTTTCTTTTTGAGGAAATATTCTTTATCCACCCTACTAAAAAGCTAGATACAGAAAATGATAATCATTATCATCAAATTATAAAAAATAAAATTTCTACTGTTCTATTAATTCTTTGACACTGATAATCATTATCAACTCCTTCCGATATTTATTATAACACCAATATTTACCTCGTCAACTAAGAATGAGAATTATTTTCAATATGATTCAATAAACCTAGGTCTATATTCTTATACCGTTTTAAAAGAAATAAAAAAGCGGCGATTCCACGCCGCTTTAGAGTCTACTCCCTTGAAAGTCTATCACCATGGGCATTCATTTGCTTACGTAAAGGAGGAATCTGAAGATAGGTGATCACCCTCCAGATCCATTCTAATGGTCCGTAATGATAATATCGCAGCCAAAGGACACTGAAAGACAATTGAATCACATAAATGATTAAACAGATCAAAAATGAATGAATGCATGAAATGTTACCAATTAAATGGAGTTGATTACCAACTACTAGAATAATAACCGTTTGCATCATATAATTTGTCAATGCCATTCGACCATAACTTTTTAATGGAGATAACCACTTCTGAATAAATCGATACTGCAAGAGAAGAACCAATACTCCTACATAAAATGCTGAAACAATAGGACCAATGATGATTCCGATCCTAACAAATTCCATATACAACCTATCTTCAATAATAAAAGGAGCATACTGGTATTGATACAACAGTCCCGCAATGCTTAGTACAAACATAATTCCTGTAAATACAGCGATTCCTTTTTTCTTTTCAAATAATTTTTCAAACAAGCGAAACTGTCCCGCAGAGATTCCCAATAACATAATAGGAATGACCATAAATAACTTAAAAGAAAACACACTAAAAATGATGAACATCAACAGGCCAAGAAAGAGGTTCATCACTTTGTTAACCTTATAGAAAGGCAGCAAAAGTAAGCCACATACTGCATAAACCGTTAACGCTTCCCCCGGATGAAACTTTACATGTACTAACCCAAAAAGAAATAGGGCTACGATCCTCCTTAAAAAGAGGACACCCCCATTCATCCCTTTTTGATTGGCCCTTGTCATAAAAATAGAAAACCCTACCCCAAACAAAAAGGTAAAAATCGTATAAAAGCGCCCCTCCACAAAAAGGTATAAGAAACGCCAATAAGCCGCATCCAGTGAACCAGCTTTTGGCATCCCCAACTCTAGTAAAGGTAGAATATTCACCAAAACAATTCCAAGCAGGGCAAATCCCCGCAGATAATCCAGCTCTTCAATACGATGACTATAATCCATTTAATATTCCCCTTTCCATCAACCAATCCCACCTATTCCTGAATAGCGCTGACAGTCCTACCACTATTCCCCTAGTCGATATATTAAAAAACGTTCATTGGGATTATTTTTGTAGATGACGGGTATTTTTACTTCCATTTTCAGTTCGAAGGCGGTGTCATTTTCTAAGTAATAAATATAGTCTTCAGAAGGATAGTACAGGACAACGTCAATTTGTCGTTGATATTGTTCCACAGATCGTAGGATATTGTTGATCACTTTTCTAAACACTTGGATAGAAAAAGGATTAAAGAAATAAAAACGATTATCCAATGGGTTTATCAAGTATTCTTCTGCTAAACAGCATTGAAACTGGATCTTTTCTTTCCGATTTTTCGTTTTTCGGATATATCGTTCAAGGTTTGCCATGGCTTTTTCGTAAAGCGCTTCATCCATCTCAACCCCGATAACCTCTGAATGGAAAAAGTAGTGGATATAAAAATTTAATCTTCCTTTCCCACACCCAAAATCCACCACCCGATCACTGCTTTTTAGCTCATAATGACGAAAAAGCTCCTCAAGAGCACTATAGGGCGTTGGTTCATAGCGATGGTATTGCAAAGACTTATGAAAACCCTGCTGCTTTTCTTTTGTTTTAATATTTAACAATTTGTCATAATAATGTTCTTTCATCGTTGCTCCTATTACACCTATTTTTTCAGAAATATAAGCTTCCCTATCAGTGTATCAAAAACCGGCAATGAAAAAGGAGGAAAAACAAAAAACATGTCGAATTTTCTTTTTAACCAATTTTTTTACCTAAAAAACATGCATAAGGCATATTCACAACATATACTCTACAGGGACAAACAAGGAGTTGGATTCCTCTGAAAATCAAACAAATCCTAAATAATAATGCCGTAGTCATTATTGATCAAAAGGAAGAAAAGATCGCTATCGGGAGCGGAATCGCTTTTCAAAAAAAGAAAAATGACATTGTCAATCCAAATAAAATCGAAAAGCTGTTTGTACTTAAAGAAAATGAAAGATTCCATCAACTACTTCTTCAAATACCCGAAGAACATTTTGCCCTTTCAGAAGAAATTATCACCTATGCCGAGCAATCTCTCGGAACCAAACTAAGTGAACATATTCATATTGCACTAACCGATCACTTATCTTTTGCCATTGAAAGAATTCGGGATGGAATATATGTAAAAAACAAACTTCTGCAAGAAATTAAAATACTGTACAAGAACGAATTTAACATCGGCCTGTGGGCCATCAAACATATGGAAAAAAAGATGAACATTACGTTCCCTATTGACGAAGCTGGTTATATCGCATTACATATTCATACTGCCAAACTAAAGAGCGGTGATATGAAACAGACACTCAGACAAACAGCAATCCTTAGCCATATGATACAAACAATCCGGGACCATCTAAAAATGGAAATGAATGAAGAGGATCTTTCCTATCAACGGCTGATTACCCACTTACGCTTTGCCCTATTACGGATTAATGACAAACAGCAGCACACCATGGATGAAGAAATGTTAAAAATGATAAAATTAAAATTTCCTGCTTCCTATGAATGTGCCCAACAAATAGCAACAGAACTCTTACACCATTATCAGATGCTCTTACCCGAACATGAACTAGGATATATAACCCTTCATATTGAACGACTACGAATAAAGTAACGGTAAATCCAAAAAACGCAAACCAACTACAACATCTTCAATAAAAAACGCTTGGGCCTTACATAAAACGGGATCCCAAGCGTTTTTATTACAAACAATTATTATTTATTCCGGATTTTCATTACTTCATCAGCAACAAACTGAACATTGGTGCCAACAATGACCTGAATGCTATGTTCGCCGACAACATTAATCCCATGTACCCCTGCTGCTTTAATTTTATTCTTGTCAACCTTATTCATATCCTTCACTTCCAAACGCAAACGAGTCACACAGTTGTCGACAGAAACTACATTATCGTCCCCGCCCAATCCTTCATAGATTTGTTTAGCCATAACTGCAAATTTACTCTCGCCTGAAGGACCAGCTTCTGCCAATTCTTCTTCATCTTCTTCACGTCCAGGTGTCATCAAGTTAAACTTTGTAATAATAAATCGGAATAAGAAATAGTAAATTACTGCAAAAATAAGCCCCTGAACTAAAAGCATATATGGAGAATTGGCCAATGGTAGCCTTGAACTTAAGAAAAAGTCAATGAAACCCGCACTAAAACCAAAACCTGCGGTCCAATGGAAAGTGGCTGCAACAAATAAAGAAATACCAGTTAAAATAGCGTGCACAATATAAAGAACCGGTGCAACGAACATAAACGCAAATTCAATTGGCTCTGTAACACCTGTAAAGAAGGCAGCAAAACCAGCAGCCATCATTAAAGATGCTACTTGCTTTTTCTTCTTCGTTTTAGCCGTATGATACATCGCCAAACCGGCTGCAGGCAAACCGAACATCATGACAGGGAAGAAGCCTGCTTGATACATACCGGTAACACCCTTTTCTCCATTACCGGACCAGAAGTTACCAATATCATTAATTCCTGCCACATCAAACCAAAACACAGAGTTCAAGGCATGATGCAATCCAGTTGGGATTAGAAGACGGTTAAAGAAGCCATATAATCCTGCACCTGCAGCTCCTAATTCACTGATTCCCTTACCAAAAGATACTAATGCAGTATAAATCACAGGCCAAATAAAGAACAATATGGCAGATACCACCAACATTGAAACGGCTGTCATAATTGGCACTAAACGTTTGCCACTAAAAAAGGCCAGCGCATCCGGCAATTTCACATGGCTAAAGCGATTGTACATTATCGAAGCAACAATCCCCGAAAGAATACCAACGAAAGCGTTTCCAATTTTCCCAAAAGCAGGATCCACCTCTTCTGGTTTTATACCTTCCAACAATGCCACTGTACCGGTTGACAGTAATGTCGTTACCACGAGATAGGCAACAAGACCGCTCAATGCCGAAGAACCATCTTTTTCCTTGGACATCCCTAATGCAACACCGACTGCAAACAGGATAGGAATATTTCCAATAATTGAATCACCGGCTTTAATAAGGAATGCAGCAAGTGGACTCTCTGCCCCCCAACCTGAAGGGTCAATCCAGTAACCAATCCCCATCAAAATAGCGGCAGCTGGCAAAACAGCGACTGGCAGCATTAAGGATCGGCCAAGCCTTTGGAGATACTTCATCATTTTCATTACCCCCTATTCATATAGACGTATACAAAAAAGTGAAACAGATAAAATCATTTTTCCAATGCATAAGCTTTTTATCGTTTTGACCCTTCATCACCCCCTTAAAACAGGGGGACTTCTCCCCCTTCATCGTACGGTATGAAGCTTACTTTTTATTTACGGTGATCATCACCGTCTTACCGGCAATACCTTCCTTCTCCTCTGTTACATGAATTTGTTTCTTTCCATCCTGGGCATTGGTGATTACAATAGGAGTAACCGTGCTAGAAGCATGGGCCTTAATATAAGTCCAATCCACTTCGAGCAGCAATTGTCCAACCGAAACTTTTTCCCCTACCGTGACTGCCGGTTTAAATCCTTCTCCATTTAACGATACGGTTTCTAACCCGACATGGATTAATATTTCTGTTCCATCCTCAGCCAAAATACCAATTGCATGCTTCGTTGGCGCTACTTGTATGATCTTTCCATCGACTGGTGCATATATATGACCTTTCTCTGATGGCAAGACGGCAGCGCCTTCACCAATTAATTTCTGACCGAAAACCGGATCTGGCACCTCCTCTAGCTTAATAATCTTTCCATCTACCGGTGCATGGATTTCTACTGCTTTTGTCTTTTTAAAGAAATTAAACATAAAAATTACCCCTTTACCAATATTAATGATAGTTATTAGAAAAATATTAATACTATTTACCTAATTATCTTTTTCTGAAATTTATCAAGAAACTAGTGTATCGAGGCCTTTCTTGATCGTGCGTTCCATCCGAGAAAAAGAAACACAATAGGCCACTAATGCGTTTACACTAGATCATTCTCCAGTCAATGCTAATAAAAAAGGCATGGCGGTATCATAAAAGGCACTAAAACCTTCTATTTTACCACCATGCCTGATCGAATCAGTAACATGTGATCGATATTCTATTACGATTATCGTAACATACACATCACTACTTGTAAAACATAAACTATGAATTTTATCCTAATAATTCCCTGTCCATCTTAGCCCTTTTGGATAATGGTTTTTTAACGTACGGTCAGATAGTTTTCCCCAACCAATGGAATATCCATCTACTTCTACTAGGTACCAACCTTTTGGACCTTCCGCTTCCAAAGATTCTCCCTTTAAAAAGGCCAAAATATCTCGGGAGTCTACCGGCAAGTTCCATTTATGCTTCACCTGTTCCCCTTTTAAGGCCAAAGCCATTGCATGAGAAGGTTCGAAACGATTCTTTTTAATCGTACCCAAATGCCAACCCGGGCGCACAACCTTTAGATTCTCTAGTGACAACATTCCCTCCGGCAGCAAATATAATTGTTCTCCGAATAACAGAAATTCTCCTGTTGGAGCTTCTCGTAAATTCTCCTCAGCAAACTGAAAGTAGCTTTTCAATGTTTTTTTGTCTGTAAAAACTTTCGGACCTTTCCATTTTCCGTGCTCCGCTCCGTCTGTTTTTCGTAAAACAGCAATATAATGACCCTCACCTTGAACATGATGCGGCCAAATTCTTATCGTTTTTTCTAAATCTGCCACACCTTCCGGCACCCAGTCTCTCCGACCTCTGTCAAATCCTTCAAAAACCTGAATATCCTCCACTTCAAAGTTCGAGTTCTTTTTTAAAAATTGACTAATAATCCCTTCATTTTCTTCCGGTGAAAAAGTACAAGTCGAATAAACCAATCTTCCTCCTGGCCGAAGCATAGTTCCAGCATGTTCAAGAATATCCATTTGTCGTCCTGCACACACAGCCACATTTTCAAGGCTCCACTCTGCACAGGCATCCGGATCTTTACGAAACATTCCTTCACCAGAGCAAGGAGCATCGACTAAAATTCGATCGAAATATCCCGGAAATCTTTCAGCCAGCCTTGCCGGAGTTTCATTCGTCACAACCGCATTGGTTATCCCCATCCGCTCCACGTTTTGCGAAAGAATTTTTGCCCGTGCTGGATGAATTTCATTCGTCAGCAAAAAGCCTTGCTGCTGCATTCTTGCTGCCATATGTGTCGTTTTCCCGCCCGGGGCAGCACATAAATCCAGTACTCGCTCGCCTGGCTGAGGATCTACCAACTCTCCGGCCGCCATTGCACTCGGCTCCTGAATGTAATACAATCCAGCCTCATGATAAGGATGCTTACCAGGGCGGTCTATGTCCCCATAATAAAACCCCTCTTTTACCCAAGGAATTTTATCCAGATGAAACGGACTCATTTTCTGAAACTCTTCCATATCTATCTTAAGCGTGTTTACCCGCAGACCCTGAGCTTTGTGGTCCTCATAACTTTTCATAAAATCCTCATATTCATCCTTTAAAAGATCTCTCATTTTGTTACGAAAATCCTTTGGCAACTCCATTTCCATCACCTCAAAACCGATCTAACTTTCATCTAATGTGCCGCGGGTCATATTATACATGGAAAATCACGATAGAAAAATGATAACACAATAATTGTCTTTCATTTCATTCTACATAGCTCCCCACAGAGAAGCGTTTTGCAAAAAAGCACCTAATCCCTTCATTGGTTAGGTGCTTTCTTCTTCAACAACCACATTTTCTTTAACAGTTACCTTTACCCTCTCAATCCGTCTGTCATCCATTTCTTTAACTTCAAATAGGACATCATTATATTCCATAGATGGCCGTTCATTGAACTCGGGAATATAGCCAAGTTGACCGATGATAAATCCGCTAAGTGTATCATAATCCTGAATTGGCAGACCAACTTTAAGTACATCTTCAACCTCGTGTAGACTCGTTGTCCCTGCCATCATATAATGGTTTGGATCTAGCACTTCAATTTCAATGACGTCTAGCTCCGGTTCATCATATTCATCAAAAATATTTCCAACGATTTCTTCAATTAAGTCTTCAATGGTAACAATCCCATCCGTTCCACCGTATTCATCCAGAACAATAGCCATATGGATATTGTTTTTTTGCATATCCCTAAATAAACGGTCAATTCGAATGGATTCAAGAACAAAATAAGGTTCACGAACCATTTCTCTCAGATTAAATGCATGACGATCCCCGCTCTCAAGAAATTGAAATAAATCCTTAACATTAAGAATTCCGATAATATGGTCGATATCCTCTTCATACACAGGCATTCTAGTGTATTTTTCATTATTCACAATTCGAACCGTTTCCTCCAGACTTGTTTCAATGGGGAGAGCAATAATATTGGTCCGATGAGTCATAATGTCTGAAACATGCTTATTATCAAATTCAAAAATATTATTAATCATTTCCTTTTCCGCTTCTTGGATCGTTCCTTTTTCCTGACCTACATCCACCATCATACGAATTTCTTCCTCTGTCACATCTTCCTCGTCTGCATTTGGATCTAATCCAAAGAGCCGAGCAATCAAATTCGTTGATAAAGTCAACAGCTTCACAAATGGATAAGTAAGCTTAGAAAGTAAGATTAAAGGTTTAACTGCAAAAAAGGAGATGGTTTCCGCTTTTTGTAAGGCCAACCTTTTGGGAACGAGTTCTCCAAGTACTAAAGTAAAATAGGATAAAATTAATGTAATAATGACCGTTGATAACGTTTCAAGTATATTGGCCGGGAGCGGTATCCCCAGATTGGAAAGCATCTCTGCTAGGGCGCTTGCAAAATTTCCAGCTGCAAAAGCACTTGCAAGAAACCCAGCCAATGTAATTCCAATTTGAATGGTGGCTAAAAACCGGCTTGGTTCGGATAAAAGCTGGTGAACAAGTTTTGCTTTTTTATTTCCACCATCGGCCATCATTTTAATTTTATTATCATTCAAGGAAACAAGTGCCATTTCTGATGCTGCAAAAAATCCATTCAATAATATCAGGAACACGAGTACAAATAATCCGGTGCCCACAATAGTCACCTCCCAAATCAAAAACGAACGTGCAATGGTTTTTGATTAGTATCAGTATATTTGGTTCTATCCTTTCAAAGTAATTTTTGGAAAAGTATTGAAAATAACAAGTGAAGGTTCTTTCCCTGTGCTCCTAATCGTTCCACTCTTCTCTTGACAGCAATCCATTAAAATAAAGGTACAAATAATGGACACCCTAATAGGTAAAGGAGGAGTTTCTATGTCATCCAATCCAAATGAACCAATGGATATGAATGCTTCCACAAGCAACAATCCTGTTAGAGACCGAATCAAAAGTAGAAATCCTGCTGATTTTTCTAGCTCTTCCCTACGAAGGATTGCTCTATCACGCCTAGGGAGATCTCGATAATTGAGAAAAGCATAAGCGCCCTGGAAATCAACAACGACTCGCTTTCACTCATCATGTTTCCTTTATCACAGTTTGAAAAGTTTCTACAAGGAAGGCTTGAGCAGTATAATCATCGCACAACCGAAAGCGATAACTAGACAATTCTCAAAGTCGAAACTATATGCTCTTCTTCTAAAAACAGAGCCTGCTTCTTCAAGAGCAGGCTTACATTTATTAAACATATTCAGAAGGGTCGACAAAATAGGTATAAACCAAATAAATAATCATGCAAATGGCTGTTGTCATAAACCCCCAACCGAGAGTCAGCTGTTCCATGACCAGATAGTTGTTACATAATTGTACAGGTGACCAAATATATAGAGCTCCCACCCCGATAAACAATAACGTAAACAGAATAATAATTATGTTTTTTCCTATTGAACTAAGTTTTTTCCAGCTATCCCTTAAAGGAACTCCAGCCAAAAATGGCAAGCTAATAAATTTAAAAACCTCCACTGCTGGAACAGTTAATGATTCATCCATCGTCCGTGGAAGCATCCAATATACCATGATAATGACAAATAATAAGATTCCTGGGACCCCATTACGATTCCATTTTTCAAAAAAGGCTGGGAATTGTTTTAGAATAAACTGGGCCATTAAAAATCCGGAAATAACTAGCATCGGCATTTGCATATGCATATGAATGATCATTATCGATTCCATAAAGGATGCCACAGGCGGAATCAGCAGAAATAGAAATAAAAGCAGCCCATAAAATGATTGATTCATGCTACTCCCCCGCTTCCTTTTTAAGAATACGGACAACCTTTTTAGCTGCCTCATCCGTCTTCTTGTAATCCATCACATCGATAAGATATCCTTGTTTATCAACTAAATAAAACGCCGAATTATGAGCAAATGTTCCATTATCATCAGGAATAACAATGACACCGAATGCATTCAACAGTGACTCTAATTCCGATTTGTCTTTAATTCTGGCCATCCTCCAGGTTTCCCCGTCACTATTAAAATACCCTCGATATTTTTCCAATGTGCCCGGATCATCACGATCCGGATCAAAGCTAATGCTTAAAAAAACAATCTCTTTACCCAAATACTTTTTTGGAATCAGTTCATATACTTTTGACATGTTCATTTCCAATTGAGGGCAAACAGTTGTACAAGATGTATATAAAAATGTAAGAAATACATATTTATTTTCAAATTCAGAAAATGAATAAATCCGCTCTTTACTATCCTCTAATGTCACATTAGGAAATTTCGGCTTTTCTTTCACCAATTTATTAACACGAGCCGTTTCCGCTGTATAGGCGGTAAAACCGTCAGTTCCAATATAGAACAAAATCAATCCAAATAACATTACCAGGGATAGGGAGATAATCGTATATTTTTTTTGGACCACCATGATCACTTCCAACTAATTTTTCAAAAATATGAAGCAGAAAGAGATAGCCCAATCCCACGAGCTATCTCTTTTTCTTAGAACAAGTGTTTAACAACATTTATTTCGAAACACGGCTTTTTAGCCAATTCGCATAATAATTCCTAACACCTTAAGCAAGTATTGTTTTCTCATTACCAAGTTTTCAATGGAGGTGAGCCTGGAGGTGCATTTACGATAAACTCAGTTAATGGTATAACGTATGCCATAGAAACGACAATCAGCATGACGACAATCCATAAACCCCAACGCTCTGTCCAGTAAGGAGTTTTTGCTGCCCCTTCTTCTTCTTCTGCTAGTGGGAATTCTGTTTCACCTTTAGGTGCAAAGAACATCATATTGAATACGGCATATACTTGAAGAATGACACCAATAATTAACAACGTACCGCCGATCGCTAGGAAAAATAAATATGGATCCCAGCTTAATGCAGTGGCATTGTCAAAGTAAGTGGAATAAGAGGTTCTACGTGGTGAACCTAATAGTCCTACCCAGTGCATGGCTCCTGCCATTAATGTCATCCCAATGGTCCAGATAATCGTTTGAATAATCCCTAATTTGTTCATTTTTGGGGTTAACACACGTCCAGAGATAAATGGAACTAACCAATAAGTAATTCCAAAGAATGTCATAACAACAGACATCCCTAATGTTAAGTGGAAGTGTCCAACAATCCACATTGTATTATGAACAACCTGGTCTAATTGGTTTGTACTTTGTACAATACCACCCGCTCCAGCTGGAATGAAGGCTGCCATTGCAATGAATGGTGCTAAGAAACGAACATCCCCCCAAGGAAGTTTTTTATACCAGCCAAGCAATCCTTTACCGCCTTTCTTTCTAGCGGTTCTTTCAAATACGGCAAACATCGCATAAGCTGTCATTAATGAAGGGAAACCAATAGCCAAACTCATAAATACGTGCATATATTTGATGCCTTCATCAATACCTGGGTCAATAATTTGATGGTGGAATCCACCGGTAATGTTCATGACGACTAAAGCAATAATCACGACGCGAGTTAATGTGTCACTCCAGCGTCTTCCGCCAATAATTTTCGGAACAACTACATACCAAGCAGAAGTAGCTGATAAATACCAGATGTTAACCAATGTATGGCCGAATGCCCAGAATAGTGTACGGGAAACCATGACATTAATTCCATCCACCCATCCAAGCACCCAAGGAATGATCATGAATACTTCAATGGCTACAGGAATCAGTGCGAAGAATAATAGGACAAACACACCAGTAGCAAAATAAGCAAAGATTGGAACATGCTGACCTTTATGATTTTTCCTCCAGTTTGCTACATTGATAAAACATCCTACACAAGCCAGCCAAATGCCTAATGCGACAAATACTAATCCAAAATAGAACATAGGATGTGCCGCCATTGGCGGGTAAAATGTATACATGACAGATGCTTCATTCATAAGGATCGGAATCACAACTAAGACAATTCCAATCATTTTAGACACAAAACCAGTCCAGACAATCTTTCTCACTTTAGGAAGAAGACCTCCTAAAGTATGTGACATCCCTGCATAAAAATAACCGATAATAAAGAATGCTGTTAATACTAGTATTAATAAAACACCGTGCGCAGTAAGTACTTGATAATAGTTTAGCCATGATGGCATTTCCAAGAGACCTGCTCGGTTCAACCCTTGCAACAATCCTAAAAATCCGCCGAGAAGTAAGGCGCTAAAGGCTACCGTTAAATATGTTTTTGAAATTTTGGCATCTTCTGGACTAATGCCAAGCGCTTTATTCGCTGTTTCTCTTATCGTTTTTGCTGTTATGGTTGCCATTTACTTTCCCCCCTTTATTTCACAGTAATGGTTGTGCCCATCACTTGATGGCCGGCACCACAATACTCATTACATAGAATTAAATACTCACCAGCTTTATCAAATTTCTGTTTGATTTTTTGAATGTGACCTGGTGGGACCATTGCATTCACGTTTGTGTTGGCAATCTGAAATCCATGTGTTACATCCTTAGAAGTTAATACAAAAGTAACGGTAGATCCTGCTGGCACTTCAATTTTGTTTGGATTAAAGCTAAATGCTTGTAATGTCATCACTACTTCGTATTCATTTTCGCCAACCTGTTTTACACCTGGTTTATCAAATGGTGCAGTTTGATCAACCTTCGTTGGATCAATCGTTTCCATATTACTTGGTGGCCCCATTTCTAATGCAAATGCTTGATAACCTGTGATAAGCATGAAAATCATAATCATTCCGAAGCTTAACGTCAGCCAAATTTTTTCATCACGATGCATTTTCTACTCCCCTCCCTTATACTCGAACCATATATAAGCCATAAACGATTAAATAAGTAACTAAAATAACTCCTCCAACCACTCCACAAGAAATCCATGTGCCTTTTAGCGGTTCATGGTTTTCTGCTTTTTTGTGGCTGACTTTTGTTGATTCCATATAAGAATCCCCCTTTTGGTTTTGTTTGTTCTTCTTACTTACATAATAATTAGGAATGATTCTCAATGAAGTGAAGTGAATCACATAAATAAACCAGAATAAAAAATTGAAAATTATAACATGTAGAAAATAAAAATTTGGAGAAAGGTTATGTAAAAATAACGACATTATCACTGGATTTACCTTTTGAACGAAAGGAATGAATAAAGAGGAGATTTTTGAAGTGAGTTTAGTAAAAACTCTCCTTATTCGAATAGAAGTGGAGTAGTAAATACATAAACAAAAAAAGAGCGACAAGATTGATAATACTTGTCGCTCTTTTCATTAGAATACGATTAAAGTTTCCTAAATTTTTTCAATGCTAGTGTGTTCAATATATAAAGGATGAATGTGTATCCAATCAACCCAAAAAGATAACCCCAAATTTGAAGGAATCCTCCACCGTAAACCATTACTCTTTTAATAGCTTCTACACCATAAAAAACTGGCATGAGGTAACACAAATTCCCTAGATGGTATGGAATTAAATCTAATGGAATCAATCCTGAAAAGAATACTTGTGGAATAATCGTAAATGGTATTAGTTGTACTACTTGTAACTCTGAAGTAGAGAACACAGAAATCATTGCACCAAACGAAACGGCAGTAATCGCTAATAAAACCATGGCAACAACAATCCAACCAATGTTTCCAATAGAATGTAAATTCAGCACATAAAACGAATAGAAAACAATCAGTATGGCTTGAATAATAGCAAATACTCCATATCCTAACGTATATCCAAGAATAACCTCTCCTCGTTTAATAGGAGTCATCATTAACCTTTCTAATGTACCACCACTTCGTTCTCTAACAAGTGCCATACCTGAAATAATAAATACCAGTAAAAATGCGAATAAACCTAGAAACACATATCCAAGGGATTCAAACGTTGAATTGTCTTGTGCGCCATATACATACGACATATTTATCTTTGCTGACGGATTTAGGGAAGATAAAGCTTTTTGTATTTCAGATAATGCTTTTGCACTTTTTTTAGATGGTTCATACATGATGATATTTACACTGGCATTCTCTGAAATAGTAAAGATTGCATCCACGTCAAGATGATCCTTTAAATATTGCTTTGGATGTTGGAAATCATCATTCGATACATATATTACCTTCAAATCTTGTGCTTTCAACTCTGTAACAAGAGGGGCTGGCATGGCATTTTTATTGATTCCTACTGTCGCTGTATAGTCTGAATCACCAAGCAAAAAGTAAATTAAAGTTAAAGCAAAAAGTGGTGCAATGAATATCATCATGACACTTCGTTTATCATTTAAAGTTTGAAGGATCACACGCTTGGCTAAATGGATCATTTTACAACACCGCCTCTACTCGAAGCCATTAAGAATAGTTCTTCCACTCGACCTGTATTGGTCTTCTTCAGCAATTTTTCTACACTATCGTATTCAATTAAAGAACCATTATAAATGAGAGCCGCTTTATCACACTCTGTTACTTCATCCATAACATGTGTGGAAACAATAATTGTCGTTCCTGATTTTTTAATTTCCTGAAACTGATCCCAAATAGTACGACGCAACACTGGATCAATGCCCACTGTCGGTTCATCCAAGAATAAAACATCTGGTTGATGTAAAATAGAAGCGGCTAAAGAAAGTCGCTTTTTCATCCCACCAGAAAAATTCCTTATCAATTTCTTTCTATGCTCGGTTAAATCTACTAATTCAAGAACTTCTTTAACGCGCTGTTCTAATTTACTTTTACTTAATTGATAAAGTCCTCCAAAAAATCGCAAATTGGATTCTGCCGATAAATCATCATACAAAGCATCATTCTGTGGCATATATCCAATCTTTTTTAACATTTTCAAATTAGGCATTTTTATATTGGCTAGTTGGATGTGTCCTGTATCTGCTGCAATAGCTCCTATCATAAGACGAATTAATGTTGTTTTACCCGAACCAGAAGGCCCAAGCAAACAGCATATTTCTCCGGAAGGAATGGTAAATGTGATATCTTTAATAACTTCCTTTTTTTCAAAGCTTTTGCTAACATTTGAAATTTTAATATCCACCAAAGTCCTACCCCCTCTAATTTAAACGAATTACAACTCATAATAATTTATATATGAATCTATTCTCCTCCACAAAACGGACAACGTGTTGTTTTAATGCTTTTTATTCATTATAATAAACCGTAATTTATCATTACAATAATCAAAAATTCTGATTGTGTCGGATAACCAACAACATCTTCAAATGTGTTAAATAATGATTGGGGGAGCAAAAATGCGTAATAAAAATACGGATTTACGTGTCATTCGGACGAAAGAAGCTATCAGAAATGCATTGGTGGAATTAATTGAAGAAAAAGGTTTAGATGCCCTAACTGTAAAAGAGATTACTACGAAGGCAAAAATTAACCGAGGAACTTTTTATGTTTATTACCAGGACAAGTATGATTTAGTTAACAAATGTGAGGATGAGTTTTTTCAAGAATTGGCTGATATGATCATAGAGAACTTTTCCAAAACCATGAATGAAAAGAAAACGAACCCTTCGGTAACGATTCCCGTTACCCTTGTAGTATCCATTTTTGAACATATCGACCGAAATAGAAAGTTTATGAAAGCAATATTAGGACCAAAAGGAGATTTATCATTCCATACAAAGATGAAAGAATTCATGTGGAAAACATTATTTGAAAACAATAAATTCATTCAACAAGAAAATCTCTTAGTTCCTATCGAATACCTCATTTCCTATATTTCATCTGCACATTTAGGCGTTATACAACAATGGTTGAATAGTGATAAAAATGAATCTCCTCAAGAGATGGCTCATATTTTATACACCATGACTGCTAATGGTCCTTTCTATGCAGCAGGTTTAAAACGTTAATAGATGAGGGGCGGTAATAAATATGGCCCCTAATTTGGTCATTTGTTCAATCATAAACAAAAGCAGTGTGATTTCTGTTGAAAAATCCACTGCTTTTATCGTTGTTGAACCAACTTATTTAAACTGCAACGATTTATTACTGAAATACAGGTAATGTTACAACAATCATAAGTAAAAACAATAGAGTGACATAGTTCACAGAATAAAGGAACATGACATGTGCCCATTTTAAATCATTTTTCGTAAAGAGTCCGTAGATACTCACTACCAGCCAGCCTATGTTCATGATGGTTGCAATAGCAACAAAAGTAGTTCCGAGAGAACCAAGATAAAATGGCAATGGTAGCAAGCAAGCGATATAGACAACCATTTGACGTTTAGTCATTTCAAAACCATGTACGACCGGAAGCATGGCAACTTTAGCTGCTCGATATTCTTCACATTTCTTCATGGCAACGGCAAACGTATGTGGCATTTGAAAAATAAATAAAATGAGAAACATGATAATCGGAACGATATGAAAACCGGAATCGATCGCTGTCCAACCAATCATTGGCGTAACGGCACCGGAAATACTGCCAATGACCGTGTTAAGTGTATATCGTCGTTTAGACCACATTGTATAAAGAACAACATAGGTAAACCATCCGATAAATGAATAAATGACAGCTTCAAATCTTGTAAAGAACATTAATATAAACCCTAGGACTGTAAGGATAATCCCTGTCCACAGCACCGTTTTTAAGGAAAAATTCCCCGTTACTGTCGGCCGATGCTTCGTTCGATCCATAACCGTATCAATATCTACATCATACCAGTTATTGATCACAAGAGCCCCAGCTATAATCATGGTGCTCCCGATCATCGTCAGCCAGAAAATGCCCCAGTTGTCAGCAAAGGATGAACCCGTAAAATAGAGGGCTAGCCAAAAACCAGCAAAAACCGGTAGGACATTTGCCACTAACACTTTTCCCTTCAGTAGTGCTTTTATATCAAATATCATACTAGCTCGACTACTAGTATGAGATATCGCTACTTTTCCACTGTTCTGCACGGAAGGCACCCCACTTTGATTCATACAGAACCCCCCTTAAAGATAGTTAAAATCAAACTCAAAGAACAAACTTACTCAACTTAATATTAACATACTTTCCAAAGAAAACCCCTATAGAAAAATTCCCAATAAAAAAGAATATGGTGGAATGTTCACTGTAAGCCAACACAAGAAATAATGCCGAGGCATTCCCCGACATTTGATAGAACAAAATTTTTACTTTCCTTACTTACATTCAGATCATCAAATAAAACAGCAGCCTTTTCATCTTATCAGTAGGTAGACTGCAATCATTAAAATAGGCAACAATTCCTTCAGGCTTAAGGGAATGTTGCCTCTGTTTTAATGCTGGTGACAGGATTCGAACCTGCGACCCCTTCATTACGAGTGAAGTGCACTACCAGCTGTGCTACACCAGCAAGTATGAACGAACATAGGTATTATAGCACAATTTTTCATAAAATTCCATTTCCGATTCATGTCTATTTCAGTAATTATTCAAGTTTATTCCTTAAAAGATATATGCCACCTACTTAGTAGTAATCGTTCGATGAAACAATAATAAAGATTGATTTAATGTTTCTCTTTTGCAAAATGAATTGCATTGATCAATTCTACCGGTTTTTGTGTCCCAATCACTACTGTTTCATTTTTTAATTTCAGCTTTATACCTTGTTTACCATACATAGTATAAGATTTTTCTCCTTTAAGATTCATACGAATTCCCCATCCCCCAAATTTAAAAAAATGATAATCTATTTGTTCAATATGAACTATATTCTTATATAAAAATCTTTGATAATGGAACTGAAAAGGGATAAAACGAATATAAATCCCATCTACACGAACTTCGACTATTAGTTTTAGAAACCCTATCAACACTACAGGAAAAATGATGCCAAAAATAATCCAAAATATAAGGAGCACGGTGTTGGGAGCTGGCTTACTTCCAAATGGAATTCCCATTACAACTTGCTGAAACACACTGTACCAAGAAAATAAAGCCAAAAAGAGGACCAATGCCCATATCCAAATTTGAGTTGGTCTTTGAATTTCACGATAAATAACTTGATTATAGTTCCCCATGTTTTATCTACCTTCTATTTTGTTACTTAACTACTCTCTCAATTAAACTAGAAGAACAAACTTACACTCAATCGGAAATGGTTTTATGAGTTTATCATTTCAAGTAGAAATAGGGTATAGAAATTTTTATATGGGGTTTTCAATGGAGGGATTATTCTAATGTTCTTAAAAATAGGGATCCTAATTCTAAATATGTTAACCGCAGTCGATATTGCTTTATATTGAAGGATGATAATTTGAGATTTTGATCCATTAACTTTGTGATTGTAGAAAGATTTGGCCCAGTATTTTAAAGGGGAAAGGAAGCCTTCCGAAAACTACTCTAATTTTGATTTAAAGTAAATGTAACAGACCTTACTCATTAAAAATGTATATAAGTAGGCTTCCTATATTGTTTTAAGAATCAATATAGAGAATGCCCCTTCTGATAAAGGGCATTATTAGTATAAACTTTTACTGTTCTCTGGTAATTTGAATGGATTTTCCTTATTCATTCGATCATAAAACATAATACCATCTAGATGATCTATCTCATGCTGTATAACAATAGAGGCATATCCTTTGAGTTTTAAAACTATTTCTTCTCCCTCTAAATTAAAGCCTTTCACTTTTATCCGTTCATATCGTGGGACATACCCTTTTATTTCACGATCAACAGAGAGGCAACCTTCGCCTTGTGGTAAGTATATGATCGATACTGAATGACTAATGATTTTCGGATTAATGAGGGTATATTCATGTTTTATTCCCTTCTCATCTGTTAAATAGGCTACAAACATACGCTTATTCAAACCAATTTGATTCGCTGATAAACCTACTCCTGCACGCAATTTGTATTTTTTTGCCACAGAAGGATCTTGACTATTTTTTAAGAAATTCATCATGCAAATCAATGTTTCTTTATCTTCCTCTGAAAGTGGTAGTATAACTTCTTTCGTTGGTTGATGTAGAATGGGATTTCCTTCCCTTACGATATCCTTCATTGTGATCATATAATTTGATTTAAATTTCCCCATAAATGAACAATTCATCTACCTTTACCTTTAATATTACTGATATTTTGAACGCCAACTCCAAAGTTGGGTCATACTTATTATTCTCAATACAACTAATCGTTTGTCTGACTACCCCACACTCTTTGGCAAGTTGCTCTTGAGTAATTCCCATTTTCTTTCGAATTTCTTTAATCTTATTTTTCAATCGCATCACCAATGTCAAAAGTATTGGACATTTTTATTTTAGCAATCACCATTCATCTGTCAATACCTTTGAACATTTCACTTGCTCCACTCCATGAAATCGACTCCCCTTGTTAGACAAAGGATAGAAAGATTGGTTGAACCCATAAAAAACTTAATCCCTTCCGATTTAAAGTTCCTTCATTAGAACTAAAGAAGCAAACCTGTAAACAATTGAAATAAGGCGTACGTCTCAATTTTGAAAAAGATATTTCATTATGAAGTTTGAAATGTTACAATTAACAACACAAGAAATTACTGGAAATTTAGTATAAATTTTGTTCATGTGGAGGTGGTTACATGAAAAATTTATTCTTTGGATTATTAGTAGCAATAATAATTGGATACCTTTACTTTTCATTATTAACAGTTCCTGTATCAAGTGGAGTACTATTAGGATTAATCATATTCCTCGTTTCAATGACCATGTTAGTTATTCTTAAAAGAGAATCGTTTAAGCGCATAGCAAGAATCATGTCTTTTGCCGGTGTATTTCTTAGTGTAGGTACCTTTGCATTAATTTTATTAGCAATGAGTAATATGTAACCAAAAAAATGACTGACCCAAAAAGTCTTTAAAATGATTTTTGGGCTCAGTTTTTTTCTTTGAATTTTATGGACTGTTTTTTACAGATCCAATCGTCTCATTCCATATCATTAAGTCCTATCCCTGAATTTGCTGATTTACTGAAAAAGTGAAAAAGACTAGGAGGCTTCCCCAACATGCTCAGGTAAAGTGGATGGGTACCATTAAAAAAATTAATAGAAATAAAGTTTAATAATATAAAAATATTGAAAAATCCCATTATTTTCCTTAAAATGTTAATTGTTGTAAATTTGATTTAGGGGGAGAATGAAATGAGATTTAAAAAAATCGTTTCTAGTGTTATTCTCGCTACATCACTATCAACTTCTTTTATGCTTTCCGGTTTGACAAATCCGGGTAGCGCCTATGCAGATTCAGTAAAGGCTCAAAATGAAAATGTTACTGGAACTGCAGGAATTATTCTAAAGATTGATCTTAATTCAGAGGACAAAAAGCTTTTAGGGAAAGATTTCCTTAAAAAAGTGGAAAAAGAAGATGGTTGGAAACGTACGAAAACTGGTTATGAAAAATTCTACCCTGCAAGGGACGGATCACTAACGGTTAATGGTAAGGAAGTAGATTTAGCTACTAACGGGACATTTGCTATTACTGAAAAAGCTAAATTATTAGATATTCAATTTAAAGCAAACGGTCAAGAAATTCATACAAAAATAGAAAATACGAAAGATAAACCTCAAAATATAGATTTAGTGAAAACGATTGACTTCAAAGACTTTATACAGGCAATGGACGGTGAAATGGTTAATTCAGAAAGTGGTGATATAAGCATTCAATCTGAAGTGGGTCAAAGACACTATCCTGGCGACCGTGTTCACTGTAATCGATTTAATGGTCGATATACAGATCATGTATATTATAATCATTGGGATCCTAGAGCATGGAAAAACTTTATAAGTAGTGATTGCGATTGGGCATTCTTCTCTTATGATTGTGAAAATGACTACACGAGTGATACAAAATGTCGTGGTCTTCAATCAGCTTATAACTATAGAAACTGCTCTTGGGCATTAGGCCATTCTAATAAATATCACTATTGGGACAATTAATCTTATGAACTTCAGGACAATGTCTTCATTGTCCTGAAATTATTTATAAGGAGATAGACTACCATATGAAAAAATCTATTTCTTTGTTACTATTCATTACTTGTTTTTTTATTTTGAATGCTTGTAACCAAATGAATCATCAAGAAAAAACTGCTCAACAGTTAAATAGTTTAAATGCAGTTCATTTATATAAAGATGGAACTTTAACAACTAAAATTGAAATTCCTGAAAACTTAGTTAATGAAGAAAACCTACAAATAAAAATGAATTTGAAAATGAAAAATATGGATCATAATATTGAAGGAATTGATTTAAATAAAGAAAAAAACTATTATACAGCAAAGATTGATTTACCTATGGAAGGAATTTGGGACATAGACTATATTTATACTCTAAATGAAAATACAAAAATAGATTCCTATACTGAAGTTTTTGGGCAAGTAGATAAAAACCAAATTAAGGATTTTACCATTGATATTACAACCAAACCTGAAGTGATCCAACCTAATCAAGAAGGCACTTTAAACATTCAAATTCTTGATAATCAAAACAAGGTCATTCAACACTCAAAGGTAAGTTTACAATTTGATTTGTTAGAAAAAGATATCCACTTCACCAAAAATATAGAAAATACAAATGGAACACATCAATTTAAAGGAAAATTGGAAGAAGGAATTTGGAATGTGACTATTCATTGTTTAGTAAATGAAAAAGAGCATATACAGGAGACGGTCGTTTTACCAGTGGGAACAGAAGCTGTAAAAGAATTAGAAAAAGAATCAGCCAAACACAACCACCATCATTAAAGTGCACTCTCTTTGGAGGTATTATGAATAGAGATTATATATTTATCATAGGAATGGTTTCCATTATTTTATTCATCGTGTTCCTATTTTTCAGTTTTAAAACAAAAAAGGCATTGTTCTATACATTAAGTATATTAACCTTCATTTTATGCGTAGGAGTAGGAATAATCTATTATTCTCTCCCACTCCATTCAGATGCATTACATGTAGAAGAAAAAAATAACGGTGTTTATATTAACTGGAAAAATGATTTCTTAGTAAAACAAGGAAAATATAATATTCTAATATCGGAAGGTAAAAACAATACCATCAAACTAAAAAATGTTGATTTGGAAAAAATAAGACAAAAAGAGTTATTTTCAGAGGCGGCTAAAAACGATTATCACAATTTATACTTATCTTTTTTTGAAAAAAGCGACTTCTATAATCAAGAAAAAGGATATGAATATTTTATTATTCCTAGTAATTACGAAGGTCTTATTCAAGTAAGTAATACAAATACGAATCTTTACTATATGTATTTATATCCAGAAATGATGGGCCCTACACGACCTTATTGGATTAAAAAGCTAAATGAATAATTGTTCATATACTCGTTTCATACAAAAAATGCTCCATTCGTTTTCAATTACATTTGTAGCTTTTTTAGCCTTCATTGTAAAAAATCAAATTCCATATGAAAAAGGGAAGCCGTGGGATTCACGGACTTCCTTTTTATTTGATTACTTTTCGTTCACTCCAAATTAGATAAAACATAAGGTCAATTTCCGGACATTAGAAGTTTAGCATTATAGATAAAAGCATCTCTTATTAGCTTGATTGAATAAAAAATCTTATACTAAACTTCTTTCAATAATGGTTTTCCCGCTTCAATTAAAGTCTTATTTTGCCATAGAAAAATGGCTAGTATGATCGTGAATATTCCCGTTCCCAAAAGCAGCCATTCAATTTTGATAAAATCTGCAATGGGGCCGAATATTAACATTCCAATTGGCATCATGGAGGTTGAAATCATTCCCATAACTCCAAAAACCCTACCTAAATAATCATCTTCCACTTTTTCCTGCAACAATACGTTTGCTGGTGTATTAAAAATGGGCATAGCGACTCCGAATAAAGCCATGAAGGAAAGATAAATCCAAAAGACTGGAACAATTCCAAGTGCAACTGTGCATATACCCATTATTAGACTTGCGAATCCTAATGTTTTAATTTTATTTTCGAAGCCACCCCATGTACCGATAATTACTCCTCCTACCATCATTCCAATGGAGAAGGCACATTCAATTGCTGCTAATTTCCACTCACCACCACCAAAACTGCGTGTAACCTGAAGCGGAGTCAAAAATGCAGCGGGTGCCATTAATACAAAAAATACAGCAAAGAATAAGAAAAATTCCTTTAGAAAACTATGGTTATTCACATATTGTAATCCTTGTTTAAAATCACTAAAGTAGCTTGTTGTTTGTTTTTCTGTTGCCTTCTCATGTAAAGGAACTTTTAAGAAAACTAGTAAAGTGAAAATTGCAATGGCTGCTGTAATTACATCCATAAAAAATATCACTTCAATTGAGGTTAATCCTAGTAGTGCTGCACTAACCATTGGGGATACAAACATGATAACAGCTTGAATACTTCCATTGGCTCCGTTTACCTTCGTCAGTTTATCCTTGGGAACAATCTGCGGTAATATTGCACCAACAGCAGGCGTTTGAATTCCCGTTCCAAAAGCACGAACCGCTGCCATAACAAAAAGCAGCCAGATTGCGTCATATCCCATTAAGAAGAGAATCGCAAGAATTAAAGTGGCAATTGCGATCATTCCATCTGCTAAAATAATCAGCATTTTACGGTTATAACGATCCGCCCAAACTCCTGCAACTGGAGATAAAAGAAAGGTTGGAATAAAACCACAAATAATATACAACGTCATCATCTTACCGGATTCCGTCATTAAAGTTATATGCCACATCAAGGCATATTGAATGACTGCCGATCCAAAAAGTGATATCGTTTGACTACTTAAAAAGAGAATAATATTCTTAAACCAATTCTCTTTGAGCTTATATTCTACTGTATTCATGTCTAAACAACTCATTTCTATATTTTTAAATTTTACTTCTTCAATCAAGTGAAACCTCTATCAATGGGGTTTTACTGCACGTTAAGAGTGGGATAAATTTGTTAAGCTCTTTGTATTCGTTCCGCAATTAAATTGGCTATATTGTTTTATTAATGAATCATCTCAAAATCGAAGTATATTTAACCTAATTCCATCAGAAACTTAAAATACCTACCGTAAATATAGCATTTGTAATCACCTACCCAACTCTCTTATTTACCATATCTACCTTTTTTACTTTTAACTTGGTGACAATCATATATTAAATTGGACTTCTGGTTGCCTATTCCCTGCTTGAATCTTGTACGATATCTTTTCTAGAAAGTGAAATTATGAGGAATGAGCAGTAGTTCACCAATGATTTTTATCGATTTTCCACTCCTAAAATTAAATAGAGACAAGATAAAAACCTTATCTTGCCTCATTATTTTACTTTATAATCAGCTGCGCAACACACTCAACATGTGTCGTCATCGGAAACATGTCCACTGGCTGAACTTCCATGGTTTTGTAACCACCATCTTCCAAAATTCTTAAATCCCGAGCCAAGGTTGCTGGGTTGCAGCTAACATACACTACCTTTTTCGGTTTCATATCAATAATGGTCTGCAATAATGCAGCATCACAGCCTTTGCGTGGAGGATCTACAACTAAAACATCAGCTGTATTTCCTTCTTTATACCATTTTGGAATGACAACTTCAGCTTCACCAACAGCAAACTCCACATTCGTCATACCATTTAATGCGGCATTTTTCCTTGCATCTTCAATGGCTTCCTTTACGACTTCCACCCCAAAGACTTTTCGCGCCTTTTGTGCTAAAAATAAGGAAATAGTTCCAATGCCGCAGTAGGCATCAATCACGTTCTCCTCCCCGCTTAAGTCCGCATACTCGAGGGCCTTTTCATAAAGCACCTTTGTCTGCACGGGATTTACTTGATAAAAAGACAAAGTAGAGATCGCAAATTTCACATCACCAATATAGTCATAAATGACATCGTTGCCCCACAACACCTTCGTCTTTTCCCCTAAAATCACATTAGTCCGCTTGGCATTCACATTATGTACAATCGATTTCACCTTTGGCAAACGAGCAACGATTTCCTTTACTAGCCTGTTTTTATTTGGAATCTCCTCCGTTCTTGTGATTAGGACTACCATCAGCTCACCCGTTTGTTTCCCATACCTAGCCATAATATGACGAAGAACACCTTTATGCGCCTCTTCATTGTAGGCAGGAATACGAAGCTCTCTACAAATCTCCTTCACCACCTGAATGGCTTCATTCACTTCTGGTAGCTGAATAACACTTTCATCCGTATCCACAATTTCATGGCTTCTAGGTTTAAAAAATCCGGCAATCAATTTACCATCTTTTTCACCCACAGGAACCTGTGCTTTGTTTCGGTAATATAATGGCTCCTCCATTCCTAAAATTGGATGTATGACGACATCCTCCAGCTTCCCAATTCGACTAAGCACTTGACGTACTTGGTTTTCTTTGTATTTAAGCTGACCTTTATAATTGAGGTGCTCAAGCTGACAACCTCCGTATTTATGCTTTTCATCGCGGGAGATATCAACACGATATGGACTTCTTTCATATAGCTCAATTAATCGGCCAACCCCATAACTCTTACCAGTCTTAATTACCTTTACCTTCGCTTTTTCGCCAGGTAACCCATTGGACACGAAGATAGGATATCCCTCATACTTTGCTACCCCCATCCCATCATGGGTTAAATCCGTAAATTCGACATCTATATAATCATTTTTATTTACAGGCAATGTTCTGCTCATACACTTCTTCCTTTACTCCATTTTGCTAGCAAGATTGTATCATAAAGCACTACCGAATGCGAAAACAGCTTACTTCTAAAAAATTTGTCAGATCATTTTCCTTTTCAAATATAAATATAATGTATATGATAAAAACAATCGGATGGAAAGGAGTGAATATAGATGAAGATGACTAAAAACTTCTCCATCGCCTTACTCCTTGCCTTCTTAGCCTTTACTTTCTTACACAATACAAAGGTGCTCAAACAACCGCATTTTGAAAGCAAAGCCGTCATCCTTATCGGCGACTGGGTGGAGAAAGAGCATCCTGACGATGAAAAGAAACAGCCCTTCACTTTCACATACCTTCATGTTCTATCTCTAAACATTTTAGAGGCAGGAATTTTACTTTCTTATATTGCTGTTTATTTCATCCGAAAGGATTCTTTTCTTATCCCGGTTTTTCATCAATCCAATTATGTGATCTTTCCTCCCCAAAATTAAAACAAAAATAGTAAGGGAGGAGATCAATAATGTGGATTCGCTATTTAATGATTACCTTTTTTTCACTTTCAGCGGCGAGTATTCTTACTTATCAAGGGATTGAGATTTTCCAAGCCTTCATCGATTATTTTAAACAAGAATAACTTAATCTACGAACAAGAGCGCAAAGCTAAATGCTTTGCGCTCTTTTATAAGCTTATTCTTTCATTGCTGAAACTTTTTCTTTCACTTCTTCAATATTCTTCATCTTGTTATCCCAACATTTTTGACTGAGATCAACAGGATAAAATTCCGGATTCATCGTCCGTTTATATTCGTCCCAAAGGGCATCCAAATTTTCCTTCAAATAATTCCGAGACTCTTCCAAAGTAGGAATCTCATATACCAACTTACCGTCATTAAAAATATCAACATGAAGCTCTTTGGCAGTAAAGTTTGTCACTATTTTATTTAAATAAGTATGTGTAGGGTGGAACATTCTTAAGCGTTTTTCTGGAAGAATTTCATCCTCTAACGCAATATAATCTCCCTCAGCATGATGGTTTTTATTATTTATGATCCGATAGACTTTCTTTAACCCAGGAGTCGTTACTTTTTCTGGATTAGAGGAAATTTTAATCGTATCCTCTAACTCCCCTTTTTCGTTTTCAATGGCAACAATTTTGTAAACAGCCCCTAAGGCAGCTTGGTCATAAGCCGTAATCAGTTTCGTTCCGATACCCCAGCTATCAATTTTGGCACCTTGGGCCTTCAAGTTTATTATGGTATATTCATCCAAATCACTGGAAGCAAAAATTTTTGCATCCTTAAAACCAGCCTCATCCAACATTTTTCGAGCCTCTTTGGATAAGTAAGCTAAGTCACCACTATCTAGCCGGATACCAACAAAATTAATTTTGTCTCCCATTTCTTTTGCTACTTTAATGGCGTTAGGAACCCCCAGACGGAGTGTATCATATGTATCTACGAGGAATACACAGTCTTTATGGGTTTCTGCATATTTGCGAAAAGCTTCGTATTCATCTTTATAGGCTTGAACCATCGCATGGGCATGAGTACCAGCGACAGGAATCCCAAAAATTTTTCCTGCTCTAACATTACTAGTCGCTTCAAAACCTGCAAGATACGCCGCACGTGTTCCCCAAATAGCAGCATCCATTTCTTGGGCCCGTCTTGTCCCAAATTCCATAGCCACTTCATCGCCAACCACATGCTTAATGCGTGCTGCTTTCGTGGCTATTAATGTTTGATAATTCACAATATTAAGTAAAGCAGTCTCAATCAGTTGTGCTTCAGCCAAAGGAGCATCAACACGCAGTATAGGTTCATTGGCGAAAACAATCTCGCCTTCTTTCATCGCACGGATGTTTCCTGTAAAGCGCAAATCTTTAAGATAATTTAAAAAATCGTCCTCATATCCGACTTCATTTTTCAAATATTTTATATCTTCCTCAGTGAACCGAAAGTTTTGAATGAATTGGATAACTTTTTCTAAACCAGCAAATACAGCATAACCATTACCAAACGGTAGCTTCCGGAAAAATAATTCAAACACCGCCCGTTTATTATGGATGCCATCTCTCCAATATGTCTCTGTCATATTAATCTGGTAAAGATCTGTATGCAGAGTAAAACTATCATCTTGATATATGTGTTTCATCATTATCCTCCATCGGCACTAATACAGCTTTCCCCCATTATACCCCAAATAATCATTAAAACCTACCCTTTAACCACTTTTTAACGAAATGCCCTATTTTATTCCTTTTAGAGCAGAAAGCGAAACACCCTGATTAGAGACGGATATCATAGTTTTCTCCAACTCAGATAAAAGAAAAACAAAGAGATGTGAAACCGAATAACTTTTTTTCACAAAAAAATTCGCTCCTTTTAAAGGAGCGAACTTTTAAACTTAACTGTATCTTTTTCCAGGTTCCCAATCCGTTGGACGATCATTTGGACGGATATCATCCAGCGGCACAAATACTTCTAAGTGACGATACAGGTTCTCAAACTCGGCCGGAAGCAGACCGCCAAATTCACCATCTAAATTTAACTGCACTTTTTCCTCGGAATGGACTTTTATCCTGTTGGCTTTCGTATAAATTACATTAGGATCATTGACATGTTCCCCTCGTACGGCTAATGTGGCAATCCTAATAAACTCAGCTAGATTAACTTTCTTTAAAATCAACAAGGAGAATAATCCATCATTGATGGATGCGTCTGGCGCTAATTTTTCAAACCCACCGATGGAATTGGTCAGACCAACAAGGAACATCATAGCTTCCCCTTCGAACAACTTTCCATCATATTCAATACGAAGATCGGATGCTTTAATGGAAGGAAGCATTTCCATTCCTTTTAAATAATAAGCCAACTGACCAAGCATTGTTTTTAACTTGCTAGGCACTTCATATGTAAGCTCCGTAATTCTTCCACCGCCGGCAATATTAATAAAATATTTATCATTGATGCGCCCAATATCTACAGGAATTAATTCTCCTCTTGTAATGATATCCACAGCAGCATTTATATCCCTTGGTATGTGTAGAGCACGAGCAAAGTCATTAGTTGTTCCTGCCGGAATTATTCCAAGCTTTGGGCGATATTCCTGCTCTGCCAGGCCATTTACAACTTCATTAATCGTTCCATCCCCACCGGCAGCAATGACGACATCATACTTCCGTTCCACCGCAATCCGTGCAGCTAACGTCGCATCACCAGCGCCCGTTGTTGCATGACAAGATGCCTCATATCCAGCCTTCTCTAATTTTTCCAAAATATCTGGAAGGTGGCGACGAATTAATTCACGCCCAGAGGTAGGATTGTAAATCAATCTTGCTCTTTTCATCATCATCATCCTATTATCAATATCTAATATCCATATTTCTTCTATATTCTACCAACTCAAATAATACGTTACAAATAGAGTGACATATTTTTCGGAGAACATCCCTATATTATAATACAACTGTTTACGTTTTTTGCAAAAAATTAGCGCGGTGCCTACCACCCGCTGCCAATACCTGTTTGCTTTTTTCACTATATTAAATATTTTGTTCAACTCCGAGTTTTTCATCCACGATGTGTTTTGCTCTCCCTATTCTAATCTCACATGGGACATACAAAGATTTCCAACTTGCAGCTACTTACTTTATGATAGAATAGAAGAAATCATTATTAAAGGACGGATGCTAATGTTCTGGTTGCTGCTTATTGCTTCTTATTTGATGGGAAGCTTTCCAACTGCATTATTAGTTGGCAAGCTCATTTTTGGAGTCGATATCCGGGATCATGGCAGCAAAAATCCAGGGGCGACCAATACATTAAGAGTTTTTGGGAAGAAATCGGCAATCTTCGTCCTTTTGGTTGACCTAGGTAAAGGAGCATTAGCAGCTTTTCTTCCTCTTTATTTCCAATTAAATGCCGAACCATTGTATTTTGGACTAGCTGCTGTTATCGGCCACTGCTTTCCTATTTTTGCTCGTTTTAGAGGGGGGAAAGCAATTGCCACCACTGCAGGTGCACTTTTAGTGGCAAACATTCACTTATTCATCATTGCTTACGTCTCATTTTTCCTCGTAATTTACTTAACGAAGTACGTCTTTTTCGGTTCTATTTCCGTTGGGCTTAGTATGGTCATTTATGATTTCTTTTCAGAAAAACTAGAATTTGAGATAGTCTTTCTTTTATTCTTTTTCTTATTAATTTTTCTCCATCGCTCCAATATCCGGAATTTCATCCTTGGTGTAGAGCCAAAAATCAATGATAAAAATTTAATTAATGACCGTATACCACCTAAAAATGGTGGAATGAAGATGTAATAAATGACCCTGGGCATATATTGCCTTGGGCTATTTTTTTTGGCTATTATATTGGCAGTGCATAAAAAACCCCTTAATTTCACATTATTTATTATATCGCGAAGATTTTATTCTATTTAAAAAAAACAATAAATTGCCAGTAGAAAAAAGATTATTATATTTGTTAGAATATTTATGCACCAAAATTATTATTCTAAATATTTTCAAAAAAGAACAAAGGGGGAACATTATGTCTAACGAAACATTACAGCTAATTTCAATTGGAATCTATTTAGTAGGTATGCTTTTAATTGGTTGGTATGCATATAGAAAAACAAGCAACTTGACTGACTATATGCTTGGTGGTCGTTCTTTGGGACCTGCTGTAACCGCTTTAAGTGCGGGAGCTGCTGATATGAGTGGCTGGTTGCTAATGGGTTTGCCTGGTGGAATTTATGTAACCGGTTTAGCTGATGCCTGGATTGCCATTGGATTAACGATTGGTGCCTATTTAAACTGGTTACTAGTTGCTCCACGTCTACGCACCTATACCCAGGTTGCCAATGATTCAATTACCATACCAAGCTATCTTGAAAATCGATTTAAAGACCAAACAAAACTACTTCGTATTGTATCAGGAATTGTTATCCTTATTTTCTTTACTTTCTATGTTTCATCAGGAATTGTTTCTGGTGCCGTCTTTTTTGAGAGCTCCTTTGGTACAAGCTACCTTACAGGGCTATTAATCGTTGCGGGCGTTACAATTGGCTACACCTTATTTGGCGGATTCTTGGCGGTAAGTTATACCGACTTTATCCAAGGATTAATGATGCTAATTGCCCTTCTTCTCGTTCCAACACTTGGAGTTTTTGCTACAGGTGGACCAGCAGAAACATTTGATACAATTCGTGCGGTTGACCCAACACTGCTTGACTTCTTTAAAGGAACAACGGTTTTAGGAATTATTTCGGCAATGGCTTGGGGCCTTGGCTATTTTGGTCAGCCACATATTATCGTTCGTTTTATGGCGATTACAACAGTTAAAGAAACAAAAAGCGCTCGCCGTATCGGTATGGGCTGGATGATTTTCTCTTTAATTGGTACTATTTTTACTGGATTTATCGGTATCGCTTATTTTAAGCAAAATCCACAAGTTGTATTGGAGAATCCTGAGGCAGTCTTTATTGAATTAAGTCAAATTCTATTCCATCCACTTTTCGCTGGATTTGCTTTAGCTGCGATTCTTGCAGCAATCATGAGTACCATTTCTTCACAGCTAATTGTAACCTCTAGTGCGCTGGTTGAAGATTTATACAAAGTCGTCATGAACAAAAATGCTTCCGACAAACATCTTGTTTTCTTAGGAAGAATGGCAGTCCTAACTGTTGCTGTTGTAGCCTCCCTGCTTGCATTAGATCAAAATAGTACAATTTTAGATCTTGTAGCCTATGCATGGGCAGGTTTCGGTGCAGCATTCGGACCGGTTATTATTTTAAGCTTATTCTGGAAGAAGATGACAAACTGGGGCGCACTTTTTGGGATGATTGTCGGAGCTGTTACAGTTATTGTTTGGAAAAATGTTGGCCTTGGAGAAACCCTTTATGAAATCGTTCCAGGATTTGCCCTTAACCTTATCGTTTCATACATTGTCAGCTTAGCTACTTATAAGAAAAACGAAGAAATTGAAAAAGATTTTGATGAAAGTGTCCGCTTGTTAAAGCAAGAATAAAAAAGTACAAGCGACCTGGCAACGCCTAATGCCAATAGCATTCCAAATAGAAGCTAGAGGCGAAATAGTATAGACTTATCGTAGTGAAAAGAGGTCATACCTCTTAGGCGCTTGTCCTAACATCTCTATCATTCTCAAATATTAAAATGCCTGGATTCAAACCAGGCATTTTTTTCATCAAACGTTTGATTAAATCTAGAAAAATCATAATTAATCAAACGATTAATTAAATCTTGAATTGCCTTTTCCTTAACTAATCAATCGTTTGATGAACTGAATCCTTAATAAATCAGATTTTTACCTCAGCAAAAGGACTTTCTTCTCCTTTATTAAATCACTATTTGCCTATATGGAAAGATGTAAAAAATTAACAAATTCCCCATATCTCGACATAATGTTTGATATTTCCTGATTAACCAAACGTTTGAATAAATCGGCCAAAACCCTTAATCTAATTTGTTTTTTTCCCGGGAAATCACATGAAGGATGTCGAAGATTATTTCGACTTTGTTCATCAAAAATGGCCGGCAGTCAAATCTGCCGGCTATCTGAATTAACGTTTTTGCAATTCTTGGTTTAAAAGTTTATTAACCATTTGTGGATTGGCTTGGCCCTTAGTCGCCTTCATAACCTGTCCAACAAGGAAGCCTGTTGCTTTCGCTTTTCCACCTTTGAAATCTTCAATAGATTTTGGGTTGTTATCGAGGACTTCATTGATAATCTTTAATAAAGTACCTTCATCAGATATCTGCACAAGTCCCTTTTCTTTCACTATTTGCTCAGCATTTCCACCGTTTTCAATTAACTCTTTAAAAACGGTCTTGGCTATTTTAGAAGAAATAGTGCCATTTTCAATGAGTTTAATCATGCCAGCTAGTCCTTCAGGTGTTAAAGCCACTTCATGCAACTCTTTTCCTTCTGCATTCAAGTAACCAGAAACTTCCCCCATGATCCAGTTAGATGCCTGCTTCGGATCGGCCCCAGCTTTCACTGTTGCTTCAAAGAAATCTGCCGTTTCTTTTACAACCGTCAGAACCTTTGCATCATACACTGGCAACCCTAGCTCTTCAATATAGCGTTTTTGCCGTTCATCTGGAAGCTCTGGAATTTCCGCACGAACCCTCTCTTTCCACTCTTCATCAATGTATAATTCGAGCAGATCTGGTTCTGGGAAGTATCGGTAATCATCAGAGCCTTCCTTTACACGCATTAATATCGTTGTTCCTGTTGCTTCATCAAAACGGCGTGTCTCTTGTTCAATTTTACCGCCTGCAGATACAATTTCCCTCTGACGTTTTTCTTCATACTCTAGCCCTTTGCGAACAAAGTTGAAGGAGTTCAAGTTTTTCAATTCAGTTTTCGTACCAAATTCTTTTTGTCCAACCGGGCGAATCGAAATATTGGCATCACAGCGAAGTGAGCCCTCTTCCATTTTACAATCAGAAACCCCTGTATACTGAATAATGGATTTTAATTTTTCTAAATAGGCATAAGCTTCATTTGGAGTTCGAATGTCCGGCTCTGAAACAATTTCAATCAACGGTGTTCCCTGACGGTTAATATCTACTAATGAATACCCTTTTTCATGATTCAGCTTACCAGCATCTTCTTCTAAATGAATTCTTGTAATCCCAATTCTTTTCTTGTATCCATCCACTTCAATTTCAATCCAACCATTCTGGCCAATCGGTTGGTCAAATTGTGAAATTTGATATGCTTTTGGATTATCCGGGTAAAAATAATTCTTCCGATCAAATTTGGTATAAGTGGCAATCTCACAATTCAATGCCATCGCTGCCTTCATCCCGAATTCCACTGCCTTTTTATTCAGAACCGGAAGTACTCCCGGATAGCCTAGATCAATAACACTTGTATTTGTATTTGGTTCGGCACCAAAGTGATTTGGGCTATCTGAAAAGATTTTTGATTCCGTTTTTAACTCGACATGGACCTCTAGTCCAATCACTGTTTCAAATTCCATATTCTTCCCCCCTATAATTGCGGCTTCTGATTATGATAATCTGTTGCTTGCTCAAACGCGTGAGCCACGCGATAGATAGTCGCCTCATCAAAATGCTTACCAATAATTTGGAGACCTAATGGCAAGCCTTGGTCAAAGCCGCATGGCACGGAGATTCCAGGTACTCCGGCTAGGTTCACAGGTATGGTTAAAATATCATTTACGTACATAGTCATCGGGTCATCAATTTTTTCACCAATTTTAAATGCAGGTGTTGGTGTTGTTGGACCAATGATGACATCATATTTTTCAAAAATATTCTCAAAATCCTGTTTAATCAGGGTTCGAACCTTTTGTGCCTTTTTATAATAAGCATCATAATAGCCTGAGCTTAAGGCAAATGTTCCAAGCATGATTCGACGCTTCACTTCTTCTCCAAAGCCTTCTGCCCTTGTATTTTTATATAAATCCAATAAATTGTCTGCATTTGGAGTCCGATAGCCGTAGCGGACGCCATCAAAGCGGGCAAGGTTTGCTGAAGCTTCAGATGAGGACAGTAAATAATAGGTAGCAAGAGCATACTTGGAGTGAGGCAGAGATACCTCTTCCCAAACAGCGCCAAGACTTTCTAGAACCTTTAATGCATCTAGAACGGACTGACGAACCGTTTCATTTACGCCTTCGCCAAGGTATTCTTTTGGTACGGCAATTTTTAATCCTTTCACATCTCCGGTTAACGCTGCAGCAAAGTTAGGGACTTGAACATCGGCTGAAGTAGAGTCCATCGGGTCAAGACCAGAAATAGCCTGGAGCAAGTACGCATTATCCTCAACTGTTCTTGTAATCGGTCCAATTTGGTCAAGGGAAGACGCAAACGCCACAAGCCCGAACCGAGATACCCGGCCATAGGTTGGTTTCATTCCAACAACACCGCAAAAAGCAGCAGGCTGACGAATGGAACCGCCTGTATCAGAACCAAGTGAAAAAAGTACTTCTCCAGCCGCAACAGCTGCTGCGGAACCGCCGGAAGAACCACCTGGTACTCTGTCCAGATTCCAAGGATTACGGGTTTTTTGGAATCTTGAGTTTTCATTTGATGAACCCATCGCAAACTCGTCCATATTTAATTTACCAATTGTCACGGTTTCTGCCTGCTGCAGTTTCTGAACAACCGTAGCATCATAAATTGGATCAAAATTTTCAAGCATTTTGCTGGCACAAGTAGTCCGAAGCCCTTTTGTTACAATATTGTCTTTTACACCAATTGGCATCCCATAAAGTATACCTTTAGTAGAGTCTAGTTTTTCATCAAGAACCTTTGCTGTTTGGCGTGCACGTTCTTCATCAATGGTTAAAAATGCTTGAACCTTGTCCTCCACTTGATTGATTCGCTTATAGGCTTCATCGACAAGGTCAGAAACTTTTAATTCTTTTTTATGTAAAAGTTCATGAAGATCTGAAACTTTATGGTCAAATAAACTCACCTTGTAATCCTCCTACTCCCCTAATATAGATGGCACTTTAAATTGCCCATCTTGATGGTCTGGTGCATTTTTTAAGACTTCTTCACGTGGAAGTCCAGGCTTTGGAATGTCTTCGCGTAATACATTTTTCATATCGATTACATGGTATGTAGGTTTTACATTTTCAGTATCCAGTTCATTTAACTGTTCTGCAAAAGTAATGATCTCATCTAGCTGTTTAGTAAACTTTTCTGCCTCTTCTTCGGTGATCGCAAGACGAGCCAAATTGGCAACATGCTTCACTTGGTCAAGTGAAATTCGCGACATGTTCTTTCCCTCCGAATCTTTTCATTTTAATATTGATGATACCAAACTTTTTTGCTTCACCGCAATGATTACCCTTTCAGTATGGATAGAGTTTGTAGATTTTTAAAAGAAACACCACATATGTCACTCTATTAACTTACCAACTTTGTTTTCTTATAACGCTTCTTATGCCGTTTAGTTTTAGGTTGCTTCATTTTAAAAAGAATATATCCTAGCATCCCCCCAAAAGTGTTTAAAATTAAATCATCGACATCAAAGCTACCTAATTCAAACAGGAGCTGAAGTACCTCAAAAGATAAGCTTAAACAAAAAGTTGCCATGACCACTTTGCCTAGTTTTTGAAATCTCTGCGCCATCATTGGTAAGATAAATCCAAAAGGAGCAAATCCAATCACATTCCCTGCCAGGTTCTCGATTCGTATATTCAAGTTGATATCAGCTAAAAACAAATAAAAATAAATGGTCTTGAAAGGGACAAAATTATTTGAGCGCCAATGGTATTCGTTGTAGGTAAAATCAAGATGATAAATAATTTGGGATATCGGAATATATTTAAATAGTACTAGCTTTGTAAGGACAGCTAGATACACACAAAGGATGATGAACCAAAATAGTTTTCTAAGTATTTTCATCTTTGTTACTCCATTATTCTTAATTAACTTGATCGTATCGTGTTAACCAAATACTGTCTGCTCCTAACAATATATCACTTTTTGGAGGTAAAAGGATGGCTGAACATCGATTTTTTTTAAAAGCCAATTGGCCAGGTCTTCGGAATGATGTGGGGGATATTGAAACTGGAAATTTAAAAACAAAAGTCTCCATTCCGCCTGAAATGGATGGCCCAGGAATTGGGACTAATCCCGATGAAATGTTGCTTGGGGCGGCTGCCACCTGCTACATCATCACGCTGGCTGCGATGATGGAACGTAGCGGTCTCATGAAGGAAAGCTTAACCATGGAGTCGGAAGGTATTGTTGATGTTACCCGAGGAGTCATAACATATAAAAAAATCATCCATCGGCCACGTGTCGTTTTACCAGCGAATGCTTCTGAAGAAGATCGAGCGATGGTTCACAAGCTGGCCAGAAAAGCTGAAACTTCCTGTATGATCAGCCGGGCTGTAAAAGGAAATGTGGAGATTGAATTGCAGGCAATAGTGGAAATTTCAGAAAGATAAATGAAGTGGAGTAATTAGATCTTCCCTTAGTGGATAAATGAAAATCAAAGAAGCTCCAAGTCAAGCTATAAACGTAACGATTGAATACTCTATAGAAAAAGGGAGCAATTACCTTTTTAGAAGGTAGTTACTCCCTTCGTTTTCCCCATATTCAAATTTTAGAATTGGACCAATTCAAAGAATGGTTCTTAATGTAAAAAACTTATTATTTTGCACTCGTAAACTGCTCAACTTCTGTAGAACCTTTCAACGCAGTGGTTGAAGATGTTCCTCCAGAGATGACCATAGACACCTGGTCGAAGTAACCCGTTCCTACCTCGCGCTGATGACGAGTGGCTGTGTAACCATACATTTCACTTGCAAATTCAGCTTGCTGCAATTCGGAGTATGCAGCCATACCACGATCCCTATAGCCTCGAGCCAATTCAAACATACTATGGTTAAGCGCATGGAAGCCAGCCAGTGTAACGAATTGGAACTTGTAACCCATTTTACCAAGCTCTTGTTGGAAATTGGCAATTGTTTCATCATCTAATTTCTTCTTCCAATTGAAGGAAGGAGAGCAGTTATATGCTAATAGTTTACCAGGGAACTTCTCATGGATTGCTTCTGCAAAGCGGCGAGCTTCTTCCAGATTAGGTTCAGAAGTCTCACACCAGATAAGATCTGCATATGGCGCGTAAGCCAACCCGCGGCTGATGGCTTGGTCAAGACCTGCCCTTGTACGGAAGAAACCTTCAGGAGTGCGTTCACCGGTAATAAATGGCGCATCGTTTTCATCGATATCACTAGTAATTAAATCTGCTGCGTTCGCATCGGTACGGGCAATCAGTACCGTAGGAACACCCATGACGTCGGCAGCCAAACGTGCAGCAATTAAGTTCCGTACCGCGGTTTGTGTCGGAAGCAATACTTTTCCTCCTAAGTGACCGCATTTTTTTTCAGAAGACAGCTGGTCTTCAAAGTGGACACCGGCAGCTCCTGCTTCAATCATCCCTTTCATTAATTCAAAACAATTCAATTGTCCGCCAAAGCCGGCTTCTGCATCGGCCACAATCGGAGCAAACCAATCAATGGAATGATCTCCTTCCGCATGATGGATTTGGTCGGCACGCTGTAGTGCTTGGTTAATTCGTTTCACAACAGCAGGCACACTATTCGCTGGATACAAACTTTGATCTGGATACATATGTCCAGATAAGTTTGCATCTGCAGCTACTTGCCAACCACTTAAGTAAATAGCTTTAAGACCCGCTTTAACCTGCTGAACTGCTTGATTACCAGTTAATGCCCCAAGCGCATTTACATAATCTTCCTCGTTGATTAGCTTCCAAAGCTTTTCTGCTCCTCTTTTAGCCAATGTATATTCAATGTCAATTGAACCGCGAAGCTTAATCACATCTTCTGCAGAATAAGGCCGTGTAATCCCCTTCCAGCGAGCATCCATTTCCCAACTTTCTTTTAATTCAGCTACTCTTACATCTTTCATTGTAAAATCCTCCCTATAATAAAATTCATTTTTTATGTTGTAGAGTTAATAAACTCTGCAAATATACAGCCAAATCATCCTAAACTATGCCCCTGCTACTTTACACTCTAAAAGTTCTTGCCTTATTTGTTATAATACAGTTATTATTCTTGTTTTGTATTATATAACACACTTCCCAAAATTGGAACTACTTTTCTGAATATTTTTAGAAAAATAAGAAAAATGTCCCTATTTTTGTTTTTGTCAAAGTTGTAGTAGAGTTTTTGTATATAAAAAAGCAGATACCCATTTTTAGGTATCTGCTTTACAAATCTGTTTATATAGCCGCCAAAATGCTTCCTCTAAGTCATCATTATTCATAAATTCCTCTGCTGCCATGGCTGTCAGAAGCTTTCTTCTTAATATAGGTTCTTTAATTTCTTTTAAAATCCATTGCCGTTTTAAAAAAAGAAATTCCAAATAATCCTCATATTTTTCATCAAACTGCTGTTCTAGCTGTTTACAAATTTTCTTTGCTAGTGTCGGGTTGGCACCGCTCGTTGAAACAGCAATCGTTAACTTACCACGCTGCAGGCGGGCGGGAACATGAAAGTCACTATTCTTCGGATCATCCACAATGGTAACAAGTTGATGAGGCTGTGCTACATTCTTTATATGTTGATTTAATTGAGAATCGTTGGTTGCCGCATAAATCATAAAAGCTCCCTTAAGGTCCGTTTCCAAAAAATCCCTCTTATACCAAGTGATTTGTTCCTCTTGAGTAATTCTTTGTAATTCAGGTGTCGCCTCAGGAGTAACAAGAATGATTTGTGCCCCGGTTTCCAAAAGACCAATTACCTTTCGTTCCGCTACTTTTCCTCCGCCTATCACCACTACTTTTTTTCCTTCAAGTTTTATCATTATTGGATAATAGGAATTCATACGCCACCCTCAATTACATGATTCCAATCGGCTTTGAGGCTAATAATTCTACCAATGCTTCCTTTGTCGCTTGTTTCGGCATTTCACTTACAGGAAGCCCTTGCTTCATTACAGCATTCATCGTCTTTTTGCCCATAGAGACAATTTGTACATTTTCCATCAAATGAATGCCACATTCTCTTAACCCTCTCATAAAAGGCTCGACTGAGGCACTATTAGGAAAAACAACGGTATTGATCACGGCATCATCAAATATTCTTCGAAAAATTGGAAAGAATTGTGAATCCAATACTTTTTCACTTGTCAGCCATACATCCGCATTTTCATCCTTCTCCCATTGGGTGTCACAAACAACTAGCCGTTTCCCCATCACAGACATTTCATCGGCTGGAAGTGGAATAAACCCTCTTTCCCTTAAGGCTTTGAGAGATTTGTTGGAAACACCGAATAGTTCCGCACGTATTCGGCGTATATCGAATTGGTTTTCGTATAGAATGTTAAAAAACTCATCAACACTTTCAGGCGAAGTAAACAATATTTGATCATAACTGTCTATCTTAGCTAAGATTTCTGGATTTACTGGAAGAGTGATTCTTTTCCATTTTGGAAATTCAATGACATCTGCTCCTTGTGCAGCCAACTCCTTCGCCAAATCGCTTGGGCTCTCACTTGTACGGGCAAGTATGATTTGTCTGCCATAGAGTGGCTTATTTTCAAACCACTTCATTTTTTCCCGAAGCGAAATAACTGGGCCAACCAAGATAATCGCCGGATTACTAAACTTGGCTTCCTTCACCTTATCTGAAATATCAGCTAAAGTTCCTTGCAACGTTTTCTGCCGGCCGAACGTTCCCCATTGAATTAAAATGACTGGTGTGTTTGATGGTTTTCCATAAGCAATGAGATTTTCACAAATGAACGGTAAATTCCTTACCCCCATATAAAAAGCAATGGTATCAATACCTCGGGCAAGACTATCCCAATTTAAGACAGGCTTGCCATCCTCAGATTTATCATGAGCGGTGATCACCGCAAAGGATTCAGCATGCTCCCGATGGGTTACCGGGATCCCTGCATAAAGTGGGGCAGCGATTCCCGATGTAATGCCAGGAACGATTTCAAATGGAATCTGATGCTTGGCAAGTGCTTCTGCTTCTTCTCCAACCCGTCCAAACACTCCAGGGTCACCACCTTTGAGGCGGACAACCATTTTTCCTTCCTGGGCTTTTTTCACCAATAGGTCATTGATATTTTCCTGGCGTAAAATATGGCGTTCCGGCAGTTTACCGCAGTAGATTAACTCGCAATCCGCCGGAACAAATTCCAATAGTTTTGGATTGGCTAGCCGATCATACAAGATTACTTCAGCTTGTTTGATTGCTTCCAGCCCTTTTACTGTGATTAATCCAATATCCCCTGGCCCAGCTCCTACTAAATAGACTTTTCCTGTTCCCATCCTGCAGCATCCTTCCTTTTTTCCTTCTATAATACGATAAAAACAACATCCTTTTCTATTTCTATTTTATAAGTTCTTACCTGTCCATTATCTGGCTCCTGCACCTTACCGTCTACTAGTGAAATTTTCCAATCATAGACAGGGCAGTATACGTACTCCCCGCTGACAAGTCCCTCTGACAGAACACCACCCTTCGGATGAGGACTGCGGTTTTCCAGCGCATAGACCCGTCCATTAGATACTTTAAATAAAGCAATTTCTTTGTCATCTAATCTAATGGAATAACCTGTTCTTGCTTTTAGATTGGAATAATGGGCAACTGGAATTCGTCTTATGGTTTTTATCATTTTGGAATCACTCCCCGACCTTGATTATGTGTGTCATATAGTACTTATCTTGAATTTCTTTACTTTGAATGGCTTCGTTCCATGGATCCACATATTTTTTCAACGTTTTATCAAGTCGTTCGTTTAAGGCTTGGCGCATTTCCTTATCGGCCAATACTTCTTGCACATGCTTTAAGCCTATACGCTCCAGCCATTTAGAAGTCCTCTCTAGATAATTCGCTGTTTCACGGTAATATTGAAGATAGGCACCTGTGATTTCCATTACTTCTTCCTTAGTCTTCACGGTGCATAACAGATCTGCAGGGCGAAGGTCAACCCCACCATTTCCCCCGACATAGATCTCCCAGCCACCGTCAATTCCAACAAATCCAATATCTTTAATTCCTGCTTCGGAACAATTTCGTGGACAAGCAGATACACCCATTTTCACCTTATGAGGTGTATCAAGCCGTTCAAATTTCTTTTCAAGCTCGATGCCAAGTGCCATGGAATCCTGTGTACCGTAACGGCAAAACTGGGAGCCAACACAGGTTTTTACAGTGCGTAGTGTTTTTCCATAGGCATATCCTGACGGCATATCAAGGTCTTTCCAAATGCTTGGCAAGTCTTCTTTTTTCACACCGAACAAACCGATGCGCTGACCGCCGGTTAGCTTTACCAATGGAACATGATATTTTTCAGCCACTTCGGCAATTTTTTTCAAATCTTTGGCTGTCGTGACACCGCCGTACATTCTTGGAACAACAGAGTAAGTTCCATCCTTTTGGACGTTGGCATGCATTTTTTCGTTAACTAAACGGGAATCACGATCATCCATACCATGATCCATGTAAATCATGCCCAGATAGTAATTAATGGCAGGACGACATTTGGTGCAGCCTTCCTCATTATTCCACTCTAGGACATTCATCACTTCTTTCACACTTGTTAAGCCCTTTGTTTTGATTTCTTCTATTACCTCTTCACGGCTTAAAGTGGTACAACCGCAAATACTAGTTTTAGAGGCAGCTTTTTCGTTAAATTGATTACCTAAAGTATGAGAGAGAATGCTTGCAACTAATGGTTTACAACGTCCACAAGAGCGGCCGGCATTTGTGCACTGGCTAACTTGATCCAATGTTGTAAGACCTTTGGTTTTTATTGATTCAACAATGACTCCTTTCGTAACACCATTACATCCGCAAATTAATTCATCATCTGGCATGGAGGCAACATCATCACCATCATTGATCGCTCCACTACACTCCGATTGCAAAATAGAAACACTTGTCATACCGCTAATATCTTCTTGTTTGGTCAGCATTCGGAACAGTCTAGTACTGTCCTTTGTATCGCCGTAAAGAACAATCCCGACAATTCGGTTATTCCTTATTAACACTTTTTTATAAATTCCCTCATACTCGTTGTGTACCATAATTGATTTTGTCGTGGTGTCTTCATGTATTTCTCCTGCAGAAAAAAGGTCTACCCCAGCTACTTTTAACTGAGTACCTGTAACTGATCCTTTGTACGGCTCCGTTTCTCTGCCACAGATATGGTTTGCAAGTACCTTTGCTTGTTCATATAAGGGCGCTACCAACCCATAAACAATTTCACGATGTTCTGCACACTCACCAACTGCATAAACATGAGGGACATTCGTTTCCATATAGTCGTTCACAACGATTCCTCGGTTGACATAAACTCCGCTATTTTTTGCCACTTCTGTATTAGGCCTAATTCCTAGAGCCATCACTACAAGGTCAGCCTCTATTTGGGAACCATCTTTAAAACGGAGACCAATTACGCGCTCATCTCCCAAAATTTCCACCGTTTCTTTTTCCATTAAAAAATTCATGCCCTGGGCTTCCAGTTCTTCTTTCAGCATGGATGCTGAAACACGATCTAACTGTCTTTCCATTAAATGAGGCATTAGATGGACCACATCTACTTTCATGCCAAGATTTAAGAGTCCTCTTGCGGCTTCAAGGCCGAGAAGTCCTCCCCCTATGACGGCTGCTTTTTTATATTGTTTGGCTAATTTGATCATCAATTCACAATCTTTTATATCACGAAAACCAGTAACACCTTGTTTATTTGCCCCTGGAATTGGTAGAATAATAGCCTTTGATCCTGTTGCGATAATTAATTCATCATATTGGACTTCACGGCCTTGATCACTAAGTACCTTCCTTGCCTTTGTATCAATTTTGACAACTGCTTCACCCGTATATAATTGAATATTATTGTCTTTATACCATTCTAATGGATTGATGATTATATCATCAAAATGGACATCTCCTTGAAGAATATTGGATAATTTGATTCGATTATAGTTTGGATACGGTTCTTCTCCAAAAATGGTAATCTCAAATTGTTCGGGCTCCAGCTTTAAAATTTCTTCAATGGTCCTAACCCCTGCCATTCCGTTGCCTATCATCACCAATTTTTTCATCTTAGGTCGCTCCCTATATTTTTTTAGTTTTATTGTAAGGTGAGAACCAATGAATATATTGTGAAGTTCATCACAAGTTAAGATTATTTGTGAACATTTTCACATTATTGTCAAAACTTCATTCAGCTGTATATACATCATGAGAAATTGCCATGATTGATAGTTTGTATTCATTCTATAGCCATTTTGGACTTCATAACTACGTTAATAGATTCCTTGCTTTTATCTTTTTATGTTTTGTCCATCACGGCTCCAATGAAGTTCATCAGCACTCACAGAGCACGACAAAATAAAATCAATAAAAAAACCCCTTCCCACAATGAGGGAAGAGGTTCGCTTATCATTAGAACATTTCAGATGTTGTTTTAGCTTGCATGTGTAGTAATAGATAGTCTGGGCCTCCAGCTTTTGAGTCGGTTCCAGACATGTTAAAGCCGCCGAAAGGCTGATAGCCCACAATAGCACCTGTACAGCCACGATTGAAGTAAAGGTTTCCAACATGGAAGTCTTCACGAGCCTTTTCGATATGAGCACGGTTTTTAGTAATAACAGCACCAGTTAAGCCATATTCAGTGTTATTTGCAATTTCAATAGCCTCATCAAAGTCCTTCGCCTTAGTGAAGCCTACTACTGGTCCGAAGATTTCTTCCTGCATAATTCGTGCTTTCGGATCTAGGTCAGCAAACACAGTTGGTTTAATGAAGTACCCTTTGGAATCGTCTCCTTCACCACCAGTCATTAACTTACCTTCACTCTTACCAATTTCAATATATTCCATAATTTTATTGAAGGCGTTTTGATCAATAACAGGTCCCATGAAAGTACCTTGTTCTGTTGGATCACCAACAGTTAACTGGTTGGTTAATTCAACCACACGGTTCAATACTTGATCATACACATCTTCAACAATAACAGCACGTGAGCAAGCAGAGCATTTTTGTCCAGAGAATCCAAATGCAGATGCAACGATTGATTGTGCTGCTAGTTCAAGATCAGCTTCGGAGTCTACGACAATGGTGTCCTTACCGCCCATTTCAGCAATTAATCGCTTCATCCAGATTTGTCCTGGATTAATTTTTGAAGAACGTTCAAAAATGCGAAGTCCTACATCACGTGAACCGGTAAAGCTAATGAAACGAGTATCCTTATGGTCAACTAAATAATCGCCCACTTCTGCACCGCTTCCTGGAACGAAGTTTAATACCCCTTTAGGAAGACCGGCTTCTTCCATTACCTCAACAAACTTCGCTGCTATAACCGGAGTAGTGGAAGCAGGTTTTAATAATACTGTGTTACCAGTTACAATTGCAGCAACAGTCGTACCTGCCATAATCGCTAGTGGGAAGTTCCATGGAGAAATGATGATACCTACTCCTAATGGAATATAATGATAGCGGTTAAATTCATTTGGACGACTATTTACAGGTACTCCATCTTTTAGAGCAAGCATTTGACGGCCATAATATTCAAGGAAATCAATTGCTTCCGCAGTGTCAGCATCTGCCTCTTTCCATGGTTTACCTGCTTCCTTTGTTAAAAGAGCAGAAAACTCATGCTTACGACGGCGAATAATCGTTGCTGCTTTAAAAAGCACATCCGCACGAAACTCTGCCTTTGTTTTTTTCCAAGTTTTAAATGCCTCAACAGCCGCTTGCATTGCTTTTTCTGCTAATTCCTTATTTGCTTTCGATACGCGGCCGATTACTTCTTCTTTATTTGCTGGATTATAGGAAATAATTTTTTCCTCGGTGGTAATTTTCTCACCGCCAATAATAAGCGGATATTCTTGACCTAAATATCCTTCTACTGTTTTTAACCCTTGAAGATAAGCTTGACGGTTCTCTTCAACTGTAAAATCTGTAAACGGCTCATGCTTGTAAGGTTGTACCATCTCTAACCCCTCCTATGTAAATTAAACGTTTACAACAAGTCCATTCTACATGAATCTATTCGCCGCTTCAATAATAAGGGAACTTAAGCTTCGGAAAATAAACAATATTATAATTCCTCAAAAGGTGTCTTCTTAGCCAACATACTAAAAAAATAATCCGACAAAAAGTCGGATTATTTCAGATTGTAGACAAAAGGCATTCCGAATAAACTTAATTCGAAATGCCTTTTCAAATTTTAAGCAATTTTTGGTCTATATTAACTTTAATTTGACCCCTACGGGGTCAATTATTATACCATTTTTG